>NZ_JCAXDV010000003.1:0-399051 GCF_059758585.1 Acinetobacter sp. GQ146
TGCGGGAAATAAGGAAAATAGTAATATTTTATCCAGATAATAATTAACAATCTCTAAAGCAAGTTAACTTTGGTCTGATTGTATGAGGTTTTAAATTTAGTACATTGATTTTTAATATTTAATTTTTTTAAGTTACGATATAAGTAACGTTTTTCCTACATTTCCTGATCTTTTTTCGACTTAAATCGCTGACAAATTCTACCATTTGATGGGTCGAATACCTTTTAGGTATATCTTTATACCCTTGAGGTTTTAGACAAAAAATGAATGGCTATTCATTGTATGTTGAAAATAAAGTCTCACAATTGGAGGTGAGTAAAAATGACAGCGACAACAATGAATGTAAATGCTGTAATCGATCAGGCTAAATTTAGACCCTTTCATTTAACGGTAGTTTTGTGGTGTTTATTCGTCGTTCTGTTTGATGGCTATGATTTAGCCATCAATGGTGTAGCACTTCCCCTGTTGATGAAAGAGTGGGGAATGACAGCAGTACAAGCGGGTATGCTCGCCAGTACCGCATTGGCAGGCATGATGTTCGGTGCCATGCTATTTGGTATGCTGGCCGATAAAATTGGGCGTAAAAAAGTGATTATTATTTGTGTGACGCTATTTAGTGGCTTCACATTTTTAGGTGGTTTTGCTTCAAACCCGACTGAATTTGGTATTTTGCGCTTTATCGCAGGTTTAGGGATCGGTGGCGTATTACCTAACTTGGTAGCGTTGACCTCGGAATATGCACCTCAGAAAGTGCGGAGTACCTTAGTCACGGCAATGTTTAGTGGTTATGCCATGGGTGGGATTATGGCGGCATTATTAGGGGCTGCTTTTACCCCAACGTTCGGTTGGAAAATCATGTTCTTTATTGCAGGCATTCCACTGTTATTTATTCCGATTCTATGGAAGTTTCTGCCTGAATCCGTGACTTTCTTGGTGAAAGACCAACAAACTGAAAAAGCGCGTAATATTATTCAACGACTTGTTCCAGATGAAAAAATTACTGAAAATACTGTTTTAGTATTAAATGAAGCGAAAGTGCCAGATGCTTCTGTAGCAGCATTGTTCAAGAACGGTCGTGGTATGGGAACCGTTTTATTCTGGGCATGCTTTTTCATGTGTTTATTGATGGTTTATGCCTTAGGCAGCTGGTTACCAAAACTGATGATGGCTGCAGGCTATTCATTGGGCAGCAGCTTGATGTTCTTATTGTCCTTAAATATTGGTGCCGTGATTGGTACAGCTGGCGGTGGTATTCTTGCAGACCGCTTCCATTTAAAACCCGTGATTATCAGTATGTTGATTGTAGGGGCATGTGCATTGGTAGGATTAGGCTTTAATTCTCCACAACCGGTTATCTATTTATTGGTTGCATTGGCAGGTGCGGCATCCATTGGTTGTAGTATTCTGCTCTATAGCTATGTGGCACAATATTATCCATTGGCGGTACGTTCGACCGGTTTAGGTTGGGCATCAGGCATTGGACGTGTAGGTGCCATTGTTGGTCCAATCGTGATTGGAATGTTATTGGGGATGGAGTTACCGCACAAAATGAATTTCATTGCGGTTGCTATTCCAGCGATTATTGCCGCGTTTGCAGTCTCTTTGATTAAAGTGAATAAAGCGGAAGAAGTGGCTGAAGCGCCTGCTGCTGTGCAAAGCAGTAAACAGCGTTCTTATACTTAAACCGATTCAAGATCAGAGCCTCATTTAGAGGCTCTTTTTTTATTGCCAATTTAAAGATGGCATAGAAAAAGCCCCGACATCCTATCGGGGCTTTTTGGTATTTCATGAAAGGTAAAACTCCTGTAATACCTCAACGTCCTGTTGTTACTCTTTATTGTTATTCTAAGAAACATCCTGTTTCTGTATGAGTTCAATTTAATCCGAAATACGACTAAGGTCTAGGCGTGTTTGCTGCATTCCTTGTACGTTTTGGCTGACATCAATTCAGTGAAGGGGCATGCATCTGGGCTACATATTCTATCTTTTGCTCACTATTGATTTTGGTTAGATTATAAGCAAATCCGACCTTCATTGAGGGTGCCATGAATAATGTTAAAAATCGTTTTGGATTCTGGTTGGGGGTATTGAGTTCTGTTTTGATGGCAGCATGTCATGCAGAAAATAGCAGCACAGGTGAACAAAGCCTAAAAGCTGAAAAAACATCGGTGGCTGTTTTACAACCTTATAAAGTCAACAAGATGAGTGAATTGGATGAGCCTTGGTCAATCATCTTGTTACCCGATCAACGCTTATTGATTAGTGAAAAGGCTGGCGCACTGCTCATTTTTAATCCGCAAACGCAACAAAAAATCGCGGTAGCCGGGGTGCCCAAAGTGGCTTATGGCGGTCAAGGTGGTTTGGGCGATGTGGTGTTGCATCCTGATTTTCAGAACAATCATCTACTTTATTTGAGTTATGCCGAAGCGGGTCAAGGGGGATATGGGGCAGTGGTGATTCAGGCGAAACTGGCTGATCTTGCTTTAGCTTCGCCCCGACTGAGCCAGTTCAAGCCGATTTGGCAGCAAATACCCAAAGTATCTGGACAGGGACATTATGCACATCGGCTGTTATTTGATGCTGCCGGAAAATTGTGGATCAGTTCGGGAGAGCGTCAGAAGTTTCAACCAGCGCAAGATCTACAAAGTAATTTAGGCAAAATTATTCGACTGAATGAGGATGGCTCAGCAGTACAAGACAATCCATTTAGGACACAGGGTTCGATTGCCGCACAAGTTTGGAGTTTGGGGCATCGTAACCCTTTAGGCATGGCTTTTGATCGTCATGGGCAGCTGTGGGTGGCCGAAATGGGCCCCAAAGGCGGGGATGAGCTGAATCTGATTCGTAAGGCTGCAAATTATGGTTATCCGATAGTATCCAATGGCGATCATTATAGTGGACGTGATATTCCAGATCATGCCACACGCCCCGAATTTCAAGCTCCTGAACTGAGTTGGACACCCGTCATTTCGCCATCCAGCTTGATGTTTTATCGCGGGACGCTGTTTCCGAAATGGAGTCATAAAGCCCTCATTGGTGGCTTGTCTTCCCAGGCTATTATTGTGGTAGATACAGAAACACGTCCTGTACAGGAAATACAGCGCTTAAACATGAAACAGCGTATTCGTGGTCTAGTTGAAGCTCAAGATGGAACGATCTGGGGCATTGAAGATGGTAAGGATGCCCAACTTTTTCAACTGACCGCAGTCCACTAAGTTGAATATGCAGTTGCTGACCTGTTCTGACTTAATCTCCATATAAGGAGGCAGAACCTTGTGTGCAGAGAAATCACACCATAGGCACATCAGTTATGAGGGTGCTTATGATGAAGATGCCGATTGCCAGAAATTGTGCAATACAGCGTCCCGCAAAAGTGCGGCACATCACTGCAAGTTCATGTTTCAGAGCTCTTCCTGATCTTGAGGACACCCTCTATTAATAGGGAGTACTTTCAACAACGAAATAAAAAAAAGCAGCCCGAAGGCTGCTATTCAAGATATCAGTCGTTATTCGTTTTTATCATTAAGGCTAAAGAACCAGTTCAAAATTAAGGCTGCAAACGTTGCAGTACCAATACCGCCCAGATTGAAATTTCCGAATTGGAGGGCAAAGTCCCCTGTACCTAAAATAATGGTAACGGCAGCAACCATCAGGTTTTTATTTTTAGAAAAATCGACCTTGTTTTCAATCCAGATCTTCGCACCGGCAATGGTAATTAAACCAAAGACCACAATTGATGCGCCTGTTAAAATTGCACTTGGGATCGTGTGAATGATGGCGCCAAACTTCGGTGATAAGCCCAAGAAAATCGCGAAGATACCTGCAATTACAAACACAATGGTTGAGTAGACGCGAGTGACAGCCATGACACCAATGTTTTCACCATACGTGGTCATGCCTGGTGCACCCACACCACCAGAAAGCGTGGTGGCAACACCATCTGCCAAAAAGGCTTTACCAATTTGCGGATCTAGGTTTTCACCTGTCATGGCACTGACAGCTTTAATATGGCCCAAATTTTCCGCCACTAAAATTAACGCGACTGGAGCAATAATCAGCATCGCATTGATATCAAACTGGGGTGAATGGAAGGTTGGGAGACCAAACCATGCCGCTTGCTGAATGGGGTTAAAATTAATTGGTGTGCCATAACCCATGACGTTTGACACAATAAAGTAAATCAAATACGCCAGTAATAAGCCGATTAATAGCAGTAAACGCTGTAATAAGCCTTTGGTAAATACCGCAATCGTACCCATACACAGCACAGTCACCAAGGCCATCCACATGTTAAAGGTATTGCCAGCAACGCCTTTCACCGTGACAGGTGCTAAGTTCAGACCAATGATCATCACCACAGCGCCTGTAACGACTGGTGGCATCAGCTTTTCAATCCATTTGGTTCCAGTGGCCATGACCATGAGACCAAACAGGGCGTATAACACACCACATGCCATGATCCCGCCAGCGGCTAAGGCTAAATTGGCATTCGGTGCGCCTGTTCCTGAAGCCGCATAGCCTGTCGCGGCAATCACCACCCCAATAAAGGCAAAACTTGAACCGAGGTAACTCGGTACTCGACCACCCGTCATGAAAAAGAACAGAATGGTACAAATCCCGGACATTAAGATGGCAAGGTTGGGGTCAAATCCCATTAAAAACGGTGCCAGTACCGTTGCACCAAACATGGCAAATGCATGTTGAATACCGAGCACAACACTTTGAGTAGGGGGAAGATATTCACTGGTGCCGACAGGACGCGTTTCGACATTGCCTGTATAAGGACGCCATTGGGGAAACCAATTGGACATAAATTGACCGCTTTAAAAACAAATTGTGCACATCATACTCTTTCTTTTCGAGTGATTTAATCATTGATTTTTAGATTTTGATGAAGTAGAGGTATGATTTATAATGTTTTTATACCAAGTGGTAAAATAATGCGTAAATTAAACTAAAAAGAAATCAAGAGATTATTCAAGATGTTCGCGTGCACAGCAGAGATTTATTCAGTTTGTGGAGCGATAATTTTTTTTTATCAATCTTTCAAAAAAAATTTTGCAATGGCTTGAGCCACTGCAAAATTGCGGCGGTAGCGAAAGATTTTGCCAATCGCGATACCAGCAGACTCGGTATTGCTGGCTCAGCCTTATGCTGAGCCAGCAACATCATTCTGTCAGATCACCCAGTATTACGTAAGCCCGCAGCAATACCCGCGATACTGACCATCAGCGCATGATCGACCGGCGTATGTTCTGCCTGACGTTCTGCCAGATACAGGCGGCGACGTTTCATTAATTCGGCTTGGAGTAAATGCAGCGGCAACAAATACGGTTTACGTACACGCATGGACTGATCCAACACTTCATTACTACTCAGCAATTTAGATTCATCTTTGAGGGTGAGTAGCGTCATGACCGCTTCTTGCAGGCGTTGACGCAATTCTGCCCCTAAGGCTTTTAAATCTTCGTCCTGAGTTAAATGTGCTTCATAGTACAGTGCCACATGGCTATCTGACTTAGACAAAACCATTTCCAACATATCAATTAGGGTCTGGAAATACGGCCATTGTTGCAACATTTCTTCCAAGGTGGCTTTATGACCTTGTTGCACGACTTGATTAATGGCTGCCCCAGTCCCTAACCATGCCGGTAGCATTAAGCGGATTTGTGTCCATGCAAAGACCCATGGAATAGCCCGTAAAGATTCAATGCCGCCACTCACTTTACGTTTTGCAGGGCGCGAACCTAAAGGTAGCATTTGCAGTTCCAGTTCAGGCGTGACGGTTCTTAAATACTTCACAAAGTGTGGATTTTCCCGCACAGTCTGACGATAGACCTGTACCGATAAATCGGTCATGCGATGCATCAGGTCACGCCATTCCGCTTTGGGGACGGGTGGCGGCAGTAAGGTCGCTTCGAGTGTTGCTGCGGTATAAATTTCTAAATTTTGTAGGGCAATACCTTCCAGACCAAACTTAAAGCGGATCATTTCACCTTGTTCAGTCACACGAATGGCACCGGAAATGGAACCCGGTGGTTGTGAGAACAAAGCCTGTTGGGTAGGTGCACCGCCACGGCTGATAGAACCACCACGACCATGGAACAGGGTGAGTTGAATACCATGCTGTTTGGCAATCGCAGTCAGTTCTTCTTGGGCACGGTACTGGGCCCAGTTGGCAGACATGAAGCCCGCATCTTTAGCCGAGTCGGAATAGCCAATCATGACTTCATGTTTGCCCTGAATGTGCTGCTTGTACCAGTGCATATTGAATAGCGTCTGCATGGTCTGTGCTGCGCCATCCAAGTCTTTCAGGGTTTCAAACAGCGGGACAACGCGTAATGGTTGCTGAATGCCAGCTTCTTTTTGTAACAGCAACACCGCCAACACATCACTCGGATATTCCGCCATGGAGATGATATAGGCCCCCAAGCTTTCGGCAGGTTGTTCAGCCAGTGTACGCATGGTGGCAAAGACTTCTTGTACATCGGGATGCAGAATCAGACTTTGCTCAGGTTCATGCAAGTGTTTCGGCAACAATGGACGTTTGCTTTGCAATTCCTGCAATAAGAAGTTCTGACGCGCCTGTTCAGTCCACGTTTCAAAATTACCCAGTCCCAAATATTCGGTAATCGCAGAAATCGCTTGGCGATGTCGACCCGATTCCTGACGGATATCCAGTTTTAATAATTCAATACCAAAGCAGTTGACGCGATGAATGAAGTCCAGCAGTTTGCCATTGGCAATTTCGGTCAGATTGCAGGACATCAAGGAGCGATAGCACAGCAACAGCGGTTCTAGCAGTTCATTTTTGCTTTTGATGACCCGGCTATCCTCTAAAATACTGTCTTGCCCTTGTAATTTCTGCGCCAACCACTGGCGCGTGATTTTTAAGCGCTCACGCGTGTCGCGTAAATATTCACGATAAGGTTCTGGATGGGGGGTGCCTAGCGCTTGCATTAATTCATTGCTACAGCTTTGAATCGATAGCTCCCAACGTAAATCCTCAATATCCCGAAGATATAAATCAGCCGCTTTCCAGCGCGATAACCACAGCACTTCTTGGGTGACATTATGCGTGACATTCGGATTACCATCTCGGTCGCCACCCATCCATGAGGCAAAACGCACTGGCGCGACATGCAGCGGCAGACGTTGACCACAATGTTCTTCCACCATGCCATCCAGTTCACGTATGAACTTTGGCACCGCATTCCACAAGGTCTGTTCAATGGTGGTGAAGCCCCACTTGGCTTCATCGATAGGGGTAGGGCGATGTTGACGAATTTCATCGGTCTGCCATGCAGAGCAGATCAGCTGTTTTAAATCTTCTAATACCGTTTGGCGTTCCCGTGGGGTCAGTTTTTGCTGATCAAACTTAAATAAACAGTTGTTGATCCCATCATATTTCTGAATCAGGGTACGACGGCTGACTTCGGTTGGATGTGCGGTGAGCACCAGCTCAATTTTCAGTTCGCATAATTGTTGATAGAGCTGTTCCGCAGAAACCTCATGGGCTTTGAATTTTTGAAACAGATGATCGAGCGGATTGGGTGATGGCGCTTCAGGATCGAATTCGCTTTGGCGGCGACTACGAACCACATGATATTGCTCAGCAATATTGGCAAAATTAAGAAAATGGGTAAAAGCACGTGTTAATGGCAGAATTTCCTCATCTTCGAGGCTCAGAAAAAGTTGTTCCAGTTGTTTTTCAGCTTCGACTTGTCCGTCACGCGCGCCTTTGGCGAGTGCGCGTATCTGTTCTATCTGATTAAACAAATCTTGCCCGGCGTGTTCTTTTAGGGTTTCACCCAAGAGATTTCCCAGTAACCGTACGTCTTCGCGTAGTGGAGCATCAATTTGTTGAATCATTTTCCATTCTCCAGTTCTTATTCTTTTGACTATACCCCGATTTGCCATAATGCCAAGTAGCAGAAAGACAAAAGTCGCACGCTTTTGGCGATAAAACTAGCAGTTGAATGCCGCGCTTGGGGATCAATTCAGCCTGTCGCTACGGCTGGCTTAAGCGGTATATTTCAGCATAAACAGTTCAATACTCTGTTGAATAATCTCACTTTGCTGTGTTGCGTTGGGAATTGGGCGCACGCCAAGCAGTACTTCCAAATGTCTGAGTCCCAATAAAAGGGAGAGCAGCAACAGGCGTTGCTGTTCTACATCCGCAGCTTGGATAAAACCCAGTGCCGCGGCTTGCTGGAAAAAGTCTTCCCAGCCATCACACATTTTTTGATGCGAGGCATTATAAAACTGTAATGCCAAAGGGTTTTGTTCTGCCGCCAGTTCAATCAGTAAATGTTCCAGTTTGATGGCTTCTGGCAGATAAATAATATTCAGTGCAATTTGGCAGGCTTGGGCAAAGGTTGTTAAAAAATCGCTGTCGACATTTAATTCAAAGGGACGTGTTGCCATTAAATGTTCACAGGTCTGTTCAATGGCGCAGGTAAATAAACTGGCTTTGTCCTGAAAATGATTATAAATCGTAAGCTTGGTGACCCCCGCTTCTTGGGCAATTTGGTTCATGCTGGAACCATGATAGCCATATTTGAGGAACATATTTTTTGCCGCAAGCAGAATCTGCTTGTGCTTTTCTAAATCTTTGGGCCGACCGACATTCGTTTGCACAAAATCTTCCACTTCAAGTGATTTAAGTCATTTACTTTCAACAGTACTTTTAATTAGTGTACCGCATGGTATATTAATTAAAAATTGTTCAAAGCACAGCTTTGTATTTTGCCCTAAAAATGACATTTAGATAAGAGCACAACCGCATGAACCCTGCTAAGACCCTGATTGCCAGCCTCTTGATTTTATCCAGTCTGACCTTGTGGGGCTGTAGCCGAGAACCAGCTGTCGCTGAACATGTCCCCCTGGTGATGGTTACCCAACCCACATCGTCATTGAGTGAGCAAAAAAGCTATGCCGGTGAGGTACAAGCCCGTCAACAAACCGATTTGGCTTTCCGTGTCTCTGGACAGGTGTTGCAGCGCTATGTCGATGTCGGGGATCGCGTACGTGTGGGGCAGGTGTTGGCAACTCTAGACGTCAAGGATGCACAGTTACAATTAAATGCGGCACGGGCACAACTGGAAAGTGCGCAATCTACTGCCAAGGTCGCAGAACAAGAACTTAGGCGCTTCCAACAATTATTGCCGATGAATGCGGTGAGCCGCTCCCAATATGATGCCATGCAGAATCAGTATCAGGCGGCATTGGCCAGCTTAAAACAGGCACAGTCCAATTATCAGGTCAGTCAGAACCAGACCCGCTATAACCAGTTGATCGCGGATAAAAGTGGGGTCATTACTGCACGGCATATCGAAGTTGGTCAGGTGGTTAGCGCAGGGCAGGCGGCCTATCAATTGGCGATTGCGGGTGAGCGCGAGGTGGTCATCGGCATACCTGAACAGGCGATTGACACAATTCGCTTAGGGCAAGCGGCTTGGGTCACTTTATGGTCCAAGCCGGAAGAACGCTTTGCTGCCACGGTCCGTGAAATTTCCCCAGCCGCGGACTCATCCCGAACCTTTAGCGTCAAAGTGGCACTCAAGGCCGCCAGCCAAGACATTCAATTGGGGCAAAGCGCCCGTGTCTTTTTCACCATGCTACAAAGCAATGTCATCAGCGTGCCCTTATCGAGTGTGTCGGCCACCGAACAGCAGGCTTTTGTCTGGGTGGTGGGACCAGATGCCCATATTCATAAAGTGCCCGTGACTTTGGGGGCTTATGGGCGTGACACTGTGCCAGTGCTTTCAGGTCTAAACGCCGATGATTATGTGGTGGTTGGGGGCGTGCATTTATTGCGTGAGAACCAAAAAATCCGTCCGATTGATCGCAACAATCGTGCCGTCCAGCTCGCAACCAATGCGGCCACGACAGGGGCAAAATAATGAATTTTAATCTGTCAGAATGGGCTTTAAAAAATAAAGGCTTGATCCTGTATTTCATGATTCTGCTCGGGATTGTGGGGATGGTGTCATATTCCAAACTGTCCCAAAGTGAAGATCCACCGTTTACCTTCAAAGTCATGGTGGTACAAACCTACTGGCCGGGGGCTACTGCTGAGCAAGTGTCCTTACAGGTGACCGATCGGATTGAAAAGGAGCTGATGAGTACCGGCAATTATGAGCGCATCATGGCGTATTCCCGCCCAGGGGAATCGCTGGTGACCTTTGTGGCCAAAGACTCGCTGCGTTCGGCACAGATTCCTGATGTCTGGTATGACGTACGCAAGAAGGTCAATGATATTCGGCATGAACTGCCGAGCGATGTGCAAGGTCCCTTCTTTAATGACGAATTTGGCGATACCTTTGGCAATATTTATGTCCTGACAGGCAAGGACTTCGATTATGCCGTACTGAAAGAATATGCCGACCGCTTACAACTGCAATTGCAACGGGTCAAAGATGTCGGCAAGGTCGAACTGATCGGTCTGCAAGATCAGAAGATTTGGATTGACTTGTCCAATACCAAAGCGACACAACTCGGAATTCCGCTGACTGCCATTCAGCAGGCTTTACAGCAACAAAATGCCATGGCTAGTGCGGGCTATTTTGAGACCCCAACGGATCGCATCCAAATTCGGGTCAGTGGACAATTACACAGTGTCGAAGAGCTGAAAAAAATGCCGTTACTGGTGAATGGTCAAACCATTCAGTTGGGTGATGTGGCCGAAGTGTACCGTGGCTTTAGTGAACCTGCCCAGCCGCGAATGCGTTTTATGGGGGAAAATGGCATTGGCATTGCGGTTTCCATGCGTAAGGGCGGTGATATTCTGGCACTCGGGAAAAACTTGCAAAGCGAGTTTGCCCAGTTACAACACACGCTGCCTTTAGGCATGCAGTTGCAGAAAGTGTCCGATCAACCTGTCGCGGTTGAGCACAGTGTGCATGAGTTTATGAAAGTCTTGGCAGAGGCGGTGATTATTGTCTTGCTGGTGAGCTTTTTTTCTTTAGGTTTTCGCACTGGGCTGGTGGTGGCCTTTTCGATTCCGTTGGTGTTGGCCATGACCTTTGCCGGCATGCATTTATTTGATGTTGGGCTGCATAAAATCTCCTTAGGTGCACTAATTCTGGCACTGGGATTACTGGTCGATGATGCGATTATTGCCATCGAAATGATGGCGATTCGCATGGAGCAGGGCTATAGCCGATTAGAAGCGGCCGGCTTTGCATGGAAAACCACTGCATTTCCAATGTTGACCGGAACCTTGATTACCGCAGCAGGTTTTCTGCCGATTGCCACAGCAGCCTCCAGTACAGGGGAATATACCCGCTCGATTTTTCAGGTGGTGACCATTGCTTTAATTGTGTCTTGGTTTGCTGCGGTGCTGTTTGTGCCCTATTTAGGCGATAAATTGCTGCCCGATATGCAGCAGCACCCCTCTCAAGCCCCATGGTATCAACGTCTTTGGGCTCGTCTACGAAAACAGCCTGCGCCTCAAGTCACGCTGTTGCATGGCACAGCGCATGACCCTTATCAAACCGCTTTCTATCAGCGCTTTCGGTTGTGGGTTAATTGGTGTGTGACTTATCGTAAAACGGTAATTGCCGCAACGCTGGGCCTGTTTGTACTGTCGGTGCTGATGTTTAAATGGGTACCGCAGCAGTTTTTCCCACCATCTAATCGTGCTGAAATTTTGGTAGATTTAAAGCTGGAAGAAGGTGCATCGTTAAAGGCCACCGAAGCTGCGGTGAAAAAAGTGGAGCATTTTCTCTCACAGCAGCCGGGCATTGATAATTATGTTGCCTATGTGGGCACAGGCTCACCACGTTTTTATTTACCTTTAGACCAGCAGTTGCCACAAGCCAGTTTTGCCCAGTTTGTGGTATTAGCTTCCTCTTTGGAGGAGCGTGATGAAATTCGTCAAGCTTTACAGCAACAAATTCGTCAGCTGTTGCCTGCGGTACGGACACGCGTGTCGTTATTGGAAAATGGCCCTCCCGTCGGTTATCCGATTCAATACCGTATATCTGGTGAAGACCTTAATGCCGTGCGTCAATGGGCACATAAGGTAGCCGAGGTGATTGGGAATAATCCGAATACCAGCAATGAGCATCTGGATTGGGGTGAACCCAGCAAAGTGATTCAATTACAGATTGATCAAGATCGCGCACGTCAGCTCGGGGTGTCCAGTCAAGATTTAGCCAACTTCCTGAACAGCTCTATTCAAGGGGCTGTTCTACATCCTTATCGTGAAAAGCGGGAATTGATTGACATTCGATTGCGTGGCGAAGAAGCGGAACGCCTCAGTGTCGAGTCCTTGGCCAGTTTGGCTGTGCCTACTACACAGGGCGGCTTTGTGCCTTTGGCACAGATTGCCAACATAGAATATCGCTTTGAAGAAGGCTTGATTTGGCATCGTAATCGTCTGCCAACTATTACCGTACGTGCGGATATTCGAACGGATTTGCAACCTGCCACTGTAGTTGCAGAATTGTCTGAGCAAATGCAGCAGCTGCGCGCACAATTGCCAGCAGGCTATCTACTTGATGCGGGTGGCACCGTAGAAGAATCTGCACGAGGGCAAAAATCCGTGAATGCAGGCATGCCCTTTTTCTTGGCCGTGGTCATGACGTTATTAATGTTGCAGCTCAAAAGTATCTCCCGTGCCACCATGGTGTTGCTGACGGCACCTCTGGGTCTAATTGGCGTGGTGCTGTTCTTACTGCTGTTTAATAAACCCTTTGGCTTTGTTGCGATGTTGGGCACCATTGCACTTTCGGGCATGATTATGCGCAACTCGCTGATTTTGATTGATCAGATTGAGCAAGACCGCGCGGCAGGGCAAGCCACATGGGAGGCGATTATTGAAGCGACAGTCCGCCGGTTCCGTCCAATTTTATTAACCGCGCTGGCCGCCGTGTTGGCCATGATTCCATTATCGCGCAGTATTTTCTTTGGTCCGATGGCGGTGGCGATTATGGGCGGACTGATAGTTGCGACTTTGCTCACATTATTCTTTTTACCTGCTTTATATGCACAGTGGTTTAAGGTGAAAAAGACCGCTTAGTACAAAATATTTTTTTAATATCAGGTGCGAAAGTTGGAAAATTTCAATATAGTAGCACCTTATATTTTTATTAAATTTCAGTTTAGGAATTTTGCTACATATTAAAAAAATCACAGATGTAGTAATGAGGTTTAATCGCACATGAAGCAAGACAGTTTAACCAAGTATCGCCGTTCTATTGCGATTTCTTATGTCTTCATGTTTTTGGCACTGTTTACTGTCATTAGCGGTATTTTCGCCTATTGGTTCGCGCGTAAAATTACCCAAGTCGATAATACAGAAGTCTGGTTGCAAGCTCAGGCACTTTGGGTGATGCGCAATATTATTATTTATATGGTGCTGAGTCTGTTTGCCGCACTTTGGTTTATTCCCCTATTTTTCTTTACCTGGAATAGTGCATTGTGGGTCACAGGATTTACCGTGGCGGGTGTGGTATTTGCCTTGATTGCCTTTTTATATTTACTCAATGCTTGGATTAAAGGCCTTTCTAAGTTTATAAAAAATAAAGCAGTTTTCTAAAGTTTCTCATTTTTTTCATTTTTTGCCCTTGTAAAATCACGATTCACCCCCAATTTCAGAGCATTGTTCAGTATGAAATGAAATTCCGTGAGGAGCATCGCCAGACATGGCTAAACGTGATTATTATGAGGTTTTGGGTGTTGCTAAAACCGCTAGTGATGATGAAATTAAAAAAGCCTACCGTAAGTTGGCGATGAAATATCATCCGGACCGCAACCCCGACAATCCTGAAGCAGAAGAAAAATTTAAAGAAGCTTCTGAAGCTTATGAAATTCTTTCCGACAGCGAAAAGCGCAGCATGTATGACCGCATGGGTCATGGTGCATTTGAAGGTGGCTTCGGTGGCGGTGGAGGTGGCTTCGGCGGTTTCAGTGCAGAAGATATTTTCAGCCAGTTCGGTGACATCTTCGGGGGTGCATTTGGTGGTGGTGGCCGTGGCCAGCAACGTCAGCGCCGTGGTTCCGACTTACGTTATGTGATGGAACTGACCCTTGAAGAAGCCGTAAAAGGTGTGAAAAAAACCATTACTTTTACCGCACCTGCGCCATGTGACAGCTGCGACGGTAAAGGTTCAAAAAATCCAAACGATGTAGAAACCTGTAAAACCTGTCATGGAGCGGGTCAAGTCCGCATGCAGCAAGGTTTCTTCTCGGTACAGCAAACCTGTGGCACTTGTCGTGGTCAAGGTAAGATCATTAAGAATCCATGTCAGAAATGTCATGGTTCAGGTGTTTCCGACCGTCAACAGACTTTAGAAGTGACCATTCCTGCGGGCGTGGACAATGGCGATCGCGTGCGTTTAAGTGGTAAGGGTGAAGCCATCCGTGATGGTCAATCTGGCGACTTATACGTCGAAGTCGTGGTACGTGAACACGAAATCTTCCAGCGTGATGGTGCAGACCTGTATATGGATGTGCCTGTGAGCATTGCTGATGCTGCACTGGGTAAAGAGATTGAAATTCCGACGCTTGAAGGTCGTGTCAGCTTGAAAATTCCTGAAGGCACACAAACTGGCAAGATGTTCCGTTTACGTGGTAAAGGGGTAAAACCTGTACGTACCAGCATGCAGGGTGATTTGCTGTGCCGTATTGTGGTGGAAACACCGGTCAACTTGACTGCACGTCAACGTGAATTGTTGAAAGAGCTACAAGTGACAATGGATGGTGAAGACAGCCATTCTTCTCCGAAGAAAAAATCATTCTTCGATCGTTTGTTTGATTAATTCAAGCGAATAAAAAAGGGCATGTTCAACATGCCCTTTTTTTTCATCACCCGTTATTGCGGGATCGGTGCATCAATCGCTTCAACACTGACCGTTTCTTCGCTGGCTTGAACGGTCTCAACAGACGCTTGGGTTTTATTTACGGCCATACGCTCGGCAAGGCTGCCAGGTTGACCATTCACCGTGGTCATAATTTTGACTCCAGCCAAGCTATCGACACTGTCTCCTGACTGGGCAGCAGGTTCTGCACAAACATGCGCAGCAACAGCAGTTAAAAGTAGCGCAAGTGTTATTTTTTTCGAATGCATAGCAAGTCTCCTGACAATTGTTATCACTGAATGATTCGTGACGGCTAGTCTGCGTATGCAAGATGTAAGTTGTGTGAAAAAACGGCTGCTTCAACTTCATTTTTAAAGATTTTTTCCAATATAAAAACATTTTCCCATCTATTTATTCACTCTTCTTTTGATCGGAATCGAGATGTTGGTGTCCGCCGATCAGCCCAAGCAAGTTTTTTTATAAAAAACCCGATCAGAACTTAGTCTCATTGCAGAGTTTTGTTATAGTAAAGGCAATTTTTATATTTGAAATCAGGAACGGATTATGTCTACAAGTCCACGCATTGGGGTATTGGGTGCAGGCGGTCGTATGGGGCGCATTTTGATTCAAGCGGTACAACAAGCAGGTTACCAATTGGCGGCTGCGGTTGAACGTCCTGAAAGCAGTTTGGTGGGTTCCGATGCGGGTGAGCTTGCAGGCATTGGCCATATTGGCGTGAAGATCGTGGGTAGTTTGCAGCAAATTCTGCCTGAGTGTGACGTGGTCATTGACTTTACTGCACCAGTGGCCACCGAACAGCATTTGAAGCTTTGCCGTGAAGCAGGGGTGGCGATGGTCATCGGCACCACAGGCATGAACGATGAACAGAAAGCCTTGTTGGATGAGACTGCTACACAGACTCCTGTGGTGTATGCTGCCAACTATTCTGTGGGCGTGAATGTTTCAATCAAACTATTGGAATTGGCATCGAAAGTATTTGGCGATAGCGTCGATATTGAAGTGATTGAAGCGCATCACCGTCATAAAGTGGATGCACCTTCAGGTACGGCACTGATGATGGGTGAAGCGATTGCCGATGCTTTAGGTCGTGACTTGAAGCAAGATGCAGTATATTGCCGTGAAGGGCATACTGGTCCGCGTGAGCGTCAAAGCATTGGTTTCCAAACCATTCGCGGCGGAGACATTGTCGGTGAACATACGGTGATGTTTATTGGTGAAGGCGAGCGCGTTGAAATCACCCATAAAGCTACGAACCGTATGAACTTTGCTGCTGGTGCTGTGCGTGCCGCAGCATGGGTCGTGGGTCGTGATGCACGTAAATATGATATGAAAGATGTACTGGGCTTTAATGATATTCAGCTTTAAAACCTAGCTCTGCATTTACCTAAACTGTGGCATAAAATTAAAATAAGAAGCGTTACCGAATGAAAATAAAATTAATGGTGGGCTGTGCTGTAGCGTTATTCGCTACGGCACATGCCAAGCCGATCGACAATGCCAAACTCAGCATTAATAAACAGAATATTAAAGTCTGGACCTATCAGGACAGTGCCAATCCCGTCTTTTTGTATCAGGCCGAAACCCATTTTGATGTGCCGATAGAAAAAGCCACCGCGCTGATTTTAGATGTGGAACAAGCCCCGAAATGGGTGCCATATATGGGCAGTGTCAAGGTCTTATCCCGGGATGACAGCAAAGGGGAATTTTTGTTGTATATGGTGTTGGACTTTCCTTTCCCACTCAAAGACCGCGATTTGGTGGTCAAAGGCAAAATGAGTAAGGATGCTCAAGGCATTATTCATATTCAAAATAAAGCGGTGAATCAAGGTTATCCTGTAAATCCGAATTATGTACGGCTCACCCGTTATGAAGGGGATTGGACATTTCAGAAGTTAGGCAAACACAAAGTCAAAGTCTCGACTTATGGCTTTGCCGATCCTGAGGGATCTATTCCACTCAGTGCAGTCAATTTGTTTGTTGAGCAGCAACCGTACCAGATGCTGTTAAAAATGAAAGATGAATTGGCCAAGCCACGAAGTTATGCTGCTTTGCCTATGCTATTACGCTAATTGTGTAAAATAGGCTGAAGAAACTCATCATGGCATTGCGATGAAATCGACCATTGAAGAATTAAATGCCTTTGTGCAGATTGTAGAAAGTGGCTCGATTGTCCGAGCAGCCGAGCAATTGGGTCAGACCACTTCAGGCATTAGCCGAGCCTTACAGCGCTTGGAAAGTAAACTCAATGTCACTTTGCTGGAACGCACCACACGCAAGCTGAAACTCACACAAGAAGGGCAGCTGTTTCTCGAAAAATCCCGCAAGATTTTGCATGATCTGACCGAGGCGGAAGATGCCTTATTGCAATCCGATCATGCTATTTCAGGTTTGATTCGGATTGATTCAGCCACGCCCTTTGTGCTGCATGTGATTGTGCCGCTCATCCAAGAGTTTATGCAGCAATATCCAAAGATCGAAATTGAACTGAATAATCATGATCAAGTGATTGATCTTTTGGAACATAAAACCGATGTGGCGATTCGGTTTGGCGAGTTACAAGATTCCAGTTTGCATGCCAAATTACTCTGTCGCAGCCGTTTGTATATTGTCGCCAGTCCAGATTATCTCGCGGCACAGGGAGCACCTCAGCAACCTGAGCAGTTGTTACAGCATACCTTATTGGGTTTTACCCAACCGACACATTTAAATACTTGGCCAGTATTTGTCGATGGAAAACGCCTTAAGGTGCACCCTAAAATTAAAGCCTCGAATGGTGAAACCATCAGACAATTGGCATTGCATGGCACAGGCATTAGCTGTTTGTCCCGTTTCTTGGTGCAAGAAGATTTAGCCGCGGGTCGCTTGGTGGCGTTGTTCGAAGATCAGATTGAACAACATTTTCAAAACATCCACGCGGTCTATTATCAACAAGAACACCTACCGAAACGGGTGCGCCTGTTTATTGAGTTTTTGGCACAGAAGCTTGCCATTTATCGGTAGCTTTAGGCAGATGAATCTGTACGGTGAGTAAGGCCTGCCGAGGTGCACTATGTGGCGCATACGGTGCAATGGCAAAGTGTTGTGCCGTATTCCAGCAGACAAACTGGAGTTCCTGACGCTGACTTTCTCCCATTAACGTGGTGCGGGTAGAGCCAGTCCGATAAGAAAAAAGACGTTGCGTGATCGGACTCTGCGGGAGATCGGCTTTATTCCACAACTCAAAACTCTGCTGTCCTGAAGCTTTTAAATAACCGTCAATTAATGACTGGCAAATAAAATCGCGCTGTTGTTGCCATACTGAGGTGTTGGGTTGGCAAGCCGTTAAGCCAAGTGCCAGTAACAATAACGTTAAACGCAGCATGATGATCCCCCTGATACAAAATAAGCTATACCTTAAGCATATTCAGGGTGTACTCTTGGTTACAGATACAAAATATACTAAAAAATGAGTACAGTTATGGGCATCCAATATCGCGATTTGGCACATCAATTGGCGCAGAAAATTTATGCTGGGGAATTAACTGCAGGGCAACGCTTAAGTTCCTTGCGTCAATTTGCGCAGTTGCAGCAGGTCAGTTTAAATACAGCCAAAAGTTGCTATGAACTACTGGAGGCGCAGGGATTGATTGTCGCCAAGCCGCAAGCGGGCTATTTTGTGCATGCACAAAGCTTGGCGGTGGCGGAACCGCAGCATCTGGATTTTGCGTCAACGGTACGCGACGTTTCCAATTTGGAACTGCAAATTGAAATTCAGGAAGCATCCATTCATGATCAAATGATTCATTTGGGCGCGATTCAACTGTCGCCCAATTTGGTTCCTGTGGAGGCCTTGCGTCGCTCGATTCAACGTGCCTTAAAGCACAGCAAGCCCGAAGATTTTTTGTATAGCGATAAACAGGGTCATCGCCGTTTACGTGAAGCCTTATCCGCGCATTGGGCTGAAGATGGCATTTATCTGCCTCCAGAAGAAATATATATCAGCAATGGCTGCATGCCCGCTTTATCGGTGGTGATACAGACCCTGACGGCCGAGGGTGACAGTATTATTGTCCCGACTCCCAACTTTAATGGGCAGTTGCAATTGTTGGCGAGCCTAAACCGTAAAATTGTTGAAATTCCTGCCCATGCCAATGGCTTTGATTTACAGCGTCTCGAACAGGCCATGCAAAGCTCAGGTGCGAAAGCCTGTTTGCTCACCGCCAATTTCCAGAATCCTTTGGGTTTTTGCCTAAGCCCTGCGGAAAAGGAAAAAATTGCCCAGTTGGCAGCACAGTATCAATGTTATGTCATTGAAGATGATATTTATGCGGAATGCAGTTTCGATTTAAAGCGGCCTTTGCCGATTCGCTACTGGGATCAGCAGGGGTATGTGATTTATTGTGGTTCAGTGTCCAAATCTTTATCGACCGCTTATCGCGTGGGCTGGTTTTGTATCAGTGCACGTTTACACCATTTACGTGCACAACTGCTCACGCGGCATGTTGCAGTAAACACGCCCTTACAATTGGGTTTGGCGGATTTAATTTATAGTCGTGCTTACCGAGAGCATCTAAACCATTTAAAACCGAGTTTAATGCAGCAAGTGGAACAATATCGATGCTTCATTATTCAGGCCTTTCATGGAGTCGAGATTCGCTTGAGCCAGCCCAAAGGGGGATATGCACTTTGGCTGCAATTACCTGAACAGATTCATAGTCTAGCCCTGTATCGCTATGCACAGCAGCAAGGGATTAGCATTGTGCCAGGCATCGTTTTTGGTGAAGAGCAACGCTATAAAAACTGTATTCGATTAAATGCGGGACATGAGTTATCTGAAGAAATCCGCCAAGCGATTTTATGTTTGGCGGATTGGACGCGTCAGCAATTCAGTTCGAATCAGGTGTTAGACGCAAAGTCGGCTTGAAGCACAATCCGATAACGGGCTTGGCCAGAATTGAGCCGTTCAATGGCTTGATTTAGTTGGGACATGGGGAAGATTTCAACTTGTGGTGCAATCTGCTTGCGGGCGGCAAACTTGAGCAGTTGACGTAATGCCGCAGGGGAACCCGTGGGTGAGCCCGTCACCGATTTTGCTCCAGAAATCAGTGAGCTGACCGATATTGGCATAGGTTCAAGGGTGACACCGAGCATATGTGCGGTACCGTGCGGTGCCAAAGTGGCAAGATAAGCACGCCAGTCTAAACTGACATTGACGGTACTTAACAACAGATCAAATTTAGCTTGTTGCTTTTTAATTGCAGCACTATCACGGCTATTGATGACATGATCTGCCCCCATGGCTTTGAGTTCATCGGTCTTGTCTAAGTTTGAGGTAAAGGCGGTAATTTCACAGCCCCAAGCCTTGAGTAGTTTAATTGCCATATGCCCCAAACCACCAATACCAATCACACCGACATGATGCGTAGCTTGTATTTGATGTTTCAGTAAAGGGTCAAACACGGTAATGCCGCCACAGAGCAGAGGGCCGGCACTTTCAGGCGCCAAATCTTCAGGCAGGGGAATGATCCACTGCCACGCGGCACGGACTTTATCTGCAAAGCCACCAGCATGACCCACGATGGTCGCGGTGCTGCCACCGGTACACAACACTTGTTGTCCTGCGACGCATTGATCGCAATATTGGCAGCTTTCCGCCATCCAGCCTAAACCGACGCGCTGACCAATCTGGAGTCCTTTGGCTTCTGCACCCATGCGTAAAATAGTGCCAATCACTTCATGTCCAGCCACAACAGGATAGACGGCATTGCGCCATTCATTATTAATTACAGAGAGATCGGAATGACAGAGCCCACAATATTCGACCTGAATTTCCACTTGATGCGGCAGCAATTCACCAGCATCGAACTGAAAGGGTTCGAGTGCGGCACCCGCTTGGAGGGCGGCATAACTTTGAATCATATTATTATTCATATTTTTATCCTTAAAGTTTAGATGGCTGGGGATGTTTTGGCCGGGCAGTGATCTTCATGGTCATCGACCATACCCACGGCTTGCATAAAGGCATAACAGGTGGTTGGTCCAACAAATTTAAAGCCTTTTTTCTTTAAGGCTTTAGACATCTGTACACTGATTTCAGTTTGGGCAGGAGCCGTTTTATAGTTGGGCACAGCATTGCGAATCGGTGCATGCTGGACAAAACCCCATAACCAATTCACTACATCTATTTCTTGTTTCAGATTTTGCCATGCACGGGCATTATCCCGAATGGCATGCAGTTTGCCTAAATGTCGAATCAGTCCTGCATCTTGTAGTTTTGCTTCAAGCTCGGCATCGCTCAGTTCGGCAATATGCTGAATGGGATGCTGAAAAAAATGCTGACGATAACTGTGCCGTTTTTTTAATACCGTAATCCAAGACAGCCCTGCTTGTTGGCCTTCCAGACACAGCATTTCAAACAGCTGTTGTTCGTCATGCACAGGTTGACCCCATTCATGATCATGATAGGCAATATAGAGAGGATCATCGGTGCACCAGCCACAGCGTTGTTTTCTCATAAATCCTCTCTGTTCATTTATAGTTTATAAAGTAAAGTCGACCCATTGATCGGTTTTGTTGTCCCAATAGGCAAGGCTTGCCTGTTGTAAATCTTGAAAGGAGATCCAGAAGTCTTTGCCCGTTTTGTCGGCAAAACCGGTACTGATCAAGAGGGCATCTTCGGTAATTTCCATGACCCAGCCCTGATAGCTTTGTCCTGCAAACACAATTTTCTGTTGATTGCCTGATTCTGCAAATTCAACCAGACGATTCATCAACACTTCAGACATGTGTACTTCCTAAAATTTAACGTAAGTAAGGAAAAGGATTCACGGCACCGCGACCTTTTCCATCTAAATAGATTCCATAATGTAAATGTGGCGCGGTATAACGGGCATTACCCGTATTGCCAACATAGCCCAGTAGGTCACCTTTTTGGACATAGTCACCAATGGCGAGACCCCGCTTATGGGCATTTAAGTGTGCATAATAATGCCAAGAGCCACTAGGTCCTAGTACCCAGATGACTTTACCACCCAAATTGTTATCGCGTAAGTCGGCAATTAAGCCATTCGTGGTGCTATACACTTTTGTTCCACGTGGAGCCATAATGTCAATGCCTTCATGCCGGCGTCCCTGACTACGGGACGCTCCCCAAGTATCATTGAGTTGTTTTGCTTTAACGTGCTGCACAGGTATTGGAAGTTTAGATTTGAGCGGCATGCGCTGGAGATCTTGCACCGTAGTGGCGGGGAGGCTAGACCCTGTTGGTTTAGGTGCGGAGGTACAGGCACCGAGTAGCAGCACACTGGCAGTTAAACCTATAATGGCAAAATGACGCAGCACAGTTTTTCCTTGTCGTTATTTTGATGGTCAGCAACTTTAAATTTATCTGCTTGACTATGTCATAACTCCAGTGCCGAGATCAATTTTTTCATGGCGGTTGGAATGCCCATTTGTGTAGCTTTTTGTGGCGAGACCCAAGTGCCAGAGAGTTCAATCGCAATATGTTCTTTTTGTTCAGGTTCCACGTGGAAACACACAGCCTCCAGTAACCAGGTAAAATGAGTAAAACTATGCGAGATCTGAGCGCGTTTGCTGTTGGCTTTTAGACCCAGCATTTGCGTAGTTTGATTCAGTTTCGCGCTGTCATCATAAACTGGTAAACACCATAAGCCTCCCCATAAACCGGTATCGGGGCGCTGTAACCATAGCCATTGATCTTGGCACTGTAAGACCAAGACTTGGGCAGACTTTACGGGCACCGCTTTTTTGGGTTTCTTAAAAGGCAGTTCTGTGACTAGACCTTGGTGATGAGCTTTGCAATGCTGTTGCATCGGGCAATACAAACACAGCGGTTTTTTAGGTGTGCAAATGGTTGCGCCTAAATCCATAATGGCTTGGGTGTAATCATGATTGCGTTCTTGAGGACATAATTGTTCTGCAAGTTGCCACATGGCACGCTCATGTATTGGCTTGCTGAGATCATCTTCGATGGCAAAAAAACGCGCCAAAACGCGTTTTACATTGCCATCCATAATTACCCCATATTGGCGGAGTCCTAAAGACATCAACGCTCCAGCTGTAGAGCGGCCAATGCCGGGTAATGCCATCCATTCTTCTAATTGTGTTGGGAAGTGTCCTTGCTGCGCGACAATCGCAGCGGCTTTATGTAAGTTACGTGCGCGGGCGTAATAGCCCAAACCTGCCCAATAAGGGGCAACGTCCTCCCACGATGCGCGTCCTAAATCTTCAACCGTTGGGAAGCGCTGGATAAAACGTTCAAAATATTGCAGTACCGTTTTCACTTGAGTTTGTTGCAGCATAATTTCAGACACCCAGACCTGATAAGGGTTATCTGCCACTTGCCAAGGAAGGTCATGACGACCATGCAGGTCATACCATGCTAATAATGCGTTGGAGAAGGAAAACGGAGACATGCGAACTCAGGATGATGGGTAGCGCTGTAGTATAACCAAGCAGATCGGCACACGGAGATGTTCAACCCAAAAAAAATGATGCCGAAGCATCATTTTGGATTGTCATGTAGGGTTTTAGGCTTCGCTCAAGATGCCCCAACGTGCATCAAGTTTCAGCGGCATTTTTTCATAGCATGGAATAATATGAATATGTAAATGCTCAGCGCTATCACCAAATACATTGCCGTCATTAAAACCCACGTGGAAACCAGTAGGTTGGTGACGTAGTTTCAACTCATTACGTGCCAGTTCTAATAAGGACATTAAACTTTTACGTTCTTTGTCGGTAATATCAAAAAAAGAGCTGACATGGCGTAGAGGGATAATGACAGAATGTCCTTTAGACAGTGCATTGGGCTCTGGCAGAATCACGCCAAACTCATTTTTATCGATGATGTCATATTCATCAAAATTGCAGTATGGGCAGTTGTTCTCAGTCATTGTCTTATCCTCTTAAAAATTTTTAAAAACAGTAATTGTGGCTTACAGTATCAGCACAAATTTTTTATTAGTTATTCACCTAAACGACGCTGGAGCAGTTCGTACATGGCTTCAAGGCCCTGTCGCTCAGCTTCGGCATTGTAGCCCAAGTCTACACCATTCGCTTTGGCACGTTCATCGGCTTGCGGGTTACTAAAGCCATGTTTAGCATCTTCAAAGACAATCACTTCATGTGGTACTTGGGCTGCATGCATTTCCTCACGGAACTGAGCCACATCATCCAAGCTGACCATACTGTCTAGTTCACCATGCAACACTAAAATTTCGGCTTGAACCTGTCCTGCTTGAGCAGGGGTTTGCGCGGAAAGGTTTGCATGGAAGGTCACAACAGCTTGTAGTGCTGCACCTGAACGCGCCAAATCCAGCATAACTTTGCCACCGTAGCAAAAGCCAATTGCTGCCAGTTTATCGGCATTTACTTCTTTTTGTGCAGCCAAAGCGTCTAAACCGGCTGACGCGCGAGTCACAATTGTGTCTGGCGTCTGGAAGGTTTGCATCATCCATTCATTGGCTTGTGCCGCTGACGTGGTGACTTTTTTCTCACCATACATATCAATGGCTAAAGCAGCATAGCCATGTTCAGCTAATTCACGCGCACGTTGTTCTGTGTATTCATTCCGTCCCCACCACTCTGGTGCCACCAATACACCTGCGACAGGCGATGAGGTATTGGGTGCGGCAAAATAGCCGACCAGTCGTGTACCATCTGCAGCAGTATATTCAATTTCACGGGTTTGAATGTCTACGCTCATTCGTCTGTCCTTAGTCTTGTTGATCATGAGAGTGTTACGATTAAAGCATAAAAATAATGAATGATTTTTAAAAAAATGCGTCATAACAGAAAAGAAGTGTAAGAAATCATCATCAACTGCCAGTTTTTAAATTTAATTTCATGAAATTCAAAAATATTTTGAGTATTTTTATTCTTTATATCCGCCAAAAAAAGGTCTTTTTTTGTGGACTTGAGCGGAAGAATAAACAGCATATGGCATAAAAAAAGAAGGAAAAATCCTTCTTTTTTTAGCAATCGCCTCAATGAGGGGGATTACGCTTTACCTCGAGAAATAAAGCCGATGATGGCTAAAATCACGGCAACAACCAATAGAATCACGGCAAAGTCTTTAGAAAGTCCTGCGACACCACCAAAGCCGAGTAAGCTTGCAATTAATGCAATCACTGCAAAAATAATCGCCCAACGGAACATAATAATTCTCCAAGTTTTTGTTGTCGTAGTTTTAGTATAGGAGCACAGGGGCATAGCCAATGTTGATCTTTTGTCTAAAAAATGTTCACATCATAAAGTAAGTCTATGATTTTAAGTAAAACAGATTACTGCATTGTTGCAGAAGATTATTGATATAATGTTCTTGTTATTTTTAGTTTCTGCCGACCATGTCTAGTGAATTACGCCCACAGTTTTGGAAAAAATATCCTCTGGATGCTCTCAACCCGCAAGAGTGGGAAGCGCTATGTGATGGTTGTGGCTTGTGTTGTTTGGTCAAGCTTGAAGATGAAGACACGCATGAAGTTGCCTATACCAAGGTCGCGTGTAAACTCCTCGACTGCAGTACGGCACGTTGTAGTAACTATGCCGAGCGGCTACAGTTTGTACCCGACTGTATTCAATTGACCCCAGAAAAATTAACTCAAATTCATTGGCTGCCTGCCAGCTGCGCTTATCGACGTCTCAGTGAAGGCAAGAATTTACCGTCTTGGCACTACTTAAATACAGGTTCTCGGCAGAGCGTGATTAAAGCTAAAAAATCGGCAGCAGGACGCTGTATTTCAGAAACTGAAGTGAATGAAGATGAAATTGATGAATATATCGTACGTTGGGTGCGGTAATTGATCCTATGGTTTTAGTTGATAATAATTCTTAATCTCATTAATGTGATCGTCACTGATGATCACTGAGAGATTAAAATGTCGATGGTTCGTTTACATGCTGTCCTATTGGCATGCTGGGCTAGTTTAAGCATTTTTGCTTTGCCAACCAGCCTACAGGCAAAACCGAATTTAACCGCTTTAGGCCCCAATATTGCAGATACGGGTTCAGTGGATTACCAGTTTCAAATTCGTTATTTCAGCTCCGCAGACCAGAAGCGTCGTTATAAGGTGTGGCTCGGACTGCCTCGCGCAGTGCAGTCTCAAGCCAAGCCAGCCCCGGCATTGTTTATGCTGGATGGTAATTCGGCTATGTCTTATCTCACCGATGAGCTATTACACAAGCTGTCAAAGCAGCAAGCACCCGTATTGGTGGCCATCGGTTATGACACCGCTTTACCTTTTGATAGCGCAGCACGTGCATTAGATTATACGCCTGCGGATGACACTGGAAAAATTGCACCAGATCCGCGTCATACAACCCGTTTAAGTGGTGGTAGTGCACAGTTCCGTACAGTGCTGTTGCAACAAATTCAGCCTTGGGTTGCATCGCAAGTCCAATCAGACCCGAAGCGCCAAGCCTTGTGGGGACATTCCTATGGCGGGCTATTTGTGCTGGATAGCCTGTTGCATGCTCAGTATTTCAGCCATTATTTTGCGGCAAGCCCTTCTTTATCTTGGGCCGATGCACGGATGCTTAAAAATATTCAGATGCAGAGTGGGCAACAAATTGCTGGCCTGCACTTATGGTTAATGGAAGGTGATGTGAACGCAGAGCATCGTGATCGTCAGAGTCCGAATTTTAATGCCGACAGCATTGCCGACAATCGTCTGGTGATGCATCGCTTTGCACAGCAAGGTGTAGAGACGCGATTATGGCTATATCCAGATCAGAGTCATGGACAAATGTTTGCGACTTCGCTGCTGGATATTCTGAATAGCTCATTATTCTAAGTTAGGGTTTGTGATTCAGGTGTTTAGTCTCATCATTATTCCAGTGTAGACTAGACCTATCATCATTGGCTGAAATAATCGTATGTCAGACACCCAAATTCCGCTTCCAGAACGTCTTCGTCCTCGTGATTTGTCTGAAATTATTGGGCAAGAACATCTCTTGGGTGAGCAGGCACCTTTACGTCAGATGATTGATCAAGGGCATTTACCTTCCATTATTTTCTGGGGACCGCCCGGTGTCGGCAAGACCACCATTGCGCTATTGTTGGCGCAAGCGGTGGATCGTCCGTTTGTGAGCTTGTCGGCATTAAACACGGGGGTAAAAGAGCTGCGTGAAATTATTGCGGAAAGTGGTGATTTGCTGACCCCTGTGGTGTTTATTGATGAGATTCATCGCTTTAATAAGTCGCAGCAGGATGCGCTGTTAAATGCGGTCGAGAAAGGCAAAATTACCTTAATTGGGGCAACCACTGAAAATCCGTCGTTTGAGGTCAACAGTGCTTTATTATCCCGTTGTCAGGTCTATACCTTAAACGCACTCAGCAATGAGGCCATTCAAGAACTGATTTTACGGGCCATTCAGCAGGACTCGTTTTTAAAACAACGCCATATTCAGATTGAAGAATTTGATGCCCTGATTCAGTTTGCCGCAGGGGATGCGCGTAAGGCCCTCAACTTATTGGATCTGATTGCCAGTACCTTTGAAGTCGATATCGAAAATATTCTCACCAATGCCATTGTGGTTCGTGTGGCCCAGCAAAATATTGCGCGTTATGACAAATCGGGCGAACAACACTATGATTTGGTCTCAGCCTTTATTAAATCCATTCGCGGGAGTGATCCTGATGCCGCACTGTACTGGATGGCGCGGATGCTGAAAGGCGGCGAAGATCCCGTGTTTATTGCGCGTCGCATGCTGATTGCCGCTTCAGAAGATATTGGTAATTCCAATCCAAATGCCTTGCTGTTAGCAGGGGAATGCTTCCGTTCGGTTCAAGCCGTGGGTATGCCTGAAGCACGAATTATTTTGGGGCAATGTGCCGTCTATTTGGCCACCAGCGCCAAGAGCAACAGTACTTATTTGGCGATCAATAAAGCCCTTGATCTGGCTGAAAAAACAGCCAATTTACCAGTGCCTTTACATTTACGTAATGCACCGACCAAACTGATGAAACAGCAGGGTTATGGGGTGGACTATCTCTATCCGCATAATTACC
Organism: Acinetobacter sp. GQ146; assembly: GCF_059758585.1. NCBI lineage: Bacteria > Pseudomonadati > Pseudomonadota > Gammaproteobacteria > Moraxellales > Moraxellaceae > Acinetobacter > Acinetobacter sp. GQ146. Next base: position 27,838 of record NZ_JCAXDV010000003.1, read on the forward strand.
CTGAGCATTTTGTGTTGCAAGAGTACTTACCGCCTGAACTCAAAGGCACCAAATTGTACGAATCGGCACGCAATAAACGTGAAGTGGAAGGTGAGCGCTTACAGCAGCGCCGTTGGATGCAAGAACAACAGCAGCAGTAAAGATAAAATACACTGGCATAAAAAAAGCCCGACATCCTGTCGGGCTTTTTCGTATGGGTTGCTTAGGTATAACTCCTGTCGTACCTCACTTCCTGTGTTGGGGCTTATGATTATTGTTTTATGCTTGGAACTTCCTGTTCTCTATGACTTCATCTTAAGCAAAAACAGCCATCTAACCTAGAGGCAATTTTCCTGAATTTGTGTGCGCCTAAGCGTACAAAATAAAATTCTACCGATTTAACTTTAAATGCGAATTGCTTGAACAACGTTTCTGTTTAGATTCATTCGATTGATGCTGTCCAACATCAGTAATAAAAAATCCAAGCCCGAAGACTTGGATTTTTGAGTACGTTGAATATGAACGGAAGAATCAATTCCGTCTCAACTTTATTTAAAGTTACCTTCGAGGAATTGCTTTAAGCGCTCGCTTTTAGGCTGGGTGAGAACAATTTTCGGATCGCCTTGTTCTTCAATTTTGCCCTGATGCAAGAAAATCACTTGATTCGAAACATGGCGCGCAAAGCCCATTTCATGGGTCACCACAATCATGGTACGACCTTCTTCGGCCAAACTCTGCATGACTTTTAAAACTTCACCGACCAGTTCAGGGTCTAGAGCACTGGTTGGCTCATCAAACAACATCACTTCAGGTTCCATGGCCAAAGCACGTGCAATCGCTACACGTTGTTGTTGACCACCCGATAAAAATGAAGGGTATTTACTTTCTACGCTTTCTGGTAGACCTACTTTTCTTAAATATTTACGTGCACGTTCTTCGGCTTCGGCACGTTTTAAACCTAAGACATGAATTGGACCTTCGACAATGTTTTCCAGTACAGTCATATGTGACCATAAATTAAAATGCTGGAACACCATCATGAGCTGGGTGCGCATTTTTTGTAGTTGTTTTGGTCTTGCCGCTTTTAAGTTACCAGACTTATCAAAAACCGTATCTAATTTTTCGCCATTCAGTTGAATTGAACCCTGACTCGGCTGTTCCAGAAAGTTAATACAGCGTAAAAAGGTACTTTTACCAGACCCAGAGGATCCAATAATACTAATCACATCGCCTGCTTTGGCATCAAGTGATACACCTTTTAAGACTTCATTGTCACCAAATTTTTTATGTAGATCACGAATCACCAGTTTTGCTGAGTTTTCCATCTATGTTTCTCCTAATGATTCGATGGCTTTTGAAATGCCAACCAACGTTGTTCAAATTTACGGAATAACCAAATCAAAATAAACGCCAAACATGCATATAAAATGGCTGCAATACCGAAGGACTCAAAAGTTGCATAGGTTGCCGCATTGACATCACGGGCGACTTTAAGAATATCCGGAACTGTGGCAGTAAAGGCAATGGTCGTGGAATGTAACATCAAGATCACTTCATTACCGTAAAATGGTAATGCACGACGTAACATGGATGGAATAATGATTCGGGTATAGCGTTTCCAAGGAGACATACCATAAGCTCTGGCTGCTTCAATTTCGCCATGGGGAATCGAACGAATCGCACCAGCAAAAATTTCTGTAGTATATGCAGCCGTATTAAGCCCAAATGCCAAAATGGTACAGTTTAATCCGTCTCTAAAAATTTCATCTAAAGCTGGAGTTGACTGCACATATTGGAGGCTATAAATACCGGTATAGATGATTAATAACTGCACATAAAGTGGTGTGCCGCGAAAGATATAGGTGAATAACCAGACTGGGCCACGGATAAATGGACTTTCAGCGACTCGAGCAACAGCTAAAGGTACTGCGAGTACAAAACCAATGACAAGTGAAAGCACCAAGAGCCACGCTGTCATAGCAACACCTGTCATTTGGAACCCATCAGTCCAAAGGTATTGAGGCCAGTATTGTTGAAGGATTTCAATCATATTTGCACCTTTTTCACACCAGCAGAATAGCGACGCTCAAGCCACATCAAAATTAAATTTGATGCGGTCGTAATTGCAAGATAAATCACTGCTGCAATGACACTGAAATAGAACACATCCATGGTACTACGACCAGCATCTTGCGTAATTTTGACGATATCGGTTAGTCCAATAATAGAAACCAAGGCGGTTGCTTTAATCAGTACTTGCCAGTTATTGCCAATGCCAGGCAGGGCAAAACGCATCATTTGTGGAAACAGAACGCGGCGAAATACCTGAAGCGGTGTCATACCATAAGCAAAAGCCGCTTCAATTTGACCCTTAGGGACAGATTGGAATGCACCACGAAAAGTTTCGGTAAAATAGGCACCATAAATAAATGCCAAGGTAATCACCCCAGCGACAAATGGATTAATATCAATCTGCTCCATTCCTAGAGATTCTGTGATTGAGTTTAGTCCGAGCTGAAGGCTATAGTAAATGAGGAGCATGATCACAAGATCAGGCACACTACGAATGAGGGTGGTGTAAACAGTCGCAACACTTCTTGCGACTTTAAAGTTTGAGAGTTTGGAACTTGCACCAATCAATCCAATCATGACGGAAAGTAGTAGTGATAACAATGCAAGCTGTATGGTCAACCAAGTACCGTTGAGAAGTACAGGACCATATCCCGACAAGAACATACATCTTCTCCGAGTAAAAACAAAAACAGCTCTAGATGAGAATCAAGTAGAAAATAAAAGTGTCGGTGCTAGCCCGACACTTTTCTCATCAATAAATACTGAAGGAGAAATATTTCTTCTCGAGTTTTTTGTATGTTCCATCGGCAATAATTTGAGCCAAAGCCTTGTCGATATCCTTTTTCAGTTCAACATCTTCTTTACGCAAACCAATTGCAGCACCAGCGCCCAATGTTTTCACATCCACGACATTGCCACCGACAAAACCAAAGCCTTTACCTTTAGGTGATTTGAGGAAGCCACCATCGACCATAATCGCATCTTGTAAGGTTGCATCTAGACGACCAGACACCATGTCTTGATACAGCACATCTTGGTTTGGATAAGGCACGACACTTACACCTTTAGGTGCCCAATGGGCTTTGGCATAACCTTCTTGGATCGTACCTTGTTGTACACCTACACGTTTGCCTTTTAATGAAGCAGCGGTTGGTTGTAGTGGAGAACCTTTCTTCGCGACCATGCGCGTTGGGGTGTTGTAAATTTTATTACTGAAGGCAATTTGTTTAGCACGGTCTTCTGTGACAGTCATTGAGGACAGAATACCATCAAATTTTTTCGCTTTCAGTGCTGGAATCATGCCATCGAATGAGTTTTCAACCCAAACACATTTAGCTTTTAATTTGGCACAAATGGCATTACCTAGATCGATATCAAAACCAACCAGTTTGTTATCTGGTGTTTTATATTCAAAAGGCGCATATGCTGATTCTGTACCAAATCGAATCACTTTCCATTCTTTAGCTTGAACCGTGCTGCCAAGAGCTGTGAGCATTAATGTAGTTGAAAGAAGGACTTTCTTTTGCCAGCTTTTCATCGTAAATATAGCATCCGTAAAAAATCAAATTTCAAAAAAAATATGATGAAAACAAAACTTACTTCACCTTTTGCTTTGAAATAAAAGCAACATATATACCAAAATTTCCCTTTATTGGTGCTTTATTCAGCGTTCCACATTTGTAGTAGTGGAAATTTCGGTATTTTCTACGGTTAAATTCATTTTGTATTGCAACATCCTATTTGCAGATCATCATCATATTTAAAAGCCAACACATCACATAGTGGGAAAAATCCTGAAGCTTTGTGCGCTATGGCGTACAAGGCTGCTGATATTTTATGCAGTTTTACTTAACAATCTTGATCAAACGTATATCTAATCAGCGATTTAAGCTTGCAGTTTTATGAATTGTAAGCAAGCAGGTAAGACTGCGAGCAGTAACGCCAGCGCCATGGTGACATTGAAGATCAAGGCAAATTTCGGCTGCATTAATAGGCGTCTTAAAAGTTTGCCTGCCACCGCCCAAATGCCGACACAGGGAATCGAGATCAAGAGTAAGATCAATGCAGCATACAGAATGGCACTGAACTGATGGTTGACTGCAAAGTAGGTGGCAATGGTGCTGATTGACATGATCCATGCTTTAGGATTGACCCATTGAAACATTGCCCCTTGGACAAAGCCCAGTGATGGTTTTTCTTCCAAACGCATCTGAAGGGGACCGCTAGTCGCAATTTTCCAGGCCAACCATAAAATATAGGCTGTTCCGATCAGACTGAAGAGCAATTGAAGTATAGGAAACCATTGAAAAATTTGGTTGAGTCCGAGGCCAATTGCAATCAGTTGTAATGCGACCCCGCAGGCAATGCCTAAAATGAGAGGAAAGGTTTTCTTGAGTCCAAAACGTGCGCCTGAAAGCATGACCAAGGCATTATTGGGACCAGGCGTACTGGTCATGACCAAACAAAACAGTAAATAAGAGAGAAAAAGTGCGCTATTCATGCTGATTTTAACGAAGAAATAAAAATAAATTTTATTGTTCATCGGGCACAATTTGATTGTATATTGAGCTTAAAATTTAGATTAATTGCAATAAATGATTGAATTAGACCGCTTAGACCGAAGAATATTGTGTGAGCTTGAAGTCGATGCTCATTTAACCAATGCCAAACTTGCAGAACGTGTCGGGTTGTCTGCTTCGGCCTGTTTAAGACGGGTACAGGAATTAGAAAAAAGAGGGGTGATTAAGGGCTATAAAGCCATTATAGATCGCGCTTTGTTAGGTATTGGATTGATCGTCTATGTGACCATTGGCTTGTCTAGTCATTCCAAGGCGAGTTTAAAGCATTTTGAAGAGGTGATTGATAATGCACCCGAAGTGACAGAATGTCATACCATTACCGGGGCGGTGGAATATTTACTCAGGGTCGAGGTAACCGATATTAAATCTTATAAAAAATTTCATACCGATGTTTTGGGCACGATTCCGTCTATTTCTTCAATTACCAGTTTATTGGTGATGGACACCACCAAAGATTTACGTGTTCAAGTGTGAAGACGAGACCGACTCATTAGCCAGATCAGATTCAATTTAGGGGATGGGCAATCAAGCCTGTCATACAGCGCATAAAAAAACCGAGCCAGCAGACTCGGTTTTTTTATTTTGAAACTTTAGACAGGATTAGATGTCTGAAAGATCGATGCCGATACGTGCAGCAACTTCTTCATAAGCTTCAACCACACCACCTAAACCTTGGCGGAAACGGTCTTTGTCTAATTTTTTCTTGGTGTCTTTGTCCCATAGACGGCAACCGTCTGGAGAGAATTCATCACCTAACACGATACGGTCATGGAATACGCCAAACTCAAGTTTGAAGTCGACCAAAATCATGTTGCCTTTGTCGAAAAGGGCTTTAAGAACGTCATTCACTTGGTAAGTGAGTTCTTTCATTTTTTCCAATTGAGCAGCAGTCGCCCAACCTAAAGCAATCGCTTGAGATTCGTTGACCATTGGATCGCCAAGCGCATCATCTTTGAAGAACAATTCGAATGTTGGAGGCGTGAGTTCTTTGCCTTCTTCAACACCTAAGCGACGGCACAAAGAACCTGCCGCATAGTTACGAATCACACATTCCACAGGAATCATGTCTAATTTCTTGACCAACACTTCAGTTGGAGAAAGTAATTTTTCAAAGTGAGTTTCAATGCCAGCAGCAGCCAGTTGCTCCATGATAAAGGCGTTAAAACGGTTGTTCACCTTGCCTTTACGATCTAGTTGTTCGATTTTTTCGCCATTGAACGCAGAGGCATCATCACGAAATACTAAAATCAGATGGTCTTGACTATCTGTTTCATACACAGATTTCGCTTTACCAGTATAGAGCAAGGTTTGTTTTAACATGGGGGAACCTTTTGCAAAAAAAAATGCCTAGTATTGATCTAGGCCGGCCAGTTTTGGTAAATCTGGGTTAACAGTTCTGCAGCTTTTTGTTGGTCTGCAAAGCTGTTATCGGCATTAAACACTGCCAAGTTATGACTTGAACCTACAGATGTTAGTCGGAGTACGTAGATCTGCTGATCGATTTTAAGCGTTACTTCGTAACGGTTTTTACTTTGACCCACAATGTTATGGTTCAGGCTGCTGAGCGTGGCAAGTGTATACTGCCAAATTGTATCAGAATTTCCATCAATTTTGAGCAGTGGATTTTGATTTCCATCGGTAAGCAATTGCGGACGACCAACAGCAGAGCTTTGTTCTGTTGCCGTGGTTGCTGTGCTGTTCGGCGCAGCAACATCTGGGCGAGGGAGCGCGAAACGGTTGCCCTTGCTATTTTCAAGCTTGGGTGCATGTTGAATAGCCAGTGGTTCAACCGTTGGTGCAGGATACAGTGGCGTTGCTGGACGAACCAATGACCCTTCAGGATATTGTAGCGGTTCTAGGGTTACTGTTTCTTTATAGTTCAAAGACTTATTGCTAACCGCCAGTGAACTACAACCCGCTAAACTGAATACTGAAAGTGCAAGGGTTAAACCTAAACGTAACTGCATAATATAGTGCTCTTTATTTGATTATACCTGCCGCAACTAACGCTTCACGAAGCGGTGCGCGGTATTGTTCTGCAAGAGGTGTTAATGGTAAGCGAATGCCTGTACCAATTAAGCCCATTTCGTGTAGTGCCCATTTCACAGGAATTGGGTTCGATTCACAAAATAGAATATTGTGTAAATTTGCAACTTGCGCATTGAGTTCTTCTGCACGCGCAGCATCACCTGCAATTGCAACGGCACACACTTCACTCATTTGTTTTGGCGCAACGTTTGCCGTAACCGAAATGTTGCCCTTAGCACCAAGTTCGATTAACTGGTATGCGGTTGCATCATCACCTGAGTACACCACCATGTCTTTACCACGTAAGCCTTCAATCAGGGCTTGACCACGCGGTACATCGCCTGTTGCATCTTTAATGCCAATAATTTGTGGAATATCGGCAAGGCGAATCACAGTTTCATTCGCTAAATCGACGCCAGTACGACCTGGGACGTTATACAGAATTTGAGGTAAATCAACAGCTTCAGCAATAGCTTTATAATGCTGATATAAGCCTTCTTGTGTTGGTTTATTATAATACGGTGTGACCAATAAGGCTGCATCAGCCCCGAGCTGTTTGGCTTCTTTAGTGAGTTCGATCGCTTCGCGTGTTGAGTTTGCACCAGTACCAGCAATAATCGGAATACGTTTGTTCGCTACACGAATGACTTCTTTAATCACTTGTGTATGTTCAGCCATGCTTAATGTAGAAGCTTCACCAGTTGTTCCAACTGCAACAATACTATTTGTTCCCTGTTCTATGTGCCACTCAACGAGCTTCTCAAGACCCTTCCAATCTACGCTGCCATCTTCAAACATTGGGGTGACGATTGCGACTATTGAGCCTTGAATGATCTGTGCTTGCTGAGTCATTTTGAAAAAATATCCTATTTGTCCATCCAGTGAGGTGAAAAACATGAGGTTGGATGGGTGCGTATTTTGATTTATAGCAATTTCAAGAAGATTTTGACCAATTGAATAATGCTTACGCAAATTATGACTGAACAAACGATGAAGAACAATATGCTTTAGTCAAAGCAACTCAAAACTTTAAAAAAAGCAAAAAGAAATTGCACAAGGATGACAAAATTGGCTTGATCCAGCCCTCAAGCACACTAGAAAAAAATCAAATTTCAGGATAAATCCAAGCAAGATTAAGAGCTTATATGAATAAATACAGAGCTTTTAGCTCTATTTACAGCCTGAAAAATATAAGAGTATCATCAGTCAAAAATATCGCAGTCATTGATTTAAGCGATAACTGAAACAAACCATTTCCCCATTTAAAACCGCTAAGTCATTCAAGTTACATCTAATTGTTGACTAAATTAGTCAAAATTTATGGCGATTAATTGTTTTTACGACTATTTAGTAGTGGGGGTAAAAATGTGACTTGTCTCATAATTTATTAAAAAACTAAAAAAAATCTTCAACTTAAGGTGAGTTAATTTCATTTTCAGCTTCAAGGATGATGGGCTTCATTTTGGACGATGCTTGAACAAGGATTTTGCGATGAATGTAACATCAGAAAATCGGCATTCGGTAATTACCGTTGCCATTTGTTTTTTAATAGCCGTAATTGAAGGGCTGGATATTCAGGCAGCAGGGATTGCAGCAGCAGGGATTCGTGAGCATTTTGCACTGGACAGTACCCAGTTAGGGGTGTTTTTTAGTGCGGGAATTTTAGGTTTGTTGCCTGGCGCTTTGATCGGTGGACGATTTTCCGACCGCATTGGGCGTAAGACGGTGCTGATCTGGTCGGTTGCCGTGTTTGCGGTCTTTACTTTGTGTACGGTGTGGGTCAATAGCTTTTATAGCCTGTTGTTGGTTCGCTTCTTGGCGGGGGCTGGTTTGGGGGCTGCGATGCCGCTCTTAATTACCTTGGCATCGGAAGCGGTTCGCCCTGAAAAGCGCGGTCAAGCTGTAGGGCTAATGTATTGCGGTATGCCAGTAGGTGCAGCAATCTTATCCTATATTGCCAGTCAGGACTTTGGCGCAAACTGGAAGAATATTTTTTATTTGGGTGGCTTACTGCCTCTCGTTGTTTTACCGATTATGATTAAGTTTTTACCGGAATCGCGTGAATTCTTAAAAGCACAAAACCGGACAGAGCAGCACAGCGCGGTTCAGGCTTCGTTCCGCGATTTGTTTAGTCGTCAGAATATGCTGCGCACAGGCCTGATTTGGGTGAGTTATTTCTTCACGCTGATGGTGGTCTATATCATGCTGAGCTGGTTGCCTTCACTGTTTATGGAACTGGGATTCTCACGTAAGGAAGGCAGTACGGCACAATTCTATTTTATGCTGAGTGCCACTGTAGGAACGGTTATTTTAGGGCTACTGACGGACCGCTGGAAAAAAGCGTACGTGATTGTGTTGATGTACGGGGGCATTCTTGCGGGCTTATTTGCACTCAATGCGGCAAGTTCTTTAACGCAAATGTATATGGCTTCTGCTTTGGTCGGTGCATTTGTGATTGGCTGTCAGGGCGTGCTCTATGCCTTTGGCAGTATTGTTTACCCAACCGAACTGCGGGGTACTGGGGTCGGTATGGCATCGGCTGTTGGACGTATCGGTGCGATGCTGGGCCCAACTATTGCCGGTCAGCTTTTGGCCGCAGGTTTTGCCGCAACAGGGGTGATCTCCGCGGCCATTCCTTGTATCGTGATTTCTGCCGTGCTGATGCTGGTTTTGGTGCAGCGTTTGCAAAGAACCCCAGCTTAAAAGCGTTTTCAGTTATGAAATGGCCTGTCTTAGACGGGCTATTTTTATTGGGACTTTTGATAGGAACTAAATCTAGGCGAATGTGCTGATTCGACGCTTCAGCTCACAACAGCCTTTCTGTTTTGTTATATGCTAGCGGACAATAAAAAATAACAGCGAGCATTGCAACGTGAAACACCTGCAAAATAACAAAGCTTTGATTGTGGTCGATGTCCAAAATGGTTTTACCCCAGGCGGGAATCTGGCTGTTGCACATGCCGACCAAATTATTCCTCAGATTAATCGATTGGGGGACTATTTTGAGCACATTATTCTGACCCAAGATTGGCACCCTGCGCAGCATATTTCATTTGCTGAAAATCATGAAGGTAAACAGCCTTTTGAGCAGATTAAATTGGCATATGGTTCGCAGGTGTTATGGCCAAGCCATTGTGTGCAAGGCAGTCCAGATGCGGACTTCCATCCAGCATTAGATTTACCTCAAGCACAATTAATCATTCGAAAAGGTACCCATGTCGATATCGATAGTTATTCGGCATTTATGGAAGCAGACCGAAAAACCACAACTGGTTTGGCGGGCTATTTAAAAGAACGCGGGATTGATACGGTATATATTGTCGGGATTGCGACCGATTTCTGTGTGGCGTGGACTGCAATCGATGCCAGTCGATTGGGATTTACCACCTATGTGATTGCCGATGCCACCAAGGCGATTGATTTAAATGGTTCTTTACAACATGCCTGGCAAGATATGTTGGCGGCTGGGGTACGTCGTATGTATATGAAAGATATCGTCAATGCAGCATGAGGGTCGTAAAGTTATGCTTTAACCTTCAAATTTTCCTCCATTTTGAGTACCCAGCATGTCGGCATTTTTGCAATTCAGCCGTTTTATTCAGAAAACTTTTGCGCTGTGGGTGGTGGTGTTTGCAGGCATTGCCTTAATCCAACCTGAGCTGTTTGTTTGGCTTAAAGCCTATATTCCATGGGTGTTGGGAATGATTATGCTTGGTATGGGCATGACCATGACACTGCAAGATTTTAAGGTGATTTTGCATAGCCCCAAGGCTGTCGGCATTGGGGTCGCGGCACAATTTGTGGTGATGCCGCTACTGGCTTATGGCTTGTGTGTGCTGTTCCAATTACCTACTGAAATTGCACTTGGGGTGATTTTGGTTGGCTGCTGCCCAGGAGGAACGGCATCCAATGTGATTACCTATATGGCCAAAGGCAATACCGCTTTGTCTGTGGCCTGTACAGCTGTGTCGACTTTATTGGCGCCTATTCTGACGCCTTTAATTTTTTACCTGCTGGCCAGCCAGTGGATCGAGATCTATCTCTGGTCGATGTTAAGTTCAATTTTAAAAATTGTGTTATTGCCGATAGTTTTTGGGGGGGTACTGCGCAGCTTGTTCAAGTCGCAGGTGCAGCAGTATGTGGTCCTGATGCCGCTCATTTCCGTGTTGGGGATAGTCCTGATTGTGGCCGCCATTATTGGCGGCAGTAAAGCGCAGATCTTGCATTCGGGACTGCTGATTTTTCTGGTGGTGGCTTTGCATAATGGCTTGGGATATCTTTTGGGCTTTTACTGTAGCCGTTTATTTCAGTTGAGTTATGCCGACAGCAAAGCGGTCGCAGTTGAAGTGGGGATGCAAAACTCAGGTTTAGGCGTGGCTTTGGCAGCAGTGCATTTTGCGCATGCGCCATTAACCGCATTGCCGAGTGCGATTTTCAGTTTATGGCATAATATTTCAGGCCCTATTTTGGCAACCTATTGGGCCAGAAAAATGCCCGTACAGCATGAGGTTTCACAACACGAAGCTGGACGAGATTAAAAGTCATCTATTTTGAACATAAAGTATAAAAAAAGGGGCAAAGCCTAGGGTTTTTGGGTGATGTAACAAAACCGTCATAAACCCCACCTAAGATGCCAAGCACAGAGGGTAAAGTGTTGATTATAAATCAACCATATTGAGAGAAAATGCAAAATTTTCAACATTCATCAGAAACTTATTTTAATCGTGAACTGGCTTTACTGGAATTTCATCGTCGGGTTTTGGCACAAGCACAGAATACCGAGTTACCGATTTTAGAGCGTTTAAATTTTCTGATTATTTTTTCTCGCAACTTAGATGAATTTTTTGAAATTCGGGTTGCGGGACTGATGAAACAGCAGGATTTAAATGCGCTGACACGCATGCCAGATGCCATTCCAACAGATGTGGTCTTGGCGGAATTATCGCAGCGTGTCCATCAGGCAGTACAAGAGCAGTATGAGATTTTAAACCATTCCATCTTGCCGCAATTGCAGGGTTTGGGCATTCATTTCATTCAATATCAGGACATTTTAGAAAAACATAAGGCCTGGATTGCAGCTTATTTTGCCAAACAGGTGCAGCCCGTTTTAACGCCCATCAGTCTGGATCCTTCACATCCATTTCCGCGTCTGGTCAATAAAAGTCTGAATTTTATTGTCAGTTTGGAAGGCAAAGATGCTTTTGGGCGGGAAATTGCAATGGCGATTGTACCTGCACCGCGTTCCTTGCCGCGCTTGATCAGTCTGCCTGAAAGTACCGATGGTCAGGAAGAGCAAATTTTCCTGACTGCGATTATTCAGCAACATATCAGTGATTTATTTCCGGGAATGAAAGCCACCGGTTGCTATGCGTTTCGGGTCACCCGCAATGCCGATTTAATTTTGTCGGAAGATGTGGATGATTTAGCCGTCGCCTTAAAGGATGAACTCTCTTCGCGCCGTTTTGGGCGTGCAGTCCGTTTAGAAATCGAAGATGATTGTCCACGTGAAATTGTCGACTATTTGCTAGATCAATTTGATTTGGATCAGCAGCACTTATATTTAATTCATGGGCCGATTAATTTGTCACGTTTAAGCACCAGTTTTAAGCGTCCAGATTTAAAATATCCCGTGTTTAATCCAGTTATTCCCAAGCCTTTTCGCAAACAGCAATCCATCTTCGAGATTTTAAAAAAAGAAGATGTGTTGCTGCACCATCCTTTTGACTCGTTCCAGCCCATCATCAGTTTATTGCGTGAAGCGGCCAAAGATCCCAATGTGCTGGCCATTAAACAAACCCTGTATCGCAGCGGGCCTGATTCAGAGATTGTGCAAGTATTGGCGGAAGCCGCACGGAATGGCAAAGAAGTGACCGCAGTAATTGAGCTGATGGCACGTTTTGACGAAGAATCCAACATCACGGTGGCCAATCTGCTGCAAGAGGCGGGTGCGGTGGTGGTGTATGGCATTGTCGGTTATAAAACCCATGCCAAAATGATTCTGATAGTACGTCGTGAAGAACAGCAATTGCTGCGTTATGTGCATCTGGGGACGGGCAACTATCATGCGGGTAATGCCAAGATGTATACCGATTATGGCTTGATGACCACACAGCCTGATATCTGTGAAGATGTGCATCGGATGTTCCAAGAGCTAACAGGAATGGGCAAGATGGCAAAATTAAAAACTTTGCTGCATGCCCCTTTTACCTTACATGCAGAATTGCTAAAACTGATCGAGCAGGAAATAGAGTGCGCCCGAGCGGGCAAAAGTGCGCGGATTATTGTCAAGGTGAATGCCTTAACCGAACCGCAATTAATTGCTGCTCTGTATCGTGCGTCACAGGCTGGGGTAAAAATTGATTTAATCATTCGTTCGATTTGCTGTCTGGTACCCCAATTGGCAGGGCTTTCCGAAAATATTCGGGTGCGTTCAATCGTGGGACGCTTTTTAGAACATACCCGAGTCTATTATTTTGAACAGGGCGGTGAAAAGAAACTGTATTGTGCCAGTGCCGACTGGATGGGGCGCAATTTATTTTCTCGGGTAGAAACCTGTTTTCCAATTTTGGATGGCAAAATTAAAAAGCGCATTCTGCAAGATGGTTTGTTGAACTATTTATCGGATCAACAAAACACATGGGAATTACAGTCTTCGGGGGAATGGTTAAAAGCCCAACCTAGTCTGGAACAAGCCCCGCATTCCGCACAGGAATTGCTTATGAGCAAGAGCCAGCAAAAAATTTAAGCAGATGGATTAAACAGAAAAAAGCCTGACATGGTCAGGCTTTTGCATTTTAAGAGGCTTTGGATTGTTTGCCTTTCAAAATCTCGGTTCTGAGGCTTTGCGCAAGTTCCGCTGTATGACTATCCATACCATTAATCATAAAGGCATGACGGGTTAATACGTTGGTTGGATTCGGTAAAGCCACCAAATCATAATGCTCACTGATCTGCTTTAACAACTCATTGCTGAGATGAACGGCACTTTCTTTGGCAGAAAGCTGATGCACCAAACGCTCTGCGGCTTGTACCGCAGAAAGTTGCATGGTCTCGACGGCACAAGACACCGCACTGCGGGTTTGTAATACAAAACGCTTTTCTTCGCGGTAGCGCTTGTAGAGCACTTCGGACAGCAGTTGGAATACGCTACCAATCATCACCAAGCAAGGTACCGCATCTGGTGTTTCTGCAGACAAAGTAAGGGTTGCCCCTTGTGCATTAAACTGTTGTACGGTGGTGATATCCGAACGGTTTAATTTGTAGTGCTGAATGGCAAGCTCAATGCTTTTATTCAGGAAAATCTGGCACAAGTTAAAGTATGGTACGGAAACGGTCTGATCGACCGAGTCGAGCAGTTGTTTTGGATCATAAAATTGAATATTCAAGGCAACTGAACAATCATCCACAATCACAGGTTTAATTTCTTTCAGTTTGGCTTTGTTTTGGAACTGTTGCTGCGCCTGTGCAATGGTTAAAGCGGCATTATGCTTTTCTTGTTCGAGCGCTTGGGTAAGGGCCTGAATTTCGTGCTTTAAACGGGATTCATTGTTAATCCGGGCCAAGTATTCAGAACGGCTTGGGCGAGCAATGGCACGATAGGCCAACCATAACAGTCCATGAATAAAGAAGGAAAATAAAATCGCCAGCCATTGGGTACGTAAAATTTCACCAATGCTAGGTTGAATCAGGGTAATTTCAATGGTGCCGACTTTTTTCTCATTTTGAAGGGCATCACGGACAAACACTTCACCTTCGCGGGTTTTCGATAAACCACCAGTTGCCAAGACCTGATTTGCACCATCTAGAATGCGAATAGAGGCCACGCTTGGATTGGTGGCATAACGATTGACCAATAGCGCCAGTGAAACGGTATTGGCAGGTTCAAGTTCCGACAAGCTGTCGGTGACCAGTTGGCTGGTCATCAGTTGTCCTTGATTTGCACGGTTTTCATTCAGTTGGTGAGTGGTTGCAATCACCAATAAAAAGGTATGAAGTGCAAAACTTATTATCAGTAGGCTAGCAAATAGCCCTTGTCTAGGCGCATTCAACGTAAACTTCCAAGGCAATTCTATTCAAATTCGATTATGATTCTCACAATTGTTGTAGCTCAGATCCGAGTCAATTCATGCGAGAAATCATTCTTATATCATTCTTGGGACCCGACCAGCCTAATCAATTCACTCGATTAATGCAGGTGTTGTCCACTCATTCCTTACAAATTCTAGATGTTGGGCAAGCCGTCATCCATAATCAACTGACTCTAGGTATTGTTGTTTCGTCAGATGACCAGACTGCAACAGCATTAGCCATGAAGGAAATTCTGATTCTAGCACATGATATCGGCTTAACAGTGCGCTTTAAACCTATCTCTGCGACAGAATATGATCAATGGGTCAGTGAAGGCGGTCGGACACGCTATATTGTCACGGCTTTGGCACCAGAACTGACTGCAGCGCATTTACAAGCTGTTACTAATATTGTGTCCAATCAGGGTTTCAACATTGAAACTGTGACCCGTTTATCTGGCCGTCCACAGTTGCAAAACCCGTCCGAAGGACCAAAACGTTCTTGCGTACAGTTTGGTTTGAGTGGGCAGATGTTGGATGCCACAGCCATGCGTGCGGCCTGCCTCAGCCTCTCTGCTGAACTCAGCATTGATGTTGCGGTACAAGAAGACAATGCGTACCGCCGTAACAGCCGTTTAGTCTGTTTTGATATGGACTCGACCCTGATTGAGCAAGAAGTGATTGATGAGTTGGCGCTAGAAGCCGGTGTCGGTGCACAAGTTGCCGAAATTACCGAACGCGCGATGCAAGGTGAGCTGGATTTCCAGCAAAGTTTCCGTGCGCGTGTGGCTTTGTTAAAAGGCTTAGATGCCTCAGTTTTACCTAAAATTGCTGAACGTCTGACCATCACCGAAGGGGCAGAGCGTCTTATTACCACTTTAAAATCACTGGGTTATAGAACGGCTATTTTATCTGGTGGTTTCCAGTATTTTGCTGAATATTTACAAGCCAAACTCGGGATTGATGAAGTCCATGCCAATGTCCTAGATGTAGAAAATGGCTTGGTAACTGGTGAAGTTAAAGGGCACATTGTCGATGGCGCGCGTAAGGCCTTTTTATTGCGTGAGCTGGCAGACAATATGGGGATTTCTCCAGAACAGACCATTGCTGTGGGTGATGGAGCCAATGACTTGCCAATGCTGTCGATCGCTGGCTTAGGTGTCGCTTTCCGAGCAAAACCATTGGTACGTAAGAATGCCAATCAGGCGATTTCTAGCGTCGGTTTAGATGGGGTTTTATATCTGCTAGGCGTGCATGATAAAGATCTTAACTGTTCGTAATCGTTACGGTTTAATGACAAAAAACGCAATCTTCGGATTGCGTTTTTTGTGTCCTTTTTTAGCAGATTTGTATGAAAAAAATCTTGCAGCATTGCAGCTCATGCATATCGATCTGAGCCAAGAAAAAAAGTTTTTTCCGCTAAAAAAACCGGTTGTTTTTTTGTAATGACACGCCAAGACGTGGCTTCTCTCGCTTCCCTTAAACTGGAAATTACAAAAAATGTAATGACAAAATAATATTGCGACAAGGTATGTCGCTCAATAAAAAAGCATGCCTTTTTTTCTGTTTAAAACTGCTCATAATGCTTGCATAGAGACACAGATAGACAAATTCCACAAAATTAATATAGGTCGTGAGGATTGCTGATCGGACGAGCGTCCAGACATCAGTCCCCTTGAAGACGGAGGTTTTTATGGTCACAGCAAATTTGGCAACCATAATTGGCTTGAGTTGTGTGGCTGTTGCATTAATTGCAGTTTTCTTCTCGCCTTATCGTCGCTGGCTGAGCTTTATGTTTGCAGGCATGATGTTCTGGGGCTTGTTAGAAATGATGCGGCTGAGCATTCAAGTCGTATTTGAATTACCTATGGCATATAGCTATCTCGCTGCAGTCAGCATCGCGATGACCCTGTTCAGCTTATTGTTATTTCGTGAAGATCGCCGTGCTGAACGTGCCATCTCAAAACGCCGCTATATTGAACATACCCCTGTGTATGAAGATGATCAGCAGCAATGCAGTAGCCGTTAATGTTCCTCCTCCTTCTGATGCAAGATCGGAAGGAGCCGAGTTTCAGCTCAAGATGAATCGCCGCTGGCATTTTCTTTTACCGACACTATCTAGGGTGATCGTGAGCATGCTGAACGTAGGATGATGATTTTCTTCACTCGACAAAAATCATCGGTTTGGGTGATGAAGATAAAAATTTTCGCATGACTTTTGCGTCATGATCTGTATTGTTATACAAAGCCTAGCTTCCATCAGAATGCAGTTATGGTAGGATGGAGCAGTCAATTTTTCTACAATTACAATAGGCTTCAAACGTCATGAAACTGTCTTCAATTCCAGTTGTAAAGCTTCCTTTGGTTGATGTGAGTACCGACCCACTTGACCTGTTGGTGGCAAGCTTAGTCTTACGCATGAAACAACTGGCACGCACTAGTCCTAAATTTATTGAGTTGATTCATGATCGCCAATTCCGTATTCAAATTGGGACTGACCAAGGCGTTGCACGTCAAATTATTATCAATAATGGACAAATTGATACGGTTTCAGGCGACGCTGAGAAAGCCGATTTTATTTTACAATTTGCAGATAGCGAGCAAGGGGTAAAAACTTTATTGAAAGGTGACCCAAGCGCGTTCATGACGGGCATGCAAAATGGCAGCATTAAAATGGAAGGGGATTTCAGCCTATTGGTTTGGTTTAACAAAGCAGCAAAATTGATTCCACCAAAATTGCCGAAGCCTGTGAAAGAAAAAATTCAATTGGCACGTCAGTTCTTAAAAGAAAAAACGGGTCGATAAGACTATTAGATGGCAACATCCATAAAAAAGCCTACAGCATGTTGTAGGCTTTTTTTATGTCGTGATGTGCTATTCAACTTCAAGCTGAAAGGTCACTGGACCATCATTAATCAAATGCACTTTCATATCCGCGGCAAAGATACCTGTTTGCACCTGCGGGTATTGTGATTTAGCGTAATCCACCAATTGATCGTAGAGGGCTTTGGCGGCTTCTGGCGGCATGGCAGGACCAAAATCTGGACGTAAGCCTTTTTGAGTGTGTGCCATTAAGGTGAATTGCGAGACCAATAATAAACCACCCTGAGCCTGACTTAAATTCCAGCCCATTTTGCCTTGTTCATCATCAAAAATGCGGTACTTCAAGATTTTATCAATCAACTTTTTGCCTTTGTCGAGTTGATCCTCTTTCCCTAGCCCTAAAAAGACCAGCAGTCCGTGTTGAATTTCACCTGTCACTTGACCGTCGACGACGACTTTGGCTTCGAGTACGCGTTGTAATAAGGCCCGCACGTGCATTCCTCAGTATGGATGGACTGGGCATTGTAGCAAACATCCGCTCATCACTGATTTAGGCCGCTTCGGATTTGAGTCGTTTTATGCAAACAATGGCTTTTTTCGCCCTGAAAGTGTGCTTTAATGCTAGAAGTTGATAAAAACTGAACCTTTATGTCTGCAATCATTCATTCTTTACTCGATACCGACTTATATAAATTCACCATGCTACAAGTGGTGCTGCACCAGTTTCCGCAAACGCATAGTGTCTATCATTTCCGTTGCCGTAATTTGGATGAAACGGTTTATCCTTTGGTCGACATTTTAGAAGACTTGAATGAGCAGTTAGATTATTTGTGTCAGCTGCGTTTTCAGGAAGATGAACTGCAATATTTACGGGGTCTGCGCTTCATTAAAAGTGATTTCGTGGATTATCTAGAACTATTCCAGCTTAAACGCCGTTTTATTCATACCGGCATAGACCGTGAAGGCCGTTTGGACATTTGGGTAGAAGGCCCGATGGTGCAAGCCATGATGTTCGAAATTTTTGTTTTGGCCATTGTCAATGAACTGTATTTCCAACGCCTGCGTTCTCCTGAAGTTTTGGCAGAAGGTGAACGTCGCTTACAAGCCAAAATTGAGTTTATTCAGCAATGTGAGCAACAGCAGCGTCCAGAGGATCCTCCATTTTTAGTTTCTGATTTTGGTACCCGTCGTCGCTACAGCTTGGCTTGGCAGCGTCATGTGATTCAGGCCTTTCACCAAGCTGTACCGAATGTGTTTCGGGGAACCAGCAATGTGCTGCTGGCCAAAGAATTGGGCATTTCACCAATTGGTACCATGGCACATGAATTCCTGCAGGCCTTTCAGGCGCTGGATGTGCGCTTACGTGATTTTCAAAAGGCCGCACTGGAAACGTGGGTGCAAGAATATCGCGGTGATTTGGGCATTGCCTTAACCGATGTGGTGGGGATGGATGCTTTCCTGCGCGACTTTGATCTGTATTTTGCAAAACTGTTTGATGGTTTACGCCATGACAGTGGTGACCCGTTTGTTTGGGGCGATAAAGCCTATGCCCATTACCAGACCTTAAAAATTGACAGCCGCACCAAAATGCTGACCTTTAGTGATGGTTTGAATTTGCACAAAGCATGGGCTTTACATCAGTATTTTAAAGACCGTTTTAAGGTCAGTTTCGGGATTGGAACCAACTTGACCAATGATATGGGGCAAACCCCGCTGAATATCGTGCTGAAACTGGTGGAATGTAATGGTCAGTCGGTGGCAAAAATTTCGGATAGCCCGGGCAAGACCATGACCGATAACGATACTTTCTTGGCGTATTTAAGACAGGTTTTTCAAATCAGTGAGCCTGTGTAAGCTTTGATTTATATTGCTGATTTTCTGCAAAGAAGAATTAGAAAATCAGCCTTCAGTAGACATCAGCGTATGCTAACATCAAGCAGTTGCTAGGACAAAACGTGTAAAACATCATGACGGAATCGACACTAAATTTGGGTTTATTAATTGATGTGGAAGATTTGCTTCCGCATTTAGACAATGAAAAATTACGTATCGTGGATTTAAGTCGAAGCTCAGTCTATGCCCAGCTGCATATTCCGCACGCCATTCCACTGAAGCCCGCGCAATTGCTACGCCAAGAGGAAAATGCCACAGGTTTATTGCCTGATGCTGAAGGCTTAAAACAATTAATTGCTTATCTGAATATTAGTCCTGAACATCATGTGGTGGTCTATGATGATGAAGGTGGCGCTTGGGCCGGGCGACTGATCTGGAATTTACACTGTTTGGGGTTTTATCAAACCTCATTATTAAATGGCGGCATTCATGCATGGTTGGCAGCAGGCTTGCCAACAACTTCGGAGCAGGAGCAATTCGTCCCTGAGCAGCCTTTGGTTGAGCTGAATCTGGCTGCCCAAGATCAGGTCCGAATTGAATATGCAGAATTGCTTACCTTAGTCCAGCAACAGGCAATTCAGCTTTGGGATTGTCGTACTGAAGATGAATATACGGGTTTAAGATTGGCAGCTCGACGTGGCGGTCATATTCCAAATGCACGCCATTTTGAATGGAGTACTGCCCTTGACCGTGAAAATCATTTAAAATTGTATGCTTTAGAACGCACGCAACAACGCTTAGAACAACAAGGTTTCAATTTACAAGAACCTGTGGTGGTGTACTGTCAGTCACATCATCGTTCAGGTTTGGCTTATATTCTGGGTCGTGTATTGGGTTGGAAGATTCGAGCTTATGATGGTGCGTGGAGTGAATGGGGCAATCGCCTCGATAGTCCAATTGTTACTGGAGAGTTACCGTCTTGAGCCTCACCTCACGTTTAACAAAACAATTCTTTATTCAAGCACAACGTGTTGTGCCGCAACATCAATTATCCCGTGTGGTCGGTAAGCTTGCTGCCAGTGAACATCCGTTAATTAAAAATACGGTGATTTCTGCATTTAAAGCGCAATATGGCATTGATATGTCAATTGCAGAGCAGAAAAATGCGTTGAAATATAAGTCCTTCAATGAATTTTTTACGCGTGCCTTACAAGAAGGTGTCCGTGAAATTGATATGGATGCCAGCAGTATTGTCTCTCCAGCTGATGGTGCTATTTCCCAATTGGGTCATATCGAAGCTGGTGAAGTGTTCCAAGCCAAAGGGCAAAGTTTTTCGGTTGAAAAACTGATTGCCGATCCGCAGTTGGCTGAACCGTTTAAAGAAGGTGAATTTGCCACCGTGTATTTGTCACCACGAGACTATCACCGTGTGCATATGCCATTTGCAGGCACACTGACGGAAACGCTGTATGTTCCTGGTGAATTGTTCTCTGTAAATCAAACCACGGCTGAAAATATTCCCGGTTTGTTTGCGCGCAATGAACGTATGGTGTGCTTGTTTGACACCGAATTGGGGCGTATGGCTGTGGTGTTAGTCGGGGCGATGATTGTGGCTGGGATTGAAACGGTTGCGACTGGCAAGGTAAAACCGACAGGTCGTTTAGAGTTAAACCAACACAATTTGTTCCTCGAAAAAGGCGCGGAGTTAGGCCGTTTCTATTTGGGTTCAACCGCGATTGTGTTGTTTGAACAAAATAAAATGCAGTGGGATGCGCAGTTTAAAGCCAATTCAACGGTGGTGATGGGGCAGGCGCTCGGTCATACCGTGTAATAGACGGCTTGAGATGGCTATGCTGTATAGCCATCTCAATCATCAGATTCAAAATACTATAAAAATAATCAGTTAGCTCATGTGATACAGGCGTTCTTTCGAGAACACCACTTTAAAAGTTGAGCCTTGATTTTCTTTGGATTCAATTTCTAAATGCGCGTTATGTTGCATCAGCACGTGCTTCACAATCGCCAGTCCCAGCCCTGTTCCACCTGTTTGACGGCTACGTGCACTATCGACTCGATAGAAACGTTCGGTTAAGCGCGGGAGATGTTTCGGGTCAATGCCAATACCAGTATCTTGCACAGTGAAATAACCATGTTCGCCATCATCATGCCAGCCCATGGTAATGGTGCCGCCTTTGGGGGTGTATTTGATGGCATTGGTAATCAGATTGCTAAAGGCACTGGCCAATTCGGTATCTGAACCAATCAAGTCACAATGGCTGTCAATGTCGAGATTTAAGGTATGCCCATAATCAACATTGTAGGCCTGCGCATCATCAAATAATTGATTCATTAAACTTGGCATTTCAATGATTTGATTTTTGGCAATTTGTTTATTGTTTTCTAAGCGCGACAGCAGCAGTAAATCATTGACCAGAGCATTCATGCGTTTGGTTTGCGCCTGCATTTGCTCGAAAGCACGTTTCCAGCGCGGATTTAAATCTTCCTGATCGGTAAAGGTTTCAATATAGCCACTGAGTACCGTTAATGGCGTGCGTAATTCGTGTGAAATATTATCGACAAAGTCTTTACGCATTTGTTCCAGATTATGCATACGCGTCACGTCATAGGCGACCAGTAAGCGGCTTTCACCGCCGAAACGGGTCATTTTGATTTGCACATAATGATCTTCAAATACCGAGGACTTCATTTTTATGCCATCAGGGTTTTGATCGCTTTGCTTGAAGTATTCGATAAAACTTGGCTGGCGTAAAATGGTCATGATATTACGGCCCCGATCCATCGCCTGAATCCCGAGCAGCTTTTCAGCCGCAGGGTTCCACCATTCAATCTGATGCAGTTCATCAATCAGCACCACGGCTTCAGCCAGAGCCACCAGTGAAGACTGAGCGCGATCAATCAAACCGACCATTTCGGCTTGTACAATCCGCTCTTGGCGTTGGGCACGATAAACATTAAACAGCAAAGCGCCCCAAATTCCATTTAGATTGGGGGGAATATCATAGGGACGATTGGAAATCCATTCATTGACCAGATACAAGGAACGCAGTTGAAAGGCAAAAAAAATGGTGAAGGCAGCAAAAATGCAGATCCAGAAATACCCTATACCGAGTCCTATAAAGCCCGCAATCAGCAGCAGGAATGCCAGTAAGCGTAAGTCTTGCTTGGCAAAAATCCATAAACTGCTATAACGGAATTTTTGATGTTCACGAGCCAGTTCGGGGACAGGATAGGGTTCATACATAAATTTAAAATTAACCTAAGGCTACATCTGCACGGGTAGAGAAACGGTATCCGGTACCACGTACGGTTTGAACAAAACGGTCTGCGCCATAGGGCTCTAAGACTTTGCGTAAGCGACGAATATGCACGTCAATGGTACGGTCTTCAATATAAACATTGCCCCCCCAGACTTGATCAAGCAATTGCGCACGGGTATAGGCACGTTCAGGATGGGTCATGAAGAAGGCCAACAAACGATATTCCGTTGGACCCATTTCTAGAATGTTATTGCCAAAACTCACGCGTTGGCTGACTGGGTCAAGCAATAAACCATTGGCATCAATGGTTTTTTCGCCACTCAGAGCATTGGCGCGACGCAATACGGCTTTAATGCGCGATACCAATTCACGTGTCGAAAACGGTTTGGTCATGTAGTCATCTGCACCTGCATCGAGACCTTGGACTTTATGGTCTTCTTCTCCGCGCGCAGTGAGCATAATCACAGGAATTTCAGATAAATTTTCATCGCGTTTCAGGCGACGACAGAGATCGACACCGCTGACACCACCCGGCATCATCCAGTCGAGCAGAATTAACGCTGGGCGTTGATCGACAATCATTTGATGCGCCTGTTTTGCATCTTCTGCCTGTAAGCATTGAAAGCCTGCCATATCCAAAGAGGTATGAATCATCTCTCGAATGGGAAGTTCGTCATCGACGATTAGTATGTAGTCATCTTTCACAACGCAATATCCTATTGATGATAACGGTAGGCCGTTTTTTATTTATGACAGGCTTATTACAAAGATTAATTATGACAGTATCATTGCAGAATAGGGGAGAATGCCGATTTTCGCAAAGTTTTGTGACAATTTTTAGTCGAAAACATGAACAATTTTAGACAATCTCCTTCGCTGGATACAAATCAAATTTAAATTATCGTAAAAATTAAATTGCTGTAATTTAATTTTTTTTAGTCGAAAATGAAGATAACAGTGCAATAAACACCACGCGGCAAGAGGCCAGTACATCTTCTAAAGACTGTTTAAAGCCACTGATGACCCAGCGAATCGCAATTTGTGTGACATAGCCATTTAAGCCGGTTGAAACCCATGAAATTTCACGTTCTGAGTGTGGCAGGTTCGGCATCATCAACATGACAAAAGCATGAATCATGCGATCAAAGCGCAACATGGTTTCGTGCAGGGTGGCTTGATTATGTAGCTCTTGTACCAGCATGGCATCAATATAAATAATACGCGCCATGCGCGGATTATCTCTGAGCGTACTCAACAAGGCCGTGAGTCCCGCATCTACCATTTTTTCGTGATTGCCAGAGGCTTGCATAATCGCCTGCATCACGTTGTGCTGAAGTTCATCAATCAGTTTTACAAAAATGGTTTGGAATAACTGATCGCTTTTCTTAAACGATTCGTAAAAATAACGTTCAGTCAGTTTGGCTTCATTACAGATATCTTTCACGGTTACGGCAAAAAAACCATGGGTGCCATACACCTCAATACCAGCTTCAATTAATTTTTCACGACGTGCAAGTTTGCGCTCACTCAGAGACAGCCCTTTAAACTGACGTTCTTTATTTTTCAGTGGATTTTCGTTTTTTTCTGCATCGTTGGTATTGGAGTGAGTCATAGAGGCAAAACGTAGCAAAGACGGTGTATAGTTTAACAACAATTGCCACAAATACCTAAATTTAAGCAGGCTGAAAATTACAAACCACATTTATCTGATCATTATTGACAATGGCTATTGTCAAATTTATATTGATTCAGTCAAACGCATAGACCATCAAAAAACAGTGATGGCATTGTCAGCGTCTATGCAACCCATAAGGAAACAAAATGAAAAATTTTAACAATAAAGTGGCAGCCGTCACGGGTGCGGGTTCAGGAATTGGTCAACAACTGGCACTGCTGTTAGCGCAACAGGGGTGTCATCTTTCGCTTAGTGATATTAATGAGCAAGGTTTGGCAAAAACCGTGGAACTATTGAAAGACAGTCAGGTACGAGTGACCACTAAAAAACTGGATGTGGCCGATCGTGATGCTGTGCGGGCTTGGGCTGCAGAAACTGTGCAAGATCATGGTTCCGTCAATATGATTTTCAACAATGCTGGGGTGGCATTGGGCTCGACGGTTGAAGGCGCGAGTTATGATGAGTTGGAATGGATTGTCGGGATTAATTTTTGGGGGGTGGTGTACGGCACCAAAGAGTTCTTGCCTTTGATTAAGCAAACAGGTGAGGGGCATATTATTAATATTTCCAGCTTGTTTGGTTTAACGGCACAACCAACCCAATCGGCTTACAATGCCACTAAGTTTGCGGTACGTGGTTTTACCGAATCTTTACGCCAAGAACTGGATATTGAAAACTGTGGCGTAAGTGCACTTTGTGTCCATCCCGGTGGCATCCGAACCAATATTGCCAATGATGCGCGCATGAACGACAGCTTGCGCAGTCTGGGCATGAACCCTGAGAAATCAGCACGGGCCTTTAACAAACTATTGCGGATTCCACCTGAAGAAGCCGCACGTCAAATTCTAAACGCGGTGCAGAAAGACAAACGCCGCGTGTTGATTGGGAACGATGCCAAGTCCCTAGATCTGATTCAACGCCTTTTGCCTACGGGCTATCAAAAGGTGACCGCCATGGCGACTTCGCTCAGCAAACGGTTTAAATAAACATGCTACGTGCTGAGTCTGGATTCAGCACGTTTTTCTGCGGATGCGCGATTAAATTAAGGTTTCTACCGTTTTCTTTTTCCAGATTAACTGATAATACAGGCCTTGCATGATGCAGAGGCTGACAAATGCCAAAGCATAGCCATACCAGATGCCTTTTAAGCCAAACCATTGACTAAACAAATAGGCGCACGGCACTTCAATCAGTACGATAGCGGCAATGTTAATCAGCATTGGAACATTGACCGTGCCACTGGCACGCATAATCGAAGCAAAAATCGCACTGGCACCAAAAAATAAAATGGACCACAGTACAATAAACAGCAGTTGTTGCCCCAATGCCACGACTTCAGGGTCGATAATAAACAAGGCCATTAGATATTTTGAGAATAGATAGGCCAAGATCACCAAAATGCCGGTAATGATGATATTCATACGCAGGGCGGTACGGGTAACTTTGGTGAGTAAATCGGCTTTGCCCGCACCAATCGCTTGTGCCGCAAAAATCGAGGCAGCAATGGAAATGGAAAGTGCTGGAAACTGAATGTAGTTCAGTACCTGATTGACCGCACCATAGGCCGCAGTCGCCTCAGAGCCATAGCGATTCACCATTCCGACAATCACTAAGCCTGCGACAGAGGTCGTGACCATTTGAATGCCTGTTGGAATGCCTAAGCGCAGAATAATGCGGGTCAGTTCAGGTTGATATTTGATATGACGCAGTAATTCTCGGTCAGGACGAAGTGGGTGGTGTTTTTTATTGAGATAAACCACTAAAAACAGCAGCACTGCGGCATAGCCAATAATAGTGGCAATTGCAGGTCCGATGATGCCAAGTTTGGGGAAACCCCAATAACCCGCAATTAAAACAGGGGTAATCACCAGACCAATCAGACTGGTCATGCCCAGTGCGATCAGCGGGGTAATACTGTCGCCGACCCCACGTAAAATGGAGGTATAAATAATATAGACAAACAGGAGTGGGCTACCTGCCATCATCCATTGCACATAAGGCAAAGAGAGATGCATGATTTGAGGGTCGATTCCCAATAATAATAAAATCTGCTTGGCAAAGATCACACCCAACAAGGCAATGACACTGCCACCAATCAAGGTCATAAACAGGGTGGATCCGACCACACTGCGGACTTTTTCTAGATTTTGCGCTCCCCAAGCCTGTCCAATCAGTACGGTTGAACCTGCCGATAAGCCAATGATAAAAGCCAGTAAGCAAAACAGAATGGGGAAATAGACCGAAACCGCAGCAATTGCTTCGACCCCAAGCATTTGTCCGACAAATACCGTATTAATGGTTCCTGAAAGATTTTGCAGAATATTGGTCGCGATTAAGGGCAGCAGAAACCAAAGAAAAGCTTTCCAAAAGGTATTGGCATGGATTAATGGAGCATGAGGGTCGGCAGCCATATTGGTGATTGATCATCCATCATTTTTTTATTGTGTCCTTTGCAACATAACATAAGCCACAAGGAAAAAAAGCAGCAGATCTGTTGAATTTTCACTGTGGGGAAAGCCTGAAAAATGACTAGCAATGGTTCAGAATCTCGATGGCCTGTTCTAAGGTCTGCTCGGTTTTGGCAAAGCAGAAGCGAATTAAACGTAAATCCGTGGGTGTCTGCTGATAAAATACCGAAATGGGAATGGCAACAATGCCATGCTGTTCTGCCAGAAAATGGCACATTTCAATATCATTCAGATCGGGACGAATAGCACGGTAATCCAGATTTTGGAAATAGGTTCCCTGAGAAGGGATCAGTTGAAAACGCGAGCCTGCCAGTCCTGAGATAAATAAATCGCGCTTTTTCTGATAAAAATCAGCGAGCTGCTGAATGTGCTCAGGGTGTTGCCGCATATAGTTGGCCAAGGCGGTTTGTACTGGAGTCACGCCACAGAAACTGGCAAATTGATAGACCTGACGAAAAACCCGCATCAATTCAGGTGCTGCGACACAATACCCGGTTTTCCAGCCTGTCACATGAAAGGTTTTTCCAAAGGAACCCACCACTAGACTACGTCCGCGAAGTTCAGGAAAAGATAATGCCGAGTAATGTGGCTGTCCGTCATACACCAAGTGTTCATAGACCTCATCGGAAAGCACCACGATATTACGAGTCTGAATCAGTTGAATCAGCTGCTGCCAATCTTGTTGTGACCAGATCGCGCCAGTCGGATTGTGTGGGGTATTCACAATCACCATACGGGTCTTGTCGTTGATTGCTGCTGCAACCCGATTCCAGTCGACGTGGAAGTGTGGAGCAACCAGAGGAATATGCACGGCTTTCGCACCGACTAAAGCAATGCTAGGCGCATAACTGTCATAGCTCGGATCGAACACGATCACTTCATCGCCCGCATGAACCAGAGCTTGAATTGCACTAAATATTGCGATGGTGGCGCCAGGGGTAATGGTAATTTCAGTGATGGGATCGAGTTGCAGTTGATCGCGCTGTAGAAATTGCTGTGCCACTTGCTCACGTAAGGCCAGTAAGCCATCGCCAGGTGCATACTGGTTGGAACCATATAGAGTGGCATGGCTTAAAGCTTCGACTAACGCTTGTGGCGGGGCAAAGTCGGGAAAGCCTTGTGAAAGATTCAGGGCATTTAAACGCTGCGCCATAGCGGTCATTTGGCTAAAAATCGTGACCCCTTGTGCCGGAAGTTTAGAATGAATTTTGAGCATGACCGTAGACCTGTCGCAGAATAAACAGTTTTAATTTAACATGTTGCAACCGCAGTACAAGTAGCATTTCTAGCCAGTATCACCGACTAGAGTAGATAGTCCACCGCAGCGCGAATAATTCCCAGAGCCAGTCCAATAAATGCCCCGACCACAACGCCATTGACACGAATCATGTGCAGATCGCCACCGACCTCATTTTCAATTTTGCCAATCATTTCACGCGAGTCCCATTCATGGATGCGTTCGCTGATAAAGCGGATCACTTTTTCGCTGTATTGATCGCTTAAATTTACCGCCAGACCATTCATCCGATTATTCAATAACTGGCGTACCGCTTGATTGGTCATGATATTTTCACCGACCTGCTGAATCGCCACGCGCAGGTTGGCAGCAATTCCTGAATCGGATTGCATTAAATCGGCTTTAATCGCATCACATAAAATCACCACTGCACCACGAATAAAATTCAGTACTTGCGGGCTGTCCAACAAGGCATTTTTTCCCTGATTGAGCCGTTGACTGGCAAGACTGTGGCGATCGGTGAGCTGCTGCATCAGCTCTTGTGCCGTGGTCTCGATTTGCTGCCGCCAAGGATGCTCGGGATTGGCCAGCATCGATTCCACCCGTTCAATCAGTGAATCTATGGTGCGCTGTTGCACATCAATCCCAATCCAACTGGCGCCTTTGGCCAGTTTAGACACCCCGAGTTCTTTAAATAATTTTTGTGTCAGTTCCCGGGTTTCATCGGGGTGGTTCATCATCCAGTCATGAATAAGATCCAGTCCACGTTGTAGCACATCCTGATGGAAATCATTTTCAATCACGGCACGCAGCATTTCACTGGCCAGCATATTGATGTCGGTATTGCGCACCCATTGCACACTGTTGTTTTGTATAAATCGGCCAATCTGTTCTTGCCCGACAAAGTCAAAAATCTTCGGTACGGTTTGCTGAATCACTTGCGTGACTTGGGTGTTGTTGTGTGGATTGGCTAACCATTGCCCCACGGCCAAACTCAGGTCGATATTTTTTAGGCTGCGTTCCACCACCTGTGGCGACAGGAAATTTTCCTGTACGAAGCGGCCCATGGATTCGGCAATCCGGGCTTTATTGCGTGGAATAATTTCGGTGTGATCCCGCAAAAAACTCGGAATCGGAATTTTGCCAAAAGGATTACGAAATAGTACGGTAATCGCATACCAATCTGCCAAACCGCCAACCACACCCGCTTCGGCAGAAAGCATGAAGATGTGAATTAACCAGACATATTCAGGCCAGAGTTTGGCGCAGACCATGAGCATGAGCCAAGTGAATACTGCCAGCAACAACGCAATATTAGCGAAGCGTTTACTGCGTTTTAGGCTCTCTGAACTGGTGGCAACATGCATAGTTGATTCCTAAGATGATGAAGAGGCAGGTGGGGTCGGTTGCGGTTGAATCACGTCTCCGTTCGGACTAACGCCATATTTTTGTCCGAGTGATTGTAAAATTAGGCTGGCATCAAAGGCATCACTCGGGGCTTTCTGATTGTCTTTATAACATTCAATGGTATAGGACACTTGCACCGGGTCAAGATTCACCACTTGCGGGGTATCGTAGAACGGGTCAGGCCAATAACCTGGGTAGCGGCGATAATAACCACGAGGATAATACCCATAAGGGTAAAATGAAGGGGAATGATAGACCACAGCCTGACGCGGTGGTTTCTGAGTCACATTACTTGGGTCATCCAGCACTTTAAAATAACGGAAGCCATTTTTAAGGGTGGTTTGTGCAGCTTTGACCAGTGTAATTTCCTCGGCCATGCCGTAGTTCATATTCGGATCTGCTTCAAAACTAATACGGTAGGTTTGAGCATTCATCGGGTAGGTGTTAAACCGTCCCAGCTGATCAAACGTGCGCGGTTTAGAAGGGGTAGAAGCGCAACCCACCAGCGCAAGGCTTAACAGGGTGGCGGCCAGAAACTTGGTTTTCATGGTTATTCTCCGCTGATTGCTCATGGACGGGAGAGTAAAGAGCAATCCTTCATTAAAAATGGCTATTCGGTTGAGCCAAGAATGCTAATTCTTCAACCGTGGAAGTCCGCCCTAAAACTTGATTGCGATGTGGATAACGACCAAATTGGTCAATAATGGCTTTGTGTTTTCGTTCAAATTCTAAGGCAATCGGATGAGCGAATTGTTCAAATAATCTTAACCCAAATTCATGCACCCGTTTAGACTCACTATGCATAAACGGCATGTATAAAAAATAGCGCTGTTCTGGATTCAGTTGCAAATGATGTTGCCCCAAGATTGCTTCTTGAGCCAGTCCAAGAGCCAGTGCATCTTGAGCAAAAGCAGTGGCTTGATCACGGAATATATTACGGGAGAATTGATCCAGAATAATGACTTCTGCAAGACGGCCTTCAGGCTGTTGTCGCCATGTCCAAAGTTCCCCCAAGGCTGCTTGTTGATGTATCTGAGCAAACTTTTCTGTTAGAGTTTGATCAAATTCGCTGCTTTGGGCAAACCAGTGGGGTTGGGTTTCGGGCGCATACCAAAAGTCCAAAATATCCTGATAATTCATTTTTATTACAGATCCTTAGCACTTATTCTTTCATAAAATCATATTTTTTCGGTGTCTTATAGAGTAACTTTGTGATAAAAAATTGCCGCTATAGGGTGTCTTTTTCAGATTTTTTTACATTCACCTGTTGAAGCAGAGCAATCTAACCCTTATTAATGCTAGTTATCTGATTTACTGAATCTTTTCAATAGACACCATAAATGTGGTCAATCTGCTGGAAAAATAGACAGCATGTCATGTGGTGGCATCAAATCACAGTATACTGATATAAACTGATGATTTTATTTTAGTAGTTCTTCCAATAAGCGAGATGATAATGAGTCAACCCGAATCGACCTCTCAAGCTGTGTTTCCGACTTGGGTGGATTCTTCGCTATTACAAGGGATGTTACGTGGTATAGAACGTGAAAGTTTGCGTATGCAAAGCAATGGTTTTCTATCGCAAGCAGATCATCCCAAAGCCTTGGGATCGGCATTGACCCATCCGCATATTACCACCGATTATTCTGAAGCTTTGATGGAGTTTATTACTCCACCACAAGACACGATTGCCAAAGCTTTGTCTTATTTAAAAGATATTCATGCCGTGGTTCATCAGCATTTAGAGCATGAAGAAAAACTTTGGCCCTTGTCCATGCCGTGTATGTTGGACAATGAAGAAGACAATATTCGTTTGGCTCAATATGGCAGTTCCAATATTGGCCGCTTCAAGACCTTGTATCGTCATGGTTTAGGCGTACGCTATGGTCGCCGTATGCAGACCATTTCTGGGGTACATTATAATTTATCCTTCCCAGACCACTTATTTGCAGCACTACAACAACAAGAAAGTGATGCAGATTTACGTCAACTCTCGGCGCAAGATTATCGCAGCCATCGTTATTTTGCGCTGATTCGTAATTTTATTCGTTTAACACCACTGGTGATGTTTTTACTTGGGGCCAGTCCTTCGGTATGTAAGTGTTTTATGACCGGGCGTGAACATCATTTGCTGCCGTTGTTAAAAGGCACCTTATATTTACCGTATGCGACCGCTTTACGCATGGGGCGGTTTGGTTATCAAAACTCCGCGCAGAAGCATTTGGGCATTCACTATAACGATATGCAGGGTTATTTAGCTGAGTTACAAAAAGCGGTCAAAACTCCGTATGCAGATTTTAGCCGTTTAGGGTTAAATGATGCGCAAGGTGAGCCGATCCAAATTAATGACCATGTGCTGCAAATTGAAAATGAGTACTACAGTCTGGTGCGACCAAAGCAAGTGCCGCAAGCAGGCGAAACACCTTCAGAAGCTTTAGCCAATCGCGGTGTGGGTTATGTCGAACTGCGTGCCGTGGATGTCAACCCGTATAGTCCGATCGGGATTGATGAAAACAGCGCAGGTTTTCTTGAAGTGCTGGCACTGTATTGTTTATTACTCGACAGCCCTGCGCTGTTAGATGCCGAGCAAGAGCAGATTGAAAAAAATCAAGCCGAAGTGGTGAATCGCGGGCGTGCACCGAATGCACAGATTGTTGAGGCGGGACAGCACTACGAGATTGAGGCTTGGTGCCAGAAACATTTGGATGCCATGCATCCATTAGCGGAACTGCTGGATCAGGCCAACGCAACCCAGTTGTATACGCAAGCTTTACAGGTGATGCAGCAACGTATTGATGAGGTCGATCATACCCTGTCAGCACAGGTGATTGCGGATACCCTGACCTATGGCGGGACATGGAATTTTGGTAGCGTGATGGCTCAACAACATGCGGCAGTGTATGAACAGCATCAATTAGACCCTGCAACACAGGCATATTTTGATGACTTGGTACAGACATCGCTACAACAGCAACAACAACTTGAACAAGATAACGCCATCAGTTTTGACGAGTATCTTGCACATTATCGATAAAAATTAAGAGGTTTGACCATGCAATGGAGTTTTCGCTTCGTGAGCGGGTTTTTAGTCATCGCCAGTATCGTGGGTATGGCGTTTGCGTTATATCTGGAACACGTCCAAGGTTTATCGCCATGTCCGTTATGTGTGTTCCAGCGCATTGGATTAATGGGGCTCGGCTTTATTTCTCTGGTGGCATGGATTCACAATCCGAAGGCGACCTGGGGCAAACGACTGTATGCCTTGTTGGGTAGCCTCTCGATTTTATGGTCGGCTGGAGTTGCCGCCCGTCATGTCTGGTTGCAAAACTTGCCACCTGATCAAGTGCCCAGCTGTGGCCCTGGTCTGAATTATTTGATTGATGCCTTACCGCTGAAAAGTGTCTTGCAGCAAGTGCTGACCGGTTCAGGGGAATGTGCAGTGATTGACTGGACTTTCTTGGGACAGTCTTTACCAGTGTGGTCGCTGCTGTTTTTTGTGGTGCTTGCGGTGGTCAGTCTTTGGCAGTTAGTACGCCGTTATCCAACTCAGGGTCAAGCCAAGTAATGTACTGACAGCTCAAAAGCAATCTTAAAAAAAGCCAACAGATGTTGGCTTTTTTTGCTTAGGTCATGGCAATGCCTTCAAAGTCATGTAAATCAATAATATGCTCATGGGCATGCAATTGATGATGCTGTGCTTTTTCAGGGTAAAACCAATGCACGATTTGTTCGGCGACACTGGCATGATATTGAATTTCTAAATGGTTCAAACCATAGAAAATGGCCTTATGCGATTCAGGCAGCTTTAACTGAAATCGTGGATTAGGATGTTCGCCCAAGGCACTTTTCACGCTGACCAAATAATCCCCGATCACCTTCAAGGTTTTGTTTTTCCGGTGTTCAAATTCGAGCGTGCCCGCCACCAAATACGTATTGATGTGTGAAGGCAGCGGTGCAGGTTTGCGATTGTCATCAAAGAAGCCGATGCGGGCTTCATTATGCTCCCAATCATCATCACGGACACTGCCGTAGCGTAAATCCAGAATGCCATTGCTGCGAATATTGACCAGATGGCCGACCAATTTCACAATGGGAAAACGCCCCAGTTTTTCTTGTACGGCAAAACCAAAACGTTCCAGTACTGCACCATGATGCGGGGAGCCTAAACAGACCAGATTTTCCACCATATGCAGCCACTGATGCATATTTTGTTTGCCATAAAACAAGGCACTGCGTGCCACCAGTCCGCCCATGCTGTGCCCAATAATATCCAGACTGGTAATGCGCGGATTACGCTGAATCAGGTCTTCCAGGGTATTGGCAAGGCTGCGTCCATTGGCGGATATCCGACGTCCAGTATTGTAGTTCAAGTACAACATGGTGTTGTGGTCGCGTTGTGCCAGTAACTTTTCCCCAAAGCCGCCGTTGTTGCGATTGGTCCAATCCAAATGATTCATACACAGGCCATGCACAAAAATCACCACGCGTCCCGATAAATCACCACGTTGAATTTCACCATAGTGATCATATAGCACCATCGGCAGGGCTATCGGATTATGATATTTCAGTAAGTAATCACCAATCACCCCATTTATGGCACCGACTAAAAAATGCAGGCTAGGAGTGAGCGGTTTTTCATGTAGTTTCGGATATTTTTCAATAATTTGCCGCAAACCAGGCGCCAAAAGATAATGGCCATAATTTTCCAGCATGTTCATGGTGATGCGGTTAAATTTGACGATTTGCGGTAGATTTTGTAGATATTTGAATTCTTGTTCGTCCACCCCAAAAATACTGGAAAAGATTTCCCGCTGAATGGTACGCATAAAATCCTGCACCACATTATTCAGTGGTGTGCTGAGTAATTGAGCCAAACCTTCCAGTAAGTCTGCTTGACTTGGTGGGGTTCGATCCCATTTACAGTAAGTTTCATGCAGCGGTGTTAAACTCGGCATTTATTGTTATCCTTGATGCTTTGTTTGGCTCATCTCAACGCTTTCATTTTGATTAAGATAGAGGTATAACTTTTTTCAGTTTTCATCATATCGAGTATGGCTCGAATCATTTAAAAATACCGATGAATATCACGAAAAATGCCTTATTTTGTCTAACAATTAGAGCGTTTCGACGAATTTAAAATAATCCTGAGTCAGAATGATGAAAAATGAATAAATTGAAGTTGTGCATTCAGCAAATTGTATGAATATTATTTATATCCACGGCTTTCAGAGTAGCCCACTCTCTATTAAGGCACAGCAGTTACAACAGTATTGTGCGAATGAGGCATCTCTTTGCCTTCATGTGCCAGATTTAAATCTGCCTCCTGAGCAGGCTTTAGCTCGACTGCATGATTTGTTGGCACAGTATCCAGATGTGGTGTTGATTGGCAGTAGTCTGGGGGGCTTTTATGCGACACAATTAGTCGCAACACATGGCATGCCGGCTGTTTTGATAAATCCTGCTATGCGACCATGGCAATTGTTCCGCGACTTGTTTGGACAGCAACAGCTTCCTTATCAGGTGAGTGCGACCTGGACCTTGGATGAGTCGCAATTGAATTATTTAGAGCAAATTGCCGTGTCAAATGTTCAGCAAGCAGACAAAGTGTTGGTGTTATTGCAACAAGGCGATGATGTTTTAGATTATCGTGAAGCAGAACAGTTTTATGCGTTGCAGCAACCCCGCGCGCTGGTCATGAGCGAAGCCAAGGGGAACCACGCCATGGATGATTTTGCTGCCAAAATCCCCATGATTCTAGAATTTTTTTCGTATGCCAGATTATAAGGAAATCGTACAACGTGTCTCAATATACGGCTCAATCACTTGAAGTTTTATCTGGTTTAGATCCAGTCCGTCGACGTCCTGGCATGTATACCGATACCTCGCGTCCAAACCATTTGGCGCAGGAAGTTATTGATAATGCGGTCGATGAAGCATTGGCAGGTCATGCCAACAAAATCACGGTGACGGTGTATAAAGATGGCTCATTGGCTGTGGCGGATAATGGGCGAGGCATGCCAGTCGATATTCATCCTGAATATGGGCAAAGCGGGATTGAAATTATTCTGACCAAACTGCATGCGGGCGGAAAATTCAGTACCGATAATTACCAGTTTTCTGGGGGCTTGCATGGCGTCGGGATTTCCGTTGTGAATGCCTTGTCAACGCGAGTTGAAGTTGAAGTGCAGCGTCAGGGCAATCTGTATCAAATGGCCTTTGAGCAGGGAGAACCTGTAGCCCCTCTAGCCGTGTTGGAAGGAAAAGTTGCCAAACGTGCGACCGGTACTGTAGTTCGCTTCTGGCCTGAAGCCAAATATTTTGATTCACCGAAATTTGCCTTAAAAGCGTTAAAACATAATTTAAAAGCCAAAGCGGTTTTGGCAGCGGGTCTGCAAATTATCTACATTGATGAAATCAATGATGAAAAAATCGAGTGGCAATTTGAAAATGGTCTAGTCGACTATTTGATGGATGAGCTAGAAGACCGTGAAATTGTGCCCGCAACAGCTTTTGTTGCGACAGGCGATGCTGAACGCGCCAGTGCAGAATTTGCCATTTGCTGGAATGCCGAAGGCGGGGAGCAAATTCAGGAAAGCTATGTCAACCTGATTCCAACAGCGCAGGGCGGAACCCATGTCAATGGTTTACGTTCCGGGGTAACGGATGCCTTACGCGAGTTCTGTGAACTGCGTAATTTATTACCACGTAATTTGAAACTCTCTGCGGAAGATGTCTGGGATGGAGTGAACTATATTCTGTCGCTGAAATTCCAAGAGCCGCAATTTTCTGGGCAAACCAAAGAGCGTCTTTCCAGTCGTGAAGCCGCGGGTATTGTGCAGAATATTGCCAAAGATGCGTTTGCACTGTGGCTAAATCATCATTCTGAAATTGCTATGCAACTGGCAGAAATGGCGATTTCTAAAGCAGGTCGTCGTTTAAAAGCTTCAAAAAAAGTTGAACGTAAAAAGATTGTTTCTGGACCTGCCTTACCAGGCAAACTGGCGGACTGTGTTGGTCAAACCCGTGAAGACTCGGAATTGTTTATTGTCGAAGGGGATTCTGCGGGCGGTTCAGCCAAGCAAGCGCGTGATAAAAATTTCCAAGCCATCATGCCGATTCGTGGCAAGATTTTAAATACGTGGGAAGTCTCTTCGGATGAAGTACTGGCTTCGCAGGAAGTCCACGATATTGCGATTGCCATTGGCGTCGACCCGGGCAGTGATGATTTGTCAGAACTGCGCTACGGTAAAATTTGTATTTTGGCGGATGCCGACTCGGATGGTTTACATATTGCGACTTTATTGTGCGCGCTGTTTGTCAAACATTTCCCGACCTTGGTGGAAGAGGGGCATCTTTATGTGGCAATGCCACCACTGTTCCGGATTGATGATGGCAAAGACGTGCATTATGCGCTGGATGAAGATGAACTTGAGTCGATTTTAAAGAAAGCTAAAACCAAGAATCCGCAAATTACCCGCTTTAAAGGTTTGGGTGAAATGAACGCCAGCCAGTTGCGTGAAACCACGATGGATCCGAATACCCGTCGTTTGGTGCAGTTAGATCTGGATGACAGTCATTTGACCGCGGCATTGCTAGATAAGTTATTGGCCAAGAAGCGCTCGGGTGACCGTAAGCACTGGTTAGAGCAAAAAGGCAATCTGGCGGATATTCCGGTTTAATCCGAGTCCAACACTATTTTGAAGTCACCTATTGCATGTGCAGCAGGTGACTTTTTTAGTGCAGAACTTTTTCATGCGCTGCACTTTATTGTGCAAACAGGTATGTGTTGAGGGCTCTACACTGCTGAATAATGCACCATTCTGAACCCCAGAATTCTGGTTGCGTATGCAATGATGTATACAAGATTTTATGATGAAATAATGAAAATATCTAAAAAAACAATAACTTAAATTATTGGCATGAAAATTGAATACTCTGAGCAGAGATAACCAAAAACAGAAAATGCTTGGAGAACTTCAGAATGTTCCAACAAAAATTATTCAGCAAAACTTTACTTGTGGCAGCCATGGCGGGGAGTATGGCATTAACAGGCTGTTCAAAACCTGTAGAAAAAACAGAAACAGCGGCATCAGAAACCGCAGCGCCAGCAGCCAGTGGGGACACCATCAAAGTTGGCATTTTACATTCATTATCCGGAACCATGGCGATTTCAGAAACGTCATTAAAAGACACGGCATTAATGACCATTAATGAAATTAATGCCAATGGCGGCGTGTTGGGCAAAAAATTGGAACCTGTGGTGGTTGATCCTGCATCGGACTGGCCATTATTTGCCGAAAAAGCCCGTCAACTGATAACTCAGGACAAAGTGGCAGTGATTTTTGGTTGCTGGACATCGGTGTCGCGTAAATCGGTACTGCCTGTAGTGGAAGAGTTAAATGGGCTGTTGTTCTATCCTGTGCAATATGAAGGACAGGAACAGTCCAAGAATATTTTCTATACCGGCGCTGCACCAAATCAGCAAGCCATTCCAGCGGTTGAATATTTAATGAGTGAAGAAGGCGGCAAAGCCGAGCGCTTTGTGCTGCTGGGGACGGATTATGTTTACCCACGGACCACCAATAAAATTCTCCGTGCCTTCTTAAAGTCGAAAGGCATTGCCGATGCCGACATTATGGAAGAGTACACCCCATTTGGTCATAGCAACTATCAAACCATTGTGGGCAATATCAAAAAATTTGCCGCAGGCAAAAAAACCGCGGTAATTTCAACCATTAATGGTGACTCGAATGTACCGTTCTACCGTGAATTGGGCAATCAGGGCATTAAAGCATCCGATATTCCAGTCATGGCGTTCTCGGTAGGTGAAGAAGAATTACGCGGCATTGACACCAAACCGTTGCTGGGGCATTTGGCGGCATGGAACTACTTCATGTCGGTGAAAAACCCGAAAAACACTGAATTTGTGAACAAGATGAAGCAGTACGCAGTGCAATACAAACTGCCAAATGCGGATAAATTGGTGACCAATGACCCAATGGAAGCGACTTATGTCGGCATCAACATGTGGAAGCAAGCAGTTGAAAAAGCAGGGAGCACAGACGTAGATAAAGTCCGTGAGGCCATGGCGGGTCAGACTTTCGCGGCGCCGTCGGGCTATACCCTAAAAATGGATGAGAGCAATCACCACTTACATAAGCCAGTCATGATTGGCGAGATTCGTGCTGATGGTCAATTTGATGTGGTGTATAAAACGGCCAATACCATTAAAGCGGAGCCTTGGAGCCCGTACATTCCAAAATAATTCCCCCTCACCTACTGCTGCGGCAGTAGGTCATTTCCTTTCATTCATCCCGAAGACAGACCATTTGACTTGTTATGGGGGAGTCTTTCATGTCGATAAAAAGCTATTGTGTGGCCTTGCTCTGCCTGTGCCTGCAATTATTTCTCAATCCTGCATGGGCCGAAACATCTGTATCCGAGGCACAGCAGCAAGTCTCAGCACAGGCCGATCCGATTCAGCGCTTTGTCCAAGCAGATTTTGCTGAACGTCGCGCCATGTTGAACCAATGGCCTGCCAGTATTGAAAGTTTAGATCAACTGGTGGCCTATATTGATCAAAATGAACTGTATCGAGATGGTGCGGGTCAAACCTATATTTTAAAAAATGATGAGCAGTTGTATCGCTATCCGTCTTTGCAAGAACTGAGCACGTGGCCAGCCGATTTATCTCAGGTCACGCTGGTGAATACCTTGCGTAAAGCCTTAAGTTTTGGGCAAGCCAAAGTCAAATTAAAATCGGATGAGGCATCTCAGCGTTTAGCTGCAATTGATATTTTAGAAAATAATTTAGATGAACTTGATCCAGTTTGGATTCGCCAGTTATATCTGCAAGAACAAAACAACAAAGTCAAAGCACGTTTAGAACAGTTAAAAGCGCGTCTGGATTTAAGCAGTGCCGATGCGCTGGTCAAGTTACAGGCGGTGAATACCTTGTCTGCATCGGATCGTCCAGATGTCTTGGCGGTGATTGAACAAGAACTGAGCCAAGCCAATCTGAATCCTGAGCTGGCAGCGGCTTTGCAAAGTGCCAAAAGCAGTATTAAGACACGCCTGCAAGCCAGTGAATGGGCGGGGCATGTATTTTCAGGCTTCAGTACCGCCAGTATTTTGTTGTTGGCTGCTTTGGGTCTCGCCATTACCTATGGCTTGCTTGGTGTCATTAATATGGCGCATGGTGAGCTGATCATGATTGGTGCCTATACCACCTATGTGGTGCAAAGCCTGTTTAAAAGTCATTTAGGGGCGTATGTTGACTGGTATTTGTTGGTAGCGATACCCGCGGCATTTCTGGTCAGTGCCTTGATAGGCATGCTGATTGAACGCACCGTAATTCGTCCCCTATATGGCCGACAACTGGAAACCTTGTTGGCAACCTTCGGGGTCAGCCTGATTCTGATGCAACTGGTGCGGATGATTTTTGGCGCACAGAATGTTGAAGTGTCGAATATTTCATGGCTTTCGGGCGGTATTTCTTTAACCCCGAGTTTAATGCTGCCGTATAACCGTATCGCAATTATTGTCTTTACCGTTGTTGTGTTACTGCTGCTGGTCTATCTCCTGAATAAAACCCGCTTTGGTCTGTTTGTGCGTGCCGTAACGCAAAACCGTCAGATGGCACGTGCGGTCGGCATTCGCTCGGCACGTATCGATATGTTGGCGTTTGGCTTGGGTTCAGGGCTGGCTGGGCTGGCAGGCTGTGCTTTGGCGCAAGTGGGTAATGTCGGTCCAGATTTAGGTCAAAACTACATTATTGATGCCTTCTTGGTGGTTGTAGTGGGTGGTGTTGGACAAGTCTGGGGGGCAGTACTGGCCGCCTTAGGTCTCGGCATCAGCGGTACAGTGCTGGAAATTGGTTTAGGTGCTGTACTGGCCAAAATTATCCTGTTGGTGCTTGTGATTCTGTTTATTCAGAAACGTCCACAAGGTTTGTTCGCGATTAAAGGGCGTTTTGTGGAGTAAACATGATGAAAATAACAACTTTATTTGCCGATAAGCCCTATAGCGCACTGGTCATTGCCGCCTGTTTTACGGTGATGCTGTTGCTACCGTGGTTACATTTGTTACCTGCCGAATCGGCTTTACATCTTTCCGCTTATTGGGTCACCTTGATTGGCAAAATCATGTGCTTGGCGCTTGTGGCACTGGCCTTGGATTTGGTCTGGGGCTATGCCGGCATTTTAAGTCTAGGACATGGCTTATATTTTGCCTTGGGCGGTTATGCCTTTGGCATGTATTTGATGCGTGAATCAGCGGGGTCCGAATTGCCGGATTTCATGCGCTTTTTAAGCTGGACTGAATTGCCGTGGTACTGGGTGGGCACGGAACATTTCTTGTGGGCTTTGGTGTTGGTGGTGTTCGTCCCTGGTCTGATTGCCTTCATTTTTGGCTTCTTTGCCTTCCGCTCCAAAATTAAAGGCGTGTATTTTTCCATCATTACCCAAGCCATGACCTTTGCAGCCGCATTACTGTTTTTCCGCAATGAAACAGGCTTTGGTGGCAATAACGGTTTTACTGGGTTTAAAACCATTTTGGGGATGGACATTACTTCGGCTTCTATGCGCGCAACGCTGTGCTTTTTAACCGCACTGTTGTTGTTGTTGTGTTATTTGGGCTTACGTCACCTGATGAATCAACCTTATGGTCGTGTGCTTGGGGCGATTCGTGACAGTGAAAACCGTCTGCAATATTTGGGCTATCGCACCCTATGGTACAAGCTGTCGGCATGGGTTTTGTCTGCGGTCATTGCAGGTATTGCAGGGGCGCTCTATGTGCCGCAGGCAGGGATTATTAACCCGAGTGAAATGAACCCAGTCAACTCGATTGAAATGGCGGTGTGGGTGGCAGCAGGGGGGCGTGGCACTTTAATCGGTCCTATTTTAGGTGCTGGTTTAATTAATGCCGTGAAAACCTATTTTACCGTGGCATATCCCGAAGCGTGGCTGTTGATCTTGGGGGGCTTGTTTATTGTAGTGACCTTGTTCCTACCGAAAGGGGTGATTGGTTTATTTGATCGTTTTAAAAAGGAGCATGATGCATGAGCGAAATTATCCAGCCACATGGTGGGCATGCTTCCGAAGGCTATGGACGCCCCAAAGAACACGGTGCTGATTTTAGCCACGGCATTGCCCTGTATTTGGAAAAAGTCAGTGTTTGGTTTGATTCATTCCGTGCCCTCAATGATTTATCCCTCTATATCGAAGAAGGGGAATTACGCTGCATTATTGGACCGAATGGTGCGGGTAAAACCACACTGATGGATGTGATTACGGGTAAAACCCGTCCAACTGAAGGTTCAGCCTTTTTTGGGCAAACCTATGATTTAGCCAAAATGAGCACTGAACAAATTGCCGAAGCAGGGATTGGGCGTAAATTCCAAAAACCGACCGTATTTGAGAATTTTACGGTGCTGGAAAACTTGCTGTTGGCGGCTCCTAAAGATAAACGGGTGAAAAAAAGCTTTTTTAGTAAGTTAGATCCTGAGGTTCAGGTCGCCTTGGATCAGACTTTAGAGCAAATTCGTTTAAAAGAACTGGTGCAGAAGCCGGCAGGCTTGCTATCGCATGGTCAGAAACAATGGTTAGAAATCGGCATGTTGCTGATGCAGCGCCCTAAACTGATTTTACTGGATGAGCCTGTGGCAGGCATGACCGATGCGGAAACCGAGCGGACTGCGGAACTGTGTCTGGAATTAAAAAAAGAACACACCTTGCTGGTGGTTGAACATGACATGAGCTTTATCGACACCATTAGTGAAAAAGTCACGGTCTTGGCGCAAGGTGCGATTCTGGCAGAAGGCACGCTGGCAGAAGTCCAAGCCAATGAAGACGTAATTGAAAAATACTTGGGGCGTTAAGGAGCAGCACATGTTAGAAGTTAAGGCGGTAAACCAATATTATGGGGGCAGCCACATTTTACGTGATGTGTCGTTTCAGGCTCCAATTGGCGAATGCTCGGTGGTTTTGGGGCGTAATGGTGTGGGTAAAACTACGCTGCTCAAATGTCTGATGGGTATTCTGCCGATCAAGTCGGGACAGATTTTGTTGGATGGCAAAGACATTTCTAAACTGAGTCCTGAGCAGCGGGTACGCGCTGGTTTGGCCTATGTCCCGCAAGGGCGTGATATTTTTTCGACCTTAACGGTAGAAGAAAATATTTTGATTGGTATGGCGAAATTTTCAGGGGTCAAAACTAAAAAAGTCCCTGAACATCTCTATGAAATTTTCCCGGTACTAGATGAAATGAAACATCGCCGTGGAGGGGATCTATCGGGAGGACAGCAGCAGCAATTGGCGATTGCGCGGGCGCTGGCTTCTGAACCGAAAGTACTGATTTTGGATGAGCCAACAGAAGGCATTCAACCCTCGATTATTAAAGATATTGGGCGCGTCATTCGTCAATTGGCAGATGGCGGTGACATGGCCATCATTTTGGTAGAGCAGTTTTATGACTTTGCCGAAGAGCTGGCAGATGGCTATACCGTGATGGCGCGTGGGCAGGTGGTTGCACAGGGACGAGGCGAAGAAATGCCTGGAAAGGGGATTAAGGATTTAGTTGCGATTTAGAA
The DNA here is from genome assembly GCF_059758585.1 of Acinetobacter sp. GQ146. Taxonomy (NCBI): domain Bacteria; kingdom Pseudomonadati; phylum Pseudomonadota; class Gammaproteobacteria; order Moraxellales; family Moraxellaceae; genus Acinetobacter; species Acinetobacter sp. GQ146. Next base: position 70,872 of record NZ_JCAXDV010000003.1, read on the forward strand.
ATGATATAACCTCTTAAGTTCTTTGTAGCATGACTTAAGAGGTTGTGATTTGATTACAGACGTGTATTTTCAGACCATAAGAAATAACCACCATATTGGCTGGATCTGAATTCACCACCTGCTGCTTTACCTTGTTCGGTTAGGTAATGTTTACCGTTTTCATTTAATTGTAGTAATCCTTTCTCAACAAAAATTTCTAAAAGCTCACCTGTTTTGATTTTATGTTTTGCTGCTAATTTCGAAGAAGTTAGTTTGGTGGATTGCTCTGAATCTTCTTGAGTTGTCTCTGCTTTGGTTTCTTCAGCTTTGACTTCATCTAAAGAAATCCTGACCTCATCACTAATCCGAATGATTCTTTGAGCTTCTTCATACGCATCTTTAAAGACTTGAGAGTCTTCATCTTTTGAAATTAAGATCCCCATCTCATTATTATTGACTTGGCTAAATTCGTATAGATTTAAACTTGAAACAATACAGCTTTCTTCATTCAGATAGCATTTAGCATGTAAATTTTTGCAGAAACTAATCCGGACATAATCCAATTGTTGCATCCATTTAATTTCATCAGGATGCAAATCACTTTTGCCATAAATAATACGAATATCAATTTTTAAGCGATTCTTATCTTCGAGTAGTTCTTTAATGCGATCATTGAGTCTCAAATAGGGACTGATCAGAATTAGACGTTCTTTGGCATTTTTGATTAATTCTTCCAAGAAAAAATTTGTTGCACTGGTATTTAAGAATTTCGCCATTTTATTACCCTCATAAAATTATCAAGCTATATAAGTTATTCAGTTTCAACTTGCATATAGCTGCCACTGGCAGAAACATTGTGTCCAAAACCACAGCCTGAAGTATTCTGTTGTTCATCCACCACAATTTGCTGCCCCTGTTTCGAATCTGTTTTAAAGGCTAAATCAATTTGGCAGTCTTCATAACGATAAACCGCTCTTTTCTGTTGGAGCGGCATTTGCGTCTCAAAGCTGCCTAAATTTGGTCCATAAATTAGTCCACGCAACCCAAAATAATAACCTTCAAATTCAATTTGATAAGTATTTTTCTGTTTTTTTACCGTGATGCTGTCCCATTGTCCAAACCCATTTGGGCTGACATAAGTGCCTGTGAGTGCCGAACTGGTTTTGATTGGTGGGAGTTGGCTTAAATTAAACTGACTCATTTTTGAATCGGGATTCCGTAGGAACCATGCACGTGCCCAAAGCGGCTTGCCCAGTTTGGCATAAGTCAGTCCGACATTATTGTTGGCAATTTCAATCTCGCGATCGGACACCTTCACGCCACTCTCATCCGCATTGATTTGACAAAAATGCGACCAAGCGGCTTGATCCTTAAACTGGGTTAAGGCTTGAGTATATTGCTTTTGGTCGTAATACTGCTTGCCGAGTTTGGCATATTGTTTCAGTTTGCCGCAGCCTTGTTGCAATTCTTGCTGATAGTTCCATTCCGCTGAAGCACTATGCGGTAAAACACAGGCAATGCTGGTGAATGCCAAAATAGGAAAAATTTTAAAATTATGCATTGTTATTAAGTATTAAAAAAAATGATGTAGCTAGTCTAGGCAATTTATCTGCAATAAAAAAGTATCAATCATTATCACGGCCTCGACTGCGCAGAGGGGAGGATGTGAGCATTAAAATGTGCAGGTTACAAACTGCAATGGAATCGACACATTTGTTATTGTGTTTCGTGCTGTGAATCGCGCTAAGCTAGTGGCAATAAGTATAAAAAGGAATAGATCATGGATGCTTTTCTTTTCAGTATTGCGCCAAATGAATTAGAAAATTTAATGTTGGATGCTTATAGTCTGAGGGATATCGAACAGGCCACACAGCAACATCCACATATCGATTTAGGTGAGCTTTGGCGCTTGCTTGATCAGGCACTGACTCAACATAGCCCTGCCCAGCTCAATTTGCATGATGTGGTATATGCTGAATACCCCATCTCAGAACATCCCAAATTGAAATCGGTGGCACGCTACAACCCTGCTATACATGTGATTGAACTGAGCCAAGTACTGGAACAGATTAGTTCGGAAGATTTGCATCATTATTGTCAAAAAAATCTAGCGACCTCGGAACTGGAAGCCCTATTGGGGGATCAGCGTGCTCAATTGGATGAGGCAGAACTGACTTTGCTATTGAGCCAATTAAAAAGTTTTTATCATAATGCGATGAAGAACAATCATGCGGTGGTGAGTTTAATTGCTGAAAATATTCGACCGAAGCACTTCATTTGAGTGGGATGGATGAAATCCATCCACATAAAAAAAGCAAGACGGACGTCTTGCTTTTTCTTAGTCCAATTAAACCCTTAGAAATGGTATTTAATTAAAGCACTGACGTTATTTTCGTCACTATTTGTACCGTATTTGTTGTTCCATACCGACCATTCCACACCGAGGTATAAACGCGTGTCTGGAGAAATGTGTTTACCTGCATTCCATTTCCATTGTGAGGTCCAGTTCATTTCGCTCTTGTGATCATCTTCAGCTGTAGACCAGTCCAAGAAGCCATCTACCAGGAAGTCTTCAGTACCCACTTTAAATGGTACGCCGTAGACTAACGTCATTTGGTAGTCATCATCTTGAGCTTCATTGTCAGCTTTGTACAAATTCACTTGTGCATATTGGAAATATGGGATCGCGAGATCAACACCAATACCATACAGGTAGTTGTTAAAACCTTCACCACCTTCCCAAGTGGTTGCAACCAATACATCTTTAACTGGGCCCAACTCTAGTTTGTGACCAGAGATTGCACCAAGGCTCAAACGCGGTGAAGCTTCAAAATAAGTTTCGTTGCCACTTACATCATTATTGGTACGGTCAGCAAAAGCGAAAAAATCACCATATTTTAACTTTGCGGTATATTCAAAAGTTACCGTAGTTTGCTCGTCTTCACGTGCAATTAGTTGGTAGTCTTCACCGTATAAACCCGTGATACTAAAATCTTGCCAGATAGGCGCTGCTTGTGTAAAAGTCGCTGCAGTAGCCAATGCACATGTCGCCGCAATTTGAGTCAGTTTCATTAAAAAATATCTCCCCCGAGAAAGCGTATAAAGGATACAGATTCTTTAGCAAAAATAAAGCCAATTTTGACCAATAATTTAAAAATGCGACCAATGCAAAATTGAGATTTTTGGTTTAATTAATCTATTTGAAATCATTGAATATTTTACCATTAGGTATAAATTTTCGTGAGATTTAATTCAATAAAAAATATTATGAAATGTCTTGGTGTTAAATTGTCCAAGATAAAAACGATATGAGACAGTTGCTTGCACCAAATTGGAGTTTTTTTGTTGACCAAATGGTCAATAGTAGGGAGTGGGTGAACATCATTGATGGTCTGAATAAAAAGCCGATGGATATTGCTGCCAACAGAAAGGAAATACACTGGGACAGTGGAGAGTGCTTAATCGGGATTGCGCAATATAACTTATGAATGGCAGATTTTTATGCAGTCTTTGGTGATCATCAAAGACTGGATGAATGAGGCGGGATGCTGCGTTGAGGTGATGCATTTCAACAACCAATAAAAGAGTTGGGTCTGGTCTAGCTTTATATGTGTGCTGATGAATGGGTATGCAGTCATGCTGAATCACCTAGCCAAAAGGTTGCGCTAAAAGAGTAGCTTAGAATAACGAGGTGTTGCATCCCAGTCAGAACCATTGTTCCGAAAGAGCCAACAGATGTTGGCTCAGTTTTTCCGCAGTCAAAATGAAGACGGCTTTCATTTCAATGGCATGCTGCATAGGTCAAATAAAAGAGAAAAAGTAACTTTGATTCCCCATGAAATGACCGCAATCGTGCCTGCTGTAAGGTGTATTGGTGAGTTCTTAACCATACAAGTCAGGAGTTGTCACATTTGGTTATCCTTTTGATATTTTTTTTAAAATACCCCTTGCATATTTTTGAGTTAAGCCCGATATTCAAAGGACAAGGACACGATTCTGCAGACTCAAAAGTGTTCATCATTTCAATGAGGAGGTTAGTTCCAAAATTGATAAAAGATGTTCAAATGCTGTGTAAACAGCAAGTTACAAGCGTGCCAAGATAAGAAAAGTTTTGCACAAAAAAGATTCAGATTGATAAAGAGGATGAGATTATGAACATTGAAATCCGTACAGATAAAAACATTCAAAATAATGATCGTTTAATTAGTTATGTGCGTGCAGAACTGAACCAAGAATTCCAACGTCATAGTGAACGTATTACCCATTTCTCCGTACATTTAAGTGATGAAAATGGGGACAAAGGCGGCGACGATGACATTAAATGTATGATTGAAGCGCGTCCTGCAGGATTAAAACCTGTAGTGGTGAGTCATAAAGCTCATAATGTCGATACAGCCTTTCACGGTGCGATGGATCGTTTGAAACGTAGTCTTGAGCATGTGTTTGAAAAACGAGAAAATCCCCGAGGCGGACAATTAGAATTTGCCGATGCTGATGCAGGTAAAGATGATCTTGATGATGAAGATTGAGCTCGACTAAATTGAGTTTAAAATGCCAAAAAGCCCTTCGGGGCTTTTTTTCTATGAATTAAAAAACCTTAGATATACATTTACATAAAACAAAAGACCGAGAATTCGGCATAATATTCCCAAACTGATGAAAGAGTATGCCCCATGTTAACAGCACAACAACAAGTCTTTGTGCAGGCGATTGAAGAATTAGACCTGCCACAAGTTCAGCGTCTTTTAGCGGAAGGTTTAGATCCAAACTTTATTGCTGCTGAAAAAGGTCCTGCTGTTTCGGTCTGGTCTGATGGTTTGTTCCAATGGTGGGAAAAAGTCTGCGAAGCTTATGAAGCTGGGCAGGGGCTGAGTGAAGAACAAAAGCAACAAGATTTAGCCGTTCATTTGGAAATTCTGGAAGCACTGATTCAAGCCAAAGCCAATTTCCATTTATGGGATGCAGAAGAATTATATGGCCCACTGTGGGATGCGGCGAGTTCAGCCTGCGCCCCTGCGGTACAGCGTTTACTTGAGCTCCAAGTGGATCCCAATACGCGTGATGAACAGGGGTTGACGATTTTATCTTCAATCAGTGATTTATTTTTTGATTGTGATTTTGATGAAATTAACTGGGCTGAAGCCTTACCTGAAGAACGTCAAACTTTAGAATTATTGCGCAGTCAGGGCGCTAAAATGTCAAAAGAAATGGCATAACCAGAGAAATAAACACTGAGGCAAATGATGAAAAAATTAAAACAGTTCAGTTTATTGGCGCTGACCCTTGGCGTTGCATGTCCAGTTTTTGCAGCTGATTTTTCTTTTGATCGTCCGGGTTCGGGAATTGGGACAGGCATTACTCCCATCGGGCAACTGGCTTGGGAACAAGGCCTACCGAGTGCTAGCTATGTTGAAAGTACAGTCGATGGGGTACAGCAAAAAACCACCAGCCTGAATGCGGATATGTTGCTGCGCACAGGGATTGCCCATAATTTAGAGTTGCAATTGGGCTGGCAAGGTCCTGCTTGGACACAGCTCAAGCGTGCAGGTCAAAGCGTCGATGAAGATGGTTTAGGCGATGTCAGTATTGGTTTAAAAAGTGCGATTGATCTGAATGATGAAGATCTGAGCATGGCTATCCTGTTAGAAGCTGTGTTAGCCACGGGGAATGATGGCTTTACCGCACATGACGATATTTATGCCCTTTCTTCTGTAGTTTCTTATCAGCAAAGTGATCTGGTCAACACCTCTTTGACCATGCGGTATGAAATTCAGAATGGGGATTGGGCAGCCACCGCAATTCCAACCATTGGCTATAAGCTATCAGATAAGTGGTCAGGTTTTTCCGAACTGGTTTATCGTAAAGCGGAAAGTCAGGATTATGAATATAGTCTAGGTTCGGGGGTAATTTATGCCCTGAATGATCGTACTCAACTGGATGCCAGTGTTGGCGTGGTCTTAAGCGGTGCAGATAAAAGCTATCAATCTGGTTTAGGTTTCTCTTATTTATTCTAAGGCGGGCTCTCTTTTGCTTATGGAAAAGTCTGTACGGATTTCAGTATCTTTGAGTGCGGGTTTCATCTGGCTGTGTGCAACGTTATTGGCCTTCTGTGCAAGCTTGGCGCATGCTCAGGACACTTTGTTATCTGCCGATGAGGCTTTTCCAGTTCAGATTGAGTCCGTTTCTGCGCAAGAAGTCCAGTTACAATGGCGCATTCCAGAACATTATTATCTCTATCAACACAAGTTTGCCGTGCACGAAGGGCAGCAGTTGCTGCCTTTGACCTTACCTAAAGCACAGGAATTGTATGATGACAACTATGGGCAAACCCAAGTTTATTATCAGCAAGTGCAGTTTAAGGTACCAACCCAAGCTTCAAAAACCTATCAAGTGACCTGGCAAGGTTGTGCCAAAGACCGTATTTGTTATCCACCACAAACCATTGAATTTCAAACCGATGCTGATGGTTTAGTGGCACTGCAGAACAGCAATGCAAGCTCAAAACGACTGTTGGATTTAACCGCAAATCCTGCCAATTTAGTCACGAGCACTCCACAGCTGGATCAGGCTGCTTCCGTACCAGTGCAGCAAACCGCACAAGATCAGCACTGGTCTGCACAATTGGCACAACGTTCGCCTATTTATGGTCTGTTATTGTTTTTAGGCTTGGGGATTCTATTGGCATTTACCCCTTGCTCGCTGCCGATGATCCCGATTCTCAGTTCACTGATTGTGCGTGATCGCCGTGGAGTTAAGGCATGGATGATTGCCTTGGTCTTCGTGTGCAGCATGGCAATGGTCTATGCGCTACTGGGCTTGGTCGCGTCCTCTGCAGGTCTGAATTTTCAGCGCTGGCTGCAACAACCTTCAACCCTGATTGCATTTAGCCTGTTGTTTGTGCTGTTTGCCTTAAATTTATTTGGGCTGTTTGAATTACGGCTCCCCCATGCGCTGGTGCATCGTTTAGATCATTGGCAGTCGATGCAAAAAGGCGGCAGTTTGATTGGTGCCTCCATTATGGGGATGATTTCAGCCTTGTTGGTTGGACCCTGTATGACGGCACCCTTGGCAGGAGCCTTGCTATTTATTTCACAGACTCAAAATCAGTGGCAGGGGGCATTGCTCTTATTTACGCTCGGTTTTGGTATGGGCTTGCCGCTATTGTTAGCCAGTATTCTGGGCGCAAAAGCCTTGCCAAAAGCCGGTTTGTGGATGAATCAAATTAAAGTCCTGTTTGCCTTCATTATGTTGGCATTGGCGCTGTATTTTATTCGTCCGCTGTTGTCGGAAGGCTGGATGCAGGGCTTGAGTCTCGTGCTCGGGTTAAGTTTTATCAGTTATGTGCTGTATCGTGCGCTGTGGCAGAAGTCCGCATTACGTCCAGTCTATTTGCTGATTTTACTGGTGACTGTGCCTTACTTGATCTATAGCCAGTATCAGCAGAGTCAACGTTTCTTTATTCAGCAAAGTCAGCAGCAAGCCACATGGCAAGTGGCGCAAACTGCCGCAGAATTCCAGCAATTATTGGCGCAAGCCCCGCAAGATCGCGGCATTGTCATCGATGTCTATGCCGACTGGTGCGTGGCCTGCCAACCGATTGAGCATCGCATTTTAAAGTCAGCTGCGGTACAACAAGCATTAAGTCCGTATACGCTGATTAAACTGGATTTAAGCCATTACGATGCTAGCCATCAGCAGTTGCTCAATCAATGGGACATTTTAGGTCCGCCGACCTATTTATTTTTGACCCCTCAACAGCAAGAAATGCGTGGCTTACGTTTGACTGGTGCATTTAGTGAAGCGGAGCTATTGCAGCAACTACAACAATTCCAACAAAATTTAGGGCACTAAACATGCTAGAACTTTATATTGCCAATAAAAACTATTCCAGTTGGTCTATGCGTCCATGGCTGGTGCTCAAGGCCTTTGATCTGCCTTTTCAGGAACATATGATTTATTTTGACCGTGAACGTTCAATCGGTCAGTTCAAACAGCAGCTTTTAGCACTGTCAGCCAATGCCAAAGTCCCGCTTTTATTGGATCAAGGGCTTAAAGTTTGGGACTCTTTGGCCATTTGTGAATACTTGGCCGAACAATATCCTGCCCATGGATTATGGCCAAAGGATCAAGCCCAACGCGCCCGAGCCAGAAGTATTAGTGCGGAAATGCATAGTAGTTTTACTGCCTTAAGAACCCTTTGTGGGATGAATATTCGGGCAGAATTGGCAGAGGTGGGGCAGCAACTTTGGGCTGAGCACGCAGCCTTGCGTCAGGATGTCGCTCGAATTGAACAGATTTGGGCAGAACGTCCAGAGCTAGATGGTTTTTTATGTGGTGATTTTAGTATTGCCGATGCCTTTTATGCCCCAGTTGTGATGCGTTTTAAAAGTTATGCTCTACCTATCAGTGCTTCGAGTGAGCGTTATATGCAATTGATGTTGCAACATCCTGCCTTACAGGCGTGGGTGCAAGCGGCAATGGCGGAGGGGCGTTGGGTCAATTATCTGGAAGATTACCAAACAGAACCTGCATCTACTTCAGCTGAGGGGTGATCAGAACGTTCACCGTTGGGAAGATCTGTACCTGATTACGTCCAGATGCTTTAGCGGCATATAGGGCTTTATCCGCCTGAGTTAATAATTGGAAAGGGCTGAGTGGCGATTGAGCGGTGGAAATGCCAAAGCTTGCGGTTAAGGCTATGCGGGCACCGTCATCATCGTGTAATTCAAGATGTTCAATCGCCACACGACAGCGCTCCGCCGTTGCTTGGGCTTGTTCAAGTGTGCTGTGCGATAACACCAACAGAAACTCTTCACCGCCAAAACGCCCCACAATGTTACTCCCCCGTAACAATTGATTCAGCAGTTGTCCAACCTGAATGAGGGCTTCATCGCCTTTGTGGTGTCCATATTGGTCATTAATCACTTTAAAGTGATCTAAATCGAGCAGCACCAAGGCATAATCCGTATTGTGCTTACGGTCAATTCGCTCTAAAAACTGATTGAGACTACGCCGATTATAGGTGTTGGTCAGTGGGTCAATTTTGCTCAGCTGTTGAATTAATTGTTCGCGATGGCGCCACTGACTTAGTAAAATTTCAAATAAAATGAGACAGATAATGACAAGGGGTGCAATAAAGTACAGCATGCTATTAACCCAGAACGGATTGGCATAAGTATTACCGGGTAAATTAAACACGGGGGCATAAGGAATGAGGCCGTGCAGGCTGAAATAGCCACAAAGCAGTAAATAGGCAGTCGCAGGAATCAAGGCGCTGTAGACAATAGCGCGTGGTAATAACACTAAGCCGACACTGCATAAACTGACGTAGGCGCTTAAGGTCGCAGGGCTCAGTACACCAATCAGAAAAGCATCCCGACATAATGAAATAATAAAGCCCCACACAGTCATATAAGGAATAAAGCGTTTAACCCAAGTGTACTGTTGCCAGTAAACACAGGGGTAAATTAGGCCACCAAGACCCGCCATAAACAGCAGGTTCCACAGAATTTGCTGTTTAATCAGTTCTAAATTGACCATGGCCCATAAGCTGGGATTCAATAAAACAAAAAATTTCCATGCCATCCAGATGAGATGGGTGATACAGCCTAAAATTAAGATCAGAATACATTTATTCAGCGTATTCCAATTCATGATCACGCCATCTTCGAGTAAGATTTTTTTAATTTTCTGCTGAAATGACGCAACTGCGGGGCGAGATGATTGGATGGTCATTGCTGTTTATTCCCCTCGACATAGCCATTCCCTTGTTTTTAAGACCGATATATTTTTTTGCCCACAATAGCATAAAATTTATACAATCTTTCGATTGCTGGACATTTACCTTTTTATTCTGAATCCATTTGTTCTAAAAATGAAACATAGTGTATTAGCATAGATAATTATTCTATTTTCATTGATGACCTAAACTGAGCCTATTCCAAAAGATCAAGTATTCAGGTTACAACATGAAAGTTTTACATATCGATTCCAGCATTTTAGGTACTGCCTCTGTTTCACGCCAGTTGAGTCAAGCCATCGTTGAGCAGTTACAAACAAAACATGCCGATGTTGAGGTGCAATATCTGGATTTGGCTGCACAGCCGATTCCGCACTTAACAGCGGAAATTTTGATGGGGCAGAATGCTGAACAAAGCGCATTAGGTGAACAGATCATTCAGCAGTACTTAGATGCCGATGTGGTGGTTGTCGGTGCAGCCATGTATAACTTTGGTTTGGCATCGACCTTAAAAGCATGGATCGACCGTATTAGTGTTGCGGGGAAAACCTTTAAATACACAGAGCAAGGTCCGGTTGGCCTAGCGGGTGATAAACAGGTCTATATTGCCAGCAGCCGTGGCGGTGTTTACGGGGATAATAGTCCAGCCGATTTCCAAGAAGGCTTTTTGAAAACGGTGTTTAACTTCACGGGTGTGCAACAAGTCGAGATTGTGCGTGCCGAAGGCGTTAATATGGGTGAAGACATGAAAACTCAAGCCATTGCAGCTGCTTTAGCTCAGGTCAAATTAATCTAACTTCGACCATTGAAAATCAAAAAGGTCAGCAGGTGCTGACCTTTTTTATGGGTGTTAATCTTGGTCTAAACGATGAGCAAATTCGGCTAAATCGGCCAAAGCCAGTTGCGCTTCTTCAAACCAAGCACTGAACATGTGGAAGTTATGCCACATACCCGTATAAATTTTAAATTCAACCTCTACGCCTGCGGCTTCAGCTTGTTGCTGAAAGCGTTGCCCATCATCCATCAAAATTTCCTTCGAGCCGACCTGAACCAATGTTGGTGGTAAACCACTCAAGTCATCAAATAAAGGCGAAACGCGCGGATCGCCACGATCGATACCTTTTGGCAAGTAGTAATCAATTCCTGTCTCTAAGGCTTCAATCGACAGTAAGGCATCATGCTTTTGGTTAAAGCGGAGCGACTCACTGGTCAGGGTTAAATCTAGAAAAGGAGAAAGAAGAATCAAGCCGCTAACTTGGTCGAGCTGTGCCTGACGAATTTTAATGGCGAGGGCCAAGGCCAAGTTTGCCCCACAGGAATCGCCTGACAGAATAATGTCTTTGGCCTGAATGCCCTGATTGAGTAGATTGACATAAACCTCGAATAAAGCCTCAATGGCTTCAGGAAAAGGATGTTCGGGTGACAGAGGATAATCGACGTGCAACACCTGCATTTGTGTGCGGGCTGCAATTTGGCTTAAAAATGCCCGATGTGTGTTGAGTGAGCCTAAAAAGAATACCCCACCATGAATATGGAAAATCAATTGCGTCGATTGCTGTTGCGGTTTCAACTCTTCGGCATTTAACTGCCCTAAACGTAAGGAGCGAATCTGTACATCGGGTTGAGTGGGAAAAACTCGGCACAACTGTTCTAAGGCTATTCTTAAGGTTTTCGGCGGAAGATTGTATTGGCTAGGGGTACGGATGGTACTTTTTAAAATATTTTCAGTAATGAATTGTTTCCACGGCGCTGAAATCTTCATGGTTATTCCATTTTGTTATCAATTTTGCCTATAAAAGGCATATTTACCCACAATAATTACAAGGGTACACTAAACAGTCACATTCAAGAATTGCAAAATTGTTGTGGCTTTACAATACTGAAAGACGTCTACAGACAGACTAGGGAAATCAAGAAAAATGAAAAAAATTGCATTTGCATTAGGATTGCTTGGATTTGCAGCACTCGCCAATGCGGCTGATCCGCTCAATGGTACAGTTTGGAAAACCATTGATGACAAAACCAAACAACCGCGTGCGGTTGTGAAATTTACGCAACAAAAAAATGGTGATTTAACCGCGAGCATTCAAAGTATTTTGACTCCAGGTGAGGAAAATGCCTGCAGTAAGTGTGAAGGCCCATATCATAATAAATCATTGAAAGGACTGACCATTGTGCGTGGGTTGAAAAATGCAGGTGGCACAAAATATGATGAAGGTACAATTCTTGATCCAAAAAATGGTAAAACCTATAGCCTGAAAGGTGAATTGACTTCGGGCGGTAAAAAACTTGAGCTTCGTGGTTATTTGGGTGTAGCAGCATTAGGACGTAACCAAACTTGGGTTCGCGTCAACTAATACGTTATGCAGATATAGAAAAAGCCTGATATTGAGTCAGGCTTTTTTATTTTTTAAATTTAGGTTTATCCAGCAAGTCCACGATAAGCTGCTTCATCAAAACCGACAATATAGCCCTGTGAGGTATGTAATACAGGACGTTTGATTAAACTTGGCTGAGCCATCAGGGTTTCAATGAGTTGTGCTTGTGAAGCCAAAGCCTGTTGTTGCTCCGCTTCACTCAATTTACGCCAAGTGGTGCCTTTCTTATTTAAAATGAGATCTTGTCCAACTTGGTCTAACCAAACTTTCAGGGTTTCGGCATCTATGCCTTGCTTTTTATAGTCATGAAACTCATACGCCAATCCCAAGTCGCTCAGCATATCGAAGGCTTTTTTCATTGAGCTGCAGTTTTTGATGCCATAAATTTTTAGCATGATCAGAGGTTCTCAATTGTGATTGCTGTGGATAGGGTAAACAAAAAAATCGGTGTGCTCTAGCAGTTTTGTTGAAATGGCTCAAATCGCACAATTTAGAGTCAAATTGTCATCGTATTGCAATCTAAGCAGGGCAAGATATGCCTATAACGAAAACAAAGAATCAAGAATGAGAATATCAGCGCTTAAATAAAAATAACAAATATAAAAAAGAGAAAACCCGCATTCAATCATCCTGATTATGCGGGTCTCATTACAACGTCCATTGTCACATCCTTGAAAACACACTTAAAAAGTGATGTTTTACTTCATCCTACGGCGTCCTATCCCTTTGCTGTCATCCTGACATGTCCCTGTGCCGTGCCGCTATAATGCCGTTTCTGGTCGAGGATAAATAGACAGAAAATACGTCATCTGTTGTGCGCTAAAAGATAGTATTGAGTGAACATTTGTTCACTCAATGTGTTTTATTGTTTAAATTTGATAATCAATAATGACAGGGGCATGGTCACTAAACCATTCCTCTTTATACACCCAAGCGTTGACAGTACGGGCCTTCCAGTCTGGTGAACAGGCTTGATAGTCAATACGCCAACCCACATTCTTGGCACGGGCTTGTCCACGATTCGACCACCATGAATAAAGCTCTGCTTCTTTACGGACTTCACGGAAAGTATCAACATAACCTAGTTCATCATAAATATGATCGAGCCAAGCGCGTTCATGCGGTAAACAGCCTGAAGACTTTTGATTGCCCGACCAGTTTTTAATATCAATGCGCTTATGCACAATGTTGTAGTCACCACAGACAATGACGGATTTATTTTCTGCACGCCATTGCTTGAGAATTTGCTGATAGTTTTCCAAGAAATGATCTTTGCGGGCTTGCGCTTCATCTCCTGAAGAACCTGAGGGCAAATACAGGGAACAGATGTAAACAGGCTGCTCAAGTCCTAAATCAAACTCGGCACTAATAAAGCGCCCTTGAGAATCGGCCAGTTCAAAACCTAGACCATCGGTTACCGACACAAACGGTAAGCGGCTATAAATCGCTGTTCCGGCATAGCCTGCACGTTCTGCAGGGAACAGATGCGTGTACCAGCCTTCTGGTTTAAATTTATCGGTCCATTGTGCATGGGTAATGCGGCTTTCTTGCATGCAGACCACATCTGCATCTGACTTTTCTAACCATTCAAGTAAGCCTTTGGTTACCGATGAACGTAAGCCATTTACGTTAATTGAAACTACTCGTAGAATTTTTTGATCACTTGGGTAGCTACTCTTTGGTATCATGCGCAGTCATAACCTCAATGTATGAATTTTGGAGCACCTCATGTCAACGCCAGCTCAATTTAACCCACAAGCATTTATCGAACTCGCTTTATCACGTGGTGTGCTTAAATTTGGTGAGTTTACTTTAAAATCAGGTCGTGTGAGTCCTTATTTTTTTAATGCCGGTTTATTGAATGATGGTGAAGCCTTATCGTTATTGGCTTCTGGCTATGCAGATAAATTGACCCAATGTGATAATGTTGAAGTGGTGTTTGGTCCTGCATATAAAGGTATTCCTTTTGTGGCAGCAACTGCTGTGGCATTATCACAAAATCACGGGGTGAGCGTGCCTTGGGGCTTTAACCGTAAAGAAGCCAAAGATCACGGTGAAGGTGGCGTCTTAGTCGGTGCATCAGTTGCAGGTAAAAAAGTCTGGATTATTGATGACGTAATTACTGCCGGTACAGCCATTCGCGAAGTAGTGACCATTCTGAAAAATTCGGGTGCAACCATTGCGGGTGTATTGGTGGCATTAGATCGTCAGGAAAAAGGTCAAGGCGAATTATCTGCGATTCAGGAAGTACAAAAAGAGTTGGAAATTCCTGTGCACGCGTTAATTACCATGAAAGATTTAATGAACTATTTAGATGCCCAAGGTGAGAAAGATGCTTTGGCGAAAATGGAAGCGTATCGTGTGAAATACGGCATTTAAATCGATATTTTCTAGAATAAAAAGGAGGCTAAGGCTTCCTTTTTTTTATTGATAAGCTCAGTAAAAAAGTGTGGCAAATTGTATTGAGGCTTCTGTTTAGTGCAATGGCTTGATAATAGCAGAAGAAAGATGATCCCAGATTTGTAATGGGTATGGAGAACAGGATAGGCATAGAAAAATCGAGGGCTCTTAACCTCACGGCTCTTATATAAAGGCTAAGAAGTAATAATATTGGTTTAGACGTGTAGGGCATCCCAAAGACGGTTTTGGGGGGCTAAAAGTTTAACGACTTCAAGAATAACAAGATGAAAATAGACCTTATTTAAAACAATATGTTTTTATATAATATATAATTAAATATATTAAATTGATTCGAGATTCACATGAGTTATCAAGCTATCACGCAAACAATTGCTAAAAATTTAAAAACTTTGCAGCAAGATACGCCTAAATTGATGCAAGGTTTTGGGCAGTTAAGTCAAGCGGCTCTAGAAAATGCAATCCTAGATACAAAAACCAAAGAGTTTATTGCCTTAGCCATCGCAGTTGAAAAACGCTGTGATGCTTGTATTGCCTTTCATACCAAGGCTTTAGTTAAACTCGGGGCGAGTCTCAAGGAAGTCGAAGAAGTGTTAGGCGTTGCTGTTATGATGGGTGGAGGGCCATCCTTGATGTACTCTTCCCATGTTTTGGATGCCTTTCATGAATTTAGTAATGAATCCGCTTAATCAGGCTGGATGCACTATCCAATTCGTAACCCGTTGCCTGGGTTAATCATTGCTAAAATTTACCAATTACAGTTGATCCGAAAGGCCCGATGCATGGGCCTTTCGACGTAGGGCTGAGCCTATAATGACCTATTGGCAAATTTCTGTATCACATTGCTTACACTCCAACATCATGCCCAACTTCTCCTGACGCCCTTGTTCTGTCATCACCCAAGGGCGATTTTGCCAAGGTGGCGTATGACGCACGTGTTGCGTATGCCCACAAGCCAAATCAGCAACCCAATGTTGTTCTTCATCTTGATGAAAGCCAATAATTGCCTGTTTCAATGCACAATCCTTAATACGTTATACAAATTTATCCATAAGAGATCATCGAAATTCGGAAATAGAACCCCATAATCTCCGTTATACTCCTTGTAGATTATACTTTTGAAAAAAGAGCTTTGATTATGCGCGTACTTGTTGTGATGGATCCCATCGAAAGTGTCAATTTGAAAAAAGACTCAACCATAGCCATGCTTTGGGCGGCAAGCCGTCGTGGACACGAACTAGGTTATGCACTACAACAAGACTTATATATTGAGCAAGGCAAGGCTTTTGGTCTAATTGCGCCTTTAAAGGTGTTTGAAGATTACAATCATTATTATGAATTGGGCGAAAAGAAGAAAGAATCCATCGCAGCTTATGATGTGGTGTTGATGCGTAAAGACCCACCGTTTGATATGAACTTTGTTTATACCACCTATATTCTCGAGCAAGCTGAGCGTGAAGGGGCATGGATTATTAACAAGCCACAGAGCTTGCGCGACTGCAACGAAAAACTGTTTGCTACACAGTTCCCTGAGCTACAAGTCCCGACATTGGTGACTTCACAGCAACACTTGATTCGTGACTTTATTAAAGAACAGGGCGATGTGATTGTAAAACCGCTTGATGGTATGGGTGGCATGGGGATTTTTCGCCTGTATCAAGATGGCGTGAACATTGGCTCAACCATTGAAATGCTGACCAATCATGGCACGCTACCCATTATGGCACAGCGCTATATTCCTGAAATTGTGGAAGGGGATAAACGTATTTTGATGGTCAATGGTGAACCTGTTCCGTATTGCTTGGCCCGTATTCCACAAAATGGTGAAGTGCGCGGTAATTTGGCTGCGGGTGGCTTAGGTGAAGCCCGTCCACTGACAGAAAATGATCGCAAAATTGCCGCCAAGGTAGGTCCTTTCCTGCGTGAAAAAGGCTTGATTTTTGTGGGGCTGGATGTCATTGGCAATTATGTCACTGAAATCAATGTGACCAGTCCAACCTGTATCCGTGAAATTGACAATAAGTTTGGGACTAAAATTGCCGATGATTTGTTTGATGTCTTAGAAGCGGGACGTTCAAATATCTAATCAAGTTGTGATGCTTTCCCTTAATTCAGTGCAAAGGACTAAGGGAAAGCAATGTTATGCTGGGATTTTTATCACGGAGTAAAAAGAGGGTAAATGAATCACATTTCAGGTTTTTAACAAAGATTGGTGTGTTTTTTACTAGATTAATAATAAAACTTGTTTAAACTTACAAAACTGAAGAAAAAAACAATGAAACGCTGAGGGAAAAAAAGTAAATCATCTTTCGCACCCCTCCGTTTGTGATTACAATTGTTAGCTTAAAATGAATTTTTGCCTCTATTTTTGAATTGAAGAATTAGACCGTGACTGATGCTCAGCAAATAAAGCCCAAACGCGTGATGATGATGGCCGCAGGTACCGGTGGACACGTTTTTCCAGCACTTGCCGTTGCGAAACAATTGCAACAACAAGGGGCACAAGTGTCTTGGCTGGCA
Organism: Acinetobacter sp. GQ146; assembly: GCF_059758585.1. Classification (NCBI taxonomy): domain Bacteria; kingdom Pseudomonadati; phylum Pseudomonadota; class Gammaproteobacteria; order Moraxellales; family Moraxellaceae; genus Acinetobacter; species Acinetobacter sp. GQ146. Next base: position 87,906 of record NZ_JCAXDV010000003.1, read on the forward strand.
ACGCCAACAGGCATGGAAAATCGCTTATTAAAAAATCAAAATATTCCAATTTACCAGATTGATATTCAAGGCGTGCGCGGCAATGGTGTGGTGCGTAAATTACTGGCGCCTTTTAAAATTTTAAAAGCCACACTCAGCGCCATGCGTTATATGAAGCAGTTGAATATTGAGGCGGTTGCCGGCTTTGGTGGCTATGTGGCAGGCCCCGGCGGTTTGGCTGCGCGGGTGTTAGGCATTCCGGTATTAATTCATGAGCAAAATGCGATTGCTGGATTTACCAATACGCAATTGTCACGTGTGGCAAGCACGGTTTGTCAGGCTTTTCCGAACACCTTTGCCCCGCAAGAAAAAATTGTGACCACAGGCAATCCTGTACGCCAAGAAATTACCGAAATTTTAAATCCATCGTGGCGCTACCAAGAGCGTGAAAAAGCCAATCAACCGCTGCGCATTTTAATTGTCGGGGGGTCTTTGGGGGCGAAGGCACTGAATGAATGTGTCCCTGAAGCCTTAAAGTTATTGAATGTTCCCATGCGTGTGTATCACCAATGTGGTCAAAACCATGCTGATGCAACACAGGTACGTTATGCCAATCTACCAGCAACGCTTGAAGTTGAAGTTCATCCGTTTATTGAAGATATGGCTCAAGCCTATTCCGAAGCAGATTTGATTATTTGCCGTGCCGGTGCCTTAACCGTAACGGAAATTGCCACAGCGGGTGTGGCGGCGGTTTTTGTGCCGCTGCCAAGCGCTGTGGATGATCATCAGACCGCAAATGCCAAGTTTTTAGCGAACATTGGGGCAGCGAAAATTTGTCCGCAAGCCAATATGACGCCTGAAAGTTTAAAAGAATTGTTAGTGCCGTTAATGAATCGTCAATTGTTGTCTGAAATGGCAGTCAAAGCGCGTCAACAGGCTCAACCCGATGCAACCCAACATGTCGTTGAGTTAATTCAAGAATTGTGATCAGAGTAAGCTATGTCTCCATCTACACCTGCTGAACAAGCAAAGAAATTAATTAAAATCCCTGAAATGCGCCGTATTAAGCATATCCATTTCGTGGGTATTGGTGGTGCTGGGATGTGCGGCATTGCTGAAGTTCTGAAAAACCAAGGCTACAAGGTGTCAGGCTCAGATATTAAAGCCTCTAAAACCACCGCTCAGCTCGAAGAAAATGGCATCAAGGTTTATATCGGACATGCCGAACAAAATATTCAAGGTGCCAATGTGTTGGTGGTATCCACTGCGATTGACCCAGAAAACCCAGAAATTAAATCTGCGATTGAGCACCGTATTCCAGTAGTGCGTCGTGCAGAAATGCTGGGTGAATTGATGCGTTATCGTCATGGTATTGCTGTTGCGGGGACCCACGGTAAAACCACCACCACCAGTCTCGTGACCTGTATGCTGGCAGAAGAAAACCTTGATCCAACTTATGTGATTGGTGGTTTGCTGAATCGTACGGGTGTTAATGCTGCATTGGGTGCTAGCCGTTTTATCGTGGCGGAAGCAGACGAGTCAGATGCATCATTCTTGCATTTGCAACCCATGGCCACCATTGTGACCAATATCGATGCCGATCATATGGATACCTATGGCGGTAGTTTTGATGTCCTGAAAGATACCTTTGTACAATTCCTGCAAAAACTTCCATTCTATGGTTTAGCCGTGGTCTGTGGTGATGATGCTAATATCCGTGAAATTATGCCACGTATTGGTCGTCCGCTAATTACCTACGGATTTAACGAAGACAACGACATTCGTGCTGTCGATATTGTACAAGAAGGCATGCAGTCGCACTTTACCGTACTACGCAAAGACCGTGAACCGCTACGTCTCACCATTAACTTGCCAGGCTTGCATAATATTTTAAATGCGCTTGCTGCCATTGGTATTGCGACGGATGAGGGTGTTTCAGATGCGGCAATTGCACGCGCCTTGGAAGGCTTTAGCGGTGTGGGTCGTCGTTTCCAAGTTCAAGGTGAGTTTGAACTGGGTGAAGGTAATGTGAAATTGGTGGATGATTATGGTCATCACCCGAAAGAAGTTGAAGCGACCATTAAAGCTGCTCGTGCTAGCCATCCAGACCGTCGTTTGGTGATGATGTTCCAGCCACATCGCTTTAGCCGTACCCGTGACTGTTTTGATGATTTTGTCGATGTATTGTCGCAAGTGGATCAATTGCTGTTGCTTGAAGTGTATCCTGCTGGAGAAAAACCGATTGTCGGTGCAGATAGTCGTGCTTTAGCGCGTAGCATTCGTTTACGCGGTGAGGTTGAGCCGATTTTAATCGATCCTGTTGAGGGGAATTTGCCGAATGTCATGCGTAAAGTGTTACAAGCGAATGACTTGTTATTAACACAGGGCGCAGGTAATGTGGGGGCTATCTCGATTGAGTTGGTTCAACATCAATTATATGTGGACTAATACTTGTCCCAAATTTTCATGTAAGTAAAAAGTTATAACAGTTTAAGGATAAAAACGTGTCAAATGCTTCAAAGTTCGGCAAAGTTGCCGTGTTGCTTGGTGGTAAATCAGCTGAGCGTGAGGTTTCTCTCGATAGTGGTCAGGCTGTACTTGAAGCATTGATTCGTTCTGGGGTAAATGCAGAGGCTTTTGATCCTCAAAGCCGTAGTGTCACCGAACTGGTGAACTATGACCGTGCCTTCATTGTTTTGCATGGCCGTGGTGGGGAAGATGGTCAGATCCAAGGTGTCTTGGAGTGGCTCAATATTCCCTATACCGGCACTGGCGTGCAAGGTTCTGCGATTGGTATGGATAAGGTGAAAACCAAGCAAATCTGGCAGGGTTCAGACTTGCCGACAGCACCGTACCGCATTATTGATAAAGACAGTGACTTGAATGAAGTGGTTGAAAGCTTAGGCTTGCCGCTAATTATCAAGCCTGTGCATGAAGGCTCGAGTGTGGGCATGAGTAAGGTGGAAAAGGCCGAAGACCTTGCTGCGGCAATTAGTAAAGCCACCCAGCATGATGCCGTAGTGATGGCCGAAAAATGGATTACAGGACGTGAATTTACCATTTCGTTCCTAAATGGACAGCCTTTGCCTGTAATTCGTTTACAACCGCCTGCGGATGTGGCCTTTTACGACTATGAAGCCAAATACCAGCGTAATGATGTGCAATATGGCATTCCTTGTGGCCTAAGCGAAGCTGAAGAGCAGCGTTTGCAAGCTTTGTGTTTACGTGCTTTCCAAGCTGTTGGTGCAAGTGGTTGGGGACGAATTGATGCCATGCAGGATGAACAAGGCAATTTCTGGTTGCTGGAAGTGAACACTGTACCGGGGATGACTAGCCACTCTTTGGTGCCTAAAGCTGCCAATGCCGTAGGTTATAGCTTTGATGCGTTATGTGTCGCTATTTTAGAACAAACACTTACAGGTGCAGCACACTAAGTTATGGCTCAACTTCCAGCTTCGATGCGTCGCAAACGTGCGGCAATTACCTCGATTCATGACAAACCACCCACGCGTAAAGAACAGCTGACCAACGTGGGTGGTTGGTTGCTCTTGATTATTGCATTTGTGGTTTTGGCGGCTGGAATTTTTGGTTTATACAAAGTCATGACCGATGCGCGTGTGGCAGATCTGGATGTGGTTGGAACGCGTTCCGATGCCGAACAGCGTCAGGTCATGCTACATGTCGCACCTTCAGTACAAAATAATTATTTTACTTCAGATTTAGAGCAAATCCGTGATCGTGCCTTAGAACTTTCTTGGGTTGATCGTGTGGTGGTGTCGCGTGCTTGGCCGAATGCCATTCGCGTTCGAGTGATGCCACGTCATGCGATTGCACGTTGGGGAACGGGTCGTTTACTCAGTGATAGTGGTGATGTCTTTGCTGAAGTCACGCCACGCAACTATCAACAATTGCCATTGCTTCATGGGCCGATCAGCCAATCTAAAACCATGATGCGTCGCTATAATGAAATTAATCAGTTATTCCTTCCAGTCAACCTTCGCCTCAAAGAACTATATTTAACGGAGCGTATGACTTGGTTTATGCAGTTTGATTCTGGATTACGTGTTATTGTGGATCAAGATCAAATGATGAGTAAGCTACAACGCTTGAGTCATCTTGCACAAAGCGATTTGAAGCCTGTATGGCCTCAAATTTCGGCCATCGATTTACGATATAGGAACGGTTTAGCCATCCAGTGGAAGAGTGCTGCCCCACCCAAGATTGTAAATGGTCATTTTGTTGTAACGATTAATGACACAAGCATTGCGGATGGGATAAATGCAAAGCCATAATGACTGGCTTTATAAATAGAGGCGTAAAGCCATAAATTAAACAAACATGTAATGGTAGTAAATAATGAGTGAAGCTGTTCCCTCAGTTGTTGCGATTGACATTGGGACACATAAAGTTTCAGTTTTGATTGGTAAGGTGCACGCCCCAGATAAGATTCAAGTTATCGGGATGGCGACTGCGCGAAACCGTGGAATGAACAAAGGCAAAATCGTGAGCTTGGATAAAGTCATCACGGCGATAAAAAATGCCGTTCAAGAAGCGGAAGATATGGCAGAGTGTCGTGTGCATTCCGCTTGGGTGTCTATTCCAAGTGCAGAATTAAAAAGTTTTTATGCTTCGGGTCGTACCCCCATTGAAAATGCAGAACACAGTATTACCACCAATGAAGTGGTAAGAGCATTAGAGTTGGCTAAAGCCAGTCATATTACTTCGGATCACTACTTGGTCAGTGCAGTGCCTTTGGGCTTTGAATTGGATGATTCACCAGAGTGGGTGCAAAATCCAATCCGAATGTCTGCACACAGTATGAAAGGCCATTATCAATTGATGATGTTGCCGATCAGTACCATGCAGAATTTGGATCGGGCCATGAAGGGTGCCAACATCACTGTAGAAAAAATGGTGGTCTCATGTTTGGCTACCGCTGAAGCCAGTTTGCTGAAAGATGAAAAAGAATATGGAGTCTGCTTACTCGATATTGGAGCGGGAACCACCAATCTTGCTGTCTATTTAGATGGCCGACTCGCCATGGCAGAGACTTTGCAGCGTGGCGGTGAGCATGTGACTCGGGATATTGCCGCAGTCTTGCAAACCACGACGGAAGAAGCAGAAAGAATTAAACTGCTTTATGGTTGTGTCGATTTAAAAGTGGTGAAACCTGATCACATGATTCAAATTCAAGGGATTGATGGTCCGCAAACCATTAGCCGAATTGAATTGTCTGAAATTATGATTGCTCGCTACGAAGAAATACTAACCCAAGTGCGTGAAGTTTTGGAGCGGAGTGGTGCCATTCACGGCTTATATCATGGGGTGGTCCTAACGGGCGATGCCTGCCAGATTGAAGGCATGGTCAGTTTAGTACGTCGCATGTTGGGTATTTCTGCACATTTAGGTAATCCTCCAGTACAAGTGTATGCGGATGAACCGTATTTAGCCGCTTTGCGTCGTTCACAATATGCGACTGCCGCAGGCTTGCTGATGTATAGTCAGGGTGATCCACAAGAAACGTTAGTGGAAACCGTTGATCCTGAAAAATTGTCTTTCTGGAAACGCGCTGGGCGGGCATGGTCAGGATTAAATGATAAGTTGAAATCTATTTTTTAGTTGTATTTTTTGGGAATATTGTTTGGAAGTTGTACGCTAAGCAGTCAAGACTTGACAAGCTAGAGATAGGGCAGCATCCTAAAACCAATTTTTATTTATGCAGATCAAGGCAGTATACGGGCTTAAGTGACTGCCAATTACGAATTAGGAAATTTAAAGGTCATGGCCTCATTTGAATTTTTAGAAGATGATCAAAACGATAGCAACGGTCAAGCCCGTTTCACTGTATTTGGTGTAGGTGGTGCAGGCGGTAATGCGGTCCAACACATGTTGGAATCTGACATTCAGGGTGTGAAATTTGTTTGTGCCAACACGGACAAACAAGCTTTAGATCGCATGAATGCGCAATTTAAAATCCAGTTGGGTGAACAAAGTACTCGTGGCTTAGGCGCTGGTGCCAATCCACAAGTGGGTCAAACCGCTGCGGAAGAAAGTCGCGAGTTGATTCGTCAACATCTTGAAGGCACCGATATGGTGTTCGTGACCGCAGGTATGGGTGGTGGCACGGGTACAGGTGCGGCACCCGTAGTTGCGGAAATTGCCAAAGAAATGGGCATTTTGACGGTTGGCGTGGTGACTACACCGTTTAACTTTGAAGGTAAGCGCCGTCAACAATCTGCAGAAAAAGGTATTGAAGCCTTAGAAGCGCATGTAGATTCCCTGATTATTATTCCAAACCAACGCTTATTAAAAGTGTTCCGTGACATCTCAATGAAAGATGCCTACAAAAAAGCGGATGATGTATTGCTGAATGCCGTCCGTAGTATCTTTGATTTGGTGGTGCGTCCTGGTCATATTAACCTTGACTTTGCGGACTTGAAAACTGCCATGAGTACACGTGGCTATGCCATGATGGGTGCAGGCTCTGGCCGTGGTGAACATCGTGCGCGTCAAGCGGCAGAACAGGCAATTCGCAGTCCATTACTCGACAATGTGACCATTATGAATGCCAAAGGGATTCTAATTAATGTCACGGGTGGTGATGACGTAACCTTCGGTGAAATTGAAGAAATTACCGATGTAGTCAATCAAATCGTCGACTTGGATGAAGGTCAAGTCTTCTACGGTACGGTATTTGATCCAGATGCGCGTGATGAAATCAGTGTGACTGTGATTGCAACTGGCTTAACCCGCAATTCTGCGGATGCTATTGAGCCGACTAAACGTCCAAACACACAAGTTTCACGTTCAAGCACGACAACTCAAGTGGTTGAAGAAGATGATGTCCCTGCGATTCAGCGTCAGCAAAGCGATGCGCCTGCAATTAATGCAGCTTCATCTGCGGGTGCTTCACGCCCAACGCCAATGAGTATTCAAGATTATTTGAAAAATCAGCAACGTAAGTAATTATTTATCAATGTCTTTTTCTCAAGATATGACAAAAAGGTAGCGGAAACGCTACCTTTTTGTTTTTTATCAATGGCTAAATATGCTAACGTATAGCGGATTTATGGGCAGATGATAGAAAAAGCATGTTGAAACAGCGTACCCTGCAACGTGTCGTGAAAGCGAGCGGTATTGGTCTTCATAGTGGGCAAAAGGTATTAATGAACTTTGTGCCGCACCATGTGGATGGGGGAATCGTGTTTCGTCGTATCGATTTAGAGCCACCTGTCGATATTCCTGCCGATGCTACGCTGATCCAAGAAGCTTTCATGTGCTCTAATTTGGTTCAAGAAAATGCCAAAGTTGGTACCATTGAACATGTGATGAGTGCGATAGCGGGCTTGGGCATTGATAACTTAATTATTGAAGTGTCAGCGTCTGAAGTGCCGATTATGGATGGCAGTGCAGGTCCTTTTATCTATTTGTTAATGCAGGGCGGTTTGGTTGAACAGAATGCACCGAAAAAGTTCATCAAAATTCTAAAACCTGTCGAAGCCCTGATTGATGACAAACGTGCCATCTTTACCCCACATTCAGGTTTTCAGCTGAATTTCACCATTGATTTTGATCATCCCGCATTTAAAAAAGAATATCAGTCTGCCACCATTGATTTTTCGACGGAAACTTTTGTCTATGAAGTCAGTGAAGCGCGAACTTTTGGCTTTATGAAGGACCTTGATTATCTGAAAGCTAATAATTTAGCTTTAGGTGCCAGTCTGGATAATGCGATTGGGGTTGATGATACCGGCGTGGTGAATGAAGAGGGCTTACGCTTCTCCGATGAATTTGTTCGTCACAAAATATTAGATGCTGTAGGGGATTTATACTTATTGGGTCATCAAATTATTGCGAAATTTGATGGATATAAGTCAGGACATGCTTTAAATAATCAATTATTACGCAATGTCCAAAGTGATCCGAGTAGCTACGAAATTGTAACATTTGATGACATGGAACAATGTCCAATTCCCTATGTAAGTGTGACATAAGTCATTGTCTTATAGGGATTACGTTATAATATAACAAATTAAAAATGAGAAACAAATCACATTGTTGCGAATAGGGTTTGCACCTGAAGTCTGCTCAGTTACTTTTTATTGCTTGCCAAACGTCGCATGGCTTGGCTAAGCTTAGGGTCGCTCACAAAGTCGGCAGCCCCTTGCAATAAGTCTTGGGTTTCTGGACTAAGAGATCTTGAAGGTTGTTCACTCGAACTGTGGTTTTTGGGAGAAACTCTTAAACGAACCTGTAGTTTTTGTAAATCTTTCAGCTCTTCAAGTTGTGATAATTGAACAATATAGTGTTTTTGTAAGTAACCAAGTTGACTCACCATCGCTTGATTTTCACCTGTTATGGTCAAAACGCCATATTGATAACAAGCAACCTGCCATTGCTCTGGTTGAGGCAATAAAGGTTGAATGCGTTTGCTAAGTTTCTGCCACGCAGCAACTTGGGTTGAGAGAAACGACAAGTTTCCTGTTTTTATGCGTTTTCTTGTTTGTTGAAAGAGATTCTCTGGTTCAGACATACATATTACCTTCATATTTGTGTCTTAATCTTATGCGTTCCTTTCAGTAGATATCAAGGAAGAGATCACGCAAGGAACTTTTGTAAGAACAGTTTAAAGAGGTTATTTATGCACACGAGACGTATTTTATTGGCATTTTCTTTAGCCGCGTCGACCGCTTCGGTTGCTTTCGCTGATTTAGTTCAATTGAATTCAAATACTACCGCTTCGCCAGATCGTATTGAACAGCTGACTCAAACCTTGGCTCAGGGTTCTTATGCTGAACCGGAAGATATTGATATTCCAGCAACGACACAGATATCTGTGAAGTTACGTGAAAAAACCGTCGAACTAAATAATGCGTCGATTGCTAAAAAATATGGCAATACATCTACGTATTCAGCATCTTCAACAAATCCTTATTCTTGGTTGGTTGCACACCCTTTACCTGATATGAAGCGCGTGAGTTCAAACTATGGTGGTCGTACCATGGGTGGCCGTGCGGAACATCATTCTGGTTTAGATTTGTCTGCCCCAAGTGGCACTCCAATCTATGCAACTGGTCCAGGGGTTGTAACCAAATCGGGTTGGGGCACAGGCTATGGCCAATATGTTGAAATTAATCACGGGAATGGTTATATCACTCGTTATGCCCATGCCTCTCGTCTGATTGCACGTGTAGGTGACCGCGTAGACGCGGGTGAACATATTGCTAATGTCGGTTGTACAGGGCGTTGTACAGGTCCACATTTACATTACGAAGTTGTTAAAGATGGTCAGCGTAAAAATCCATCTACCTACTTAGCGATGTTGCCATAATCTTAGCGCTGATTGATTGTTAAGTGATTTCAAAGGCAGTGCATTGGGTTTAACCTCTATCCAATGCACTGCCTTTTTGCTTTTGTGTTATTTGCACCATAATAGGGAAGTTTCCTTCATCTTTTTTTCATACTATCAGGCAAAAGAATTTTGTTTGTATAAAAAATCTACATTATTGGCGATTTTTTGTTAATTTGAGTGTTAAATCGTCATCAATTATTTATTTTATAAATAGTGGTGCATATCCGTATTCAGCTGCAGCGATAACTTCTAATACCAAAGTATGGTACATATATGGAATAGATTAAGCTTAAGGAATAGGTGGATTATGGCGTTTTATGGCGATACAGATGCGCAAGAAACCCAAGAATGGCAAGATGCTTTCGATTCGGTTCTAAAACACATGGGAACAGAGCGTGCTGCATTTTTATTAGAAAAATTATATCAACGTGCAATCGCGAAACATGTTCCTATTCAGCGCTTAAACACTCCTTATTTAAATACGGTTTCTGTTGAAGAACAACCTGCAATGCCAGGCGACCAAGATATGGAACGCCGTATTCGTGCATTGATTCGTTGGAATGCCTTGGCAATGGTACTTCGCGCGAATAAAACTGGTGATGACTTAGGTGGTCACTTGGCAAGTTTTGCATCTTCTGCAACATTATATGATGTTGGTTTTAACCACTTCTTCCGTGCAGGCAACGACCACTTCGGTGGTGACATGATCTATTACCAAGGTCACTGTGCCCCAGGTATTTATGCACGTTCATTCCTCGAAGGTCGTTTGACTGAAGATCAATTGAATAACTTCCGCCGTGAAGTGGGTGGCAATGGTTTACCAAGCTATCCGCATCCATATTTGATGCCGGACTATTGGCAATTCCCAACGGTATCGATGGGTCTCGGTCCAATCATGTCGATTTATCAAGCACACATTCAAAAATATTTGATGAACCGTGGCTTGATCAAAGAAGAAGATCGTAAAGTCTGGGCTTACCTTGGCGATGGTGAGATGGATGAACCAGAAAGTACTGGTGCAATTTCACTTGCGGGTCGTGAAAAGCTCGACAACCTCATTTGGGTGGTGAACTGTAACTTACAGCGTCTAGATGGTCCGGTCCGTGGTAACGGTAAAATCATTCAAGAATTAGAATCTTTATTCCGTGGTGCGGGCTGGCGCGTGATTAAAGTGGTATGGGGTCGTCATTGGGATCCACTACTTGCAAAAGACAGCACAGGCGCTTTAAAAGCGGTTATGGAAGAGACAGTTGATGGTGAGTATCAACGCTATCAAGTGAAAGGTGGTGCCTATACGCGTGAGAAATTCTTTGGCAAGTACCCAGAAGCTGCGGAACTTGTAAAAGATTTAAGCGATGAAGACATCGATAATCTGAACCGTGGTGGTCATGACCCGTACAAAGTATTTGCAGCTTATGCGGAAGCAATGAAAGCCAAAGGTCAACCGACGGTAATTCTTGCGAAAACTGTCAAAGGTTATGGTTTATCTGAAGAAATTGAAGCGGTCAACAAAACGCATCAAATCAAGAAGATGCAGATTGACTCATTAAAGTATGTGCGTAACCGTTTCAACTTGCCATTTACCGATGCGCAACTTGAAGAAGTTCCATTCTACCGTCCAAGCGAAAATTCACCTGAATTGAAATACATGAAGGCGCGTCGTGAAGCATTAGGTGGTTACTTACCTGCACGTCGTAAAGAGAGTGAGCAATTAGCCATTCCTGAATTATCCGTCTTTGATGCGGTATTAAAAGGTTCTGCAGGTAAAGAACAATCCACCACGATGGTGATGGTGCGTTTAATTTCTTCTTTATTGAAAGAAAAAGCGATTAAAGACCGCGTGGTGCCAATTGTCCCTGACGAAGCACGTACTTTCGGTTTAGAAGGCATGTTCCGTCAATTGGGGATCTATGCTGCACATGGTCAGAAATATACCCCTGAAGACCAAGAACAATTGATGCATTACCGTGAAGCAAGTGATGGTCATATGCTTCAAGAAGGAATTAACGAAGCGGGTGCGATGAGTGCATGGGCGGCGTTGGCGACCAGTTATTCAACCAATAACTTGCCAATGATTCCGATGTACATGTACTACTCAATGTTCGGTTTCCAGCGTATTGGCGACATTGCGTGGGCAGCAGGTGATGCACAGGCTCAAGGCTTCTTGTTGGGTGCGACGGCTGGTCGTACCACACTGAATGGTGAAGGCTTACAACACCAAGATGGTCACTCACATATCCTTGCGAACACGATTCCAAATTGTGTGTCTTATGACCCATGTTTCGGTTATGAATTAGCAGTAATCGTACATGATGGTTTACAGCGTATGTATGTGAACCAAGAACGTATTTTCTATTACTTAACCGTGATGAACGAAAACTACGAACATCCTGAAATGCCAGTTGGCGCTGAGGAAGGCATCAAACGTGGTATGTACTTGTTCCAACAAGATGACAAGGCCACTGTTCAATTGTTAGGTTCGGGTGTGATTCTGCGTGAAGTGATCAAAGCAGCGAAAATTTTGCGTGATGAATACCAAATCCATTCGAATGTCTGGAGTGTGACCAGCTTTAACGAGTTGGCGCGTGATGGTATGGCATGTGAAGAATACAATCGCTTACATCCTTTGGCTGAACAAGCGAAAGAAGCGTGGGTATCTGAGTTGTTGCGTCCTACCGACGGTATCGTCGTATCTGCAACCGACCATATGCGTGCTTATAGCGAACAAATCCGTGCTTATCTACCAGACAACCGTCCATTTGTGGCTTTAGGTACAGATGGTTATGGCCGTTCAGATACACGTGCTAACTTACGTAGCTACTTCGGTGTAGATGCTGCGCATATTGTGGTAGCAACGTTGAAAAAATTAGCGGATGAAGGCGAAGTCGATGCACGTTTAGTGAAAGATGCCATTTCTTCATTTGAGCTCGATACAGACCGTCCAGTGGCATGGGCTCCTCAGGCACATCCTGAAGTTCAAGCCGTAGCAGACTACAAAGAACAATCAGGTGAGGAGAACTAAGTATGCAAATCAAAACACCTGATATTGGCGTAGACAAAGCCACGGTTGCAGAAATTTTAGTGAAAGTGGGCGATCAGATTGCCGTTGATGAGAGTCTGGTCTTGCTTGAGTCGGATAAGGCCTCTGTTGAAGTGCCTAGCACTTCGGCAGGTGTGGTGAAAAGTATCAGTGTTGCAGTGGGCGATGAAGTCGCTGAAGGCGCTGTACTGATTGAACTCGAATCTGAAGCGGCTGCAACCCCTGTTGCAGCGCATGCTGAAGCAAAAGCGGCTGAGCCAGCACCAGTGGCTGCGGCTCCAGAAGTTGCTGCTCCTGTTGTAGCGAGCCAAGCAACGACAAGTGCTGTGGTCGATGTACAAGTTCCAGACATTGGTGTGGAAAAAGCAGTCGTCGGTGAGTTGCTGGTCAAAGCTGGTGACAGCATTGAAGTGGATCAAAGTATCGTGGTGGTTGAATCTGACAAAGCCACGGTTGAAGTGCCAAGCACGGTTGCCGGTACGGTTGAAAGTGTTGAGATTCAAGCGGGTGATACCGTCAAAGAAGGCGTTGTGCTGCTCAAAGTGAAAGTGGCAGGTGCTGCGCCAGTAGCGACAACAACGGCTGCTGTAAGCACGTCTGCACCAGCTGCTGAACCTGTACAGGCAGCAGTCGCTCCTGCAGCACCTGTTGCAACGGGTGCAGTTGAAATCACCGTGCCTGATTTAGGGGTCGACAAAGCCACAGTGGCTGAAATTCTGGTAAGTGTGGGTGATCGTGTCGAGAACGATCAAAGCATTATTGTGGTTGAATCGGACAAAGCGACTGTTGAAGTGCCAAGCACCACAACGGGTGTGATTAAAGCGATTCATGTTGCTGCTGGGCAAAGTGTTGCACAAGGCATGCCTTTGGTGACGATTGAGTCTGAATCGGCAGCGCCTGCGGCACAAGCACCTGTAGCTCCTGCAAAAGCTCAAGCACAAGCCGCAGCTCCTGTTGCTGCCGCTGCTAAAGTTGAAACGGCACCTGTACAAGCAACAGGTGTAGATAAGCTGACCAAAGAGCAAAGTGCAGAAAATGCAAAAGTATATGCAGGCCCTGCGGTACGTAAATTAGCGCGTGAACTCGGTGTGATCCTTGGCCAAGTACAAAGCTCGGGTCCGCATGGCCGCTTGATGAAAGAAGATGTGTTCGCTTATGTGAAAGCACGTTTAACTGCACCACAAGCAGCCCCAGTTGCTGCGGCTGCGCCAGCAGTTTCAGGCTTGCCAAAACTTCCTGACTTTAGCGCTTTTGGTGGTGTGGAAGAAAAAGTGCTGACACGTTTGCAGCAAGTGTCGATTCCGCAATTGTCATTGAATAACTTTATTCCACAAGTGACACAGTTTGATTTGGCGGATATTACTGAGCTGGAAGCATGGCGTAATGATCTGAAAGGCAACTTTAAGAAAGAAGGCATTAGCCTGACGATTATGGCGTTCATCATCAAAGCGGTTGCGCACTTGTTGAAAGAAGAGCGTGAGTTTGCCGGACACTTGGCAGATGATGGTAAATCAGTCTTATTGCGTAACGAAATCCATATGGGTATTGCTGTGGCAACACCAGATGGTTTAACGGTTCCGGTATTACGCAATCCAGATCAGAAAACCATTAAACAAATTGCAGTTGAATTGGGTGTAATCGGTCAGAAAGCCCGTGACAAGAAACTTTCACCGAAAGACTTGCAAGGGGCCAACTTCACCATTTCAAGCTTAGGTGCGATTGGTGGTACAGCCTTCACACCGTTGGTGAACTGGCCACAAGTGGCAATTTTAGGTATTTCACCTGCAACGATGCAGCCTGTCTGGAATGGTCAAGGTTTTGATCCTAAATTGATGTTGCCATTGTCGTTATCTTATGACCATCGTGTGATTAATGGTGCGGATGCAGCACGTTTCACCAATAAATTAACCAAGTTATTGGCAGACATTCGCAGCTTATTGCTCTAATCGCATTGTAATTATTACTTCAAACCTCGCTTCGGCGGGGTTTTTTTATGAATCATAAACAGTAAATTGTAAGACTCTGTTGAGAAGCCTCGTGCGATTCAAGGATTTAGTTAAAATGAAGCGAGATAGAACAGCAAAAAAATTGAATGCAGGGAGAAGCATGCAGATGTGGCCATTTTTTAAATTCATGCTACCAATTGTCTTGTTGGTTTTGGTCTTAATGGGCTTTTGGTTGAGTGTGTTGCATTTTCCATGGGGCTGGGTCACCTATTTGGTCATGGGATTGGAAATTTTTACTGCAACCATTGTGTTCTCTATGGAGTTTCAAGCACAAAACATCGGGGGTGCCAGTGGTTGGGGAAGTTTTGGTTGGCTCGGGTTTAACCTCGGTTTGGCCTTGCTCTTGGGGCTGTTGCGTGCAGCGCTCTGGTTGGTACAACGCGTCGGCTTTCACTTTTAAGGCCCTAAATTTCATTATGAGCTATTAAAAACTGCATGAAAGATTTGAAAAATTGAGTGAATTTTATATAATAGCCATGATTCATTGGGGAGTAGCCGCTTTTTACGTCATGTAAAAAGGTGATGATCAACATAATTGTTCCACAGAACATGGTCATCATAGCAAAGAACCAAATAAGCTCATCAAGCAGCTTTTTTTGTTGGCAAGACCTTTGATTTACCACTCTGCATCAATCTATTTGATTTTGGCTAGCAGGAGGGGTAAGTCATAGGCAAATTTTGCTAGCCAGAGAAAAGACCTTATGCATGAGTTCCTCATTTCGACAGCAATTGTCGCTCTCGCTGAAATGGGTGATAAAACCCAGCTTCTTGCCTTATTACTGGCTGCACGTTTCCGTAAACCTGTTCCTATTTTGATTGCCATTTTAGCTGCAACCTTGATTAACCATGGCTTGTCTGCGGTATTGGGCCAATGGATTACCACGGTTTTAAGTCCTGAAGTGTTAATCTGGGTGTTATCACTTGGCTTTATTGGCATGGCTGCGTGGATGCTGATTCCAGATGAGCTGGATGATGAAACCGATAGCATTAACAAATGGCAAAAATTTGGCGTCTTTGGTGCAACATTTGTGTTGTTCTTTTTAGCTGAAATTGGTGATAAGACCCAAATCGCAACCGTTGCCTTAGCTGCACGTTATGACAGTATTTTTTGGGTCATGGCGGGTACCACTGTGGGTATGATGTTGGCAAATGCACCAGCAGTCTTTGTCGGGAATAAGCTCGCAGACAAACTGCCAATTGCGTTAATCCATAAAATTGGCGCAGCCATCTTCCTGATTATCGGGGTCTCCACCTTGGTACAGCATTATTTCTTCTAAGCCGAAGTATGATTATGGAAAACCCAGCGAATCAGTTGGGTTTTTTATGATGTAAATCAGATAAATAAGCATAAAAAACTCAAAACTAAATCTGTATATTTATTGTAAGTTACGCTATTTCCCTTTATGTTATACGGAATTAAAAATTGAACTTATACAATACAAATATTGGGGTTTTGCTATGGCTTTTGATCGCACCACATCGCAAGTGTTGTTTGATAATGGCACACATAAGTGCATCAGTTTTACCAGTTTAGTCAAAGGTGAAGGCGTACAGGCAAACCAGTTTCTGATTTTAGATCATGAGCGCGCTGCAGTTTTAGATCCAGGGGGCGATTTAACCTATGTGCCTTTAACCATGGAGCTAAATAAATACACCCGTTTAACCAATCTCGATTATGTGATGGCATCGCATCAAGATCCTGACATTATTACTTCTATGCCACGTTGGTTGGTCTATACCGATGCCAAAGTGGTCGCATCTAAATTATGGGCGCGTTTCTTGCCGCATTTAAACTCGGCTTTTATGAGTGATCGTATGAAAGGTGGTTGGTTAGAACGCTTGATCGAATTGCCGGACCACGGAGGGATCATTCCTTTGGGTGAATCCAGTATTATTGTTGTCCCTGCGCATTTTCTACATTCAGTTGGGAATTTTCAATTTTACGACCCAATCGCAAAAATTTTGTTTTCAGGTGATATGGGCGCATCTATGGTGGATGATGCCAATAAGCCCTTGGAAAATTTTGCTGCGCATATCCCAAAAATGAAAGGTTTCCATCAACGTTATATGTGTTCCAACAAAGTGATTCGCCTTTGGGTAAACATGGTGCGCAGCATGGATGTTGAAATGATTGTGCCACAACATGGTACGCCGTTTATCGGCAAAGAGATGATTAACCAATTCTTGGATTGGATTGAAACTTTAGAATGTGGCATTGACTTAATGGATGAAAGTATTTTTACCTGCCCAACCTAAAGCCAGTTTGCATTAAGCTGATCAGCAGAGATTGACTGGTTGATTCGAGTCAGTCTCGACCCTTGAAACTGGGGCCGCAAGGCATTTCTCAGGGTACTTGCATTTTTAAATGATATTTTTTTAATAAAAAATGAAATTTAAAGCTAAATTTGTTTATAATAGCGCACGGAAATTACCAGTGAGACTGTTATGTTGACCATCGTTCAAGAAGCGTTAACCTTCGATGATGTCTTATTACTCCCTGCCTATTCTACTGTCCTCCCAAAAGATGTCTCTCTAAAGACACGCCTGACTCGTGGCATTAACTTAAATATCCCTCTCGTTTCAGCAGCAATGGATACCGTGACTGAATCACGTATGGCAATTGCGATGTCACAAAACGGTGGTATTGGTATTTTGCATAAAAACATGGATATTGCTGCACAGGCTGCAGAAGTACGCCGTGTGAAAAAATTTGAAGCAGGTATGGTCAAAGACCCAATTACAGTAACACCAGAAACCACAGTACGTGAGTTGATTGCGATTACGCAAGCCAATAACATCAGTGGTGTGCCTGTAGTGAAAGATGGGAAAGTGGTTGGTATTGTGACAGGACGTGATACACGTTTTGAAACCAATCTAGAACAGCCTGTAAGCAGCATTATGACGGGTCAAGACCGTTTAGTGACTGTGCGTGAAGGTGAGTCTAAAGAACAGATTCAAGCACTCTTACAGAAACACCGTATTGAAAAAGTATTGGTGGTTGGCGAAAACAACGAACTGAAAGGTTTAATTACGGTTACTGATTTCCGTAAAGCGGAACTCTATCCAAACAGCTGTAAAGATGACCTTGGTCGTTTGCGCGTAGGTGCGGCAGTCGGTACAGGTGTAGAAACACCAAGCCGTGTTGAAGCATTGGTAGACGCTGGGGTCGACGTGATTGTGGTCGATACTGCACATGGTCATTCTGCGGGCGTAATTGAGCGTGTACGTTGGGTAAAACAGAACTACCCACAAGTTCAAGTGATTGGCGGTAATATTGCAACAGGTGATGCTGCATTAGCCCTTCTTGATGCGGGTGCGGATGCTGTGAAAGTGGGTATTGGTCCTGGTTCAATCTGTACTACGCGTATTGTAGCGGGTATTGGTATGCCGCAAATCTCTGCGATTGATAGCGTTGCCAATGCATTAAAAGACCAAATTCCTTTAATTGCTGACGGTGGTATTCGCTTCTCGGGCGACATGGCAAAAGCCATTGGTGCTGGTGCGAGCACGATTATGGTCGGTTCACTCCTTGCAGGGACTGAAGAAGCCCCAGGTGAAGTTGAATTCTTCCAAGGTCGTTACTACAAAGCATACCGTGGCATGGGTTCATTGGGTGCGATGGCGGGTGCGACAGGTTCTGCAGACCGTTACTTCCAAGACTCGAAAGCGGGTGCTGAGAAGCTGGTTCCAGAAGGCATTGAAGGTCGTGTGCCGTACAAAGGACCAATGGGTAACATCGTACATCAAATGATGGGTGGCTTGCGTTCTTCGATGGGCTATACCGGCTCTTCTGCGATTGAAGACCTACGTCAAAATGCTAAGTTTGTGAAGATTACTTCAGCAGGTATGTCTGAATCGCACGTGCATGATGTCACCATTACTAAAGAAGCACCAAACTACCGCGTTGGTTGATTTTTAGTAATTTAGATGCAAAGAGACCGTCAACACTATGACGGTCTTTTTTATTTTGGTGTAAAGTATTTCCCTACGACAAAAAGGTGGATCACAACACCTAGATATAAGAAGTGAGTAAAACATGAGTTATTTCGGCACAGATGGTATTCGAGGGAAATTTGGCGAACTACCTATTACGCCTGAATTTGCACTAAAGTTAGGATTTGCTGCAGGTAAAGTTCTTAAAAAAATTACGCAAAAAAATAAACCGATTGTTGTCTTGGGTAAAGATACACGTTTGTCGGGCTATATTTTAGAGGCGGCCTTACAGGCTGGTTTAAATGCAGCGGGTGTTTATGTGCATTTATTGGGTCCATTGCCAACGCCGGCGATTGCTCACTTAACTCGTGCTTTACACGCCAGCTTGGGTATTGTGATTTCTGCTTCGCATAACCCATATTTTGATAACGGCATTAAATTCTTTTCAGGTGAAGGGAAAAAATTGCCAGATGAGCTGCAAGAAGCCATTAATCAAGAACTGGAAAAAGAGCTATTGATAGAAGACACGGCCAATTTGGGTAAAAGTGTTCGCGTCAAAGATGCCAATGGTCGTTATATCGAATTCTGTAAATCGACCTTCCCTTACCATTTTGACTTGTCGGATTTAAAAATTGTGGTGGACTGTGCCAATGGTGCAGCCTATAACGTGGGACCAGCCGTGTTTATAGAATTGGGTGCCAAAGTGGTGGCACTCTATAATGAACCTAATGGTCTCAATATTAATCAGGACTGTGGTTCGACGCATCCTGAACGTTTGCAAAAAGCAGTGGTTGAGCATGCTGCGGATGTGGGGATTGCCTTTGATGGTGATGCCGACCGAGTGATTATGGTGGACCGTCATGGTGAACAAATTACTGGCGACCATATTCTGTATATTTTGGCGACCCAAGCCAGCAAAAAACCTGCAGGCATTGTCGGGACAGTCATGAGCAATATGGCGCTGGAACTGGCACTCAAGCAGGCTGAAGTACCCTTTGTGCGTGCCAAAGTGGGTGACCGCTATGTCCTTCAAGCGCTTGAAGAACATCAGTGGGTGATCGGTGGCGAACCATCAGGTCATATCTTAACGCTTGATAAGAGCACGACAGGAGATGCCATTATTGCAGCATTACAGGTGCTGACGGTAATGGTGGAGCAGAAAAAGGCCCTGCATGAACTGGTTGCAGATTTTAAACTGTTCCCGCAAGTGTTGGTCAACGTGCGTCTAGAACAGATGATTGACCCGTATGCAAACCCTGCGATGGTGGCCGAATTTGACAAAGCCGAAGCCCAGCTGGCAGGTCGTGGACGACTGTTGATTCGTAAATCGGGAACTGAGCCTGTGATTCGTGTCATGGTTGAAGGTGATCAACTGGAAGAAGTGACTGCATTGGCGAATCATCTCGCGGATGTGGTCCGTACCCAAGCTGCTTAAGGAATAATGCCATGAGCGATTTAATTAAAGATCTCAGTGAATTGCGTTTAAGTTACCAAAAAGGGGAATTGCTTGAGTCAGAAGTGGAGCAGCATCCACATGAGCAATTTCTGAATTGGTTCAATCTTGCGCTTGAGGCACGTTTATACGAACCCTATGCGATGTATTTGGCCACAGCAAATCGCCAAGGCCGTCCGCATGTGCGGACCGTGCTGTTGCGTGGGGCGACTGAAGCCGGTTATGACTTCTATACCAATTATGACAGTCAAAAAGGCTTGGACTTGATTGATAATCCGTATGCAGAGCTGTTGTTTTACTGGCCTGAACTGGAACGCCAAGTGCGTGTCAGTGGCCGGGTTGAAAAAATCTCGGAAGATGAAGCGACAGCCTATTACCGTAAGCGTCCGCGTGACAGTCAAATTGCGGCACATATCAGTACTCCGCAAAGTGGTGTAATTGCCAGTCGCGATGAACTGCAGCAACGTTTCCAGAATTTACAAGATCAGGTAGCAGAGCATGCTGAACTGAACAAACCAGCTTTCTGGGGAGGCTATCGTTTGCAACCAGACTATTATGAATTCTGGCAAGGACGACCAAATCGTTTACATGACCGTCTTAGTTATGAAAAAATCGACGGTATATGGAAATTACAACGACTCATGCCGTAAATGACACAAATACAGATTAAGCAACGACCCTATTTAACACGCCCTGAAAATTTTCAGGGCGTGCCAGCTTTTATTGCACAAATTTTGGCGCGCCGGGGCGTAGAATCGGAACAAGAGCTTGAGCTCAAGCTAAAACATCTGTTGGCTCCAAGCTTAAAAGGATTGGCTCAGGCAGTTGAACTGCTCGATCAGGCGATTGATCAGCAAAAAAAAATGGTGATTGTCGGGGACTATGATGCCGATGGTGCGACCAGCACAGCCTTAATGATCTTGGCTTTAAAAGAGATGGGCGCGCAGGTGAACTATCTGGTGCCGGATCGTTTTAAATATGGCTATGGTCTGACGCCCGCAATTGCAGATTTGGCATTTAGCAAGTTTCAGCCTGAAGTCTTGGTGACTGTCGACAATGGTATTTCTAGTCACGCTGGTGTAGCGCAAGCGCAAGCACACGGCATGCAAGTGGTGATTACCGACCACCACCTGACCAGCAAAGAAACGCCAGCTGCCGAAGCCGTCGTGAATCCCAATCAATTGGGATGTGAGTTCCCGAGTAAGGCGCTGGCCGGGGTGGGTGTTGCCTTCTATCTGTTGGCCAACTTAAGTAGTGCCCGTGCCCAGCAAGGTAAATCCAGTGCCAAGATTGCACAATATCTGGATTTGGTGGCTTTAGGCACTTATGCCGATGTCGCAGCACTCGACTATAACAACCGTATTTTGGTAGATGCCGGAATCAAGCGCATTCAGCAACATCAGTGTCGGGTTGGAATTTCAGCTTTATTAGAAATAGCCGGACGTGATGCTGCACAACTCAAAGCGCAAGATTTAGGTTTTGTCTTGGGTCCACGGATTAATGCTGCGGGACGCATGGAAACCATGGATATTGGCATTGAATGCTTATTGGCCGAGGATTACAGCACAGCCTATGCTTTGGCTCAGCAATTGAATCAGCTCAATGTCGAACGTCGCCAAGTAGAAACGCAAATGAAGCAGGATGCACTCACTGCTTTGGCACAATTTAAATTGGATGCGACAGAACCCCCTGCGGCATTGATTTTATTTGAACCACATTGGCATCAAGGGGTGATTGGCATTGTCGCGGGTCGCTTAAAAGAACAGTTCCATCGCCCTGCGATTGTGTTTGCCGCAGATGAAGATGGCGAACATATTAAAGGCTCGGCCCGTTCCATCGAGGGTATTCATATTCGTGATGCTATAGAAACCATTGCCGAACAATCGCCGCACTTGGTCAGTCATTTTGGTGGACATGCTGCAGCAGCAGGCTTGACCATTCAGAAACAGCATTTTGATGAATTCAAACAGAAATTTGTACAGTTGATCCAAAGCATGGATGAAGCCTTGTTTCAAGCGACTTTGTGGACGGATGGTGAATTGCCGGCTGAGGCTTTGAATTTAGAAACGGTACATCTGTTACAGCATTTGACCCCTTGGGGGCAAAAATTTCCAGCTCCGATTTTTGAAGGGCAGTTTAAGGTCTTGGATTATCGTTGGTTAAAGGAATTACATCTGAAACTACGCCTAGCTTTAGACAATGGTCAGATCGTCGATGCAATCGCTTTTAACGCTGCGGACAAATTTCAGTTTGATCCGATGCAATCCTCGGTGCATTTGGTCTATGAGTTAGAGCAAAATAGTTTTAACGGACAGGTCAGTCTACAACTGAGAATTTTACATTTGCAGTAAAATTATCCCAATAAAAAAAACCGCTGAAAACAGCGGTTTTTTTATGGAGATTGCTTGGGAAAATTAGAAGCGGTATTTCGCTGCTACCCCAAATTTGTTGTAGTCGTTATTGCCGACTTCACCAAAACCGACACGACCTTCAAGGCTGACTTGTGGGGTAAAGAATTTACGTGCATTCACGCCAAATTCGTTGACGTCGCTCAAGTCGTTGCTGTAGTAATCAGCACCGACACTGAAGCTTTTATCAATGAAGTAGTCGGCAGCAAGGTTGTATTCATCGAGGTCACCGAACGAAGCGCCTGCTTCAAGGTTAATGTCTTTACCATTGCTGAGCTGAGTCACATATTTGGCACGTACCGTTGGATCTACGCCATCATCGTAGTCATTGTCATAGCCTTTCAGACCTAACGCAACCAAGAAACCTGGTGCAGGTAAGTAACCGACTTCAGCACCATACAGTGTTGTGTCAAAATCAGGACCATATTTATGCTCTACATCCTGGCGACCAATGTTACCACTGACGTAGAAATCTGAATTTGGAACAAAGTATTCAACCCCAGCACCGTAGTTATTCACTTCGTCATCACCGACTTCATTGTAGCCATAGTGAGCATTGATATTGCTTGCACGGTCTAAGAATGCAGCTTCTGCTAAAGGAGCATTACGGCTTTGAACAGGGTTGAAATAATATGTGCCATCAACACCAAAAGAGCCACTTGAGCTGCCGTTATCCGGATCGATTAGTCCAGCTGAAGCACCGACTTCGGCTTGATATGCATGTGCTGTTCCAGTCATTGCAACGACAGAAAACAACGCTGAAGCAATTGCTAATTTTTTCATGGAAATGACCCCTCTGAAATTTGGCTAAAAGAATAAATTAAATTTTTTGTTACAAGTTCAGTCTAAGTGAAATTGGGTTTTCTTCAACCGTGCAACGGTTACGGAATTGTTTAAAGCGTAATGTTGTGTAAATTTTTAATTATAAAATATTGATAAATAATAATTTAAATTTATGTAGTTATTTATTAAAACTGTGGATTTTCTATGAATAACATAGAATTTGGTGAAAAAAACGACGAAATTGTAAGGGGAAACGACATCAATCGTTGGGTGAAACAGGACTTTTTAAGATCAGCATGAAATTCAGGAGATGTGCCAAGCGGTGATAACAACAGGCTAAAACTCTCGAAAAGCTCTGTGCTATAATTGAGGGCTATTTAAGCTAATAATTGATTTGAGAGTAGCTCCCGTGGAAATTAATCCTTATTTAAACCAATTAAAAGATTTAAACGACCGTGGTCAAACACTACGGGGGTATCTTTGACTACGATCTAAAGAAAGAGCGTTTAGAAGAAGTTCTACGTGAATTAGAAGATCCTGCGATTTGGAATGACCAAAGCCGTGCACAGGCAATGGCCAAAGAAAAAGGCGAACTGGAAAACGTTTTAAACGTGTTAGATGGTTTAGCCACCCAACTAGAAGATGCGCAAGCCATGCTGGATTTGGCGGTAGAAGCCGATGATGAAAGTTTATTGGCCGATGTGCAATCTGAATTAAGTTCAGCGGAAGAAGAACTGGCAAAACTTGAATTCCGTCGTATGTTTAGTAATCCCATGGACCCGAATCCTTGTTATGTAGAAATTCAGGCAGGTTCAGGCGGGACTGAAGCACAAGATTGGGCTTCAATGCTGTTGCGTATGTATATGCGCTGGATTGAACGTCATGGCTTTAAAGCCGAACTGATGGAAGAATCAGACGGTGATGTGGCTGGGATTAAGTCCGCCACGATTCGTGTAGAAGGTGAATATGCCTACGGTTGGTTACGAACTGAATCGGGCGTACATCGTTTAGTGCGTAAATCGCCATTTGACTCGGGTAACCGTCGTCACACATCATTCTCTGCGGTGTTTGTTTCGCCAGAAGTGGATGATAACATTGAAATTGACATCAATCCTGCTGATGTGCGTACCGATACTTACCGTGCTTCGGGTGCGGGTGGTCAGCACATTAACAAAACCGATTCTGCGGTCCGTTTAACCCACGCGCCAACAGGCATTGTGGTGGCGTGTCAGAACCAGCGTTCACAACATGCCAACCGTGACCATGCTTGGAAACAGTTACGTGCCAAGTTGTATGAGCTGGAAATGAGTAAGCGTAACGAAGCGGCGCAAGCCCTTGAAGACTCCAAGTCTGATATTGGCTGGGGCAGTCAGATTCGTTCTTACGTATTGGATGACTCACGCATTAAAGACTTACGTACGGGTGTGGAAAACTCGAATACGGGTGCGGTGTTGGATGGTGATCTGGATAAATTTATTGAGGCGAGCTTAAAGCAAGGCTTATAAGTGAAGCATCATCAGTAACTTAGCGAAGTTTGATGCAGTTCTTTACAATATATCTAAAATATTCGATATAAAAATCGAAAAAATACGATATATTAATAGGGAGCTGAATCAAGCTTGTGCGTGATTGAACATGTCTGGACTATGGATATTGATTTAATTTTTAAAGCATTGGCGAATCCGACCCGCCGTCAAATTCTGGAATGGTTAAAACATCCTGAACAGTTTTTATCGGCTGAAGAATGCGGTGGCTTCAAGCGTGGCGTATGTGCGGGGCACATTGAACGCTTGGGCAAAGTCTCGCAATCGACTATGTCGAATCACCTATCAGTGCTCCAGCAAGCCGGTTTAATTCAAGTGGAAAAATATGGACAGTGGTCGTATTTTTCTCGTAACGAAGCCTTGATTCAGCAATATATCGATCATTTAAAACATTCACTCTAAGTTTATCGTGAATATTGAGGCGACTATGGCTGAGTTAAGCACCCCTTTGCGTTTGGGCGATTTGCAATTAAAAAATCGTGTCATTATGGCACCGTTAACCCGTAGTCGAGCGACCGATGACCGTGTCCCGACTGCGATGATGGCAGAGTATTATGCACAGCGTGCCAGCAGTGGTTTAATTATTTCTGAAGCCACGGTAATTGCTGAAGAAGCCAATGGTTATCTGAATACCCCAGGGTTGTTTAATGATGCGCAGGTTGAAGGCTGGAAGCAGGTGACTGCAGCAGTACATGCCAAAGACGGTTTAATTGTGGCGCAATTGTGGCATGTGGGTCGGGTTTCGCATCCAGACTTGCTGAATGGTGAAACGCCTGTTTCGGCCAGTAATGTGCAACAAAAAGGCTATGTCAGCTTATTGCGTCCAAAGCGTGAATATGTGGTGCCACGTCCATTAGCCATTGCAGAAATTCAAACCATTATTGAACAATACAAGCAAGCTGCGATTCGTGCCAAACAGGCCGGTTTTGATGGGGTTGAATTGCATGCGGCCAATGGTTATTTAATTGACCAGTTCTTGCAAAGTTCCACCAATTTACGGGATGACCAATATGGTGGCAGCGTGGAAAACCGTGCTCGTTTGTTACTGGAAGTGGTGGATGCCTTAATTGAAGTGTGGGGTGCTGGTCGTGTGGGTGTGCATTTAGCACCACGTGGTGATGAACATGACATGGGGGATGCGAATCCACGTGAAACATTTGGCTATGTATTAGAAGAACTGGGTAAACGTGAAATTGCCTTTTTCTTTACCCGTGAGTATTTGGCGGATGACAGCATCAGCGCGTATATGAAACAGCGCTCGGGCGGTGTGCCATATATTGCCAATATGCGTTTAAGTCGCGAAGATGCCATCGATTTATTGGCCACAGGTCAGGCAGATGCAGTCTCGTTTGGTAAAGCCTATATTGCCAATCCAGATTTGTATGAACGTTTACTACAAGATGCCCCTTTGAATGAGCTGCAATTGGAAACCATGATTGGGACCGATGTTGCAGCAGGGTATATTGATTACCCAAGCTTAACTGAAACGGAAACAGCGGCAGTTTAAATTGCTTTTCCGTTAAATTCACGACAAGATAACGGCGCGATTTATCTTCTATGATAAATTGCGCTGTTTTATTTTAAATCGTTTTTTGGAGCACGTATTTGGCTACTCCTTTTTGGTATAACGCAGCACTCGCGATCATTAAACCGCTGTATCAATGGCGAATCAAAAAACGCGCGCAAGATGTGCAAGCTTACCAACAAGAGTGTCTGGAACGCTTTGGTCCATTTCAGATGCCGAAGAATCGCAAGGCGATTTGGTTTCATGCTGTGTCTGTCGGTGAGACCAATGCGGCACAACCCTTGATCGAGCATTATTTAAAACAAGGGCATCCGGTATTGGTGACCAATACCACCAAAACGGGGCAGGCACGAGCCAAGTCATTATTTGCGCAAGCTGCTTTTCAAGACTTGTTTCAAGCGGTGTATTTACCTGCAGATCAATGCAGTTTGGTGCAGGCATTCTATCAGAAATATCAACCTAAACTGCTGATCTTGGTGGAAACTGAATTATGGCCCAACTTAATTGATCAGGCCCAGTCATTTCAAGTGCCGTGCATTCTGGTGAATGCACGACTTTCAGCGAAATCCGCTCAAGGTTATGCCAAAGTGTCAGGTTTAACTCAAGCGATGTTACAGCGGCTTAATCAGTTATTGGCTCAGGATACGGCAACTGCGGAGCGTTTTATCCAGTTGGGTGCGGCTCCAGCGGTGACACAGGTGGTCGGCAGTATTAAGTTTGATATTCATGCCCCGATACATTTTGTCGAGCAGGCGGCACAACTGAGACTGGACTGGCAGTTGGCCGGTCGGAAAATTATCACCATTGCCAGCACCCATGCACCTGAAGAGCAGAAGCTACTCAGTGCCTTACAGTCCTCTCTGCAACAAAATCCAGACCTGCTGTGTATTGTGGTGCCGCGTCATCCTGAGCGGTTTCATGAAGTCTATCAACTGGCACAGGCTTTGAATTTAAAGACCCACAGGCGCAGTCAGGCAGAAGCCATTCAGTCCGATACCCAAGTCTATTTGGCTGATAGTATGGGGGAATTGTGGTTGTGGTATGCCCTGAGTCAAGCGTGTTTTGTGGGAGGCTCACTCAATGAACCTGGCGGTGGACATAATATTTTAGAGCCGATTGCTTTAAATGTACCGACGGTATTGGGAAAAAATTATTTTAACTTTCAAACCATTGTCGATGAATTTGTCCAAGCCGATGCCGTGAAAGTGGTTGATACTGCCGAACAGGCAGCAGCCGTGTTGTTACAGTTACTGCAAAATGCTGAACACGCACAACAATTGAATCAGGCCGCGCAGCAAATTATGCAGCTGAATAAAGGCTCTTTGCAAAAGCATATTCAAGCCATTGATGGTTATTTATAAGTCCCTAAAGTCTGAAAAGTGGAGGTGGCATGCATGCCACCGTTAGGCTGTGGTATAGGGACATACCATTAGCCTAACAAAGAGTTTTGCCTACTTTTGCTCTTTCAAAAGTAGGGTAAGCCTACTCAATGGCTTTAAATTGATAGAGTGATTTGCGGCTATGAATGCAGTTGTTGAATATCACGAGTTATTTCCATTTAATTTAGCTGCATTATCTTATGAATATTGTGCTCTTAGACCCACGCCAAACTGAATCCGAAGTTTGGTCGATCACCGCTAGTCGCCAGCTTGAACATTTGCAAACTCATGTCAATGTACAGGTGGGAGATCGTTTAAAAGTCGGTATCAGAGAGGGCAAACGCTATTTAACCGAAGTCTTGACAGTTAGCGAACGTGCCATCCAGCTACGTCCGATTCAGGAAGAAGTGGTTCCGGCCAAATTACCCGTGACGTTAATTGTAGCAATGCCGCGTCCCAAAGTATTACGGCGTTTAATCATGGACAGTGTGACCATGGGGGTGGAAAAAATTATCTTACTGCATAGTTATCGGGTGGATAAAAGCTATTGGCAAACCCCGTTTTTGCAGCAACTGGATCAATATATCACCTTGGGTTTAGAACAGGCTGGCGATACCATTGCTCCCCAGATTGAAATCTACAAGCGTTTTAAACCCTTTGTAGAAGATATTCTGCCTCAGCTGATTGCAGCTGAACGCCCGGCCTATGTGGCGCATCCCTATAGTGAAATAAAAATGCCATACGCAATCCAGCATCCATGTAGCATTGTGATTGGCCCTGAAGGCGGTTTTATTCCGTATGAGATCGATTTACTTGAAAAAAACGGCTGCCAAGCCGTGAGCTTAGGCAACCGTATTCTAAGAACGGAAACCGCAATTTCCTATGTCTTAGGGCGTTTGTTTACCTGAATTTTCAGGCATTAAATACGGCACATTCTGCTCACGATGCACTTTCACTTCTTGCACGGGGTATGGAATGTTAATGTCTTGTTGGCTAAAGGCTTGTTTGACTTCGGCCTGAATTTCACTGACCGATGCCGCAATATTGGTTTCCGTGGTGTCAATCCACCAACGCACGGTCAGGTTTACCGAAAAATCGGCTAAAGCGCTGACATTCACCGAAAAACCAGGCTGACTGAGAACATTGCGGTTCTTATCTAAAATCGCGGTAATGATATTTTTGGCTTTTTGCTCATCATCGTCATAGCCAATGCCGACAATAAATTCGCAGCGACGACGTTGATAGGCAGTATTGACCGTAACGGGACTGGTATACACCGTCGCGTTTGGAATCACGATCCGACGTCCATCATAAGAGCGCAGGAAGGTTGCGCGGATTTGAATATCTTCCACGGTGCCTTCCATATTATTGACAATAATGTCATCGCCAATACGGAATGGTTCGCCCAGTAAAATCAGGATGCCGGACAGCATATTTTGGAAAATATCTTTGAAGGCAAAACCGATCGCCACCGAACCAATACCCAGCGCACTCATGAGCTGACCAGGGGTGAAGCCCGGAATGGCAATCACCATCGCAATCAGGAAGCCAAAGAAAATGATGATGGTGGTGCCCACACGGTTCAGCACCAAGACCAGATTTTGACGAGTATAGGAGCGATTTTCTAAAGTCTTGCGAACAAATAATTTAAAAACTTTCGACAATAACCAAAAAATCACCAGAACAATCAGGGCGATACAGAAATAGGGCACACGTTCCCAAAAACTGTCCATGATCTTATCGATGGTAGTATAGGCATCATTATATTTAGCCGTATGTGCGATCACGGTTTCTGCCGTTTTCGCCCCAGCCTCTTGTATGATTTGCGAGGTGCCCTGAGCAACTTCGCTCAGGTTATGTTGTTGCTCTGCCACAGGAGATCCGAAACAATTTAAATTTGTCGCTATTTTGCCTGAAAAGCCTGTAAAAGATAACCAAATGCAACCGAAGTTATACAGCTTACTGTTGGTGATGCCGTGTTAAAAATATTCAGTGCCTTTCTGAATGACCTCTTGTGGTGTTTCTAATTCACCTGCGCCCATCATGTAGGAAATCACACTGCCCGATGCGATAAAACTGAGCACAAAAAGAATAATCATCAGCCAGGCCAGAATTTTTTCCCATACTGGTGTGGCACGCGGTGCGCCATATTGGTTGACGCCAGCCGTACCTGAAGCCAATACAATATATAGCGCCATCACGAAATTGATGAATGGGATCAACAGCAACAGCAATAACCAAGCGGATTTATTCACATCGTGTAGGCGGCGGATCACAATCACGAAGCTGAAATACAAATACAGCAGAAAAATAATCCAAAAACCGAGTCCAGCCACACTCAAGAAGGTCTGTAACAGATTGCTGTCCAGAGATGCGGTACTGAAGTTAAAGATTCCCAAAAACATACTGAGCGCTAATGTGGCAAACACCGTAATCAGATTGAGGAAACCACTCCATGCAATCAGGCTGAGCCTGCCAAAACGCCCTTGTGTGGATAAGGGATTGTCATTTTGCGGTGCTGCATTGCGAGAGAAAAAGGGGGAGGTCTGTGGTGTGCTCATAGCTTAGCCCAGTGTGGATTCAGTAATGAAATGTTGCGATTTGCAAAGTAAACCAGCAAAATTTCAGGAAAATTATAAGATGAAACCTGCAAAGCAGATACTGATTCATCGAAAGTTTTTGTCGTAAGTGGATTTCATCTCACGATTTTACATTGTATAAATATCATACGACCAAAGCATGATTGTAGTGGCTGGAAAATAGCCGTAATACTGCCCAAATGCAGCAATAATAAATCAATAACGTGGCATAACATCTCGTGATGAGATGAATAAGATCAAGGAAGTATGAATATGAAAGAAGTCTATCCTGTTCCAGAAGAATTTAAAAAAACTGCACGTACCAATGAAGCCGAGTATTTCGAACGTTATCGACAGTCCATTGAGCATCCTGAAGAGTATTGGGCTGAGCAAGCGCAGAAATTGGATTGGATCACGCCATTTACCCAAGTCAAAAATACCAGTTTTGACAAAGACAACTTTAAAATTGAATGGTTTGCAGATGGGCAACTGAACGTCTGTGCCAACTGTCTAGATCGGCATTTAAAAGAACATCCTTACAAACCTGCGATTATTTGGGAGGGCGACCATCCTTCACGGCATAAAATTATTTCCTATGTGGAGTTGCATGACGAAGTCTGCCGTTTTGCCAATGTCTTGAAGAAAAATGGGGTGAAAAAAGGCGATCGGGTGGTACTGTATATGCCAATGGTCTCAGAGGCCGCGATTTCCATGTTGGCTTGTGCGCGGATTGGGGCGGTACATTGTGTGGTGTTTGGCGGTTTTTCACCGGATTCTTTAGCCAGTCGGATTGAAGACAGTCAGGCCAAAGTGGTGATTACTGCAGACTCAGGTATGCGCGGTGGGAAACCAATTTTGCTGAAAGAAAATGTTGATGCCGCCTTGAGCCTCCCCGGCACAGACTCTGTACAACATGTGATTGTGGTGCATCGAACTGGCAATCCGATACAAATGCAGCCGCAACGCGATTTGTGGTATCACATGGAAATTATGTCGGTAAATGACATTTGCCCCCCTGAGCCAATGAATGCCGAAGATCCGCTCTTTATTTTATATACCTCGGGCTCGACAGGAAAACCGAAAGGCGTGTTACATACTACTGGGGGTTATCTGACCTATGTGAATAGTACCTTTCGAGAAGTGTTTGACCTAAAACAAGATGATATTTTTTGGTGTACTGCCGATGTGGGCTGGATTACCGGACATTCCTATGTCATTTATGGCCCTATGTCCAATGGTGCGACTACAGTGATGTTTGAAGGTGTACCGCAATATCCAAGCTGGGCAAGAACAGGACATATTGTGGATAAGCACAATGTCACTATTTTATATACCGCACCTACGGCCATCCGTTCCATGATGCGCGAGGGTGATGCCTTTGTTCGTGAAAGCGACCGCAGTAGCTTACGCTTACTGGGTTCGGTGGGTGAGCCAATTAACCCTGAGGCTTGGAACTGGTATTACACCGTGGTCGGAGAAGGTCGTTGCCCGATTGTCGATACATGGTGGCAAACCGAAACTGGCGGGATTCTCATTTCTCCATTACCGGGGGCAACCGACTTAAAACCAGGTTCAGCGACACGTCCATTATTTGGGATTCAACCCGCTTTGGTGGATGCCGAGGGTAAGGAGCTGGAAGGCGAAGCCGAAGGTAATCTGATTATTAAAGATTCATGGCCTGGGCAAATGCGCACCATTTGGGGCGATCCTGCACGCTTTATTGAAGCCTATTTTTCCACTTATCCAGGCAGTTATTTTACGGGCGATGGGGCACGACGAGATAAAGATGGCTATTACTGGATAACTGGACGCGTTGATGATGTCTTGAATGTGGCTGGACATCGTTTGGGCACGGCGGAAATTGAAAGTGCTTTGGTCGCACATGAAGCAGTTGCCGAAGCCGCGGTGGTGGGCATGCCGCATGACATTAAGGGACAGGGCATTTGTACTTTTGTGACCTTGCAAGCCAATGTGCCTGAATCTGAAGAGCTCCGAGCTGAATTGGTGGCTTGGGTGCGTAAAGTGCTTGGACCTGTTGCTACTCCTGATGCACTGCATTGGGCGCCTGCATTGCCGAAAACCCGTTCGGGTAAAATCATGCGGCGTATTTTAAGAAAAATTGCTGCCAATGAGCTGGATAGTTTGGGGGATACCTCGACCTTAGCCGACCCGCAGGTGGTGGAGGTATTAATTGGCAATGTTTATCCGAAAACTTAGTGCAGCAAAAGAAGCAGTCATGCCTCGAAGGGAGACATGACTGCTGTAGGGATTAACACGGATTGAGGCTGTTAGTTTTTATGTTTGGAGAACTTGTAGCCTTGATCGCAGAATGCTGTTAAGACCACAAAGACACCTGCCGCCATTAAGATCATAATTACACCTGTGGTTGAGTGCGTAGGGGATGCGGCAACCAATGACAGTGCGCCTAAAGGGGCTAAACCGCCTGCAATCGCCGTCCCAATTTCACGTCCTGTACTTACCCCTGTAGAACGGTTTTCCACAGCAAACTGACGGCTAAGGAACGAGCCTTGTGGTGCAAACATCATCGGTGCAAGAATCCCTGTCCCGATCGCAAGTGCAATATAGATTGAGGTGCTGTTGCCTGTTTCTAGCAATTTCATAAATGGATAGGCAAACAGGATGGAAAGGAATCCGCCCAAAATCAGCACGTTTTTACTATTCCATTTGTCACATAACCAACCAAAGAACGGGACGGTGAAGATTGCTACCAAACTGGCAATAGTTACGGATAATGAAGTGACATGCGCAGTGACGCCTTGGAACTGGGTTAAATATGCCAAAGAGAAAGTCTTAAAGATATAACTCAAGGCGTTGTAACCAATCGCAATCAAGAACACGACGCTTAACCCTTTCATATTGGTTTTCAAGATTTGCTTGAATGGATTCGCCGCAGGGGTTTTTTCAACATGGGCTTCGGCATAATCTGGAGTTTCAGGTAAACTTTTACGGACCCATAAACCCACAATCACTAAAACAAAACTTAAAATGAATGGGATACGCCAGCCGCCATTAATCAAGAACTCATCACCATTTAAGGTTAGTAAGAAGATGGTTAATGAAGATAGCAATAAACCTAAGTTTAGACCCAGTGCAGGCCAAGCACCTTGACTACCGCGTTTGTCTTCTGAAGCATGTTCATACGAGGTAATGGCCGCACCGGCAAATTCTGCCCCTGCCCCTAGACCTTGAATAATACGGAAAGTGACTAACAGCACTGCGGCCCAAATTCCAATGGATTCATAGGTTGGAATCAGACCAATAGCGGTGGTACACAGACCCATCAATAAGAAGGTGACAAAAAGCATTTTTTTACGGCCATATTTATCACCAAAATAGCCGAAGAACAGTCCACCGAGCGGGCGGGCAATAAAGCCAATGGCAAAGGTGGCAAAGGCTTTTAGGCTGGCACTGCTCGGATCTGAAGTATCAAAAAATACTTTGGCGAAAACAATCGAGGCCATGGTGGCATATAAATAGAAGTCATACCATTCCAACATTGAACCGACAATGGTCGCTGTGGCCACTTTTTTGAGGCGCTTCTTTTTTTCCAATTCTGTTTCAACTGAGGTGCTCATTTGATATTCCTTTATAAGCGTCGGGTGGGGTTAGTGGTGAGACATAACTTCGCGCACAATATATTCGGCAATGGCTAGAGAGGAGGTCGCGCCAGGGGAAGGGGCATTACGAATATGCGTGATCTTGCCTTGCTTGCGAATGACAAAGTCATCAACCAATGAGCCGTCAGCTTCCATGGCTTGTGCTCGAATCCCGCGGGTTGCAGGCTGAACCGAAACATCTGCGAGTGACGGGACATACTTTGCTGCTTCTGCGACAAAGTTGGTCTGGCTCAAAACGGTTCTGAGTTCGCGCATTGCGGCAGGCATATTTTTGGCAGAAAACTTCCAGAAGCCCTTATAAGTCAGGAAGTCATAAATATCGGACAGATTGAATTTATTGCCAGAGTAGTTTTCACGCCCAAAAGAAATAAAGGCATTCGGGCCAATGGTCATTTGACCATCAATTCGCTTGGTAAAATGTACGCCTAGAAACGGATACTTCGGGTCAGGAACAGGATAGATTAAGCCTTTAACATGGCTCTTAAAGCGTTCATCAATTACATAATATTGCCCAAAGAACGGCACAATTTTAGGGGTCTCGACATCGCCAGAATTGCTGGCAAGACGGTCTGACTGTAAGCCTGCACAAGTCACGACATAGTCAAATTGGCTAGGATAAACATCATGATCGGCAAAGTGGACGCTGACTTTATTATTTTTTTCCGTCAAATTGACGACTTTGCGGCCCAAGACCAAGGTGCCGTTTTTCTGTTTAATTTCTTCAGCGATTTGTTTGGCAATCGCACCATAACTGACAATAGCCGTACGCGGAGAGTACAACGCTTTGGTGCCAATACAGTTCGGTTCAACCTCTTGGATTTCATCGGCTTGTAGAATGCGGACATCAGGCACTTGATTGGCCAAAGATTTGGTATAGATCGCATCGAGACGGCCTTCCTCTTCTTTAGACAGGGCGACTACAACTTTGCCACACTCATCATAAGGGATATGATTTTCAGCGCAGTATTGTTGCACCAGTGTTGCTCCGCGACGACATAAACGCGCCTTTAAGCCCCCTGGCTCATAATATAGCCCGGCATGCACAACGCCAGAGTTATGGCTCGACTGATGCATGGCAACATCAGTTTCTTTTTCAAACACGGTTACTCTGGCATCGGGGTAATCGAGCAGGAGTTGACGGGCAACAGCCAATCCATTGATTCCCCCCCCGATGATGGCATAATGTTTATTCAGCATATTGATTCCCTTAGTTAAACCTCATGAAACTGATCCAAAAACCAAAAACATTAACTGAAGAAGCTTTTGAAATTTTGCAGGATGCAATCATCAATAATCACTTACAGTTCAATGTCTTGTACTCCGCAACCGAACTGGGTCAGATGCTTGGCGGTATTTCACGTACACCAGTGCGTGAAGCAGCCCAAATGCTTGAAAAGATTGGAATTGTGAAGATTGAGAAAAATAAAGGGATCCGTATTATTCCGACCACATTCACGACGATGATTGAATCCTTTCAAATCCGATTGATGCTGGAAGTCCCTCTGGTTCACCGTGCGACCGAGGTCAGAACAGCACAAGATATTGAACATTTGAATGCTATTTTTGAGGAGTTCAAACTTAGAGCGGCCTCAAATGACATTACTGGAACTTTAAAAGCTGACCGTGATTATCATTTGGCGCTGTTACAGATTGTGGGGAATCAAAAAGCGATTGATATTATTAGCAATACGCGAAACCAAGTGCTGATCGCAGGTTCTGCAACAATCCCTCACTCCCGAGATTGTATGCAGACCTTTGAAGACCACTTAAATTTACATCACGCATTTGTGTGTGGAGACGCA
Organism: Acinetobacter sp. GQ146; assembly: GCF_059758585.1. Taxonomy (NCBI): domain Bacteria; kingdom Pseudomonadati; phylum Pseudomonadota; class Gammaproteobacteria; order Moraxellales; family Moraxellaceae; genus Acinetobacter; species Acinetobacter sp. GQ146. The sequence continues at coordinate 123,327 of NZ_JCAXDV010000003.1, forward strand.
CAAAAAGCAGCTAACTTAATGAAGGCTCACATAATAAATACCGCAACGTTGTTGATTAACCAAGAATCGAAAAAGCGCGAAAACTGGTCAGATTACAGTACCAATGACTATCTCAACTGGATCTGAAACAAATGCTAGCATGTTGCATGCAACATGTAAATTTCGCAAAATAGCGGATCTGGCTAAAGTGTCTTAGACTTTAGTCGCATAAAAAACCACTTTACGCTGAGTTTTGAGCTTTAATTTGTTTGAAATATAGGCAATAACGAATCTTAGGCATTGCTTGATTAGGCGTGAAGATGGCGGAGTCAAAATTCAATCGCCCTTATTGGCTGATGCAAATGAATTCTGTAGATTTTTTTTGTCAGGATCTTTTTAAATGATTTTTCAATCGACTTTGATGCAATGCTAAGCCCTTTCTAGGGCATCGATGGCTTTAAACAATGGAAATAGCCTGAGCGCACCACATTCCCGTATCCGCGACTTTTCAGAATAAATGAGCTTATTGCCCATGGATGGCTTTGCCAAAAATATCTTTTACGCTATGCAGATCAAGCGCTCACTTCTGAGTTTTTGCAGGCTGCTAAACAGCAGCTATTCACATCTCTGGCATAGTGAGATGCAGCACTTCAAACCCAGCTTAAAGCCAATATGCTCGATGGTTTTAATCCGCTCAGCGCGGACGATTTACAAAGTTCGCGTGTATTTTCAGTAGGTTCATGGCGCTACAGCATTCACCATGGCTTCATCTGTTGCAGGTTTAGACAGCAAAAAAAAATCCCCTAAGCCGAGTCTTAGGGGAATGTGGAGTTGCCTTTATAGTTATTATCGCACTTTATTTTTGTTGTCTAGGGCTAGTTTTCGGTGTTTAAGCAACCTGTGATTTAGGCTGCTTTTTAGCATGCAAGCGCGTTTCAGCTGCATCTAAACTTGGGACGGCAGCCGATGGTAAGACTTCTGCCTGCTCAATTTGTTTGTTAATCCCCAGACTTTGATTGGCCTGCTGAGATTTTGCTTTCACCACATCGGCACGCTGTCCTTTGGCCGGCGCCCATTCCAGAATCGGTAGGGCACGGGCAACCGCAAGGGTAATGCGTTCCCGCAATAACGCACTGTGAATGGTGTATTCAGGCGTGAAATCACGGTCTGTAGCATATACGCCAATTGGTAAAGTCTGGGCTTGGAAAAAGCTGAAAAGTGGACGCAGTTGATGTTCCAGGACTAAAGCATGGCGGTCACTACCGCCAGAGGCAGCCAATAACACCGGCACATCGACCAAGGCCGTTTGTTCAACAAAGTCAAAAAAATGCTTGAAAAGTCCTGTAAATGAAGCGCGATACACAGGAGTGCCGACAATTAAGGCATCTGCGGCTTCAACTGCGGCCAAGTCATCCTGAATCCGTTGCGGTAACTGGTGTCGGTAAATTGCACCACCCAAAAGCTGTCCGATTTCACTGAATTGAATGAAATGGACTTGAATGGGCGTAGCTTCCGCCAATTCCTGTAAAATCGCCTGAATCAAGGCTTCGGTTTTAGAAGGGGTGTTTAAACCGCCAGATACCGCGACAATATTCAAGGGTTTCTGTTGATGGGCAAGAGACATAAGAATTAACCTAAATGCAGTTTGGGAATAACGGCTATTTATCAACACGCAGCATCAAACTGTAAAATAAGGAAAAACAGATTGGTTATCTGATTTTGAGATATGGTCAAACTTCCAGAGCGGAGTGCTAAAAAGCCTCAGCAATTGATTGAAATATCAACTTATTAAATTAAAAAATAAGGATTGCACACCGCACTTATAAAAAATATGATTTGAGTTTCATCTTTTTGCAAAAATTAACGCTTATGCTTGAAACTATTTTTTTTGGTCATTAAAAAAATAGTTAATATTTGCATATCCTTAATGGCACATGTATGGTTAGAATACGAATTACTGTGCACTAGATCTCTTACGCTGCTTATGAATATTTTAATCGTTGATGATCATCCGTTGTTTCGTCATGCTTTGATTCAGGCCGTTCGCTATAGCTTACCGCAAGCTCAAATCCATGAGACCGCCGCAGTAAATGAATTTTATGAACGTTTGGAAAAGGGGCCCGAACCAGACTTGGTGTTGTTGGATCTCAACTTGCCAGGCGCTTCAGGCTTTTCCGCATTGGTTCATGTACGTGCACAATATCCATCGCTGCCAATCATTGTGGTTTCAGCACACGAAGAAGTTTCAATTATTCAACGTGCCATTGCACATGGTGCCATGGGGTATATTCCTAAGTCAGCGCATCCAAGCCACATTGGCGAAGCGATTCGTCAGGTGCTGGAAGGTGAAATCTGGTTACCGCCAAACTTACCGACCAATGTCGGCTTTGATCCGCGTGCAGCCGATGAAACCGAACTGGCAGAACGTATCCAATCTTTGACACCACAGCAATTCCGAGTATTGATGATGGTGGCAGAAGGCTTATTGAATAAACAGATTGCTTATGAGCTGGATGTGTCTGAAGCGACCATTAAAGCGCATGTTACAGCCATTTTCCGTAAGCTCGGGGTACAAAACCGTACTCAAGCGGTATTGGCCATTAAAGCGCTCAATATCGACGAAAAGAAAATGTAATGCTGAGCTAATAAAAATAAAGACCTCGTTGAGGTCTTTATTTTTATCTTGTGCAAGCGGTTTAAGCCAAACAATCCTGTTTGTGCATGGTGTTATCACAATACAGTGGGTTTAACGCACATTCCAATTCATCAATCTGTTCTTGGCTAATGTAACCTTTGGATTTTAAATATTCTGCCACGCGGTCATCGCGCAGGCTCAAGAATGCTGCATCATATACACCCAAATCTACAAACAGGGCCGCGGTTTCCAAACTGTTGAAACGATCGAGATAAATCTGATTGTCATACATCAGGAAGATATGATCGTATTCGTCTTTCACATCGACCATGAGCCAATTCGCCAGTTCGATTGGTGACGTCTTAATAAAGAGTAGATCGGAAAGTTCATCGAATTGAGTGGTGTCTAACTGGTCTTGGTTGGTTTTGACTTTACCCAACCAGGCCTTAAATACCAAGACGGCACCTCCCCGCAACAACATGCTCCAAATTTGATGCCGAATAGCAGGGGCTAAACTCCGCGTTTCGGCTTGCAAGAGTTGCAGCAACTTTTCTTCTTGCTGGGTGAGTTTTTCAAATAAGCCGAGTCCTTGCGGTTTATATTCGGCTGGGGTAAAGACGTCAAAATTCAGTTCATCAAACACTTGCAAGGCGAGGGGTACCGCACTTTGATAGAGTGTTTCGAGGGCTTGCACATGAGTCGCTGAAATTTTGCTTTGTTCAAATAGATGATTCCAGTCAATATCAGGCAGTAAAGCATTGACACCGTAAAGTCGGTGAAATTGTTGGGCTTGATGTAAGTCGTGAGGAACCATTTCTGTAATATTCATGAGGGTCTCCTGAAAACTTGTGCAATGGGGCAAATCATTGACAATAAGAGCAGTTGGTCTTGTAAATCATTTTTGCTCGAGGGATGACCTCATTTATGGAAGCTCTGCTTGGGAAAATGTATACGACTAAAGTCGTAGATGCTGCTAATTGACGAATAAAGATCAATGAAATGATTAACTTGAAATTTTGTAACTAACTGTACAAGTGTGCATTAATGTAACCTGACTGAATTTGCCATAGTCAAAAGGCGAAAACGGGAGAACGAATCCCTAATTTTGTATAAATCAAGAATGATCAACGGTTTATGATTACTTGCTTTCCGTCAAACTGGCAAGAGCTTGAAGATGCGGCAATATGCGGGAGATCAAGCCCGCATTTTGTGTAAAAACTGTGCGCTCTTTTACGCCTGAGCGCACAGCATTGTGGGCAGTATGGATTAGTCGGTTGAAATCTTCAGACCAGATAACCACGATCTTAATGAGGCAGGTTTTAACGGTTTTCTTAACAACACAATATTGAGTTCTTTCAAGGTCTGCGGTAATTCAGGGTCGGAGTCTGCGGTAATTAATGCCACAGGCACTTTATCCTGACGGTTTTGTTGAATGAACTCTAAGCCCATTTTATGCTCGTTCAAATGCTGATCGACCAGCCAGACCTGAATGCTTTCCTGCTGAATCAGTTCAAGTGCCTGTTCAGGCTCGGTGGCTTTAAACACCTGATAGCCCCATTTGGTGAGTAAGGTACTCATGCCTTCTAAAATGGTTTCATCATTATCGAGACACAAAATCTTATAGGCTTTGGTTTTCAGGGGCACGGCTTGTACTGGAGTAGCAATGACTTTGGGTGCTTCGACCACAGGCACTTCAATCATAAAGCACGAACCTTTGCCCAGCTCCGAATAGACATGCACAGGATAATCTAACAGTCCAGTCATACGTTGCACAATCGCGAGCCCGAGGCCGAGCCCTTGTTCCCCCCAAGGAGAGGTGTGTCCACAACGCTCAAATTCCTGAAACAGTTTGATGCGTTGCGCTTCCGCAATGCCCGGTCCAGTGTCCCATACCCCAATTCGAATATGTTGTGGACGCTCTGAGGCGCGGAGCACCCCAACCACCACACGGCCTTTGGCCGTATAGCGCAGGGCATTACTGACAAAATTCTGAATAATACGGCGAATCCATTGCGGATCGGTATCAATCCAGAATTGTGCATCATGCACATGGAACTGGATGCCACGCTGTGCGGCAATCGATTTAAATTGCAGTTCCAAATCGCTGAGCAAGTCATGCAGTGGATAGGCTTGACGTTTGGGTTGAATGGTACCACCTTCTAAACGGGCAATATCCAGCAGGGCAGACAGCATACTTTCTGCCCCATGCAAAGCTCGATCAAGCTGCTGTAGGGTTTTACGATCTTCCTCCGACTGGACACTTTGTTCCAAGGCCGTACTGAACAGACGTGCAGCGTGCATCGGTTGCAGCAAATCATGGCTGGCAGCGGCAATAAAGCGGCTTTTCGACATGTTGGCTTTGTCGGCTTGTTCACGTGCCAACTGTTGTTCAGTTAAAGCATCGGCCAACTGTTGCGTGCGGTCTTGAACCCGGGCTTCTAGTACCGCTTCATTTTCACGGAATGCGGTAATGTCGGCAAAAGTAGTGACAAAACCACCGCCTTCAATTGGGTTACCACGCATTTGAATGACCCGACCATCTTTACGAATCCGTTCAAATTCATGGGCACTGCCGACTTTCATCCAATGAATGCGTTTGCGGACATGCTCTTCAACAGAGCCAGGACCACATTCTCCACGCTCGGCATTGTAACGAATCAGATCGGCAATCGGGCAGCCGACATAAACCAAATCTTTAGGATAATCAAACAGCACCAAATATTGATTATTCCAAGCCACCAGACACATGTTCTCATCGACTACGCTGACCCCTTGAGTCATATGGTCAATCATGGTCATGATTAAGTTTTGATTAAAGCGTTGCCATTGTGAAGCTTGGTCGAGAATATTCGCCACTTGTCCTAAAGCCAGACCGTTATTGACCATGGCCGTGGTGAGTAGGGTTCGTGCTGATGCGGCACCGATGGTGCCTGCCAAATATTGCTCGGTAAAGCGCCACCACATGCCGTTGGCACTGCTGTTGGCGTTTAACACCACATTGTTTTGCTGGCAGAATTGTTCAAAGGCCCGTTGAGTGGGACCTTCGCCTGTGATTCGCTTGGCAAGGGTAATCAGATCGGCAACTTTGAGTCGTGCCACATCATGGTGTAAATAATGAATCTCGGACGACGTATTTTGCGCAGGTAACGGTTTGGTTTCGTAATAGAAAAAACTTTCGGCCTGAATTTGTTCTGCAATACTTGGGCGGAAAATTCGAGAAATCCAAATATACAACAGGGTATTTAAGCCCAGTGCCCAGATCACCCCATGGGTTAAGGGAGCAAAAGATTCAAAGCCCAGCAAGGCTTCAGGTCGTAACCAACTCATGCCCAAAGGACCATGCAATAAAAATTGCATACTGAGTAGGGCAAATTCATCGGGCAAGCTGCGTAAGATGGTCGGTAACAGCAGGGTGTAGGCCCACATGAGAAAACCGACAATCAGACCGGCATATACCCCTTGTTTACTGCCACCGCGCCAATACAAACCGCCAATCAATGCTGGGGCAAATTGCGCCACCGCACTAAAGGCCAACAGACCAAAGACCGAAAGCTGGTCAATATCGTTAAAGAAATGGAAGAATAAAAAGCCCAGCAGCATTACGGCTAAAATACAGATCCGACGGGTAAACTTCAGCACCAAGGGCATGCGTTTGTCATGTCGGGACAGAAAATTAAAACGCCATAAGGCAGGCATAATCAGGTCATTACTTAGCATAATTGACAAGGCCACAGAAGAGACCAACAGCATGCCAGTCGATGCCGAGAAGCCGCCTAAGAATGCCAAGATGGTGAGCCAGTCTTGTTGATAGCTGATCGGCAAGGACAAGACTGCAACATCGGGGATGGCTAAATATTCTGGTGCGGCATGCAGTGCCCAGCTGGCAATCGGAATAATCGCCAAAGTGGTGAGAATCAGATAAATGGCAAACCAGCGACGCGCACCACGAATATGTTTTTCATCGCGCAGTTCGACCACCGCAACGTGAAATTGGCGTGGCAGGCAGATAATGGCTAAGGCCGCAAGCAGGGTTTGCACCCAAAAGGTTTCTGGAACACCAAACAACTGCACATCGTGGAAAGTTTTGGCGACATCATGTGTGATTTGCCCCAAATTTTCAGGGGCTTCAAAAACAAAGAAAATTGCCACGCACAGGAGTGCGAACAGTTTGACAAAAGATTCAAAAGCGACGGCAAGCATTAAACCGCCGTGCTGCTCGGTATTGGCAATTTGGCGGGTACCAAACATCATTGCCAATATCGCCAGAATGCCTGTCAGGAACAGCACACTATTGGTGGTGCTTTCCAGTCCTGAATTTTGCTGCAAGATGACCGTGGCACTGAGAGCAATTGCCCGTAATTGCAGTGCCAAATACGGAATAATCGCGATGACCGCTAAAATTGTCACCAGCGAGGCCAGTGGACCACTTTTACCATAACGAGCTGCCACAAAGTCGGCAATCGAGGAAATGGCATGGTGCTGACGCACCCGTCCTAGGCGACGCCAAATGTCATAACCTAAGGCAACGAACAGTAAGGGACCGAGGTAGATCGGAAGAAAGATAATCCCTTCACGGACTGCAGCACCGGTAGCCCCATAAAAGGTCCACGATGAACAATATACGCCTAAAGTTAAACTAAACAGTAACATGCGTCCGCGTGTACTCAGACGACTGGCATGCTTCTCCCCATAGAAAGCACAAATAAAAAGGATTACGATGTATAGGGCGAGTACGCCAATAATAAGCCAACTGTTCATAATGCCGAATTGTCCCGAGTTACGGGCTTATCATAGCCTATTCATACTTCTGTAAGATTGATTTGATTAAAATTTAACGACCAAAGTCTAAATTACAAGAACCCTACAACATTGTTAAGTTTGTATACGAAATAATTCCAATTAAAAAATGCGTCTATGGCTGGGCGCTTCACAGGAGCAAGATTATGGATGAGGTTCAGGTAAACCAAATTCTAGAAAATCCCAAATTCAAGGAAATGGTCAGTAGAAAAAGTTCATTGAGCTGGTCGCTGACTGCAGTGATGTTATTTGTGTATGTAGGCTTCATGCTTTTGGTGGGCTACAACAAAGAGTTTTTATTAAGTTCGTTCGGCGGTGGCGTGACCACAATTGGTATTCCATTGGGTCTCGGCATTATTGTCTTGTCATTCATACTTTGTGGTGTGTATTCCTACGTTGCCAATAACAAATTGGATGGTTTGACTGAAGAAGCACTACGTGAAGTAGAAGCGATCGCTCATGAGAAAGGACAACACTAAGATGAAATGGAATTCAATGAAGGCGAAAGCAGTTGCTGCATCGTCACTCATGCTGTCAAGCATGGCGTTTGCGGGTCCAGATTTGGGCGAAGCACAGCAACAAGCCACCAACTGGCACGCAATTGTCATGTTCGTGATTTTTGTTGGTTTTACCCTGTTCATTACTAAATGGGCTGCGAAGCAAACCACCAGCGCACAAGACTTCTATACAGCGGGTGGCGGTATTTCAGGTTTCCAAAATGGTTTGGCGATTGCAGGTGACTACATGTCAGCAGCATCGTTCCTGGGTATTTCCGCATTGGTATTCAGCTCAGGTTTTGACGGCTTACTCTACTCGTTGGGTTTCATGGTGGGCTGGCCAATCGTGTTGTTCTTGATTGCAGAACGCTTACGTAACTTGGGTAAATACAACTTATCTGACGTGGTGTCATTCCGTTTAGATGAAAAACCAGTACGTACCTTAGCGGCATTCAGTTCATTGGTGGTTGTAGCGTTCTATCTGATTGCACAAATGGTAGGTGCGGGTCAGCTCATTAAACTTCTGTTCGGTTTGAACTATAACATCGCGGTGGTTGTGGTAGGTCTCTTGATGATGGCTTACGTAATCTTCGGTGGTATGTTGGCAACGACTTGGGTACAGATCATTAAAGCGGTGTTGTTACTGAGCGGTGCGTCTTTCATGGCCTTCATGGTAATGAAAAATGTCGGCTTCAGCTTTGCCAGCATGTTCGAGCAATCCATTGCAGTCTTCAGTAAAGTGCATGACATGAGCCTTGAAGATGCGGCTCATATTATGGGACCTGGTAAACTTGCAGCCAACCCGATTGATGCAGTTTCGCTTGGTTTAGGCTTAATGTTCGGTACAGCGGGTCTTCCACACATCTTAATGCGTTTCTTCACAGTAAAAGATGCGAAAGAAGCACGTAAATCTGTAGTGGTAGCAACGGGTTTCATTGGTTACTTCTACCTATTAACTTTCATCATTGGTTTTGGTGCGATCCTGTTTGTTTCAAACAACCCACAATTCATTGATGTTGCGAAAATGGCGGTAACTGGCAAGCTGGAGCTTGTTGGTGGTAACAACATGGCTGCGGTTCACTTGTCTGATGCATTGGGCGGTGACTTGTTCATGGGCTTCATTTCAGCTGTAGCATTCGCAACAATCCTTGCGGTGGTCGCTGGTTTGACATTGTCAGGTGCTTCAGCAATCTCTCATGACTTGTATGCAAACGTATTCAAGAAAGGTCAAACAACGCCTGAATCTGAACTTCGTATGTCTAAGATTGCCACTTTAGTTTTAGCGATCTTCGCTATGGTGCTTGGTATTTTGTTCGAAAAACAAAACGTAGCATTCATGGTGGGCTTGGCGTTCGCAGTTGCATGTTGTGCAAACTTCCCGATACTTGTTCTTTCAATGTTCTGGAAAGGTTTAACAACACGTGGTGCAGTGATCGGTGGTTTAGCAGGTTTGATCAGTGCGGTAACTTTGATTGTATTATCAAAAGCAGTATGGGTAGACACGCTACACATTTCTGATACGCCTGTATTTGGTTTCAACAGCCCAACCTTGTTCTCTATGCCACTTGCATTCTTCTGCTGCTGGTTGTTCTCTGTAACGGATAACTCAGCTCGTGCGCAAGCGGAACGTAAAGCATTCGATGCACAGTATGTACGTTCTATGACTGGTGTTGGTATCTCAGGTGCATCTGATCACTAATTCAGATCTCCAAGATTTTAAAAAAGCCCCGTAAGGGGCTTTTTTTATGTGGCATGCTTTTGAGCCTATAGGGCGGGTTATTCTGTGTTGCTCTTGGATCTTAAGCGAAATTGTTACAGGAATTGCACTGCCTTACTGTGCGACATAAATTATCATGATCAAGAATTGTTAAATTTTAAACATTCATTTCTTACTTTTTATAAGACTCGCGCAATAAACCTGATTGGTTGCATCTTTACATTAATAAAAAATCTTCTGGGGGAACTTATGCCTTCCATAAAGTCGTCTCCGTTTGCCAATGTCAAACGGAATGTATTTTTAAGTACAGTCATCATTATTGCACTGTTTCTGGCGTTAATTTTGTTTGATCCAAGTGGCTTTGAAGCACTGACCAAGCATTTAAATCAATGGATTATCGACTCTTTTAGCTGGTTTTATGTATTAGCGGTAGCCTTCTTCCTTATTTTACTGATCTTTATTGCCCTCTCCGATATGGGGAAAATCAAACTCGGTCTGGACCATAGTCTCCCTGAATATAGTAAAAGCTCCTGGTTTGCGATGCTGTTTACGGCAGGTATGGGGATTGGTTTGATGTTCTTCGGCATTGCCGAACCGGTTATGCATTATGTGAGTCCGCCAACTGGAGAAGGCGAAACCGTACTGGCCGCGCAGCAAGCCATGCGGATTACTTTTTTCCACTGGGGACTGCATGCTTGGGCGATTTATGCCTTGGTGGGTTTGTCGCTAGCGTATTTTTCCTTTCGGCATAATTTACCGCTTAAAGTGCGTTCCGCGTTATATCCGCTAGTTGGCAAAAAAATTTATGGACCTGTTGGAGATGCGGTAGATACCTTTGCCACCTTAGGGACTATTTTTGGGGTTGCCACCACATTGGGTTTTGGTGTGACCCAAATTAATTCTGGTTTGAATTATTTATTTGGTATTCAGCAAAGCATTGGCATTCAAGTTGGGCTGATTGTATTTGTGACCTTTTTAGCCTCCTTATCGGTAGGTTTTGGTCTGGATAAAGGCATTAAACGACTGTCCGAACTCAACTTAATATTGGTCTTAGCCCTGCTGCTATTTGTTTTTCTCTGTAGTTCATCCATCTATATTTTACAAACCACGATCCAGAATGCAGGGCAGTATGTTTCTAACCTGTTTACCATGACTTTTAATCTGTATGCCTACCAACCGAATGGCTGGATTGGCGGGTGGACCATTATGTATTGGGCCTGGTGGATTTCATGGTCACCTTTTGTCGGAATGTTTATTGCACGTGTGTCACGCGGACGCACCATACGTGAGTTCATTGTCGGGGTCTTGTTCATTCCGACTGGGTTTACCCTTATTTGGATGGGCTTTATGGGCAATGCCGCCTTGTTCAGCATTATTCACGATGGCCACAGTTCCTTGATTAGTGCTGTGCAGCAAGATTCTTCCGTGGCCTTATTCGAGTTTTTGACCCATTTACCATTTGCTCAGATTTCCAGTTTAATAGCGACCATTTTAGTGGTGCTGTTCTTTGTGACCTCTGCCGATTCGGGATCTCTAGTCATTGATTATCTCACCGCTGAAACTGAAAATTCACCGTTGTGGCAACGCTTATTCTGGACGGTATTAATTGCGGTGTTGTCAATCATTCTACTGATGGCTGGTGGTTTGGCTGCTTTGCAATCGGCCACCATTATGAGTGCATTGCCCTTTACCTTGATTATGCTGCTGGTCTGTTGGGGGCTAATGAAAGCCCTCACCATTGATGTCACTAAAATGCAGGCGTTACAAGCGGCTCGGATCACTCCACGAGCCATTCAAAATCCGCGCAGTTGGCAGCAGCGTTTAGGCTTGATCATGCACTATCCGCATAACCAGCAAGAAGTGGATACTTATATTCAACAGCAGGTACAGCAGGCATTTAGTCAAGTACAAAAAGAGTTTCAACGCCGGGAATTGGATGTCACGATTCAGTCGATCGAACATGGGTTGCAGTTACGGGTTGATCATCATAATGAAATTAACTTCATTTATCAGGTGGTTTCTCGAGAAACTCAGCCGCCGAGTTTTATGGCCGATACCGTGGCGCAAGATCAGCCGTTTTATCAGGCCGAAGTGTTTTTACGTGAAGGTGGGCAAAACTATGACGTCATGGACTGGACGGTGGAAGACCTGTTGCAAGACATTATTGACCAATATGAGCGTCATTTACATTTCTTAAGTTTGGTGCGCAGCCCAAATTAAATGCTTAATATGAAAAAAGGACGCTTAAAGCGTCCTTTTTTGTATTCAGATTCTAAATAAAATTAGAAGCGGAATTTAGCATTTAAGCCAACAGTTTGTGTATCAAGATCAACAATTTCTTTAGAGTTTGCATTTACGTAGCTTGCACCTACAGCAACTGCTGGAGTGATGAAGTAGTTAACGTTTGCACCCCAAGCTGAGTCAGGAGTCTCTGCAAAGCTTGATTTCACATAAGAAGCACCTACGCTGAATTTAGGCGTTAAGTACAAATCAGTTTTCAATTGGTAAGCAGTGTCGTCACCATAAACAAGACCAGACTCAAAGCCTACAGCCATGTTGGTGCCATCGATGTTGCCAACGTATTTAGTACGTGCAGTGATTGCGTCTTGGTCATCACCAATAGTCGCAGTTTCACCGACCGCATTTACTACGCCATTGTTCATGACATTGAATGCATCTAAAGCTAATTGGTCAGCAACGCTAGTATAACCCACTGCAACCAAGAAGTTAGGCGCAGCTAAAGCACCCAATTCAAGTGCATAACGGTCGCCTTGGTCATCAGCTGTGAAGTTGTTTTTAGCATCTAAAATTGTATGGCTGTAAGAAGCGCTTGCGTATACAGGTACGTATTTAGTTGGTACGTAAGCTTCAGCTTTTGCACCGTAGTTATGTGCTGTGAAGTCAATACCATTAGAACCTAGTTCAGCATAGTTATATGCCAAAGATACGTTTGAAGCTTGGTTTAAGAACGCTGCTTCAGCTAAAGGACCTTTAGAAGTGTCTACATCTTTAAAGTAGAAAGTACCTTGTACACCGCCAGTAAAATCTTTGTCGTTTGCTGCAGATGCATCGATGTATTCAGATTGACCTTGTACTTCGAATTGGTATGCTTGAGCACCGGTCATGGCTAATAATAAAGCAGTGGCTAAACCGAGTTTTTTCATAAGTATTACCAGTTTGTTAAAATGGATTAAGCAAGTGGCATTGTATTGTAACAATTTATTAAGTCAATCAAGCGCATGTTACGGCTTGTAGCTGAGCAATTGCACTAATTTTCTTGTTTAAAAAATATGCAAATAGCTAAAATCTTGTCAACCTGATAAAAAATAGAGAGATAACAATAAGCTAAGGCTCAAATTTCAAATAACTGAATGAAAAATTTAGGAATAATCTGATGTGAATTAAATTGTAAAAAAAGATTGAGAATTATATTTTAATTCCTAAAAACAATTATAAGTTTCACACAAATGACACATTCTTTAGTGATGCACTGCTAGAAAGTTGATTAAAAAATAATTAAAACCTACAAAAATTGTAAAAAGTGCACATTAATTGCGCTTTTTTTAGGGGGTAAATGTGATGAATTTGTCTTATTTGGGATTTTATGTGTTTTTCTATAAAACAAAGCAATTTAATCGGCTTTACTTCTAAGCAAAAGCAGAACATAATAATAGGGTAATCAGATCATGTTTCATGGCAATAGTGTGATATCTGACTGATTCTCCACAAAAGGTTTTTGTTTTATCGCCCAGCTTTCCCCAAGGTTGGGCTTTTTTTTATGCGTTTTTTTTGAATCAGTGGCAGTATTCGATCAATGAGCGCTGTTTTTGTGGCAGCAGATGTTGTGCTACAGAGCTGTAGAAAGGAAGAAGGGCTGGGTCTGCACCCAAATACAACGCGGGTGCTGATTGGCTGTAGAGTCTGCACTATTGGATCAACTTATTGCACTAATAAGGTGCAATTATTTATTTTTAAATTGAATTTAATATTGATAATAAATCTTAAAGGCAGAAAAAATCCCAGATTAAATAAATAAACTGGGATTTTTTTGCCAAAAAACAGGGAAATTTAAAAATATCTGCTGAGGATGAAATTAAAAACGCCCTAATGTTGTGCATTATGCACCATAATAGATCATAAGTAAAATAAAACACCTTGAAATTCTTCTACTTGCTCAAAAACTGGCTATCATGAGCAGCAATATGATTCAAATCTTAAGGGAGTAGCCATGCCAGTGGTAATGCGCACATTGGGTTGTTTGCTGTTGGGTGCGGGAGTTTTGGCGGGGTGTAATTCACAGATCAAACCGAATGCTCAGACTGCGAACAATCCTGTCATGTCACAACAGATGGCTGACAACAAGGTGAATCAGATGTTTCAGTCTATTCAGCAGCCCGCGGTATTGGTGACATATGATGGGCAGCACATGCGACGTTTGGGTAATGACTTACAGCGGGCAGATACAGCCTATATTCCGGCTTCGACTTTTAAAATGTTGAATGCACTGATTGGTTTACAACAGCATAAGGCCACCACCAGCGAAGTTTTTCCATGGGATGGACAACCCCGCAGCTTTAAAAGTTGGGAAAAGGACATGACTCTAGCAGAGGCGATGCAAGCTTCAGCCGTACCAGTTTACCAAACGCTGGCTCGACGCATTGGTTTAAGCCTAATGCAACATGAGTTGAAGCGTGTGGGCTATGGCAATATGCAGATAGGATCTCAGGTGGACCGTTTTTGGCTCGATGGCCCCTTAACCATTACCCCGCAACAACAAGCTGAATTTGCCTATCGACTGGCGACTAAAACCTTGGCCTTCGATACCGAGGTGCAACAGGCAGTGAAAGAAATGTTGTATGTAGAGCGCCGTGGGGCAGCCAAGCTGTATGCCAAAAGTGGCTGGGGTATGGATGTACAATCTCGGGTCGGATGGTATGTGGGCTGGGTTGAGCAAGCCAATGGTCAGATTGTGGCTTTTGCGTTCAATATGCAAACCGACCATGAGCAGCAACTGGCGTTAAGAAAAGAGTTAACTCTCGATGCCTTAGATAAACTGGGTATTTTCCCTTATTTATAATGCTGCAAATTCAGCTAAAATAAACAGAGAACGTTATTTGTACACCACACTGATTCTGTTACGGTACAGACAATGACGCTTCAGTGTTGTACATTTCCGTAGTGTTATGATTTAAATCATAGCGAAATCCGCGAAGGAAACCTCTCAGCATCTATGTCCAAATTACGTGCAGAAAACATTAGTAAACGATTGCTGGGAGCGATGTTGATCATTGTTCTGTCATTGCTGTTTATTTCTGTACCGCTGATTTTTAAAAGCTATCAGCATTACCAACAAGCGCGTATTTCCTTGTCAGAGATTCAGAGCCTTAGAGCTGTCGCTGAACTCTCCAATAAAATTTCACGGGAACGAGCCCCGGCCAATAAAGTCATGTCGAGTACCTCTGAAGAGCTGGCTCAGAATCAGCAAGAGTTGCGGGACTATCGACATGGGGTTGATCAACAGCTTGAAAATACGATAGTGCTGCTGAATAGCACAGGCTTTCATACCGAAGCTACGGAATTAACCACCCAACTGCAACAACAATTACAGCAAGGGCGGGCTGCGGTAGATGCCTATGCTGCTTTGCCTCGTGCCCAGCGTACTATGGGGCAACTGGATGCTGCGATTTTACAGATGTTTGCTGCATGGGATGAAAGCCATACCGTGTTAAAACATATGGTGATTCATTCACAAAGCCAAGATGAATACACCTCGAATTATTACACCTTAATTCTGATTTTGGCCGATTTGCGTGATCAGGCAGGTCGTGTGGCATCCAATATTATTGCTCCTGTGACCTTTCATGAAAAAATGCCCGATACCAATCTGGCGCGTTCTCTGCAAACTCAGCATCAAGCGCATTATTTATGGGATTTGGTTTACACCATTATGCCCGAACAAGATAAAACCCCTGAATTTATTCAATTGCATCAAAAAGTGAAAACAGACTTTCTTGATCAAGGGATTGATACCGTGCAGATGCTGATTCAAGACAGCCTTGCGGGGCAACCCTATGCTTTATCAGGCACTGAACTGACCAAGCAAATCGTTGATAAATTTAGTTCAGTGGTGAACTTGCAGAGTTATATTTTGGACTACAGCCTGATGGTTGCGGAGCAAGACAAGTCGCAGGCCAAACGCCAGTTTTTGCTGATGCTGTTCATGACTTCCGTGTCCTTATTGGCAGCGTTGTTTACCATGATTTATGCGCGTCGCAATGTGTTTGGACCTTTAATTCAAGCGCGTGAAACCATTTTAAATTTATCACAGGGTAAGGTTAGTTCAGCGCTGGAAGACAACAGCTTACAGGATCGTCGGGTAGATTCTTTATTTACCGCGATACGCAAGCTGGAAGGCATGTTACAACAACGCGACGCCTTGGAATTTCAACTGAAAAATATTGCCAACTCAGACGCCTTAACAGGCGTGGCCAATCGTTTGGCATTAGAAAGTTATATTCAGCACCTAGAACAGCAACCGAAAAAGTTAGAAAAGTTGGGACTGCTGGTAATTGATATTGATGATTTTAAACAGGTTAATGATCAATATGGGCATATGCTTGGGGACAAGGTTATTCAGATGGTTGCCGAGATTTTAAAATCCAATGTCCGCGCTACAGATTTAATTGTGCGTTATGGAGGCGATGAATTTTTGCTGCTGTTGGAGCAAATCACGGAAGTGGAAGCCTTAATGATTGCCGATCAAATCCGACGTGAGGTCAATCTTGCAACCTTGCAGGTCGGTCTAGCCCAAGAATTGCGCGTTTCGATCAGTGCAGGTTATGCGGTGGGGGCGGCCAGTTGGTTAGAGCTTTTTCATAAAGCCGATCAGTCTTTATTTAAGGCCAAAGCGAATGGCAAAAATGCGGTACAAGGCTAGGCTTGTCACCGCATCAATATCCTCTTATTCAGCTTATTCTTCATTTTGATAGTCAGAGAGACAATGCTTGGTATTACGCGGTTTGCCCATGGCATTCCAGCATTGTGCTTGGATAATACTGCCGGCATCGTAGTTTAACACCGCTTCGGGGGTGCCATCTTCATACCAAATTTCATAGCGGTTTTGTCTGAGGCCGTTGCGGTATTCTCCACGACGTTCCAGTTTGCCATTACTAAACCATTGTTTCAGTTCACCACGCATGATGCCATGTTCAAAACGGACATAGGTCCACGGTTTACCGTCGGCATACCAGCGCTGTTTCATGCCATCTTGCATCTGATCTTTGTATTTCATGGACAGTGCCAATTGTCCATTTGGGTGCCAAATGCGATATTCCCCATCAGGACCGCCATCATTCATGGTCGATTCTTGTTGTTTTAAGCCGTTGGCATGCCAGAGAATGAGTTTGCCGTGATAACTGCCATCTTCATATTCAATCTGGCTACGCATTTTGCCATTCGGATAATAGCTTTCAAAGGTTCCTGAGCCTTGTACTTGATCTGGAAAATGCACCAGATGTTCGCATTCGCTGGCTTTGCTCGAAGGCTTTTGTGTGGTGATAAATCCAGAAGTGAGCGGACTTTGGTTGGCATAGAAATATTGCACCAGCCATGATTTTGCAGTACTGCCTGCCTGAATGCTGGGTGTGCATTTGGGATGCTCGTGCCACGGGTTATCGCTGCCATCGGATGCTGAGGTGAAAACAATCATGTTTTCATTAATATAGCCATTGGCGTAGGTGTGTAAGGAAACAAGTCCCAAAGACAAGCTGAGAAGGAATGCTTTCATGGTTTTGATTATGTCGTTGTGTTATTGAAAAGTAATAAGGCTTCTGTTTTGATAAAAGCCGAGTCGGATTTTACGTGATTTGAATTTATTTTGATAAATAGAATTTAGATTTTGCTGTTTGATGATTTGAATATTTGGTTGGTTCTTTATCACGTCCTCATATTCAAATTGAGGTTTTATTTTTGTTGTGTAGGCGTTGCCTCACTTTTGACTGGGAAAAAGTGACAAAACTCATTTGTTTGACTGATACTCAGTCCCTTGAGTACAGTCAAACGGGCGACATCAATGTCGCCTGTCATGTGATTGGATTTCAGTTTTGGGCTTTGGTTTTTTCAATTAGATAATTAATAAAGTTGGTGCAGGCAACCAGCATAAATTTTGCATCGATATAACTTAAGTTTGACTCTTCAAGCATCGCATGGCGAATACCATCACTATCTGAAGTATAACCATAGAGTTGGCTCAAACTTCCTTTAAGAGCAGGGTGTAAACCGAATCTATCTTCAATAACTTTTAATGCTTTTCCTAATGTTGTTCTTTCATCGTTAGTCACGATTTTGCAAATGGATTCAACCGCGCTAATCGATTCTTTAATTGAATTTCTATAATCAGGTTTTTGACGATCTGACATTAGTTTTAAAGCTTGATTAAGATGTTGTCGAATACCTGAATATTGATTTGTATTTTCTAAAGCATCTTCGATAGATTGGATTTCTTGTTCAGAGGTAATTTCAGTAATTTGCTGGTTAATAACTCTATAGGCTGAATTTTCCTCTTCGAGTACATTATTAATGTCTTTTGTAAATGATTCTTTTAACTCTGGGAAAGGGTAGTAATGTATGCAAAATTCAATAAAGTCGTAAATTTCATACCAATTATAGTGGTCAAAAAATAGAGAGCTAATCTCTTCTAAGCCAATCTGTAATTCATGAGGAATTTCATCAATCCGCGTTTTTAAATAGTTGTGATATAAATTAGCGAAAAAAATAT
This sequence comes from Acinetobacter sp. GQ146, assembly GCF_059758585.1. NCBI lineage: Bacteria > Pseudomonadati > Pseudomonadota > Gammaproteobacteria > Moraxellales > Moraxellaceae > Acinetobacter > Acinetobacter sp. GQ146. The sequence goes on from NZ_JCAXDV010000003.1 coordinate 141,728, forward strand.
TTAAATTACTTTCAGCAATCGGATTGTTTCTTTGTAATTCAATATTTTTCTTATATTTATTAAAAATATAAAAGTTAATTAGATTCCACAATCTATTATGTAAATCATCATTTATAGATTCTTTCTGAATTATTTCTCTTACGGATTTATAACCATATCTTTTTGAGAACTGCATTATTTACCCCAAAAAATTATTTATTTTTTATGCTTATTTAAATCCTCCCTAACCCTCCTTTGGAAAAGGAGGGAATTTCCCCCTCTTTAAAAAGAGGGGTTAGGGGAGATTCTAAAATTACTTCAACAACGGTTTTAAGAACCTTGCTGTATGCGAAACTTTATTTTTCACCACTTCTTCAGGTGTACCTTCGGCAATAATCTGACCACCACCAGCACCCCCTTCAGGACCTAAGTCAATAATCCAGTCTGCAGTTTTAACCACATCCAAATTATGCTCAATCACCACAATGGTGTTTCCTTTGTTACGCAGCTCATGCAGGATGTCGAGTAACTTGGCAATGTCATGGAAGTGCAGACCTGTGGTCGGTTCATCCAGTACATACAAAGTTTTACCTGTATCGCGTTTTGCCAATTCACGTGCCAGTTTCACACGCTGTGCTTCACCACCAGAAAGGGTTGTTGCAGACTGACCGAGACGGATATACCCCAAGCCAACTTGGTTTAAGGTTTCTAAACGACGGTGAATGACTGGAATGGCATCGAAGAAATGCATCGCATCTTCAACCGTCATATCCAACACATCAGAAATGTTTTTGCCTTTATAGCCGACTTCCAAGGTTTCACGGTTATAGCGTTTACCGTGACAGTTATCGCAGGGCACATACATATCGGGTAAGAAGTGCATGGCCACTTTAATCATGCCGTCGCCTTCACAGGCTTCGCAGCGTCCACCTTTCACGTTAAAGGAGAAACGACCAGCGGCATAACCGCGGGCTTTGGCTTCTGGGGTTTGCGCAAACAATTCACGAATTGGGGTAAATAAACCCGTATAGGTGGCAGGGTTGGAACGTGGGGTACGTCCAATCGGGCTTTGGTCAATATCCACAACTTTATCGAGGAATTGCAAGCCATCAATCGAGTCGAACTTTTCCGCGGTGAGGGTGGTTGCCCCATTGAGTTGAGTCGCGGCTAATGGCAATAAGGTACGGTTAATCAGCGTCGATTTACCTGAACCCGACACGCCTGTGACACAGGTCATGACCCCGAGTGGAATGGTCAAATCGACATTTTTCAGGTTGTGCCCCGCAGCACCCATCAGTTTAATTTGCTCATCGGGGCGTGGTGGCTGGGTACGCTGCGCAGGGACGGCAATTTTGAGCTTGCCTGACAGATATTGCCCGGTGAGGGAATCTTCATGTCGCGCTAATTCATCCGCTGTGCCTTCGGCAATAATGGCACCGCCATGTACGCCTGCACCCGGACCAATATCAATAATATGATCCGCTGCGCGAATGGCATCTTCATCATGCTCGACCACCAACACGGTATTGCCGAGGTCACGCAAACGCACCAAAGTTTCCAGTAGACGGTCATTGTCACGCTGATGCAGACCAATTGAGGGTTCATCCAACACGTACATCACGCCCATTAAGCCTGCGCCAATTTGCGAAGCCAGACGAATACGCTGTGCTTCACCGCCCGACAAGGTTTCTGCGGAACGTGACAGACTGAGATAGTTCAAACCCACCGAAACCAAAAAGTGCAAACGCTCACGGATTTCTTTAAAAATCTTGTCGGCAATTTCACCTTTGGCACCGGTCAAATTCAGGGTTTGGTAATAGGCTTCGGCATCGCCAATTGACATTTTGGTGATCTCGGCAATGGTTTTGTCTTTGACACGGACATTGCGCGAAATTTCGTTTAAACGTGAGCCGCCACAGGCATCACAGGCCGCATTAGACAAATACTGCGCCAAATCATCGCGCACATAGTTGCTTTCGGTTTCGCGGTAGCGACGTTCAAGATGCGGTAAAATCCCTTCAAAGGGTTGCACGCGATTGTGTTTACGCCCACGTTCGTCAATATAACTCAGATCAACTTTTTCTTTGCCCGTACCGTATAAAAACTTTTTCTGGGTGTCTTTATCCAGTTCGTTCCATGGGGTCTCTAAGGAAAATTCAAAATGATCCGCAACCTTTTGAATCATGCTGTAGTAGTACGGACGTTGTCGGTCCCAACCACGAATGGCACCCTGACTAATCGATAGCTCGGAATTTGGAATGAGTTTGTCAGCACTGAAATGGCTGCGTGTACCTAAACCATCACAAACAGGACAGGCACCAAAAGGGTTGTTAAAGGAAAACAGGCGCGGTTCCAGTTCAGCCACGGCACGGTCACATTCAGGGCAGGAGTGTTTGGCCGAAAACACACGGTCAGGATGTTCGCCTTTCATCCATGACAGCACGGCAATATCACCGCCTAAACGCAGTGCAGTTTCAAAGCTTTCCGCAATCCGGTTGCCCAAGTCATCCCGAACTTTAAAGCGGTCCACCACCACTTCAATGGTGTGTTTTTTCTTTTTGTCCAGTTCAGGTGGTGAGTCAATATCAATAATCTCGCCATCCACACGGGCGCGGACAAAACCTTGGCTTTGTAATTGTTCAAACAGATTGCTGTATTCACCTTTACGCTCACGAACCACAGGGGCCAGCAGCATCAGCGCTGTGCCTTCTTCGAGCGCTTTCACAGCATCGACCATTTCCGAAATGGTTTGTGCCACCATCGGCAGGTCATGTTCAGGGCAAAAAGGCGTCCCGACACGGGCATAGAGCAAACGCAAATAATCGTAAATTTCGGTAATGGTCCCGACAGTCGAGCGCGGGTTATGGCTAGTCGACTTCTGCTCAATGGCAATCGCAGGGCTTAAACCTTCAATCGAATCAACTTCAGGTTTTTCCATTTGCGATAAAAACTGCCGCGCATAGGCCGACAGCGATTCGACATAGCGGCGCTGACCTTCGGCATACAATGTATCGAAAGCGAGAGAGGATTTACCTGAACCTGAGAGTCCCGTAATCACCACAAACTTGTCGCGGGGAATATCGAGGCTCACATTTTTTAAATTGTGGGTACGTGCACCTCGAATACGGATATGACTTTGGCTCATGAAAACATCTCAATTATTGTGCAAATAGAAACTTATATGATAGCGCTTTAAAATTGTTCAAGTCTGTTGTGTTGATTTTTAAACGACAAATCATGACGGAGAGATTAAGCCTGAACAATCGGGCATAGTATAGGCCGCTATTATTAACATTCATTTGCTGTAGTGGCTACTCTAGAACGTAATCTAATCTCAGTTACATAAAATTACTAGACGACTGGTCTAATAGTAAAATATAGTGAGCACATGAAACGATCAATCAAAACGGAAGCCACCCGTCAGCATATTCTGGACACCAGTTTTCCACTGGTCTTACAGAAAGGCTTTGTCGGAGTAGGGCTACAAGAAATCTTAAAAGCCTGTGACGTGCCGAAAGGCTCGTTCTACCATTATTTTGCCTCTAAAGAAGCTTTTGGTTGTGCGCTGTTAGAGCAATACATTGCGGATTACAGTACACAGGTGGAACAGCTTTGGACGCTCACCGATGGCAGTGCCTATGCGCGTTTAATCGCGTTATGGCAAGCATGGATTGAAGATCCCATTCAGGGCGGTTGGGCAGAAAACTGTCTGATTGTGAAATTGGCAGCAGAAGTGTCTGACTTGTCTGAAGATATGCGCCAGATTTTGAATTTTGGTGTGAGTAAATTGATTGAGCGGGTCGCCCGATTACTTGAAGAAGGGCAGCAAGAGGGTTCTATTCCCAGCCATATTCAACCGCTCAAAATGGCACAAGTGATGTATCAACTGTGGTTAGGCGCAGCCTTGCTGGCCAAATTGGCGCAAGACAAAGCCCCTTTGCAGTTAGCACTGGAAACCACACACAACCTCTTACAACCCATGAAGGATTAAGCCATGCGTAGTATTATTCATCGTAGTTTTGGCGAATTTGCCGATGTACTCGAACAAGCCGAGATGCCGCAACCTGAACCGAAAGCGGGTCAAGTTCGTTTAAAAGTCATTTTGTCACCAATTCATAACCACGATGTATTGACGGTCGTTGGCAGCTATGGCTATAAACCTGAATTGCCGGCGATTGGTGGTAGTGAAGCCGTGGGTATTATTGATGCATTGGGTGAAGGGGTCACAGGTTTGCAAGTGGGACAACGTGTCTCTGCCGCAGGCATTCATGGCAGTTGGGCAGAATATTGTCTGGCACCAGCCGCAGCAGTGGTTCCTTTACCTGAAGTCATTCCAGATGAATTGGCGGCACAGCTGATTGCCATGCCACTCAGTGCGTTAATGCTGCTGGACTTTGCCCAGTTACAGCCTGGTCAGTGGATGATTCAAAATACGGCCAATGGTGCAGTCGGTAAAACCGTTGCGATGATTGCGCAAGCGCGTGGCATTCATGTGATTAACTTGGTACGTCGCCAAGAAGCCGTCGCAGAAATGACGGCCTTGGGGATTCAGAATGTGGTGGCCACCGACCAAGCCGACTGGAAAGCTCAAGTCAAAGCCATTCAGGGAGATCAGCCGCTCATGGTTGGGGTCGATTCGATTGGTGGCAAAGCCAGTGGTGAGCTATTAAGCGTATTAGGTGAAAACTCGCTGTTGGTGTCATTCGGCAGCATGACGGGCGAAACCATGCAGATTGAGTCAGGTGATTTAATCTTTAAACAAGCGTCCATCAAGGGCTTCTGGGCCAGCGTGGTCAATCAGCAAATGCCTGCGGAGCGTAAAAAAGCGCTTGTGGTTGAGCTATTAACGCTCGCGGCGCAGCAAAAACTTACGTTGCCTGTGGAAGGCGTTTTTGAATTCTCTGAGTTCAAGGCAGCGGCAGAAAAAGCCACACAAAGTGCACGCCAAGGTAAAGTCTTGTTCAAAGCTTAAGATTAAATCCACTGAAGTGAGCCGAAAGGCTCACTTTTGCCGTATTCGATACAACAAAAAAGGAAAATAAAAATGTTGGGCGCAATTTTAGTGGGGCTGATTGCAGTTTTACACGTCTATATTTTAGTGCTGGAAATGTTTTTGTGGGACAAACCTTATGGTTTAAAAGCCTTTGGTAATACGCCTGAAAAAGCACAATTGACCAAAGTCATGGCACAGAATCAGGGGCTTTATAATGGCTTTTTGGCAGCGGGACTATTCTGGTCTTTGTTTGCACCAGAAATTTATGCCAGTGCCTTAGCGAATTTCTTTTTGGGCTGCGTGTTGGTGGCGGGTATTTATGGGGGCATGACTGCCAGTAAAAAGATTATTTATATTCAAGCCGTTCCTGCACTGTTGGCTTTACTGGCAGTGAACCTGTTTTAAAGTACTGGCTGCTTTAGCCAGCCAGTTGCTGGCTAAAGCGTGCTAAAAAATTAAGCGTGATCGAGTCCATGCCACTGACATTGTTGATAGGCGCTGTCCCAGAACAGCCATTCCAGTTTGGCACCCATGCGATAAGCCGCATGCATTTTTTCTAAGGTGTCGGCATCACAACGTGCCGCGACTTTATTTACCGTGGCAATGACGTTACGTACGGCAGTATGAAATTCCTCACCCGAATAGGTATCAATCCAAGCTTGATACGGATTGTTGGCAATGGAATTATCGACAATATCTTTACCGACTTCGGCATAAATCCAGAAGCATGGCAGTAAAGCCGCAAGCACCACAGGATAACTTTCAGACCATGCCGTTGCGGTTAAAAATGAGGTGTAATGGTGACAGGCAAGGGTCAGGGGTGTGTTTTCAAATTCCTGTTTGGAAATATCAAACTGCTGCATAAAACTGTCGTGCAAGCTACGTTCCACCACAATCGCAATTTTCGCTGCTTCAGAAAACTGCATCACATCATCGGCTTCATAGGCTTTTGCGGCACAGACCGCTAAGGCACGTCCATAAGCCAATAAATAATGCGCGTCCTGAATCACATAATGTCCAAACGCTTCTGGGCTGAGCGTCCCCTGCGCCAGCTCCTGATTAAACGGCAAGGCTAAAGTTTTTTGATATAAGTCGAGATTACGCTGCCACAATTGCTCAGAAAAAAGCATTACAGTTTCCTTGATCCAAATTCAAACTCATGCGGACTAGACTAACCCAAGCAGCAGCAATACACGACCCTGATTTCATACAGACATCGGCTACTGCACAAAAAATAGTAGAACAGTTTTGGTTTAAGCCATAAAAGCGGCATAATAATCCGCATAAATTTTTAAGCTGTAGAACTTACAGCCGTCTTATTATCCAAAGGTCACCTCGTTATGATGAAACATTTTGGTTTCTCTATCTTTTTTACGATTGTGTGTCTTGCCATTTCTGCTTACTGGGGTTTCACCCACGGTCCAGAAGCGGGCTTAAAGACCATGTTTACCGCCTTGACCATTACCGCCATTTTGGCAGTGATGGAGGTGTCATTATCGTTTGATAATGCCGTTGTGAATGCTTCGGTACTGAGAGGTTGGGATCATTTTTGGAAAATGATCTTCTTAACTATCGGGATCATTATTGCGGTTTTCGGCATGCGTTTGGTTTTCCCAATCGTGATTGTTGCCGTCACAGCGGATATGGGTATGCTCGAAGTGGTGCAAATGGCATTAAATGAGCCACAACAATATTCAGAAAAATTGATGGCCCATCATGCTGAAATTGCAGCGTTTGGTGGTGCTTTCTTATTGTTGGTGTTTTTGAATTTCTTCTTTGACGAAGGGAAAGACACGCATTGGTTTAAATGGTTAGAGCATCGTTTATCCAATTTAGCCAATGTGCCAGCCATGTCAGTTTTTATTTCACTGATTGCGTTGTTGATCATGGCAGCCAATGTTGCCGATTCAGAACGTCTGGTGGTGACCATGGCGGGTATTTGGGGCATTGTGATTTATATCGGTGTACAAGTATTGAGTCATTTATTGGGCGGTGAGCCAGAAATTGATGAAGACGGTAATGCCGTGGCACATGATGCCAGCGGCGCTTCGACTGGCGTGATTAAAGCCGGTTTAGGTGGCTTTATCTATCTTGAAGTACTGGATGCCTCTTTCAGTTTTGATGGCGTGATTGGTGCCTTTGCGATTACTTCGGATGTGGTCATCATTATGCTGGGCTTGGCGATTGGTGCGATGTTCGTACGTTCCATGACCATTTACTTGGTTGAAAAAGGGACTTTAGACGCCTATATCTTCCTTGAGCATGGTGCGCATTATGCGATTGGTGCCTTAGCCTTCATTATGTTGGCAAGCGGAACAGGTGTGCATATTCCAGAAGTGGTGACAGGTCTGATTGGGGTGGCATTTATTGTTTGGGCAATCATTGCCTCGATTCAATATCGCAAACGCCAAGGACAACATGGTTAAACCGTGAATCTGCACGAAATGTCCACAGAGTAGAATCAAGGGTGCATTGTATTGCGCCCTTTTTTCTTGAGATAATTCTAGAATGGCAACGCATTCCTGCCCGAATGCTGTAGCATAGCTTCCAAATTCAACGCAATTAAGTCTATTGATATGATGAATTCCCTCGAACGCCGCTCGACCTTTGCCTTAAGCAGTATTTTTGCCTTGCGTATGTTGGGTCTGTTCATGATTATTCCGGTCTTTTCCGTGGCTGGTCAGTCCTATCAATATGCGACGCCTGCGTTAATTGGATTAGCCGTTGGGGTGTATGGCTTAACTCAAGCCATTTTGCAAATTCCGTTCAGCCTGATTGCCGACCGTTTTAGCCGTAAACCCTTGGTGGTGTTGGGGCTGTTATTGTTTGCTTTAGGGGGTGCCATTGCCGCAATGTCCGACACCATTTATGGGGTGATTATAGGACGAGCTATTGCGGGTGCAGGTGCCGTGTCTGCGGTGGTTATGGCCTTGCTGGCCGATGTGACTCGGGAAGAGCAACGTACCAAAGCCATGGCAGCGATGGGTATGAGTATTGGTTTGTCCTTTGTGGTGGCATTTAGCTTAGGGCCGTGGTTGACCAGTCTGGTCGGTATTTCAGGGCTGTTTTGGGTCACCACCATTATGGGTTTAGCCGCAATTTCCATGTTGCTGTTGGTGCCGAAAGTCACCCGACATCATAAAAACTTTCAGCAAGGTTATCTGGGGCAGCTTAAACAAGTCCTAAAAATGCCAGATCTGAATCGTTTGCATGTTTCAGTGTTTACCCTGCATTTGTTGCTGACGGCGATGTTTATTTATGTGCCTTCGCAGTTGATTGAATTTGCGCAAATTCCTCTGGCGAAACATGGTTTAATTTATTTACCGCTGTTGCTGATTAGCTTATTTTTTGCTTTTCCGAGCATTATTGTGGCGGAAAAATATCGCAAAATGCGCAGTATTTTCCTCACCGCGATTGCAGGGATTATTCTCGGTTTAATCATCCTGATTTTTGGTTATGAATCTAAATATATCTTGTTGACTGGGCTAGGCTTATTCTTCATTGCCTTTAATGTCATGGAAGCGTTATTGCCCTCTTGGCTGTCAAAAGCAGCACCAATTCAGTCTAAAGCGACTGCGATGGGGGTGAATGCCAGTAGCCAGTTTTTAGGGGCATTTTTTGGCGGAACGCTAGGCGGTCAGTTATTGATGCTGAATAACACGGCAATGGGTTGGAGTATCCTGAGTGCAATTGCTATAATTTGGCTGCTCATTAGTTTTGGGCTAGCTCAACCGCGTTATCTTTCATCGATTGTTTTGCGTTTACCTGAAAGCAAACAAACAGATGAATGGACTTCTCAGCTTTTAGCAATTCGTGGTATTGAAGAAGTCGTGGTGATGTCGGACCAGCAAGTGGCGTATGTAAAAGTAGATAAGCAGCGTATTGATGAAGCTGCGCGACAACATTTAACGCACTTGTTAGGGAAAGAGGTAGCCATTTAAGCATAACTCTTATAAAGTAAAATATAGAAACAAATAGGATGAAGTCAGCAAATGCGTGGTGTAAATAAGGTTATTTTAGTTGGAACTTTAGGTCGTGATCCTGAAACGAAAACTTTTCCAAATGGGGGCTCGCTTACTCAGTTTTCAATCGCAACCAGCGATTCTTGGACTGACAAAAGCACAGGTGAACGTAAAGAGCAAACTGAATGGCACCGTATTGTATTGCACAATCGTTTAGGTGAAATTGCACAGCAATATTTACGTAAAGGTTCAAAGGTCTATATCGAAGGTTCATTGCGTACCCGTCAGTGGACAGACCAGAATGGGCAAGAGCGTTACACCACTGAAATTCGTGGTGAGCAAATGCAAATGCTCGATTCGAACCGTCAGCAAGGTGAAGCTGTACCGGGCGATAATGCCGGTTTTAACCAACCTCGCTTTAACAATAACCAGAACAGTGGTTATGGCAATAACACGGGTTATAACAACAATAACAACCAAGGTTATGGCAACGCGGGTGGTTTTAATAATAACCAAGCTGCTGCTAATCCAGCAGCAGGTTATGGCAACAATAACCCAAGCGGTTTTGCACCGAAAGCAGCGCCATCTGCGCCTGCTCCAGCAGACTTAGATGACGACTTACCGTTCTAATCGGATACAAGTACTTCCATCCCATTGATCAAAACAACCAAAACCTTCTTAGCCCAGCTAGGAAGGTTTTTTTATTTAGTTCAGCTTAATAATTGCGCGCTATACTAAAGTTCTAGAGTATGCGCAGGATGCGCACTCTGAGAATTGGCTCCTGTAAATGGAGCTTAAGCTGAATGAATTATTTCGATTAAGTTATTTATTTTAAATGAATTTAATCTGAGGTGCTGAGCATGCCACAGCCATAGAGCATGCCACGGAGTGATGGATATGCACAAAAACAGTGCATTAAAAAAGCAATTGGCTCTTTCTTTCTATAGAAAAATGGCTCTCGTTTCTTGAGTGCCAAAACGACAAATTAAGCCTATTAGAAGTATGCATACGGAAACGTCGGATTTGCCCAAATAATCCTCTCCCTCAGTGGTTGGGCAAATTCACCAAATATTTAGGAATCGTGATGACCTAGGGTGACCTCACTCTGTGACACCGATATTCCTATCATGTTAAGGAAAATTCTATGGCTGGACATCAAAATACGTCTGAGTCCAAAGGCTCCCAAGGCTTAAATAATGGACTTAAGTCACGTCACTTGACCATGATCTCAATTGCCGGTGTGATTGGCGGTTCTCTCTTTGTTGGTTCAGGAAGTATTATTTACAACACTGGGCCGGTTGTGTTTCTTACTTATGCACTCGGTGGTTTATTGGTTTGGTTCATCATGCGGATGCTTGGTGAGATGGCCGTTTTAAACCCGGACAGTGGCTCTTTTTCAACCTATGCTGACCGTGCGATTGGTCGTTGGGCTGGTTTTTCAATTGGCTGGTTATACTGGTGTACTTTGGCGATGCTCATGGGTTGGGAAGCCTATGTTGCAGGTAAAATTTTAAATAATTGGTTTCCCTTTATCCCGATCTGGACCTATATGGTGGTGGTGATCGTGGCATTGGTGGCGGTCAATCTTCAGAACGTAAAAAATTACGGTGAATTCGAGTTCTGGTTTGCCCTGGTCAAAGTGATTGCGATTGTGATTTTCTTGGTGATTGGTAGTTTGGCCATCATGCATTTGTGGCCTTGGGGTGACCCTACTGCATCGGGGATCAGCAATTTGACCTCACATGGTTTTATGCCCAATGGTGCATCCTCGGTCATTACCGCCTTGCTGGGTGTAATGTTTGCCTATATCGGTGCTGAAATTGTGACAGTCGCTGCGGCTGAATCAGAAAATCCATCGAAAGAAATTCGTAAGGCTTCGAACTCTGTGGTGTGGCGAATTGTGTTGTTCTATGTGGGTTCTATGTTTGTGGCGGTCTGTTTGATTCCTCACGATAATGAACTGTTAAAAGATTCAACTTGGGGTACCTATAGCGTTACCTTGTCTGCACTCGGCATTCCTGGCGCACGTCATATCGTAAACTTTGTGGTACTGACCTCGGTATGTAGCTGCTTTAACTCGGCATTGTATACCTGCTCACGAATGATTTTCTCCTTGTCGAAACGTGGTGATGCACCGAAGAGCTTTGGCAAAATCAACCGTCATGGTAGTCCATCTGTAGGTGTGATCGTGTCATGCATTTTCTCGGTGATTGCCGTGGTTTTAACAGCCACCAAGAGTATGGATGTCTATGACTTCTTCATGCTGACCACAGGTGCAGCAACCTTGTATGTGTACTTGACCATTGCCTATTCGCAACTGCGTATGCGTAAAAAGCTGGAAGCGCAAGGCGTACAAATCGACTTTAAAATGTGGTTGTTCCCTTATGTGACCTATGCAGTCATCATTGCGATTATTGGTGCGATTCTGACTATGTTGATTGAAGGCACTTATTTTAAAGAAGTGATCTATACCACAGCCTTGTTTGGCACCATTGTTTTCTTTGGCTTGTTGTCGGAAAAATTCGGCTGGGGGAAGGAGCGTAGAGCGACTCATCTCGCACATACGCATAAAGAAGAGCTGGTTTAAAAGCTTCCGCACTCTCAAATTAAAAAAAGAGTCTCCATGTGGAGACTCTTTTTTTATCTGCAAAAACACAGCATCAATTCAGTGTTGGCACGCCAGCTTCACGTAAGCACTGCAGCAACACGCCAAAGGACATCACCATATCGCGTTCATTCACACAAGCAAAGCCCATCAGCAGTCCGCGCTGCGCACGGGCATGTGAATGCATATAGTATTGTGACAATGGACGGACTTTAATGCCACGCTCCAAGGCTGAAGAAGCAATGGCGACATCATCACAGTGTTCAGGCAGTTTCATCACCAAATGGAGTCCCGAAGCATCATTGTATTCATGGATAAACTCGGGACCTAAATAGCGGTTAATTAAATCCACCAAATAAGCACGACGTTTGCCATACAGCAGGCGCATACGTCGAATATGTGCTTCATAATGCCCTTCACGAATAAATTCCGCTAAGGCGCGTTGTTCTAGCAAATGCCCGCCACGATACAGCTCTGCGGCTAAGACGCGTAAAGGAGAAAACAGTGCACGTGGCACCACCAAGTAACCAATCCGCAGCGCAGGGTAAATGGTTTTACTGAAGGTCCCCATATAAATCACAGGCGAGTCCGGCTCCAGTCCTTGCAGCGATGGATAGGGCTGACCCGAGAAGCGAAATTCACTGTCATAGTCATCTTCCACAATCCAGCTGCCATTTTGTTTAGCAATGCTTAATAGTTGTTTTCGGCGTTCTAAACTTAGATGGGAACCTAATGGGTACTGATGCGAAGGAGTAACAAAGATCAGTTTCGGCGGTTTTTCTGGATTTTGTTCGGGAATAATGCCATCGCCATCTACCGGCATCGGGTGGATATCCAGACCGTTGATACGTAAGGTATTGCGCATGCCCCAGTAAGCTGGATCTTCAATCCAAACCTGATCGCCAATGTCACACAGCGCGCGCGAGACCAGATCAATCGCTTGGTGGATGCCTTCGGTAATAATAATTTGGTCGGTATCGCATTGCACCGAACGTGCAACCCTGAGGTAATCGGCCAAGGCACTGCGCAGTTCCATACAGCCGCCTGCATTGCTGTAAATTAACTGGGCAATGTCCGGTTCGCGATTCAGGCGTGCCTGAATTCGGCTAAACACCTGATGCGGGAATTCGGTGACATCTGGCGCACCCGGCACAAATGCGCCCCATTGATGCGGAGAAGCGGCGGCATGACCAAACACCAGCGCGCCACGTTGTGATAAGGATGCATTTTGTCTGGCTTTGGCAATGCCTTCGGTTTTTTTGCCATGAATACTATTTAAAAACACTTCGGGCAAATGTTCCGCCACCCAGGTGCCATGTCCAGTTCGTGCTTCTAGATAGCCTTCGGCTTGCAGCTGTTCGTAGGCAGACAGCACGGTATTGCGTGAGACTTTAATTTCACTGGCCAAATCACGAGAGGCCGGTAAGCGTGTTTTGGGCTGAATCACGCCTTCGGTAATCGCACCTCTTAAGCAGCGAAATAAACGCTGATGGAGTTTACCCTCAGTATCCTGCTGGAGACGTTGTAATAAATGATCGCCTAACAAACTACGCAATTGGCTCTCTCCTACAGTTAAAAAGTGGCTCTCGTCAGTTGACACAAGAAGCGCGAAATTACAGTCATAGGCAGTCATTGTAATGCATCCTGAAATAAGGCGATGGAATGCATAAAGCAAAGCTGCAATTGACGATGAAAAAATGAGGAAAAATAATGGATACTCAACATTCTGCACTCAACGCACGTAAACAGCAAGCAACTCCACGCGGTGTAGGCGTGATGTGTCAGTGGTATGCAGAAAAAGCTGAAAATGCCACGATTTGGGACAAGGAAGGTAACCAATACATCGATTTCGCAGGTGGTATTGCGGTATTAAACACTGGTCATCGCCACCCTAAAGTGATTGCAGCCGTGACTGAACAATTAACTAAATTTACGCACACAGCTTACCAAGTTACGCCATATGAAAGCTATGTGGCTTTGGCAGAGCGTATCAATGAACGCGCACCAATTGCTGGTCCAGCAAAAACCACATTCTTCACCACAGGTGCTGAAGCGGTTGAGAATGCAGTCAAAATTGCACGTTCATACACTGGTCGTCATGGCATTATTACGTTTGGTAACGGTTTCCATGGTCGTTCATTCATGACTATGGCAATGACAGGTAAAACTGCACCGTACAAACGTGATTTTGGTGTGATGCCAGCAGGCGTCTTCCACGCACGTTACCCTGTCGCATCGAAAGGCATTACCGTAGATGCAGCAATTGAAAGCGTAGAAAACATTTTCAGTGAAGATGTTGCAGCACATGACGTCGCAGCAATTGTGCTTGAGCCAGTTCAAGGTGAAGGCGGTTTTAACGTAGTTCCTGCGGAATTCTTAAAACGTTTACGTGCGCTTTGCGACCAACATGGCATTTTATTGATTGCTGATGAAGTGCAAACTGGTTTTGCGCGTACTGGTAAATTGTACGCCATGGATCACTACGAAACTAAAGCGGACTTAATCACCATGGCGAAAAGCCTTGGCGGTGGTTTCCCGATTTCAGGTGTTGTAGGCCGTGTAGACGTCATGGATGCACCAAACCCAGGCGGTTTAGGTGGTACTTATGCAGGTAACCCAATTGCTGTTGCCGCTGCTCACGCTGTGATTGATGCGATTGAAGAAGAAAACTTATGCGACCGTGCCAATGTTTTAGGTGAAGAATTGGTTGCTGCATTAAAGCAAATTCAAGCTGGAACCACGATCGTGAATGATATTCGTGCTTTAGGTTCAATGGTGGCTGTTGAAGTGGAAAATGCAGACATCGCAAAAGCTGTACAAACATTTGCAATGCAGAAAGGTTTGTTGTTATTGACTTGTGGTAAAAATGGTAACGTGATTCGTTTCTTATATCCATTAACGATTCCAACAGAACAATTCCGTCAAGCTTTAGACATCTTAAAACAAGGCTTTGATTCACTAGCACTACCAGAAACTGTTGGGGCGCAAACTGCGGAGCAATCAGCATGATTCAACAAGGATTGCAATATTTATTAGCACATCCTGATATTGCACTTGAAGCGCCTGCTTCAAGTGACTTTATTGAAGTTCAAGATGCAGCGACGGGCGAAAGCCTGGCATGGGTGAAAACCTATGACCGTGCTGGTGTCGAAGCTGCCATCACTCGTTCTGAACAAGCACAAGCACAATGGAAAAAGCAAACAGCTTTACAGCGTGCCGATGTGTTGTGGGCGTGGTATGAGTTGATGCTTGAACATAAGGAAAACTTGGCACAGTTACTCACCGCTGAACAGGGCAAACCCTTGCTTGAAGCGCGTGGTGAAATTGCCTATGCCGCCTCATTTATCCGTTGGTTTGCAGAGCAGGCTCGTCGTATTGATGGTACAGTGCTGTCCCCAACCCAAGCGCATCAGCGTTTGGTGGTGATCAAGCAAGCAATAGGAGTCACTGCAGCGATTACGCCGTGGAACTTCCCTGCTGCGATGATTACCCGTAAAGCAGCACCTGCGATTGCAGCGGGTTGTTCAATGTTGGTGAAACCAGCGGAACAAACCCCGTTAACGGCTTATGCGTTAGAAGTTTTAGCGTTGCAAGCGGGCTTGCCAAAAGATGTGTTGTTGAACATTAGCGGTGATGCGATTGAAGTGGGACAAACCCTGTGCAACAGCGATGTGGTGCGTAAACTCAGCTTCACGGGTTCCACCCAAGTCGGTCGTATTCTGATGCAGCAATGCGCGCCAACCATTAAAAAGCTCTCTTTAGAGTTGGGTGGCAATGCACCAGTATTGGTATTTGATGATGCAAATCTTGAGCAAGCCGTACAAGGCATCATGATGAGCAAATTCCGTAACAGCGGTCAAACTTGCGTCTGTGCCAACCGTATCTATGTGCAAGCTGGTATCTATGATGCACTGTGCGAGCGTTTAGTGGCTGAAGTGGCAAAATTGCAAGTGGGTGATGGTCGTGCCGAAGGTTCGACCCAAGGTCCATTAATTGATGCCGATGCTGTCGCGAAAGTGCAATCGCATATTGATGATGCACAAGCCAACGGTGCAACGGTATTGATTGGTGGCCAGTTACACGCTTTAGGCAAAACTTTCTTTGAACCAACGGTATTGCGTGATGTAACGCAACAAATGCGTGTGGCGAAAGAAGAAACTTTTGGTCCATTGGCCGCTTTGTTCCGCTTTGAAACAGAAGCTGAAGCTATTGCGATGGCGAATGACACGGAGTTTGGCTTGGCCAGCTATATCTTTACCCAAAATGCAGCACGTCAATGGCGTGTGGGTGAAGCATTAGAATATGGCATGGTGGGTGTCAACACGGGTGCCATTTCCAATGAAGTTGCACCATTTGGTGGAGTGAAACAGTCAGGCCTTGGCCGTGAAGGTTCACAATGGGGCATCGAAGAGTACTTAGAAATGAAGTACATGTGTATCGATGTAACCGACACTACAGCATAATTTTTGCTGATGGTTCAAAATGCTGGTGATGGCTTAGTTTATCACCAGCATTTTTATTGGCATCGAATAATGCAATTTAATAATTAAAGTTAATCTGAAATGTAAATCTACAAATCCGATTAAAATGATAAAAAACTACGGTTTTACCTATTTAAGAAAATTTCTTATCCTTGGTTTCAAGTTAAGCAAACACAGTCACTGAATCCGAGGAAGATTACATGAGTTTAATCAATACTGAAGTCAAACCCTTCAACGCAACGGCTTATAAAAATGGTGAATTTGTTCAAGTGTCTGAACAGAATTTTTATGGTCAATGGTCGGTTGTATTTTTCTATCCTGCCGATTTTACCTTTGTGTGTCCAACCGAATTAGGCGATTTAGCCGATCATTATGCTGAATTCCAAAACATGGGTGTAGAGATTTACTCAGTTTCGACCGATACCCATTTCACCCATAAGGCTTGGCATGACAGCTCTGAAGAAATCAAGAAAATTCAGTACAGCATGATTGGCGACCCGACTTGGGTGTTGGCGAAAAGCTTTGAGGTGCTGATTGAAGCTGAAGGTTTGGCAGATCGTGGTACGTTTGTGATTGATCCCGAAGGTAAAATTCAGATTATTGAAATTAATGCTGGCGGTGTAGGACGTGATGCGCAAGAGTTATTGCGTAAGGTCAAAGCGGCTCAGTATGTGCATGCCCACCCAGGTGAAGTGTGCCCAGCAAAATGGAAAGAAGGCGATGCGACCTTAGCACCCTCGATTGACCTGATTGGTAAAATCTAAGTCGAAACCGTTTGAATTTAAAAAATCCAGAACCGCAGTTCTGGATTTTTTTGAGTGAAACTTTCAGAGGGCGAATTTGCTGATCCTGAGCATTATTTTTGTGCGTTATTTTGATCATAACTGATCATTAAATTACGATAATCAGGAATATGATTCGAGAATAAGGTACCTAAACCTTCAATATCATTACGCCAGTCACGATGCAGTTCGCAAGCCATACCGAACCAGGTCATGAGTTGTGCGCCGGCTTGAGACATACGATCCCAAGCAGCATCACGTGTAAGGGCATTAAAAGTACCAGACGCATCGGTAATGACAAAAACTTCAAAATCCTCTTCAAGTGCTGACAGGGCTGGAAAAGCAACACAGACCTCGGTCACCACACCAGCAATAATCAGTTGCTTTTTACCCGTCGCTTTAACTGCTTGAACAAAATCTGCATTGTCCCAAGCATTGATTTGTCCTGGTCGGGCAATATAAGGCGCATCAGGGAACATGGCTTTTAATTCTGGAAGCAGCGGACCGTTAGGACCATTTTCAAAACTGGTTGTGAGAATTGTGGGTAAATTAAAATATTTGGCAGCATCAGCCAGCGCCATAACATTGTTATTAAATTTGTCGGGGGCTATGTCTCGAACCAGTGAGAGTAACCCAGTCTGATGATCTACGAGGAGTACGGCTGCATTGTCTTTTTCTAAACGAATATAGGGAGTGCCCATGTCCTTGATTCCTTGTCGGTATTATGTATGGTCTAAGCCAGCATTATTTTCAAAATCGAATTTGGCTACATCGTTGTTGTTTTGGTGAGAACAGCCCTTTGAGCTTAAGCTGTAAAGATGTTAAGGATTGTCTTGTTCTTGAACAAGTTTTGTTATATTCAGCAATTTTAAGACAACCACGGCAGCCCTATTAGATTGTATTAAAAATAGGATGGTGTATCGCATGGGCTGGCTAGGTGTATCACTTTAAAACCCTTAATATGACTGCATGTTAAATCCTAGTAATAGGAGTTTTGAAATGAAAAAAATTACAGGTGTGTACCGTAACCAAAATATGCATTGGGTCGGAGATGGTTTCCCTGTGCGAAACTTGTTTTCATATGATCGGCTTGGTCAGGCGATTAGCCCGTTCTTATTGCTGGATTATGCCGCGCCGTATGCATTCAAAGCCACCACAGCACAGCTTGGCGTGGGTTCGCATCCACACCGTGGCTTTGAAACCGTGACGCTGGCCTACCATGGGGCAGTGACGCATAAAGACTCCAGTGGCGGTGGTGGTACCATCCAAACGGGTGATGTGCAGTGGATGACGGCAGGGTCGGGCTTGGTGCATGAGGAGTTTCATTCGACTGAATTTGCTGCCCAAGGGGGGCTGTTTGAAATGGTGCAGTTGTGGGTGAATTTACCTGCAGCCGATAAAATGACTGCACCTAAATATCAGGCGATTCAAGCCGAGCAAATCCCAGTGATTCAATTTGAGCAAGATGTCGGGCATTTACGGGTGATTGCGGGTGAATACGCAGGACAGGTGGGTGCAGCATCGACCTTTAGTCCAGTCAATGTCTGGGACGGCGAGTTAAAAGCGGGGCATCAGCAAAATGTGTTTGTCCCAGTAGATCACAATACTTTGGTGGTGGTTTTGCAAGGTGAAATGCGATTGAACGGTCAGCAAAAGGTACTGGATCATTCGATTGTGCTGTTTGCACAGGATGCCGAAGCGCAAATTCAGTTAGAAGCCATTAGCGATGCCAAATTCCTGATTTTAACCGGTAAGCCTTTAAATGAGCCGATTCAGGGCTATGGGCCGTTTGTGATGAACACCAAACAGGAAATTATTCAAGCTTTTGAAGATTTCAATCAAGGCAAGTTTGGCGAGATTGCGGTTGCCGAACAGCGTTCATAAGCAATTCAGTCAAGCTAAACAGGGATTGCCCTCGCGAAAAAGAAGAAGCCCCGATCAAGATCGGGGCTTTTTGCGCTCTAAGTTTTGTTCTGGGTGACACCCATGTTGTGAATTAGATTTGCACAGTGCCCAACTTTATATAGTGTGATGAGGTTATCGTTTTTATGGGGCGTATGATACCTGTTTTTTCTTTGCTTGTAAAATAACTGGTAAAATATTGGTTAATTTAATTAACTAATTTTAAACAAAAAATAAAATATTAATAATTTAAAAAGTGAATTTGTTTAAAAAATATTCATAAAAATAAAATAAAAATAAGTCGGTAAAATTATTTTGTTAGCGAATTTTAAAAGCACGGAATCTGGCACTTTTTAATAGTCTGTTTTGTTGCCCCTTGGTACATAATTTCCTTAATGTGTAACTGACGGATAATAACTTTGGATATTGCAGTTATTGGTAGTGGCATGGCTGGGCTGGCTACCGCGAGAATACTTAAAGATGCTGGACATAACATTACAATTTTTGAAGCCTTATCAGGCCGTGGAATGGATAGTCACAGTACCGAGTTTGAGGGTGGACTCATTGATGCGCCTTTACGCGTCATGAATCCGCATTTGTGGAAAAATACCTTAAGTTTGGCGACCTATTTAGGCATTCAGACTTTCCCTGTACGTACCTATATGGCATGTAGCTGGTTGTTTGAAGATAAAACGGAAACTTGGCTGACCACAACCCGTACCCGTATTGGCAATTTCCCAATCATCAATAACCGTAAAGGCATTAAGCAATACGGTTGGCGTTTGGTCAAAGGCATGTTGCAATTGAAAACGGCCATTTCACAATTCTTTAAATCAGACAATCAAGACATTACCTTGTCTGAATTCATTAACCAGAATGATATTGAAGAAGTGTTCTGGCACGGTGCAGTGATGCCAGTGCTGTATACCATCTGTACCTGTAACCCAAAAACCATTGGTGACTGGCCGGCCAAACCGTTATTGACCTTCTTGCGTCAATTAACCGATGGCGATGCACTGTTACGGATGCAGGGCGGTACGCCAGCCTTGGTGGACAAGTTGATTCAAGGCATCGAGATTCGTAGTGGTTCTGCCATCACCCATGTGAAACAGCAAGGCGATAAAGTTCAGGTCGAAAATGCGGCGGGTGAAACCTACCAGTTTGACCGTGCGGTGATTGCGACCCCAACCAACAAAATTGATGAGTTCCTCGATCAAAATCAATTTAAAGATGATATTGATTTGTTGAAGCAATTCAAATTTGAACAAGGTCAATTGGTCATTCATACCGACACCAGCGTGATGCCACCTAAGCGCAAAGACTGGGCGGTGTTGAGCTATATGATGGACCGTAAATTTACCCGTCAGCAATTTACTGTGTGGCTAAACGCAGTAGAGCCTAGCTTGGTCGGTAAAAATCCGGTGTTCCAGACTTGGCGTCCTGTGACTGAAATTGATCCGAAAAAGATCATTTCTAGCGTGACCTTAACCCGTGCGGTGGTGAACTCTGAAACTGTGGCCTTGAATAAACAGTTACAAGAACGTCATAAGCAAGCGGACCGTAAAGTCTTCTATTGCGGTTCTTGGTCGTGTGATGGTTTACCAATTTTAGAATCAGCAGTGACTTCAGCCATGAATATTGCTGAGATTTTTGGCGCGCCATTGCCGTTTGTGGGCTTAAAGCCTAAAGTAGAGGTTGCTCCGCAACTCGGCTACTAAGCACTTATGAAATGGCTCCAACAGCTTCGCGCAGAAGTTTCCCAGCATAAATATGCCATCAATGCAAAATTATTAGGGGACAGCAGTGAACTGGCTTGGAGCAATTTGGGGTATTGGTCTGCTACAGCGCAGACCTATCCCGAAGCTTGCCGTGCCTTGGCCGATCATCTGGCACATAGCGTGCAATTAAGCACATCAGATCGTGTGCTGGATTTGGGCTGTGGGCAGGGGGCAAGCGTGCTGCATTGGCAGCAGCACTATCAGGTCAAACATATACAAGCCGTCGAACTGCAAGCCGAATGTGTACAGCGCATTCAAGCCAGATTCCCCGAACCTCAGCAGATTCATTGCCAATCTTTTTTAAATTTAAAACACATTCCGTTTGGTGACAGCTTTGATGTGGTGTTTTGCATTGATGCGGCCTATCACAGTGTTTTGAATTCATTTCTAAGCGCCGTGTCTCCAGTTTTGAATTCAAAAGGGCGTTTGGCTTTTCATTACTTAATTTTAAGTCCGAAATTTTTGAATTTAAATGCCGTGGAAAAAATACAACTGGCGCTGTTGCTCAAAGCGGCTGATGTGAATTTAAAAATGTTGCCCAATCAAGCTGAACTACAACAACAATTAGCACAAGCAGGATTTGAACACATTCAGATTCAGGATATCTCTGAAGCGGTATTGGGTGGTTTTGCCCACTATATCCAGCAGCAGACTACAGCCCAACAGCCAGTCGAGCAGGCTACGGCTTTTGATGTCATGAAAATTCGATTGACTGCAAAATTGTGCCAAAAATTAGCGGCGCAGGGGGTGGTGCAGTATGTGCAAGTGAGCGCACAGAAGAAATAAAAATGCAGGCTGAAAAACGACAAAAGCCCACTATAAATAGTGAGCTTAAGTAGATGGTGCCGGCACACGGATTCGAACTGTGGACCTACTGATTACAAGTCAGTTGCTCTACCAACTGAGCTATGCCGGCATCTTGTGCTGTGCATTTTACATTAAGTGATTTTGAATGCAAGCCAAAAAATGAACGATCGAATGTGCCAGATCATGAATTGAATTCAAGCCATGATGCATCATGCTTATTCGAATCGAAATCACGCTATTTTAGGCAGTACACCCAAGTCTGAATCTGTTCACCCGTCACCGTTAAAGTGGCTTGTACAGGGCTACGGACATAGCCTTCTCCTTCAAATTCATCCAGCACAGACCAGTGCGGGGCTAAATTGTCCGAGAAAAACACAAAGCCTTGTACGGCAGGGGCATCTTCTTTCAGGACAATGCCTGGATAGCCGAGTTCTGCACCCCAGCCTTGGGCTAGTAATTCGCCATGCACATAAGCTTCTGCCCATGTACCGCCCATGTTTTCTAAAATATGGGCATTGGGACGATTCGGCCCGAGCGTGCCATACACAAATAAACTTAACATAATAATTAGTTCTACCTTTCGCGATGAGTGAAACCAACTGAAGTGGAAGGTTGTGGGCGAACTGGAATCAGGCAGAGTCCAATCGCAGCCAGTAGCAAAGTCAGTGCCAGTAGTACGATGCCGCCCCATCCAGCGTGTAACCAGAACCATCCTCCAGCCGAACCGATAATGCTCGAACCGAGGTAGTAAAACAGTAAATATAAAGAGGTGGCATGTCCTTTATGCTCTTGGGCTGCGGCACCGACCAGACCACTACATAAGGCATGTGCAATAAAGAACCCTGTGGTGATCAGGGTGATCCCGAAAATAATGCTCCATAAACCGGGTGCCAAGGTGCAGACGATGCCAATACCCATACAGATTAAGCCGAGGATGAGCATGCTTTGCCGACCAAAACGCTGAGCTAAACCACCTGCCAGCGATGAGGACAGCATGCCCAAACTATAGGAGAGAAAAATCAGACTGATTTGGGTTTGACTCAGTAAATACGGGGCAGCATCTAGGCGGAAGGTAATGTAATTAAACAGGGTCACAAAAATACTGGTGAGCAAAAAACCCATCGCATACAGCCTTAATAATTGCCGATTTTCAAGATGTACGCGCCAAGCCTGTAAATGAAACCCGAGATTGATGCCTTTTTTTTGCACAAAATGCCGAGATGGAGGCAGCAAGGATAAAAAGCCGAATGCACAGAGCAAACACAGCACACCTAAGATGCCCATGGCCGTTTGCCAGTTGACCCATTCAATCAGCATACCCATGCCGACCCGTCCCATCATGCCGCCAAAAGCCGTACCCGCAATATACAGCCCCATGGTTTGCGCCAAGGCTTTCGGGTCCATCTCTTCGGCAATCCACGCCATAGTGACCGCGGGTACGCCACCGAGAACCAAACCTTCAAGCGCACGGGTGATTAAGAAAGTCTGCCAGTGCGGGATAAACATGGCCAAAATATTGAGGATCGCAGCACACGCCATGGAGGTGAAAATCACATTTCGCCGCCCTAGGGCTTGTGAAAAGGCACTGGATAAGACAATGGAAATGGCTAAAAACACCGTGGTTAAAGACAAGGCCAAGGCACTATTGGCTGGACTAATGGCAAAACTTTGGGTAAACGCAGGCAGTAAAGGTTGCACACAATAGATTAAGGAGAAACTGGCAAAGCCGACTAAAAAAAGTGCCAAACCTGCTCGATAATAAGTTGCAGTACCGGATTGAATCCATGTTTGATCAGGCGTTGCAACCGAATGGAATGGATCGCTAGATGAAGAAGAGCTCTGCATGTGGATTCTCGACAGCCAAACCTGTTGGCCTGATGATTAAATTACAGAATAAGCCTAGCAAGGGTATTGTTATCTTTCTAATATATTTCACTCTATAGCAATATATGTTTTATATATGAGTATTGAACTGCGTCATATCCGTTATTTTCTGACTGTGGCCGAAGAAAAGAACTTTACCCGAGCGGCACAACGCTTGTGCATGAGCCAGCCGCCACTCAGTATGCAAATCCGCGATTTGGAAGACAGTATTGGCGCAGAATTATTTCTACGCACTGCTCAAGGGGTCACATTGACCGAAGTCGGGCAGGCCTTTCTGACGGCTGTCAGCCCTTTACAGCATCAGTTGGATGATGCGATTCAATTGGCGCGTCATGTCGCCAATGGTGAAGTGGGGCAGTTACGTTTGGGATTTACTGGCACGTCTATGCTCAATCCTTTAATCCCTGAAAGTATTCGTCGCTATCAGCAGCAGTACCCCAAAGTGGGCCTAAAACTGGAAGAAGCCAACTCGCTTAAGTTGATTGACTATGTGCTGGAGGATCGCCTAGATATCGCCATTATTCGCCCCCCACGCCAGATTCACAGCAGTTTGGCCATGCAGCATTTGCTGGATGAGGCTTTGATTGCGGCACTACCGTTACGTCGAGATTTCGCCCTTGAGACGCAGCCATTTAATGTGGCCTGCCTGCGCGAGCATGAAATTATTATGTCTCCGCGCAATGTTAGTGCCGGTTTATATGATGCGATTAGCGATGCCTGCCAGAAAGCGGGTTTTGAACCCAAGATGGGTCAGAGTGCGCCACAAATTGTGTCGATCTTGTCTTTGGTAGCAGCCAATCTGGGGGTGTCTTTAGTGCCCGAATCCTCGCAACAACTGCAAATTCAGGGGGTGAAATATCGCACTTTTGCTGAGCCGGTGCCGACGGTTGGATTGGCGGTGATTTATAAGCAGCGTCTGGCGACCCAGTTGGCGATTAATTTTGCCAGCACGCTACAAATGGTCTGTCACCAAGCTGCTACCTAAGCCGCAGAGTCAGCGCAAGAGTGCCGACCAGTCAATTATTCTGTTCGAAATTGTGTGCTAGGTGATAAATAAATATTAAAATTAATTTAATTATTTCAGTATCTTAGTTATATTTTTTCTGTGTTTTACAAGCGAAAATTGCTATAATTGCCTTCTCTATCTGGGGGGATAGTCGTGGTGGTGTATCGTCTTGTTTTCGGTTTATGCAGTCTGTTGGTGGCCGCTTCTGCCTGTGCAGAGTGGAGTTTTGTGAATGCCAATTATGACCGTTCACAATATATTTATGTCGATTTTAATCGGGTCAAAGTTACTGATGTCACCACCAATGAAGTGGAATATTGGGTCAAATATCTGATTAAAAATGATAAAGAAAAAGATGGTTTAGAGCAGGGGGATTATTCTCTGGCTTTGTATCGGGTCGGCTGTGACAGTGACTTATACAGTATCCGTTCATCGGCAAATTTTAAGAAAACAGGCTCGTTGATGAGCAGCCAGAATTATGCCAACACCCAGTTACGCCCGATTATCCCGAATACAGCGGTCGATTTTACTGCGGAAATGGTGTGTCGGGTGTTACCGCAAAGTCAAAAAGCGGATCGATTGGAGCAATTGACCCGTCGCATTGCCATGGGGCATTACTAGGCTCAAAGTGGCCTGCAAGTTTCTGCTAATCCATTAAGATACTTTGTTTTAAATCGGCCTGTTTACGTAAATAATCCCAGACCAGTTTAATTCGAGGTTCGTGCTGTAAATCCACAAAGGTCAGCATCCAAAAAGTATGGGTAAAGCGGACCTCTTCAGCCAACACTTGCGCTAATTCGGGCTGATCATAAGCCAAAAACTGCGGCAGAATCGCCAAGCCTGCGCCTGCATTGACCGCAATCTGTTGCGCCAAAATACTGCTGCTACGGAAATTGGCGGTGAGTGGAATCGGCAAGCGTTCCAAGCAATACAGCTCCGCACTATAAATCAGATCGTCAATATAATTGACAAAACGATGCTGGGCGAGGTCTTGCATGTGTTGTATCGGGGCATGCTGCGCCAGATATTTTTGACTGCCGTAAATTTTCAGACAGTAATCCGTGAGTCGGGTAATGATGTAGGGACCCGATTTGGGACGATCAATCGAAATTACAATATCGGCTTCACGATGTGACAATTTAATCATCTTCGGCACAGGAATCAGGTCGATGGTCAGCAAGGGAAACTGTTGCGACAGTTCAGCCAAAAGCTGGGTCAAAAAGGCCGTACCAAAGCCTTCGGGTGCGCCAATCCGTACCCGCCCTTCGAGCGGTTGCTGCGGTTTTTCAATTTGCAAAAAGGCCTGTTCCATTTGCTCGACCCGAGGTACCAAAGCCAAACCCTCGAGCGTCAATTCATAGCCTGTGGCTTCACGCTTAAATAGTGGTGTGCCCAAAGCCAGTTCCAGCGCCTGAATTCGCCGCGCCACAGTACTGTGTTCGACTCCAATAATCCGCGCAGCATTGGTCAGCGTTTTGGCGCGGGCCAAAACCAAAAAAAACTGTAGATGATCCCAATCCACTTTCATTTTTTATTTTCCACATCCTGTGCAAAATTGCACAACCATCGTGCACCAATCTCGATTGGTGGTCAAAGTTTTCTTTGCTAGTCTGATTTGAAAATCAGAATTTGAACATACGGTTTAAGTCGTAGGGTTCAGTTGCAACACAATAAAAATGAATGCCTATGGAGAGGTTATGAATACGGTTCCAAAAATCCAATTGTCTACAGCTAAATTATTGATTAACGGTGAATTTGTTGAGTCTAAAACTCAGCAGTGGCTGGATATTGTCAATCCTGCAACCCAAGAAGTCATTGGCTTAGTGCCTTTGGCCACCCCTGAAGAAGTACAGGCTGCCATTGCTTCCGCTAAAGCGGCATTTGCCAGCTGGAGAGAGACCCCGATTCAGGCACGTATGCGTATTATGCTGAAATTACAGCAACTGATTCGCGACAATGCCAAGAAAATTGCACAGGTGTTGACGGCTGAACAAGGCAAAACCCTCGCCGATGCCGAAGGTGATATTCAGCGTGGTTTGGAAGTAGTGGAGCATGCGTGCTCAATCGGCACTTTGCAAATGGGTGAGTATACCGAAGGGGTGGCACGTGGCGTCGATACCTATACCTTACAGCAGCCTTTGGGCGTTTGTGCTGGAATTACCCCATTTAACTTCCCGGCCATGATTCCTTTGTGGATGTTCCCGATGGCAATTGTCTGCGGCAACACCTTTGTATTGAAACCGTCAGAACAAGACCCGCTCTCCACTATGATGCTGGTGGAGTTGGCGATTGAAGCTGGCATTCCAGCAGGCGTACTGAACGTGGTGCATGGGGGTAAAGAGGTGGTGGATGCACTGTGTACCCATCAAGACATCAAAGCCATTTCCTTTGTTGGTTCGACTGCGGTGGGCACGCATGTCTACAACTTGGCGGGTCAGCATGGCAAACGCGTGCAATCGATGATGGGTGCGAAAAACCATGTGGTGGTGATGCCAGATGCCAATAAAGAACAGACTTTAAATGCCATGGTCGGTGCAGCCTTCGGTGCAGCAGGGCAGCGTTGTATGGCACTTTCAGTCGCGGTGATGGTGGGGGACAGCCAACACTGGATCAAGGACTTGGTGGCCAAAGCCAAAACTTTGAGCGTGAATGCCGGGCATGAACCGAATACCGATATTGGTCCTGTGATTTCACCGCGAGCCAAAGCGCGCGTAATCGAGCTAATCAACAGCGGAGTAGAACAAGGCGCTGAATTGCTGCTGGATGGTCGTGATATTCAAGTCAAAGGCTATGAGCAGGGTAATTTTGTCGGGGCAACCATTTTTAGCCAAGTCCGCACCGATATGCGCATTTATAAAGAAGAAATCTTTGGTCCTGTACTGGTTATTCTTTGCGTGGATACTTTGGATGAAGCCATTGAACTGGTCAATGCCAATCCATTTGGCAATGGCGTGGGCTTATTTACCCAAAGTGGTGCCGTGGCGCGTACCTTCCAGAACCGTATCGATATCGGGCAGGTGGGCATCAATATTCCAATTCCTGTACCTGTACCGTTCTTTAGTTTTACCGGTTCACGTGGCTCGAAGTTAGGAGACTTGGGTCCGTATGGCAAACAGGCGGTGCAGTTCTATACGCAAACCAAAACCATTACCAGTCGCTGGTTTGAAGACAGCCAAGAGGCTGGCGAAGTGAATACCACCATCAGTTTGCGCTAAAGGAGTAGCGAGATGAAGATAGCGTTTATTGGTTTAGGCAATATGGGCGGTTCGATGGCACAGAACCTGCTCAAAGCGGGACAAACGGTTCTGGGTTATGACCTGAGTGAAAAAGCCTTACACCAGTTTGCAGAAAGTGGCGGCGTGGTGTGCGACAGCCCGCAAGCCGCCGCTGCGCAGGCCGATGTAGTGATCAGCATGCTGCCCGCCGCCAAACATGTGCGTGAGGTGTATTTGGGGGAAACCGGTATTTTGGCGGTCATGCGCGCAGGCAGTTTGTGTATAGACTCCAGTACCATTGACCCGCAAACCATTAAAGATGTGGCGGCAGAGGGATTGAAGCATCAGGTTCAGGTCTGTGATGCTCCGGTTTCTGGTGGAACCATTGGCGCCAAAGCGGGCACGCTGACCTTTATGGTGGGTGCGGATGAGGCCACCTATGAACAGGTCAAGCCTATTCTTAGTTTTATGGGTAAAAACACCGTACATTGTGGTGCTGTCGGGGCTGGGCAAATTGCCAAAATCTGCAACAACATGATTCTCGGTATTTCTATGGCCGCCGTGGCCGAAGGTATGGCACTCGGTAGCCGCTTAGGTATTGACACGCATGCCTTGGCCGGGGTGATCAATAGCTCCAGTGGCCGTTGCTGGAGTTCAGAAATTTGTAATCCGTGGCCAGATATTAGTCCGAATGCACCCGCCAGCCGGGGGTATACCGACGGTTTTGCCTCGCAACTGATGCTAAAAGATTTAGGTTTGGCCATTGAAGCTGCGAGCCAAGTCAAGCAACCTGTATTGCTCGGGGGATTGGCACAACAGCTGTATCAACAGTTGTGCTTGCAAGGTAATGCACATTTGGACTTTTCCAGCATTATCCAGCAGTACTTACCCCGCGAAGCAAATTAAACGTAAGTACGGGTCGCAATGATTGCGACCGATAAAAAACTCGTCGTGAATAAGAAGAATTGAGACTGAGGTGAAAGGATGACTTCAAATTATCAACAAGCGCAGCAAGGCTTTGATTTACAACAGGCTGCGCAACGGTTTTTATCTGGTTCAACTGAAGCGCTAAATGCGTGCTATGAGTGTTGTGATCGTCATGCCTTGCCTGGACGGATTGCCCTATTTTGGCAGGGTAAAGATGGTCGTAAGGAGCAATACACCTTTCGCGAGTTACAACAACGTGCCAGTCAATTCGCCAATTTCTTGAAAGCTCAAGGGGTGGGCAAAGGGGATCGTGTTTCGGGCTTGTTGCCACGCACTCCTGAACTCAT
Organism: Acinetobacter sp. GQ146; assembly: GCF_059758585.1. NCBI lineage: Bacteria > Pseudomonadati > Pseudomonadota > Gammaproteobacteria > Moraxellales > Moraxellaceae > Acinetobacter > Acinetobacter sp. GQ146. The sequence continues at coordinate 170,396 of NZ_JCAXDV010000003.1, forward strand.
CATCACCATTTTAGCCACATGGCGCATTGGTGCGGTCTATCAACCGCTATTTACTGCATTTGGTCCCAAAGCCATTGAGCACCGCTTAAAACTGGCGCAAAGCAAATTGGTGGTGACGGATGTGGGCAACCGCGACAAATTGCATGAGGTTGAAGACTGTCCCGCGATTGTGACCGTCACTGGTGCAAAAGGTACAGGGTTATATCAGGGCGATTATAGTTTCTGGGCGGAAGTCAACCGTCAGTCGGATCAATGTGAACTGGTGATGATGAACATCCAAGATCCGTTCTTGCTGATGTTTACTTCAGGCACGACAGGCCCTGCCAAACCGCTACAAGTTGCCTTAAAAGCCTTGATTGCTTTCGGGGGCTATATGCAGGATGCGATTGGTCTGCGTGCGGAAGATTCTTTCTGGAATATTGCGGATCCGGGTTGGGCGTATGGCTTGTATTACGGCATTACGGGGCCTTTATTGCTGGGTCATCCGACCATTTTTTACGAAGGTGCCTTTACCCCAGACAGCCTATGCCAAATTGTACAGGACTATGGGGTGAATAATCTGGCAGGCGCACCAACCGCTTATCGCATGATGATGGCTGCCGATCAAAAGCAAATGGCGAAATTACGGGGCAAGCTGCGTGTGGTTAGCAGCGCAGGTGAACCATTGAACCCAGAAGTGTTCCGCTGGTTCAAGCAAGTATTAGATGCTCCAATTTATGACCATTATGGTCAGACCGAAGTGGGGATGGTGGTGTGTAACCATCATGCACTAGAGCACCCTGTGCGCGCAGGTTCGGCAGGCTTTGCCAGCCCGGGCTACCGTGTGGTGGCGGTAGATGAACAAGGCAATGAACTCGCTGCTGACACCCCGGGAATTTTAGCCGTTGACATCAGCCAGTCGCCGATGATGTGGTTTGCTGGCTATGAAGAAAGTCGTAAGTCACCGTTTTTGGGGCATTACTATTTAACAGGCGATACCGCGGAAATTCATGCGGATGGCAGTATGAGCTTTGTTGGGCGCAGTGATGATGTGATTACCACCTCAGGCTATCGCGTCGGCCCATTCGATGTGGAAAGTGCCTTGCTAGAACATGATGCAGTGATTGAAGCTGCGGTGATTGGTGTGCCTGATCCAGAGCGGACTGAAGTGATTAAAGCCTTTGTGATTTTATCGGGTGAAAGTACTGCTAGTGCTGAACTGGAAAATGAACTGAGCCAGTTTGTGAAAAAGCGTTTATCGGCGCATGCCTATCCACGATTAATCGAGTTCGTGAGCGAACTGCCAAAAACCCCAAGTGGAAAAATTCAACGTTTTTTACTGCGTAATCAGGAAATTGCCAAACAGCAAACCGCAGCAGTCGCAAGTTAAGACATTGTAAGGAAAGGATTATGCAATTTACTGAAGAACAAGTCCGCATGCAGGACATGGCGAAAAATTTTGATCAAGAACAGATGAACGCGAAGGCCAGTGAGTGGGATCGACAAGGGATGTTTTTTGAAGAACAAGTCCTGATTCAGGATATGGCCAAAAGCTTTGCGCAAGAACAGATTAAACCGAATGCTGCTGAGTGGGATCGACATGGCATCTTTCCCGCAGATGCCTTACAGCAAATGGGACAGTTGGGCTTTATGGGCATGTTGGTGCCAGAAGAGTGGGGTGGTTCAGCCACTGGTAATTTGGCTTATGTACTGGCACTGGAAGAAATTGCTGCCGCGGACGGTGCCACTTCGGCCATTATGAGTGTACACAATTCTGTGGGCTGTGTGCCGATTCTGAAATTTGGCACCGAGGAGCAAAAGCAACAATTTCTGGTGCCTTTAGCCAAGGGTGAAATGATCGGTGCATTTGCCTTAACCGAACCACATACCGGTTCCGATGCCGCAGCGATTAAAACCCGCGCGGTGAAAGATGGGGATGATTACATTCTTAATGGCGCCAAACAGTTTATTACCTCGGGACATAATGCGGGCGTGATTATCGTGTTTGCTGTGACCGACCCAGCTGCGGGTAAAAAAGGCATGAGTGCGTTTTTGGTGCCGCGCAATACCCCAGGTTATGAGGTGATTCGAGTCGAGGAAAAACTGGGTTTACATGCCTCCGACACCTGTCAAATTGCCCTAACTGATGTGCGTTTACACAAAAGTATGCTGTTGGGTAAAGAAGGAGAGGGTTTAAAAATTGCCTTATCCAATTTAGAGGGTGGACGCATTGGGATTGCTGCTCAGGCGGTCGGTTTAGCCAGAGCGGCTTTAGAAGAAGCAACGCGTTACGCCAAGGAGCGCGTGGCATTTGGTAAGCCGATTTTTGAGCAACAAGCGGTGTCATTCCGCTTAGCCAGTATGGCCACTGAAATTGCCGCGGCGCGCCAGTTGGTGCATCACGCTGCACGATTAAAAGAAGCAGGACAGCCCTGTTTAACTGAAGCTTCGATGGCAAAGCTATTTGCCTCGGAAATGACCGAGCGCGTCTGCTCCAACGCCTTACAGATTTTTGGCGGTTATGGCTATCTCAAAGATTTCCCCATCGAGCGCATTTATCGCGATGCCCGAATTTGCCAGATTTATGAAGGTACCAGTGACATTCAGCGTTTAGTCATCGCACGTAGTTTATAAAGATAGATCGAGATAATTCGACTGCTGCACAGGCAACGCTCAACAGATGGATATGAAATCAGCAGCTGGCCTGTGCCGAGCATCGACAGAATAAAAGGATAAAATCATGCAGTGGGGAAAAACCTTTATTGAAGAACAACAATGGGAAACCATTTTGGTAGAGAAGCGTAATGGGGTGGGGCTGATTACTTTAAATCGCCCGAAAGCTTTAAATGCCTTAAATAGCCAATTGATTGCTGAAATTAACCATGCTCTGGATCAGTTTGAGCGTGATCGTGAAGTGGGCTGTATGGTGTTGGCCGGTTCAGAAAAAGCCTTTGCCGCGGGTGCCGATATTAAAGAAATGGCAGATTTGAATTTCCCCAACATCTATTTCGATGATTTTTTCCATTTGGCAGATCGGATTGCCCAGCGCCGTAAACCTTTGATTGCCGCAGTCAGTGGTTATGCCCTCGGGGGAGGCTGTGAGTTGGCCTTGATGTGCGATTTTATCTACTGCGCGGACAATGCCAAATTTGGTTTGCCTGAGGTGACGTTAGGCGTGATCCCCGGCATTGGTGGAACCCAGCGTTTAACTCTGGCCATCGGTAAAGCCAAAGCCATGGAAATGTGTTTAACCGCACGTCAAATGGATGCCGTGGAGGCAGAGCAAAGTGGTTTGGTGGCACGCGTGTTACCAAAAGAACAACTGCTGGACTATACCTTGCAGGCGGCAGAAAAAATTGCTGAACGCTCACTCACCGCCACCATGATGATTAAAGAAACCATTAATCGTGCTTTTGAAGTGAGTTTGAGTGAGGGATTACGCTTTGAACGTCGTACTTTCCATTCCATCTTTGCAACAGCTGACCAGAAAGAAGGCATGCATGCCTTTATTGAAAAACGCCCTGCACAATTTAACCAACAATAAGCATGGATTCTGAGTATGGAAAATAATTTACAGATTAGCATCCAAGGACATTTAGGGGTGATTACCCTCGACCGAGCTTCACATCTCAATGCATTGTCCTTGGCCATGATTCACGGCATGACTCAGCAACTGGAACTGTGGCGCGAGGATCCTCAGGTTCAAGCGGTTCTGATTAACTCGAATAGCCCTAAAGCCTTCTGTGCAGGCGGTGATATTCGTTATTTATACGATAGCTATCACAATGGCAATCACAACTATCAAGACTATTTTGCCGATGAATATCACATGCTCAACAGTCTGCGCCAGTATCCTAAACCTGTATTGGTGTTTTTGGATGGCTATGTCTTGGGTGGGGGATTCGGTTTGGCACAAGCCTGCCATATTATTGTCAGCAGTGAAAAATCACGGTTTGCCATGCCTGAAACAGCCATTGGCTTTTTCCCCGATGTCGGGGCAACCCATTTCTTGTCCCGCTTAGATGATCTTGGGGTGTACATGGCGGTGACCGGTGAGCAGATCAGCAGTAGTGATGCCTTGCATTTAGACTTAATTGATTACTTGGTGGCAAGTGAGCAGTTGGCACAATTGCAAACCGAATTGGCTCAGGCCCCTGTGTTAAATCAGCAGCTCATTGAGCAGTGTATTGCGCGCTATTTAGTAGATCCTGCACCGAGTGAACTGAGGCCGTATGAAGACGCCATTCGACAGCACTTTTCTCATAGCGAATTAGCGCAGATTGAAGACAGTCTGGCGAATACAACTGATAGTGAAAATATGGCTTGGGCCGAGAAGATCTTAGCTATTTTACAGCAGCGTTCCTTGCTGGCAAAGCAGATCAGTCTGAAGCTACAGCATGTGGGGCGCGGTTTGTCTTTAGAGCAATGTATGCAGCTTGAACGGGATTTACAGAATATTTGGTTTGAACAAGGTGACATGATAGAAGGCGTACGTGCCTTACTGATTGATAAGGACAAACAGCCCAAATGGCAAACTGAAAATCCTGAACTGATGCACATGTTTGAAAAGTTATTACCGGCTTCTCGGCAGCAAAAGCAGATCAGCGTGTCGGTTTAATCAGTGCATTATTTAGCAAGCTTGTGATTGAATCCCCCAGTCTCTGGGGGATTTTTTATTAGGGCATGTCCTATTTTAGACAACAAAAAAGGCTTAAACCCTTTGGATTTAAACCTTTTTGTTCATCATGTGGCTACATGATTATGAATCTTGGCGGTGAGAGAGGGATTCGAACCCTCGAAACGCTATAAACGTTTACACACTTTCCAGGCGTGCTCCTTCAGCCACTCGGACACCTCACCATTGGAGCGCGATAATAGCCAAAAAAAGACAGTCTGCCAAGTCAGAAACAATTGATTTGAAGAAAAAGATTTTTCTTAATGATACTATTGCACAAAAATACTGTTCCATTTTTAAAGGCAACATATGCAAAGTTCTGCAAAAAAAGCCGCATTGCCTGCAATTACTTTAGCAGCATTAGGGGTTGTGTTTGGAGATATCGGAACCAGTCCACTCTATGCATTGAAAGAATCTTTCCATGCAGCGCATGGCTTGGGGATTAACCCTGCTAACGTATTGGGCATTTTGTCGATTATTTTTTGGACCATGACCATGGTCATTACCATTAAATATGTCGCAATTGTGATGCGTGCAGATAACAATGGCGAGGGCGGAATCATGGCGCTACTCGCATTGAACTTACGCAATACCAAATTGAGTGATCGTAAAAAATTGCTCATGATCGCTGTTGGTTTTATCGGGGCTTCGCTGTTTTTCGGCGATGGCATTATTACGCCAGCAATCTCAGTATTGTCTGCCGTAGAAGGGCTTTCAATTGCCACAGATGCTTTAGACCCTTATATCGTGCCCATTGCAATTGGCATTGTGACGACACTGTTTATCATGCAAAAGCATGGTACAGCCTTTGTTGGTAAATTTTTTGGCCCGATCACCTTGTTGTGGTTCTTTTCCCTCGGCATATTGGGAATTTCCAGCATCATTCAAACGCCTTTAGTGTTGGGAATGTTTAGCCCACATTGGGCCATTCAGTTTATTATGAATCATCCATTGATGACTTTCTTCATTATGGGTGCTGTGGTACTGACGGTTACGGGGGGAGAAGCCTTGTATGCGGACATGGGACATTTTGGTCCTGTGCCAATCCGTCTGGCGTGGTTTTTCGTGGTATTACCATGTTTATTGCTGAACTATGCTGGGCAAGGGGCATTATTGCTGCGTGACCCGAATGCGATTGAAAATCCATTTTATTTATTGGTGCCCGAATGGGGCCTCTATCCAATGATTTTCTTGGCGACCATGGCGGCAGTTATTGCATCACAAGCCGTGATTTCAGGGGTTTTCTCTCTGACTCGTCAGGCCATTCAATTGGGTTATTTGCCGCGTTTAAACATTAAACACACCTCAGATTCGGAACAGGGACAGATTTATGTGCCGTTGCTGAACTGGGTGTTGTTGGCCTCGATTATTATCCTGATTTTGATTTTCCAGACCAGCTCGCAATTGTCACATGCCTATGGTTTGGCCGTCACTATGACGATGTTCTGCGATACCTTGCTGATCGCCATTTTCATTCGTTCGACTTGGAAGTGGAGCTGGCCAAAGCTGATGTTACTGATTATTCCATTCCTGACATTAGACTTGGTCTTGGTAGGCGCCACCTCTCTGAAAGTCTTCTCGGGCGGATGGGTGCCGTTACTGATTGGTAGTATTGCCTTCCTGTTGTTAATGACTTGGAAACAAGGCCGCGAACTCACCTTTGCCAAACTCCAGCAAGATACGTTGCCACTGGATTTATTTGTGCAAAGTATTGGTGAAGAAGCCAACTGGGTTGAAGGCGAAGCGGTATTCCTGACGGGTACACCTACGGTGGTTCCGCATGCCATGTTGCATAACATGAAGCACAATAAAGTTTTGCATCAGAAAAATATTATTTTGACGGTGAAAATCCAAGATGTGCCTTATGTCGGTGCTCAAGAACGGTTCCACGTGGAAACATTGAACTCGCATTTTTATCGGGTAGAGTTGTATTACGGCTTTAAAGATGAGATGAATATTCCTCAAGCGCTGCAAGGGGTATATCAAGCCTTAGCCTTAGAATACAATCTAATGCAAATCAGTTTCTTCGTTTCGCGTGAACGGATTATCAGTACCGTGGGCGAAGGCATGACGCCGTGGCGAGAAAAACTGTTCATTTCTATGCAACGGAATACCAGTCCAGTTAGCGATTTCTATAAAATTCCGCCTAACCGTGTGGTGGAGCTGGGCAGCCAAATTGAAATCTAGCCCGATCTAGAGCAATCAATAAAAAAACCAAGGCATCGACCTTGGTTTTTTGCTTTCAGTCAGCCCAAAGCTCACTAAGCTGTTATTGTTGCATCGGGACAGGTGGCGTATTTGCTGGTGTGAGCTGTTGCTCAGGCATGGCCTGTATTTCAGGATTGTGCCCAGTATCTGCCATAGAGCTGTCTGTCGGGTTAGCTTGGCTTGCTGAAGCGTCTAACCCAGTTGTAGCAGCAGGCATGGAGGCTACAGCAGCGTCAATCACACGGACTTTGCCAGAGTCGACCAATGCTTGAATAGAGCCTGGTTGGCCATTAATAGTGGTACTCATTTTGGCTTTAGATAAACTCTCTAGGGTTTCACCGGCTTGTACCGCAGGCTCAGCCAAAGCAGTGGCACTGATTGTACCCAACATCAGCCCGCAGGCGATCATTTTTACAGACATTTTAACTCCGTCTTTTATTTTTGCCATTTCAGTGGGCTTACCTTGGCATAAACAAAATAGAGATGACAGATGAAACTACCGAATTGCATCGAGAAGTCCGCTAAAATTCAGCAAAAACAAGACAATCTGTTACAACTGGTCTGAGGTTGTTGCAATTTTGTTGAATTGTTAAACGATCAAGCGCAAGGAGATATACTTCTACGGAGGGGCTTTGTTAAGCTCGCGCAAAATTAGTAGTTTTATAAAGCAATGGCAAGTAAGAAACGTAGTTCCAAGCAATCCTTTCCTTGGTTTTTTAATCAGCATAGTTCAAAAGTTGTGTTGGGGGTGGTTGCAGCAGGCAGTTTTGCCATTGCCTTTGGGCAGGAGCGGATTAGTCAGTTCCTGTCTTTACCGAGCGCCTCAAATTCAGCCTGTCTGGATCAGTTTTACCGTGATATCCCGCCGTATTTAAGCAAGCAAAGTCTGCAAAAGCAGAGTTATGCCTTATGTTTTAATGGGTTTAATGTCATGTATTCCGGCGTGTCTAAAACGCCACTTTGGGTGGCGGAAGCTTTAACGCCACAACGTTTAAGTCAAAAAATTCCGCGTGAAGATAGCTTTCATGAAGAATCGCGTATCCCTGAGCAATATCGTGCGACCTTGTCTGATTATCGTGGCTCAGGTTATGACCGCGGGCATATGGCACCCAATGCCGATATGCCGAATAAAGCCTCACAGTTTGACAGTTTTTCGCTCGCCAATATGGTGCCACAAGCGCCCAAAAATAATCAGGAAGTCTGGCGTAAACTGGAAGAAGCCACTCGCGCAATTGTGACCAAACATCAGACCGATGTGTATGTGGTCACGGGTCCGACTTTTACCAGCAAAACCTTAAAAGTGATCGGGCAGGGGGTCATGGTTCCGACGGCGGTTTATAAAGCGGTCTATATTCCGAAAACAGGTGCGATCGGGGTTTACTATGCCCCGAATAACAATTCGCAACAGGTGAAGATTGTGAGTGTGTGCTATTTGGAAGAGCAAATAGGTGTGAACTTATTTCCGCAACTGACCGAAGAGCAAAAACGCAATACCTATCAATTGCCTTTGACGGCCAATGCCGTGAAAGCCAAGCAAGCGATTGCCTATTCGCATTGGGATGCTGAAAGTCAGTGTGCTGAAGACCTTTCCCCAGAGCAAATTAAAGCGGCGCAGCAAAGCTTTAGTTCAGGTCAGAGTAAAGCCTCGCACAGTCCAAGTCCAAGCCTTGATGCAGAAACCCAAGATGCAATTGTGAAACAGTTGATTGAGTCTTTATTGCAGTATATGTTGCAGTTAGTGAAATAAATTTTTATGCGTCAAAGCATGATATCGGGTACGGAGGTGGCACATGTTTAAACCATTTGAAAATGACACGGCCTCGCATGCTATTCATGATTTAACTTTGGAAAATCAGCTGGATCGCATCAATATTTACGGAAATCTGCAAATTGGCAAAGATCAGGCCGGTTTAGCTGCAGCCAAAGTGTTACAGGCATATCTGAATGCAATTGTCGTAACCTTAGAAGCTACGCCTGACTTGCCTGCGCTCATTGAGCCGCATGCCGCTCAGGAAGTGGAAAATCCCTTTTTATAAGCATATCGCTGCAAGCTGTATCGACCGAGCAAAGGTGAAGCTGATTTAAGTCCCGAGTTACGGTTTTCTGTTGCCCAATAAATGTATACAGCAGACTCCCGATGACGGCACCGCGCATTGGCTATCCAGAATAACCCTAGCACACACATCGCTGCAGTTTTTGCACACAGCGCGACTCCTGTACTTACGCGCAGGATTGACCGAGGTATTGGGAATGGGTATACGCATCCAGCGAATCAGGCTGAGAGTCAGACCCATCGCAATCGGTGCAACGCTTACAAGGCGCGCGCTTGTCGGTCACACCCAGAATGACCATGAGAAAAAAGCACTCCAGCTCAGCCCCATATTTTTATTAAGGCTGATTTCTTTGTTTTGATGGATCACGGTTTATCTTTCGCGTGAAATAAAAGGTGACTCAAGGCAAAGAGGATAGAAATTTAAGCGGACTTTTTAAGCGGTGCTCTTTATTGCAGATATATTTTACGAAACTGCTGTGGCGTTTGTCCTGTCCATAATTTGAAAGCGCGCTGAAAGGCACTTTGTTCAGAGTAGCTCAGCAGCAAGGCAATTTGCTGTAGGCTGAGGTGCGGATCCCGTAAATATTGTTCTGCCAGCATTTGCCGGACTTGTTGCGTCCGCTGCTGATAACTGGTGCCCTGCGCTTGTAAATAACGCTGTAATTGCCGCACAGAAATATTTAATTGCTGGGCAATCACCTCAATTTGATACAGATTTTTTTGTAAGCCCGCCAAAATGGCTTGTTGTAAACGCTGATCCAGCTGAGTCGAGTGTGGCAACTGATTCAGTAATGCCTCAGCCTGCTGCATCAGTAATTGTTGCAGGGTCTGGTCGGCTTGTAGTAATGGTTTTTGTAGTTCCTCAAGCGGCAACAGCACTTGCGCAGTCGCCTGCGAAAAACGTACCTTACAGTGAAAAAACTGTTCATATTGCCGACTATTTTTAGGGGCGGTATGGCGAAAATGGACTTCATGTAGCTGAATCGGATGTTTCGCCATGTTTCGGTTCAAGAACTGGACCATCAGTGCGATGGCAATTTCATCGGTTAACTGGCTACTCAGCTGAGGCGGAATTTCCCCCCAACGAATCGCAAGGTAGTCAGTAGTCTGTTCGACTTGCAGCGGCATGCCATCATATATGAGTCGATGAAAATCATAATAGCGATTTAAAGCTTCTCCTAAGGTTTCACAGGCGAGGGCAATATAGGCCAATATGCCCAGATGTTTGCTTTCTACATAGGTTGAGATTTCCAGCCCCAACGCAGGATGAGGCAGTTGCTGCTGTAATTCGGTTAAGAGTTGATGCCAGATACGATAGTCAAAACGTTCCAGATTTTGAACCTTTGCCAATTGAGCGGAAATATTCAGTCCCTGCGCTTGGCAGTAGCTATAAAGTAGGTGTCCGAGTCCACCGTAGACTGAGCCCATATAGTCATTGAGAGGTTGCATCATTTGTTTTTATTGTCGTAATTTGTCAATATTAAGCGCGTGGATGGTCAATATTTATCATATTCAGTTTTCTATATTCAAGTCATGAATGGAGAAAAGATGATGTGGAAAGGATTTGTAGTCGGCTTGGTGGTTGCCAATGGCTTTGAATGGGTCGCGCATAAATATCTATTACATGGTACGCATCGGGCTGGCAAGCCACGATATAGCCCTGTGCCTTTAAGTATGAAATCGCATTGGGAACATCACCGCGAAGTGCGAAAACAGCAGTTTTTTGATGACAGTTATGTGGAAGGCTTGTCGCACTGGCGCACCAAAAATGAAGTGCTGTCATTGCTGGTGGCAGCCGGGGTCAGTAGTGCCCTGTTTTATCCGATTTCCAAGGGTATGGCTGCGGCTGCCGTCTATAGTGCCTGCAATTATTTTTATATTCATCGCCGTGCACATTTGCAGCCAGAATGGGCGATGAAAAAAATCCCATGGCATTATGATCATCATATGAATGCCAATCAGGATGCCAACTGGTGTGTGACCAAACCGTGGTTTGACTATTTACTGGGAACACGGGTGATTTCTGCTGTGGACTTACAAGAACAGAATCCTTTGGGTGTGGCATTGCCCTCATTCATGGCAACCCGATTGAATCAACTCTCGCAGCGCTATTTCCCGGCCAAATGGGTGGAGCGACCTCGGCTTGCAGCCCGTGAACACTCCGCCGCAGTGACGGATGCATTGCAATAAAATCAGATGCTTGTCGTAATTGGTCAATAATTTTGGCGTTAATGGTCAATACGGATGAATGGATGATGTTTACAGTGTAACGATTCGTTGTCTGATTTCCTTAGTCACGAATGTCTGTATCTCAATTTTACTTGTTTAAGCATTATGCTGAACCCAAGGCTGTAAATTTCGTGGTTTATAGGGAGTCTTCAAGGCTCCTTTTTTTTATGTGCAGATTGGCCTGAAAGAGGGATGCATAAAAAAGAGTGCGCGTAGGCACTCTTTTTATTTTTACATAGCATGAGACTGTTAAAGACGCATCTCAATGCCTTGCGCGGCCAAGAATTGTTTGGCTTCGGGAATGGTGTGTTGACCGAAGTGGAAAATAGACGCTGCAAGGACGGCATCGGCACCGCCTTTTAAAATGCCATCGGCCAAGTGTTGTAAGGTGCCTACACCGCCAGAAGCGATGGTTGGAATGGTGACACGGTCATTAATCGCGCGCATTAAACCGAGGTCATAACCGGCTTTGGTCCCATCGGCATCCATCGAGGTAATCAGCAGTTCACCTGCGCCGTAGTTGGCCATTTTTACCGCCCATTCAATGGCATCAATACCTGTTGGTTTGCGACCGCCGTGAGTGAAAATTTCCCATTTATTTTCACCGGTTTTTTTTGCATCAATGGCAACCACAATACATTGGGCACCAAAGCGTTGCGAAGCTTCTTGCACAAATTCAGGATTGGTCACAGCCGCGGAGTTAATGCTGACTTTATCGGCACCCGCATTTAACAGTAAGCGAATATCTTCGACCTTACGGACACCGCCACCGACAGTCAGCGGCACAAATACGCTTTCGGCCATACGTTCTACGGTACGGTAAGTGGTGTCGCGTCCATGATGTGTAGCGGTAATATCAAGGAAGGTAATTTCATCGGCACCTTGTTCATTATAACGACGGGCAACTTCAACGGGGTCGCCTGCATCACGAATATCAAGGAACTGTACACCTTTTACCACTCGGCCGTTATCAACGTCCAAGCAAGGAATAATACGTTTAGCTAGCATAATTTTTTCCAATAATTACAGCCGATTATGAAACTCACCTACACAAGCGCTACACCTTGGTAGATTGAAACGGTATTCTATCAAACTTATGTAAGATTTTTCGCAGGTTTTCTATGTCGGTTTATACCACTTTGACTTTAAAGGAAGTTCAGGACTTCGCAGCCCCTTATGGATTAGAGGTGATTGACCTGATTCCCATTCAAGGAGGTATTCAAAATACAAATTATTTTTTGGTCTGTGAAAACCAAAGCCAATACGTATTAACCGTTTTTGAAGAAATGGATGAATATGGCGCGGGTGAAATTGTACCTGTATTAGAACATTTGGGACAACAGGGTTTACCTGTCCCTGTTCCCTTAAGACATTCAGGGCAAGCCATTCATTTTATTAAACAAAAGCCGGCACAGATTGCACCGCGTTTAATGGGTAAACACCCGATGCCTGCATCTACGGCTCAGGTTGAAGCGATTGCGCTGGCTCAAGCCAAAATGCATGTGGCGTTACTGGATTTTCCTTTGGAACGCGCGCAATACCGTAACCATCAATACTGGCGTCAGGTGTCGCGGGAAATTAAACCGACACTGAATGCTGCCGATACGGCCTTACTGAATGAATTGCTGGGTCTGTACGATGCCATGACTGCGGTATATCCCGACCGTCCGAAAGGCTTTATCCATTCCGATTTGTTCCGTGACAATACTTTGTTTGAAGGTGACCAGCTCCAAGGGATCCTCGATTTTTATGAATTGAACAAAGATGAACTGCTGTTTGATATCGCGATTACCCTGAATGATTTCTGTACCGAATACCCAGAAGTGCATTTAAATGAAGACAAAGCCCTCGCATTTTTGAATGCCTATCAAACGGTTCGGCCATTAACCGAAGATGAGAAAGCCTGCTTGCAATTGTATTTAGCCATGGCTGCAGGGCGTTTCTGGATGATGCGTTTGCAAGTAGCACAGAAAAATGCGGCTGAAGGACGGACAGGGGATGATATTTTGCAGAAAAATCCTTTAGAAATGCGTAATATGCTGATTGAACGCTTAAAATTTGTAAACGGCTAAACAAGGAAGCTTACATGCGAGATCAGGGACGCTTGGTAGAATGGTTTGATGAGAAAGGCTATGGCTTTATTCAACCTGATGATGCCAATAAAGAGCGCGTTTTCCTGCATATTAAGGATTTTGCTCGCCCTGGTCCGCGCCCAATTGTCGGTTGTGCCTTGGAATATAACGTGTTGTTAGATGGGCAGGGGCGCTGTCGCGCGCAGCAAGTAACTTACTTAAAAGCCTCACAAACAGCCAAACGCGCTAAGCCAAAATCCAAACCCGCTGCACCGCAAAAACATGCTTTGATGCAGCTGGCCTGTATCGCTTATTTTATCGTGCTGGCGATTTTGGTGATGCTCGGTTTACTCAGTGGCTTGGTGCTGCTCTTGGTCTGTTTAATGAATGCAGCCAGTTACTGGTTTTATGCACAAGATAAAGAAGCGGCACAATTGGGCGGGCGTCGTGTACCGGAACAGACGCTGCATATTCTGGCCTTTTTGGGAGGCTGGCCTGCCGCATGGTTGGCACAGCAAAAACTTAGACACAAAACACAAAAACAACCTTTTAAGCAGGTATATTTCTGTACTATAGCATGCAATATCTTACTGATTTTATGGCTCATCTCGCCGTTCAATAGCTTGTCCATCTAAAGGCGAGAATATTAACAAGAAGGGGGAAAACAATGAATAATCCCATTGATCAAGATCCGAATCGTAGCTTAACGCTGGTCTTATATGTCCTTTATATCATTGCCATCTTTACGGGTGGCTTGTTGGCATTCATCGCCCTGATTATTAACTATGTCAAATTGAATGATGTCAGAGGTTCTATATTCGAGAGCCATTTCCTATGGCAAATCCGCAGTTTTTGGTGGTATTTGTTCTGGAATGTGATTGCCTTTGTACCGTTCTTTTTCCTGTTTTTCACAGGCGATAATCCAGACTTGTTTGCCAGTGTGGCTTTGGGCAGTACCATCTTCTGTATCAGTGTAATCACGATAGCCTGGATTTGGATTGTTTACCGTGCCATCCGGGGCATTATTACCTTGAATGACAATCAACCGATCTAAACTCGGTGCTTTCGCCTAAGCAGCGCTGAAAATGACGTTTTTAGCAGCTTGAGATAAAAAACGAGTGGCTTATGCCACTCTTTTTTTGCCCAACTCTGAGCCGATTTGCCCCATTTTTTGTCAGTCCAGTGCTTTAAGCTGGGCTGTTTATACAAATTGACTTTACATTTTTCATTTATCAACTAAACCTATTTTTGATAAATAGCTCACGTTTTTAATAATTTAAAATTAATATTTTAATATTTATAATGTGCCTTTTTATATTAATAAAATTACGTTTTTAATAATTTAAAATTACATTTTTAATAAAATAACTTTACATATATGTACAGTTATTTATTTAAATTTATATATTACTTTTATTTAAAATTAGAATGAAAACACATTAAGCATAATAGCGACCACGACGACGTCTTAAACCTAAAACATGGATGGCTCGAACCAAAACGGCATAAGAAACAGCATAGCCAAATTCCTGTTCAAACAGAGGAACTAGGTCACTGATATTCTGAAATTTTGTTTTTTTAACAAAGCTTTGAAAAGCGCTCCAGTCCTTGATATGACTGGGTGCACCGCGTTTTTCACTGGGCTTTGGTGCGAGGTCGCCCGTCTCTTCTTCCAGCTTAATCCACGCATCTAAAGTGACACGGGAAATGTTGAATTGTTTGCAGACCGCAACTTTGTAGTCGGTTATTTTGTAGGCTTGAATTGCGGCTTTTCGCACTTCAACGGAGTATCTAGGCATTTACTGTTCTCATTTTTAAAATAAGATTTTTTATATTATATGGCATAGTTGTTGCAAAAAAATAATTAAGTTAAATAAAATGTGTAAGTGGTGGCAAAATGAAAAAAACCGAGGTTTCTTTCAGAAGATTGTCTTTATGGCAGGTCATTATTATTGGTGTGGCCTATATGACCCCCATGACCGTATTCGATACTTTCGGAATTGTTTCTGGCATAACCGAAGGTCGGGTACCTCTGGCCTATCTGTTGGCGCTATTTGCCATGCTGCTTACCGCAATCAGTTATGCGCGTTTTAGCCGAGTGAGCGATAAACCCGGTTCTGCCTATAGTTATACAGCAGAAACGTGTGGCCCGCAGGCCGGCTTTTTTGTCGGCTGGTGCGCTTTATTGGATTATATTTTGTTGCCCTTAATCAACGCCTTGCTGGCGGGGATTTATTTGGAAGCGGTGATTCCTGCGGTGCCCTACTGGGCATGGGTGCTATTGTTTAGTGCTTTGGTGACGTTGATTAACTGCTTCCGAATTCATATTCTGGCCAATTTAAGTTTGATCTTCGTGTTTGCACCTGTGGTGTTAATGCTGCTGTTTGTGTATTTGGTCATTCAGGGTGTCGGGCATGCGCAAGGCTATAACCATGTCTTGACTCTGGCGCCATTATTGAATGGCAATACGGAAATTTTGCCGCTGATCGCTGGGGCGTCCATCTTATGTTTCTCTTTTCTGGGTTTTGATGCGGTCACCACCTTGTCGCATGAAACCCAAGATCCAAAGAAAACCATTCCCCGTGCCGTGATCTATACCACCTTAATTGGCGGGGTGATTTTCTTTACCGCCTCTTGGTTTATTCAGTTGTATTTCCCAAGCAATGTACGCTTTAAAGACCCCGATGCGGCTTTGCCCGAAATTGTGATGTATGTCGGTGGAGCCTTGTTCCAAGCAGTGTTCCTTTGTGCACAAATCATGAATACCTTTGCTTCAGGCTTGGCAACACATGCCAGTGCATCGCGCTTGCTGCATATTATGGGGCGCGATGGCATTTTCCATAAAGGCACTTTGGGGCAGGTACACAGCACATTGGGGACTCCGTTATATGCAGTCTTGAGCATCGGCATCATTTGTCTGTTGGCGATGGTGCTGGACTTGGCGACCGTAGTCAGCATGATCAGCTTTGGTGCCCTGATTGCCTTTACCGCAGTGAATTTCTCAGTCTTCATGAAGTTTTATGTGCATGAGCAGCAACGTCAAGGCTGGAAAAATAAATTCAAAAACCTGTTTTTACCGCTAATTTCGGTGATGGTCATTCTGTGTCTCTGGGTCAACCTAGAAAAATCAGCCTTGTTGTTTGGTCTGGCGTGGTTGGCAGTCGGGATTGTGATCTTTATTTATAAGAAATTGAAAAAGCAAAATATTGTGATTGGTAATGCCTACTAATAGCGCGGTGTAGTACCCAGAGAAGTGAGTGAAAAAATGCAAATCAATAAGCCAAAAATTTTAGACGATGTCGAATTTAAAGCCAGCCAGCAGCAACAAAGCGGTAAAGAGTGGAACTGGATTCCTGAGACGCGTGGACAGTTTCAGCATCCGGCGAATTATTACGAGAGTTCCCTACAGGATTGGCAGCAGTTTGATGCGCTGAATGCCGATATCGTTTGTGATGTGGTGGTGATTGGTGGTGGACTATTGGGTACATCGACGGCACTGCATTTGGCGGAGCAAGGCGTTGATACGGTTTTGCTTGAAAAAAACCGAATTGGCGGTGCGGCATCAGGACGCAATGGTGGGCAACTCACCCCAGGTTTGGCACGCTGGGAAGCCGAAGAAATGATCAGCCATTTTGGCTATGCCGAGGCGAAACGTTTGTGGCAGTTTACCTCGACTGAAGCGATGGCGTTAATTGATGATATTGCCGCGCGCTATGAACTGGATGTACAGCGCAAGCACGGTCATATTACCGCAGCGGTGCATGAAGGGCATTTGGTGGCACTGACACAAGCTGCAGATGCCCGTAAATACTTAGGAGAAGGCCATACTCGTGTGGTGGGCAAGCATGAGCTGCTGCAGCACGTCAATTCCGATAATTATTATGGCGGTTTGCTCGACAGCTTAGGCGGGCAGATTCATCCCTTGGCCTTAAATCGTGGCTTGGCCTATGGATTTTGTCTCAATGGTGGCCAAATCTATGAGCAAACCGAAGTGCTTTCGCTCCAAGAGTGCGAAGACGGAATCTATGTCACGACGCCCACTGGCGTGGTAAAAGCACGCCAGAGTGTGGTGATGGCTGTGCATCATGCCTCGTTCAAGCTTTTAGAACAGCACAACCAGACCACGATTCCATTTTATACCTATGTCTGTACCACAGCCCCGTTGGAGCTTGAGTTAAAAGAACTGCTCCCTGCGGATACCCCGGTATACGATACCCAGTTTCAGATTGATTATTACCGCGGTGTGTCCCAGAACCGTTTGTTGTTTGGTGGTGAAGGCACAGGCTCCTGCTGGACGCCCGAAAAGACTCAGCAATATTTGTTGGGGCGCATTCAGCATGTATTCCCGCAACTGAAGCAAGTGGAGCTAGATTTTGTCTGGAGTGGAACAACCGACTTGACCATGAATGGTGCAGCGGATAGTCGTAAGTTTGGTGAGAAATACCCGATCTATGCAGTACACGGCTGGAGTGGACATGGCGTGGCGCAGACGGTACGTATCGGCAAAGCCATCGCTGATGATTTTTGTGGTCAAACCAATGATTTTAAGATGCTGACCCAGATCCAGCATCAGAATATTCTGTTTGGTCGTGCATTAGCCCCCGTGGTGATTCCGATGGCGAAAAGTGCTTATAGTTTGGGGGCGATGCTCAACCCAGGCAAAATGGTGTCTTTCTAATGCTTCATCATGATGATGAAGTCGCTGGATAGCAAGGCGACTTCATCTTTTTAGTTATAGCTGCTCAGCCTGCTTTTTTGATTTCAACAACTTGGGCTTCCATTCACTGATTAAAATACCAAATACCACCAGTACGCCACCCAGTAAAGCCAGCGGTGCCAAACGTTCTCCTGCTAGACGACCAAACAAAGCTGCCCAAACTGGTTCACCTGCATAAATAATGGCCGCCTGAGAGGGATTCACCGAACGTTGTGCCCAGTTCATTACGAATTGAATCATGGCACTGGCCAATCCCAAAGCAAAGGCGATGCTGACCAGTGGCCATGAGAACGCTGGAATTTGATGTTCTCCCACCAGTGGCATCGCGGCAAAAGACATCACTGAACCCACAGCCAGTTGAATTACGGTAACGCGAGCCAAATTCACTTTCGGGGCAAAATAGCCAATCAGGATAATTTCCAAGGCAATGCCGATCGCGCCTAACAACGTGACAATCTGACCAAAGTTTAAGGAAATGGCTTGGAAACCATTGCCTGTGAGCAAGACTAAACCGAAAAATGCGCAACTTGCCCCAATCCAAATCATAAAATGCGGAACTTTACGGAACAGCAGCCATAACAAAACGGGTACCAAAGGCACGTATAGCGCGGTTAAAAATGCCGATTCACTGCTGCTGATGGTCTTTAAGCCCACGGTTTGCGTGCCATAACCAATGGTTAACATACAGCCGATAATAAAGCCTGCCCACAGATCCTGTCGGGTAGTGTGCTTTAGCTGTTTAAAGGACAGTAAGCCGATTAAGGTTGCGGCACAAGCAAAACGCAGCCCGACAAAGAACATCGGAGAACTAAAATTTAAGGCATATTTCACCGTCAAAAAGGTACCACCCCAAATAAAGGTAATTAAGATTAGGGCGATCACAGGCGCTTTGCTGCCGAGCGATTGAGTGAACATAGATGAGCTTGGTATTGTGCAATATATTGCACATAGCTTGCCATGCTTTTATTTTTTGTGCAATATACTGCTCAATGTTTTCTTGAAACACCTGTATGAAGTCTCCCTCAGTTTTACAATATGTCAGTCAAAACGTGCGCCACTATCGCAATCTGAGAGGCCTAAGCCAGCAGCAATTAGCGGATTTGGCAGGTTTAAGTCGTCGTATGGTGGCAGGGGTCGAAACTGGACAGGACAATATCAGTCTGGCAAAACTCAGTTTAATTGCGGATGTGCTCGAGGTTGATTTTGCGCAAATGATTGCCGCGCCTGAACAACAAGGGCAAGCGGTGGTGAATGCCTTGGCTTGGCAGGGTACGCAGGAACAGAGTGAAGCCAAATTGGTGGTCTCTGCCCCAGCCAGCAAAAAAGTCGAATTATGGACGTGGACTTTGGCACCGAATGAACAATACTGTGCTGAACCTGACCCCGAAGGCTGGCGCGAGATGCTGTATGTGATTGAAGGGGAACTGACCTTAGATTTGGCAGGTGAAATTAAAATTCTGCGCGCAGGGGAATCGATTGTGTATGCTAGTACCATTGAATATCGCTACATCAATCAGGCAGCGATTCCACTGAAATTTATTCGTAATGCGATTTACTAAACCGCACTAATCGGCTGAATCCAATTTTCATTGATAAAAAAGAGGTCATGTGACCTCTTTTTTCAGTGTCTCGGCTTAGAGCGCTTGTTCATCCAATAACAGCTGGGCTTCACGTAAGTTCAATGAACCTTCATAAATCGCACGACCTGTAATCGCCCCTAGAATGCCGGGTTGACCTTTGAGGTTACGCACGTCATCCAAGTTGGTCACGCCACCCGAAGCAATCACAGGCAAGCCTGAGTATTGCGCCAAGTGTACAGTTTGTTCTACGTTGACACCTTGCATCATGCCATCACGCGCAATATCGGTATAGACAATGCTGGACACGCCTGCATCGGCAAAACGTTTGGCCAAATCAGTCGCTTTCACATCCGTGACATTGGCCCAGCCATCGGTTGCCACCATACCGTTCATGGCATCAATACCGACAATGATACGGCCTGCGAATTTCTTACAAGCTTCTTCGACAAACTCAGGCTCTTTCACCGCTTTGGTGCCAATAATTACAAACGATACGCCTGCATCAAGGTAGTGCTCAATGGTTTCGAGTGAACGGATACCGCCACCAATTTGAATTGGCAATTCAGGTTGCGCTTTGGCAATCGCTTCAACCACAGGCTTATGAATCGGGGTACCTGCGAAAGCACCGTTTAAGTCGACCAAATGTAAGCGGCGTGCGCCCTCATTCACCCAATGCTGTGCAGTGGCTACAGGGTCATCAGAAAATACGGTATCGTCTTCCATACGGCCTTGTTTTAAACGCACACATTTGCCATCTTTCAGGTCAATTGCAGGGATGATCAGCATGCTTTCGCTCCTTACCCGATCTCATTGAATTAATTTGCAGCAATCTTAGCAAAGTATTGGCAAATATCTAAGCTAAGATGTTGCTTTTATTTCGTTCTATGCTGTGCAGCAGGCAGATGAATACCTAAACGCAGTAATTCCTGATAAATCAGCACCGGGGCATAGGCATCGGCAGCAGCATATTGGATTTGCGCAGCACTTAAGGGAAATTTGCTCCAATTGGAGGTACTAACACTTTTACTTTTGGGAAAATTGACCTGAAACAGCAGCGCCATGGCATTCTTTACTCCAATTGGCGTGGTTAGGCCAAAAGCAGTAAAGGCCTTGGATAAATCCAGCACCTGATTAAAGTGAATCCCTTTTTTACGAAACAGATGCGCATCGTTTTTCAAGCCAAAACCGACTTTAAGTTGCGTTGAACTTTCTAAGATTGGCGCTAAAAAATCTAAAATCGCAGGACTGATCTGAAAAATATAGGCTTGCTCTGCGGTCGCCAGTTGAATCACATGCGGGCCTGTGGCGACTTCACCTTTACGAAAGGTCGGTTTCGATTCGGAATCAAAACCAAATACTGGCGCGGCAAACAGCTCATCTTGTAAGGCATGACATTGTGCCAAGTTGGAAATCAGTTGGATTTGTTCAGGGGCTAAATTTTGAAATAGAGGAAGTCGCTGAATCTGTTCTTTGCTTGGGATTAAGGGCAAATCTAGCTTATCCATAAAATAAGAGCCTAATATGATAATTTTGATTATAGTCTTTGAGATTAATAACCGATGACTAATATTCCTTTCAGAGGTAGTTGAATTCTCTGAGAGGTATATAGTGTGTCTAAAAATTGATAGACTTTTTGAAAATCATTCGAATTTCTATATGTATTTCTAACGGCTAAAACAAGATATTCGATATCAACCATCATACTGGCTTGGAAGATATCTTTGAGAAATTGATTATTTACTACAGCTCTACCAGCTTCAACTTCAATTACGACTTTTTGTTCGAGGTGAATAGCATCTGCTAGAAAACTTTTAGAAGCTTGGTTGTTGTGTCCATAAAGTACAGCAACAGGTATTTTATCTTCAGCCGATTTACTTTTCTCAACTTTGAATCCTATTTTTTCAAGATCATTTGAAATAATAAGAAGCACATCATTGCTTGATAGCTGATGTACTTGTGAGTTGATATCGCTAATGTAATGTTTGAAAACCTCAGTAACTTCTAAGAGTTTTGATGTTGTTGGCTGAGAGCGAGGAAAAAATTGGAATTGGATCATATTTTAGATATTTCTGAACTGTTTTAATATTTCTCTTAAAAGAAAAGTTAAAAGCCCAACAGCAGTTGAGCTTGTTTAATAAATTAAAAATATGAAAGAATTAAATATCCCATTCCACAAAGTTTTTCAGCAATTGTAGCCCAGCGGTATGGCTCTTTTCTGGGTGGAATTGCGTCGCAAACAAGTTCTCTTGGTGTAATGCGGTACAGAACTGGATGCCATAATCACAAGTCGCTGCCACAATGCTGCTGTCCTTCGGCTCCACATAGAAACTATGTACAAAGTAGAAACGCGCATCTTGTTCAATGTTGTTCCACATCGGATGGCTTGGGTCGGCTTGATGCACCTGATTCCAGCCCATGTGTGGCACTTTTAAGCCATCCATCTGAGGGAAGTGTTTCACTTCACCTTCAAAAATACCCAGTGCATCGGCACCGCCATTTTCTTCAGAATGTTGCATGAGGGCTTGCATCCCGACGCAGATCGCCAAAACCGGCTTGTTAAATACAGCTTGGCGCACCACGGCATCAATGCCAGCTTCATGCATGCCTTGCATACAGTCACGCATCGCCCCAACACCAGGGAATACAATTTTATCCGCTTGGGCAATGAGCTTAGGATCATTGGTGACATCGACAGTGGCACCGACATGCTCCAATGCTTTCGCAGCCGAGTGCAAATTGCCCATACCATAGTCAAGAAGTGCAATACGCGTCATTACAAGCTTCCTTTGGTAGAGGCAATGGTGTTGGCCGCGCGAGGATCAACTTCACACGCCATACGTAGTGCACGAGCAAAAGCTTTAAAGACACTTTCAATTTGGTGATGGCTATTTTTACCTTTCAGGTTGTCAATGTGCACCGTCACTAGCGCATGATTGACGAAACCTTGGAAAAATTCAGAAAATAAATCCACATCAAAACGACCAATCATGGCACGCGTGAACGGAATATCCATAAACAAACCAGGACGGCCTGAGAGGTCGACTACAGCACGGCTTAAAGATTCATCTAGCGGGGCATAAAAATGTCCGTAACGACGCAAGCCTTTTTTATCGCCCAAAGCCTTCGCAAATGCCTGACCTAAGGTAATCCCGCAGTCTTCAACGGTATGGTGATCATCGATTTCCAAGTCGCCATCACAATGAATATCAATATCAAATAGTCCATGGCGCTTGATTTGATCAATCATATGGTCTAAAAAAGGAACTCCAGTGTTTAAAGTGCCTTGACCTGTACCATCGAGATTTAAACGAACTCGAATTTTGGTTTCGTTGGTATTTCTTACCACTTCACTGATACGTTCTGTCATAGACACGTTCCTCAAAAACGTCAAAAATGATTGATGTAAACTATTTTTCGCCGTGACGAAATCACCGCATATTAGATTGCTCAGGAGGGTTAATCAATGCCTATCACCGTACATGCTTATACTTCACTAGAAAATGAAGAAATTCGCAGCCAGCTTGAGCGATTGTATGACACCAGCCCAGAATTTGGTGACGGGCAAGATGCCATTGAACAACTTGAACAAAACTTGGCTCAGTATACCCTAGTTTACACCGCAGAATTTAATACTAAAGTGATCGGTGCAATTTGGTGTACCGGGCAGGGCGAAAGTAAGACCTTAGAATATATTGTGGTGCATCCTGCCAATCGTGGTCGTGGCGTGGCTGAACGCTTGGTTGCTGAAGTGTGCCGTATAGAAGAAGCCAAAGGGGTTAAAGTGTTTGAACCGGGCTGTGGTGCGATTCACCGTTGTCTGGCGCATTTAAATAAATTGCCTGGCTAGCCCACATCTATGTATGCGCTTATGCCTTTTACTGGGTTAACGTGAAATAGGAAAAAGCAGCTGAAAGGCTGCTTTTTTTATATATTCAGCAATTGATGAGACAAGATTCGCAGGCAACTGTTTGTTGTTGCTAGAAATTTGATGAAAAAGCCATCATTTGATACAAAAAAGATAAAAAGTCGCTTGACGCCTGTATCTTAAAACGCTTTAATACGCCCCATCGGCGTGATAGCTCAGTAGGTAGAGCAACGGATTGAAAATCCGTGTGTCCCCAGTTCGATCCTGGGTCTCGCCACCATATATTTTAAAACCGTATTTGTGTTTTCAATCCCTGATCCCATCAGGGATTTTTTTTGGGCAAAAAATATTCGAACGATTAAAATTAATCAGATTTAGGATTGACTAATCCGCTCAGATACGGCTTAATACACGGCATCGGCGTGATAGCTCAGTAGGTAGAGCAACGGATTGAAAATCCGTGTGTCCCCAGTTCGATCCTGGGTCTCGCCACCATATTCAAAAAACCTCAAACATTGTTTGGGGTTTTTTTATGTCTGAAGAAAAGTCATGCTATAGATGATGAATTGCCGAACGCTAAAATAAAAATACAACAGGATAAAATCATGCGCAAAGACTTATTTTCTGAAAACAGTCAACGCTATCAACAGGCACGGCCGCAATATTCGAACGAAATTTTAGCCGCAATTTTGGCTCATGTTCCAGCGCGTCGACTGGCGTGGGACTGCGGGGCAGGTTCAGGGCAATTTACCCAGCTACTTGCACCACATTTCGGGCAGGTGCTTGCGACGGACCTGAGCGCGCAGCAACTGCAGTATGCCCCTGCAATTGCGAATGTCCGTTATGTGCAAGCCGCTGCCGAGCAAAGCTCCTGTGACTCTAGTAGCGTAGATTTGGTCAGTGTGGCACAGGCGGTTCACTGGTTCCACTTTGAAGCATTCTATGCTGAAGTGAAGCGCGTGCTGAAGCCTGATGGCGTGATTGCGGTGATTGGTTACGGCTTAATTCAATTGCAGGACGCGGAGTTGCAGCATGCACTGCAGCAGCTTTATTTCAAAACCTTGCACGGCTATTGGGACCCTGAGCGGCATTATATCGATGAACAATATCAAACCATTCCCTTTCCGTTTCAGGAATTGGCTGTGCCAGCTTTAGCATTGAACTACACCTGGAGTAGTGCGCAATTCTTGCAGTATTTAGCCACTTGGTCGGGGTTGCAGCATTATCAGCGCGCTCAGCCGCATCGTGACCCATTACAAGCGCTACGGCAGCTTTTGCTGAGCCAAGGGAATCCGATGCTGGCATTAAGCTTTCCGGTACTGCTGCGCGTCGGGCGGAAAGACTAGCATCCGGTTTGAAAATGAAGTGAGGAGTGCGTTTTGGACTGTACCGTCCATCTGCCAATCTAGCGCTTTACGCGGAAGCAACTGTTAAATCGATATCTGAGTTTTAAAATAAAAAGGGTAGAAATTTTAATGGACATTTTGCCATGCATTTCTCTCCCCAAGTTTTCAGTGCACTGGCTTTGGGTGCATTGTTAATCGGTCATAGCTATGCCAATGACGCTGTTAATCTCTCGGTATTATCTGAACAGGATTTACGCACGCAAACGGGCGATATCCAATCCCAGCCTGATCACAGCAGGCAGCAAATTTTTGAACATTATTTGATGAAACTTGAACTCGCTCCGCAGCAAGCTGGATGGATGGATACGGCACGTGCTTCGCAAGAGATTTTGCCGCCACAACAGATTCCAAACTTTGATTTGCCGCTCCCCATGCTGTTACAGGTCTATTCCATTGCTGAGGGTTTGCGGTCGGATGATCCTCGACTGGGCTTATATCGCTTGATCGATCCTGTGGTGAACCGTAACAGCCCGTTGCAGCACATGCAGCCGCCGGCTCAAATTCAGTTGAATCTGGGCGTGGTTTCAATCGGGACTGTGGAACAGCAAATGAATGTTGAGGGATTGATGAAGCTGTTTTTATTGAACCCACATTAACTAAGAATAAAAAAACGCCCCATGTGGGGCGTTTTTTAACGGATCAGATTAAGCAGATTTTGCTTCCGCTTGAGTTGCCAGCATGTGACCAGTTTCTTCGAAGTTAGAGTGCCAAGAAAGCGCTTCACGCAATAAGTGTGGAGTATGACCCCCTTTAGCGCATGAACGATCAAAGTAGTCGTTTAATGCATCACGGTACATCGGGTGTGCACAGTTGTCGATGATGGCACGAGCACGTTCACGAGGTGCTAAACCACGAAGATCGGCAAGACCTTGTTCAGTTACAAGAATGTCGACATCGTGTTCTGCATGGTCAACGTGTGATGCAAATGGAACAACAGAAGAAATGTCGCCACCTTTCGCAATTGATTTGGTCACGAAGATTGCCAAGTGAGCATTACGGGCGAAGTCACCTGAACCACCGATACCGTTCATCATTTTGGTACCGCATACGTGAGTTGAGTTCACGTTACCGTAAATGTCAAACTCAAGCGCCGTGTTGATACCGATAATGCCTAAACGACGCACCAGTTCTGGATGGTTCGAAATTTCTTGTGGACGAAGTACCAATTTGTCTTTGTAGGCTTCAAGGTTGTTAAACACTTTCTCGCCGTATTTTGCTGAAAGGGTAATTGAAGAACCTGAAGCAAATTTCATTTTACCGGCATCAATCAATTCAAAGGTACAGTCTTGCAGTACTTCTGAGTACATGATGAGGTCTTCAAAGTTAGAATCTTTCAAGCCTGTCAATACCGCGTTTGCAATTGAACCGATACCTGCTTGAAGCGGACCTAAGTTTTTCGGCAAACGCTCTTCAGCCACTTCTTTTTCGAAGAATGCGATTAAGTGGTTGGCAATCGATTGAGTCTCATCATCTGGAGCAGTCACAGTTGATGGAGAGTCGTGTAAATCACTGTTAAATACGATACCCACGATTTTAGAAGGATCGATGTTAATCGCCGTGGTACCAATACGCTCATCCACTTGAGTTAATGGAATTGGTTGGCGTGTTGGACGATACGTTGGAATATAGATGTCGTGTAAGCCTTCAAATGCTGGGCTTAAGTTGGTGTTGATTTCAACAATCACTTTCTCGGCAAAAATTGCAAAGCTGGCAGAGTTACCCACCGATGTTGTTGGAACAATACCGCCATCTTCAGTGATTGCAACCGCTTCAATGACTGCAACATCTGGCTTTTTCAACTGAAGGTTACGCATTTGCTCAACAGTTTCAGACAAGTGTTGGTCAATGAACATTACTTCGCCATTGTTGATGGCTTTACGTAAGGTGTTGTCGACTTGGAACGGAAGACGACGCGCAAGAACACCCGCTTCAGTCAATTGTTTGTCAAGGTCATTTCCTAGACTCGCACCCGTAATTAATGTGATTTTTAATGGGTTGGTGTGAGCACGTTTTACTAAAGCCAATGGAACAGCTTTGGCTTCGCCAGCACGGGTAAAGCCACTCATCCCAACGGTCATACCGTCTTGGATGAATTCCGCAGCTTGTTCTGCGCTGATGACTTTGTCGTGAAGTGAAGCTAAACGAATGCGATCTAATGACATGGTTGACTCTCATTGGAATTTTGAAACTGATAGGGATTGTACCGATCAGAAAAGGCATTTTGCATACCTGTTATGCTAAGGTCTAATTTTTTAGGAAAATGCGGGTATAACAAATTTTGATAATTTTTAATCAATTGATTTGATAGGGGATATTTCGGGATAATTCGCTTATTTTTAATACTGACTGTACGGTTATTGAACAAAAAAGCTGCAAAATTTGTTACAAATATCATATATTCAATGTGGCTCTCAGGCGGTCAATCTTTTTTAAAAAGGAAAAGTTGAGTAAAAATGAGCGAGATGCGGCTTTTAATTTGGCTTCAGCTCTTGCGGTTTGTTGAGTCTAAATAAACAAGTTAGCTGCTGTAGCTTTCAATATGCACAGAAATGCCTAGGCAATACGGCACACTATTGCAGAGTGCGCCGCAGATATTTTGATGCTTAAGACAAAAGAATGTGCTGAGCAATGTCCCTGATGCCTGCTCAGCTTTGAAACAGATTAAAAATGTTCACTGATGCTTTGTTTGAGTTTTTCAATCGGGTTGCTGATTGTCTGATCTTCAGGCTCTTCTTTGGGTAAAGGCAATAAAATAATTGCTTCTAGCCCGCCTTGTTCACGATTCTGAATGATCAGTTTACCTTGATGAATATCGACAATCCGTTTCACAATCGCCAACCCTAAGCCACTGCCTTGTACGGTGCGCGCGGCATTGCCACGGACAAAGGGCTGCATTAATTCTTCAATCTGGTCTTCCGGAATACCTTCGCCATGGTCAGCTACGCTAATCACAATATGTTCATCTTCAACATGGGCTGATAATTCAATCGGTTCTGCGCCATAACGCTTGGAGTTATTGATTAAATTGCCGATTAAGCGTTTCAGTGACAAACTGCGTGCTTGAATTAAAGGGAGCGTTTGCGGACTAAAACGAATGTCGAGCGGTTTAAACTGAATCACTAATTCTTGCAGCAAGTTATTGATATCAGTCGCTTGCAGTACTTCATCCGAACCATCTCGCATGAAGGAAATAAATTGATTCAGAATGGCATCCATATCTTCCACGTCATAAATCAGCCCTTCTTTTAAAAAGTCATCATCGGGCATCATTTCTGCACTGAGTCGAATACGCGTCAATGGTGTGCGCAAATCGTGTGAAATACCGGCCAGCATAATGCGACGATCACGTTCAGTCTGATCTAGTGTATAAATCATGTGGTTAAAGGCTTGATTTACCTCGCGAATTTCTTGCGGTCCATGATTGGTTTCTAAATAAGGCGCAGTGCCCGTTTTACTATAACTGTTGGCCGCATTTTGTAAGCGACGTAATGGCCGGTTTAATTGGCGAACCAAGGTCAGAATAATGACCGCAGAAATCAGTGGAACACCCAAGAGCCAGCCTAAAATCAGTTCAGGGCTATAGTTGGCGTAGGTTTTGAGAGGTTCACGTACCCAGTGCCCATTCATTTCAGGGGTTTGTACCCAAATTCTTGGGCTGGGTTTAAACTGGAAATACACCGTGACATCTTTCATGTTTAACTCTTTAGCCAACTGGTGCTCAATGCGGTTGGTAAAGAAGTCTGCAATCAATTTGTCTTTAACGTTTGGATATTCTTTGGGATCGGTGACATATTCCACACCAACGCGCTGTTTCAGCCATTCATCAATATCCAGTTGCACATCATCATGATAAATCTTTAAGCGCGGGTTGTTGATCATTTCTAACTCAACGGCTAGAAATCTCGCATGCTGTTGAATTTCAGGTAAATACAAAGTTTTCCAGAAGAACCATAACGACATAAACAAGCTAAAAAATACTATAAACAGCACCAGTACCGTGGTACGCATGGCGGCAGAACGTGGCTTGATTTTGTCGAGGAAGCGTTCTGAAGGAGTGCGCTTCTTTTCTGAATAAGTGACAAAATCGGTAAATTCTTGCGGGTCGATGGGATCTAGTTTCACGTTATTTCCTGTATCTATGTGGATGGCATAGTTCTATTGCGACAGGGATGCGATACGCGAAGAAGTCATCTGCAACTGTTTGAGGCAGGAGGTCTTCAAAGGCTAAAGTTTCTGCGATTGAGTGGCACAGTTGCAGAAAGAAGCCGAGTTTTGCAGATGACAATGGTTTTGCTTACTTTTGCCGAAACAAAAGTAAGGCGAACCGCAGGTTAATCTTTCTATTGGAGCACAAGCCGAAGACGCTGCTATATCCTTGTTGGTGTTAGCAGCATCTTCATGTTTATCTTATTCCGCGCCATCTGGAACAAAGACATAACCCACGCCCCAAACGGTTTGAATGTAGCGGGCACGTGCTGGATTTTCTTCAATCAGGCGACGTAAGCGAGACACTTGTACGTCAATTGAGCGTTCCATCGCACCCCATTCACGACCACGGGCTAAATTCATCAGCTTGTCACGAGTCAGTGGTTCGCGTGGATGTTGTACCAAGGCTTTAAGTACCGCGAATTCACCCGTAGTTAAAGTGACAACTTGACCTTCACGAGTCAGGGTACGGGTTGATAAATCTAGCGCCCAAGGCCCAAAGCTAACCACTTCCATTTGCTGGCTTGGTGCGCCTGGCACTTCACGGACTTGGCGACGTAAAACCGCACGAATACGTGCGAGCAATTCATTCGGGTTAAATGGTTTTGGTAAATAGTCATCTGCACCCGCTTCTAAGCCCGCAATACGGTCTGAATCGCTACCACGTGCAGTCAGCATAATAATTGGGGTATCAATATTTGAGTGGCGTAGACGACGACAAATACTTAAACCATCTTCCACAGGAAGCATAAAATCAAGCACGATCAACGAAAACAATTCACGTTGAAGTAGGCGATCCATTTGGGTGGCATCGTGTGCTGTTTTGACCACAAAGCCTTTGTCTTCTAAGAAGCGTTGTAACAGCGTACGTAAACGCACATCATCATCCACGACGAGAATGCGTTCAACGCGATCAGTTTCGGCATGTACGGCATCGCCATGTTCTGCAGGTACCACTAAACTCATGATGTGCTCCTTATTCTTTATTGTCATCGTATACGGCGTCGAGAAATCACTAGGAGTATACGATTCATTTATATCGATTTGCTATGTTCTAAAGCAACAAATATTGCAGATAAAATCAAGACATAGATACCAAATATATACATCTAAAATAGCGGATTAACGCTTGATTTACTGTAGTTCTTTGCCAGAATATGTGAAAAAAATGTTCGAATGATGAAAAAATACCAAATTGGCAAATTCAATCAGAATGAAATTTAATAAAACAATTGTGGATTTTATGGTCTTGGTCTTTATAATCATGGCTTTTAGAACTTATCCTTGTGGGATCAAACACGATGACTGACTTAGTTCAGCAGTTGGCAACAGAGCTTGCCGTACGTTCAAATCAAGTCGAAGCTGCGATTAAACTAATCGATGAAGGCGCAAGCGTTCCATTTATCGCACGTTACCGTAAAGAAGTAACCCAAGGCTTAGACGATACTCAGTTACGTCAGCTCGATACACGTTTGGCTTATTTACGTGACCTCTACGAGCGTCGCGAGAAAGTCATTGAATCATTGAAAGAACAAAATAAATTGTCGGATGATTTATTGGCACGTGTAAATGCTGCTGAAACCAAAAATGCTTTAGAAGAGATTTACGCACCGTATCGTCCAAAACGAACCAGTAAATCGTTCAAGGCAAAAGAAGCTGGCTTAGGTCCAATTGCAGAAAAAATCTTTCAAGATGCAGTGGAGCCAAGTGAAGCTTTGGCTGGTTTTAGTCATGAAGAATATCCAGATGTGGAAAGCCAATTGGATGCGATCCAGCACATTCTGATTGATGACTGGGCGCAAAATATTGCATTAACGACAGAATTAAAAGCGACATTTGCCAAAACAGCTATCCTTAAAAGCCTAGTGGCAAGTGAAGAGAAAAAAGAAGTCGGCAAAAAATTCCGTGATTACTTCGATTTTTCTGAAAACTTGAACAAAGTGCCTTCACATCGTTTATTGGCGATGTTGCGTGGCCGTCAAGAAAACGTATTGGGTTTAAAAGTAGATGGTGAAGATACTGCACCATTGGCGCGTATTGAAACGGAATACAATTTAGACCAAGTTCAGCCACAAGCGCGTCAGGACTTTTTAAAGCAAACAGCAAAACTGTTCTGGTTAGGTAAGGTTCGTCCAAGCATTGAACATTCATTATTGACAGAAAAGCGCCTCAATGCCGAAGCGGAAGCGATGCAAGTGTTTGCAGAAAACCTGCGTCACCTATTGCTTTCAGCGCCAGCAGGCAGCCGTTGTACGCTTGGCGTGGATCCAGGCATCCGTACTGGGGTAAAATTGGCAGTCGTGAATGAATCGGGTGATGTGGTAGCACACAGCACCATTTACCCATTTGCGCCAAAAGAAGACAAAGCCGGTTCAATTGCTGAATTGGAACGTCTATGCCGTGAATTCAATGTCGATTTAATTGCGATTGGTAACGGTACTGCAAGCCGTGAAACCGAAGCCGTGGTGGCCGAAATGATGGCACAACACCCAGAGCTGAAAGTGACGCGTGTGACAGTCAGTGAAGCAGGGGCATCGGTTTATTCAGCATCTGAGTTGGCTGCAGCTGAATTGCCAGAATTGGATGTATCGATTCGTGGTGCGGTGTCGATTGCACGTCGTTTACAAGATCCACTGGCAGAATTGGTTAAAATTGATCCAAAATCGATTGGTGTGGGTCAATATCAACACGATGTCAACCAAACTGGTCTGGCTAAAACTTTGGATGCAGTGGTCGAAGACTGTGT
This sequence comes from Acinetobacter sp. GQ146, assembly GCF_059758585.1. NCBI lineage: Bacteria > Pseudomonadati > Pseudomonadota > Gammaproteobacteria > Moraxellales > Moraxellaceae > Acinetobacter > Acinetobacter sp. GQ146. Next base: position 202,132 of record NZ_JCAXDV010000003.1, read on the forward strand.
GAACGCGGTGGGTGTAGATGTAAATACAGCATCTGCGGCGATTTTGGGTTATATCGCAGGCTTAAATAAAGCGATTGCTCAGCAAATCGTTGAATTCCGTAAGGAAAATGGTCGTTTTGATAGCCGTCAAGCTTTGAAAAATGTGCCACGTTTAGGCGAGCGTACTTTTGAACAAGCGGCAGGCTTCTTACGCATTCAAAACGGTAGCGAACCATTGGATGCTTCTGCGGTGCATCCTGAGAGTTATGGCCTTGTTGAAAAAATGGTGGCAGCTAAAGCGACCACAGTCAAAGATATTATCGGTAACAGCGAAATTATCCGTCAGATTAAAGCTGAAGATTTTGCCGATGAGCAGTTCGGTTTGCCAACCATTCAAGACGTATTAAGCGAATTGGAAAAACCAGGTCGTGACCCACGTCCAGAATTCCGTACCGCCAAATTCCGTGAAGACATTACCGAAGTGGCACAACTCACTGAAGGCATGCAATTGGAAGGTGTCGTGACCAACGTGACCAACTTCGGTGCTTTCGTGGATGTGGGTGTACATCAGGATGGCTTGGTACATATTTCTGAATTAGCCAATGAATTCGTTTCTGATCCGCATAAAGTGGTGAAACCAGGTCAAATTGTTCAGGTACGTGTTTTACAAGTGGATGCAGAGCGTAACCGCGTGAACTTGTCGATGCGTCCAGAAGGGGCGGAAGCGCCAAAAGCACCGCGTCAGCCACGTCGTGAACATGCTCAGGAACAACGTGGTGAGCGTAAGCCGCAAGCTAAACGCCCACAGCAAGCACGTCCTCAAGGGGATCGTCCACAGCGTCAAGGCGGGCATAAACCGCAAGCCAATAAACCACAAGACAACAAAATTGGTGGTTTAGGTGCATTGTTATTACAAGCAGGGATTAAAGGTTCGAAGTAATCTTTAGTATCGCAATAAAAAAAGCCTCCCATTGGGAGGTTTTTTTATTTCTAAAACTAAGTGTTGTCGTGTTCGTAATCTCAAGATGAGCCGAATCTTAAGATCAACAAAAAGAATATGAAAAGCTGCTGAACCGTCACAACAGCACAGCATAACTTCACTTTTATGGCAGCAGATTGTCCGACAAGATTGAGGGCGTCTGCATATTAATATACAGACGTAAATTTTTTGCTATTTCATCATTATAAACGGTTTACCTATGTTGACTTTAGAAAGAAAAAACCGATTCCATCTGCGGGATGGTCTGTCAGGTTTAGTGGTGTTTTTGGTGGCCTTGCCACTGTGTCTCGGCATTGCCCTTGCATCTGGTGCGCCCATTATTTCTGGCATTATCTCGGGAATTATTGGTGGTATTTTGGTGGGGCTATTGAGTGGCTCTCACGTGAGTGTTGCGGGTCCAGCAGCAGGGCTGACGGCAGTGATTTTGGTGCAATTGGATCAATTAGGCGGCAATTATGCCGCTTTTTTATTGTGTATTATTTTTGCAGGGCTACTGCAAATTGGCTTTGGTTTGCTCAAGCTCGGCTTCTTTGCCAACTTTATTCCCAACAATGTGATTTTAGGCTTGTTAGCAGCGATTGGGATTATTCTCATTCTTAGCCAATTACCTTACTTGTTCGGTTTTAGCAATTTCTCATGGGAACAGCTCTGGACAGGTCAAATTTATAGCGTGCTTGCCACAGCCGATACAGGGGCTGCGCTGATTGGTTTATTCAGTTTATTGCTGATTTTAATGTGGGACTGCAGCCCACTGAAAAAATATAAGATTCCCTCAGCATTGGTCGCTGTGGTTTTGGCAGCAGCTGCGAATTATTTTTTCATTGCGACTCAATCTGCTTGGGCCGTGAGTTCATCACATCTAATTCAATTGCCAAACATTTGGCAGGCCCCAGAGCAACTCCTGATGGCCCCCGACTGGCGCTATTTAACCGAACCGTTAATTTATACTGGAGCACTGACCTTGGCGGTGGTCGCCTCTTTGGAAACTTTGCTGAATCTGGAAGCAGCGGATAAGTTAGATCCTTATAAACGTTCATCGCCCCCGAACCGTGAGTTGTGGGCACAAGGCATTGGGAATGTGGTTTCGGGTGCTGTAGGGGGCATGCCTTTGACCTCGGTGATTGTGCGTAGTTCTGTCAATGCCAACTCTGGGGCACGCAGTAAATATTCGAGTGTAATTCATGGATGCTTGCTGTTGCTGGCGGTCCTGTGTTTCGTGCCTTTAATGAATCTGATTCCTTTATCTGCCTTGGCTGCCATTTTATTGGTGACGGGATTTAAACTGACGCACCCGAAGTTATTTCAGCAGCTCTATCTAAAAGGCTGGAAACAGTTTGTTCCGTTTATGATTACCCTGATTGCGATTTTACTGACCGATTTGTTGATGGGTATTTTGGTCGGGCTATTTTGCAGTGCCGCTTTTATTTTATACGGTCACTTTCACAAAGGTGTCCGAATTTATAAAGAGCATCATCTGCATGGTGTGGTGACGCGTATTGAATTACCTTCACAAGTCACCTTTCTGAATCGCTCTGCTTTAATTTCAGCACTGGAGCATATTCATGCGGGAGAACAGTTAATTATTGATGCCACGCAATCAGAATCGATTGATGCGGATATTTATCAGGTGATTCAGGATTATCAAGCCGAAACGGCCTTAAAGCGTCAGGTCGATGTGAAATTGATGGGCTTTAAGCAACATTATCAAGAATTGGACGATGCTGTTATGGATATTGATATCAGCACTGCTGAATTACAACGTCAATTAAGCCCATCCGAGGTGATTGATTTGCTGAAAGCGGGCAATCAGCGTTTTGTTCAAAATGATCGTTTGCAACGAGACATCTACCGTCAGATTCGTGTTACTGCCGATCAAGGTCAACATCCGATTGCGGCAGTCTTGGGCTGTATGGATTCGCGTGCCCCGACAGAAATGTTGTTTGACGTCGGGATTGGAGATTTATTTAGTTTGCGTATAGCAGGCAATATTGCTGGACAAAAGGTATTGGGTTCACTTGAATTTGCCTGTCAGGCCAAAGGTTCTAAAGTAATAGTCGTGCTTGGGCATACTGATTGTGGTGCAGTCAGCAGTGCTTGCCAATTACGCTTGCAACAGAAACCCATCGCAGAAGTCAAAGAGATGCCACATATTCAATATGTGTTGGGACCACTAATGCAATCAGTGAACAGCGTGTATAGCATTATGCAGCCGCGTGAATTAAGTAAAGCCTTTTTGGATCAAGTCACGGCACTGAATGTGCTGTATAACATTCAATATATCCAACAACACAGCGAAGTACTGGCGGATATGGTGCAGAAAGGGCAGATAGCCATTGTCGGCGCGATTTATGATGTGCAAACAGGACGAGTCAATTTTCTGGAAACCTAAAGAGTTATATTCGCTTGAATACTGCTGAAATACAAGATGTGATGTAGAGCTACCTCAAGCCTGCAATTTTAAATAACAATACAAAAAAGCCTGTCATGGGACAGGCTTTTTGAATTTCAATCGCTTACCAGTGTTCACCTGGGAAAATACGCGCATATGTTTTCTGCACCCAATTCAGTTTTTCTTGCTTACCGACAGAAGCCGAAGAGCTTGGGAACAGGTTATAACCAATCGACATAAACATGTTGTTGATGTCTGGCGCAACCGCATAAGTGAGCGATGCCAAACGACCGAGATTGGTGGCAATTTTCTTCGGACGTTTCACAATCGCATAGGCCACTAAATCCGCTGCCTGTTCAGGCGACAGCGTGGGTACATATTTATAAATCTTGGTTGGTGCAATCATTGGCGTGCGCACCAGCGGCATATAAATAGACGTAATCGCAATTTTATGTGAATGGGCTTCGGCTGATAGGCAGCGGCTAAAAGCATCAAGCGCTGCTTTCGATGCCACATAAGCCGAGAAGCGAGTGGCATTCGCCAAGACACCAATCGAGCTAATGTTGATGATCTGACCGCCTTTGCGCTCCATCATATGTGGTAATAAATTCAGCACTAAGCGGACTGCGCCGAAATAATTCAGCTGCATGGTTCGTTCAAAATCATGGAAACGGTCAAGTGACTCGTGCACTGCGCGACGAATAGAACGACCTGCGTTATTAATCAAAATATCAATATGATCGACAGACGCCAAAATTTCTTTAGAGACTGCATCAATCGCTTCCATGTCATTTAAATCGCATGGAAAAACTGAGGCTTTACCACCTTTGGCTTCAATTTCTGCTTTGACTTCATCCAAGGTTTCTTTGGTTCTGGACACCAGCAGCACATGTGCACCTGCCTCAGCAAGACGATGCGCTGTAGTTAAACCAATACCACTGGATGCACCAGTAATCAGTACGATTTTGCCGTGTATACGGTCCCGAAATTGTTTCTCTAATTTTGCTTTCACGCTATGTTTCCCTGATTAGAATTTAGTTCACTTAAATCCTAAATTGTCTTTATTTTATTGGAGAACTTAGTTCACATTATTCTGCAAGTTGACTAAAACTCACACGCATAATGATAGCGGATATACTGAAAAAAGCTATAAATAAGTCTTTGAATTTATAAATAAATATAGAGTATTTGCTCTATATTTTGGTTTTAATTTTCTTATTTTTAGCACGAATTTTTTATAAATCCAAGAGAAATCTTACAAAAATCAAGACCTCTGAAGAGGTCTTGATTTGGTTGTTAAACAGCGGCTAAGGCTTGTTCTAAATCGGCAATTAAATCATCAATATGCTCAATACCCACTGAAAGACGAACCATATCCAGACTGACCCCCGCTGCTTTTAGTTCATCTTCATTGAGTTGACGATGTGTGGTGGTTGCAGGGTGGCAGGCCAAGCTTTTGGCATCGCCAATATTGACCAAACGCGTGAAGAGTTGCAGGGCATCAATAAAGCGTGTACCGCCTTCACGCCCATCTTGTACCCCAAAAGAGAGAATTGCAGAAGGCTGACCTTTCACATATTTTTGTGCCAAAGCATGCTGAGGGTGATCTTTCAATCCCGCATAGTTGACCCATTTCACTTTAGGATGAGCTTGCAAATATTCCGCCACTTTCTGGGCATTGTAGGTATGGCGTTCCATGCGTAGGTTCAGTGTTTCTAAACCTTGTAGGATCAGGAAAACACTCAGTGGGCTAATCGCTGCCCCAGTATTACGTAACGGCACCACACGGGCACGCGCGATATATGCCGCCTCACCCAAGGCTTCGACATAATTCACCCCGTGATAACTTGGGTCGGGTGTATTCAGGACTTTAAAACGCTCAGGGTATTGGCCCCAAGGGAACTTACCGCTGTCCACAATCGCTCCCCCAATCGAGTTGCCATGTCCACCAATATATTTGGTCAGGGAATGAATGATGATGTCGGCACCATATTCAAATGGTTTGAGCAATGCAGGGGTCGCAACAGTGTTGTCTACCACTACTGGCACACCATATTCATGGGCAATTTTGGCAATGGCTTCTAGGTCAATAATATTGCCGAGTGGATTGCCAATCGATTCAACAAATACCAATTTGGTTTTTTCATCAATTAAACCGCGCAAAGCTTCTGGGTTTTGATAATCGAAGAAGCGAACCTCAATGCCTTGTTTGGGCAGGGTGTGCGCAAACAGGTTATAGGTGCCGCCATACAAGGTCGACACCGAGGCAATATTATCGCCGGCTTCGGTAATGGTCTGAATCGCATAAGTAATGGCTGCCATGCCTGACGCGAGCGCCAATGCGCCAATGCCACCTTCCAATGCCGCAAGTCGCTGTTCTAGCACTGCCGTGGTCGGATTCATAATGCGGGTATAGATATTGCCCTGAACTTTTAGGTCAAATAAATCGGCACCATGTTGAGTGTTATCAAAGGCATAAGAGGTGGTTTGATAAATGGGTACAGCCACAGCTTTGGTGGTGGCTTCTGGGCTATAGCCCGCGTGAATGGCTAAAGTTTCATCTTTATAGGTCATGGACTTCATCTACGTGAGTTAAATTTTGCACATTCTATCACTGTTGAATATGAGTGAAAGTGTAAATTTTAAGAATAATTATCTAAAAAATTCATAAAGATGAATGCGGCTCAGTTCGAGTTGAACAAAATTCTATACAGCATGGCATGGATAAAATCTAAGCGAAATGAAAGTTGTAACATTGCATTGAAGATCAGATTCATGCCTTATTTTTTCAGCGTATTCATCGTATAATGCCCCAAAATATTTTTTCGCTGTTTGCGATTTTTTGGTTTTTCTATTGAGGAGTCCTGCGTGGCCCAATATATTTATACGATGAACCGAGTGTCTAAGATGGTTCCGCCGAAGCGCGAAATCTTAAAAGACATCTCTTTGTCATTTTTCCCAGGTGCAAAAATTGGTGTACTTGGTTTAAACGGTGCAGGTAAATCGACCTTGCTTCGTATTATGGCTGGCGTAGACAAAGATTTCTCTGGTGAAGCTCGTGCGCAACCGGGTATCAAAATTGGCTACCTAGAGCAAGAACCACCTTTAGACCCAAATAAAGATGTTCGTGGTAACGTTGAAGATGGTTTACGTGAGCCGCTTGATGCTTTAGCACGTTTGGATGAAGTGTTTGCTGAATATGCTTCAGAAGATGCAGATTTCGATAAATTAGCCAAAGAGCAAGAAAAATTAGAAGCGATTATCCATTCATGGGATGCGCATAACCTCAGCAACCAGATGGATCAAGCCGCTGCTGCATTGAACCTTCCAGCTTGGGATGCAGACGTTACTTTACTTTCAGGTGGTGAGCGTCGTCGTGTGGCACTGTGCCGTTTATTGTTGTCTAAACCAGACATGTTGCTTCTAGACGAACCGACGAACCATTTGGATGCAGAATCTGTGTCTTGGTTAGAGCGCTTCTTGAAAGACTTTGCTGGTACGATTGTGGCGATTACGCATGACCGTTACTTCTTAGATAACGTCGCTGAATGGATTCTTGAACTTGACCGTGGTATGGGTATTCCATATCAAGGCAACTATTCTGCTTGGTTAGAACAAAAGAATGCCCGTTTAGAGCAAGAACAGAAGCAAGAAGAATCTTTTGCGAAAGCATTGAAAAAAGAACTTGAATGGGTTCGTTCAAATGCGAAAGGTCAGCAAAAGAAAAACAAAGCACGTATGGAACGTTTTGAAGAGCTTAACTCGCGTGAGTTCCAACAACGTAATGAAACCTCTGAAATCTACATTCCACCTGGACCGCGTTTGGGCAACAAGGTGGTTGAAGTTGAGGGCATCAGCAAATCATTTGATGGTCGCTTGTTGTATAAAGACTTAACCTTCACGGTTCCACCAGCGGCAATTGTCGGTATTGTGGGTCCAAACGGTGCAGGTAAAACCACCTTATTCCGTATGATGACGGGTGAACAGCAGCCAGATACTGGTACTGTGACTTTAGGTGAATCGGTTAAAGTGGCGTATGTTGGTCAGATTCGCGATACTTTGGATAACAACAAAACCGTATGGGAAGAAGTTTCTGGCGGTTTAGATATCTTAAAAATCGGCGATTATGAAATTGCATCACGTGCCTATATCGGTCGCTTTAACTTCAAAGGTCAAGACCAGCAGAAGCGCGTTGGTGAATTGTCAGGTGGTGAGCGTAACCGTTTACAATTGGCGAAAATCTTGCAAATGGGCGCTAACGTCATCTTGCTGGATGAACCATCGAACGACTTGGATATTGAAACTTTACGTGCGCTTGAAGATGCTATTTTGGTCTTCCCTGGCACAGTGATGGTGGTATCGCATGACCGTTGGTTCCTAGACCGTATTGCAACGCATATCTTGTCATTTGAAAATGAACAGCCTGAATTCTTCACAGGTAACTATGCTGAATATGAAACTTATCGTTTGGCACGTTTAGGCGAAGATGCGGTACAGAAGCGGACTAAATACAAAAAGATTGGTGGTTAATTTCACCCAATAAAAACCAGCCTTCGGGCTGGTTTTTTTATGCCTTTCATTTATGAAAAAGCCAATTCACTATAGGCATGATATAGACAACGTTTCGCGTCGGGATGACCATCTCGAGCGGCTCTTTTTAACCACTTCTCGGCTTTCTCATAATTACGATCTAGACCCAGTTGACCATTTAAATAGCCAATGCCCATTTTAAATTCAGCTTCAGGATGACCACGTAAGGCGGAACGAAGAAAGTACCACATCGCATTACGAGTGTTGCTAGAAGAGATCGGCGCATGCTTGATCGCTATTGGCGCTGGCGTTTGCAGCACCTTGTTTTGCATGAACACATGGTAATGTTCGCACAATGCCAATTGCTCATAATGCAGCCCACGTTGATATTCATGTTCACCGGCGAGGTCTAATACAGGAGTGACCAAGTCGTGATAGGGAGTGTGAAATAACAGCGTCCATACTGTTTTAAGGTATTTCATATTCATCGTCGCCTCCTTGTTGCTGACAACCTCAGTGGTCATTATTTAATTTAAACTGTCTGGCAGCGGGATGTATTAAATTATTGTAACAAAATGGTTTTTATCTGTATGTTGTGTGAAGATGATGCCGAATATGGGCATTGTAATTTTATTACATGAATGAAGCTGCTATAGTGTCCGCAAGTTGTAACGACCGTATTTTATCCCGTGAAACGCTCTGGTTTTTTAATCACCTTATTGTTGAGTTTGTTCATGTTTCAAAGTTTTTGGAATGTGGCGGCAGCATTTTGTGTGCATGAAGCCGAGCCGAAAAGCCTCACACGGATGGCTCATTTTGGGCATCATACCACGGTCAGTTGTGAGTCTCAGGCACATGGAGTGGAGCAGAACACGACCGTTCAAGTTCAAACTGCTTTTGATTTTGCTGCCTTTGCGCAAGATGATCATAGTGATCATTTACCCTCGTTTGCACATATCATGCTAACTGAAGCGCAGCAATCAGCTGTATCTCCGATCTTTATTCCGATATTGATGCAAGTGCAGTTCAACTGGCAAAACTTGTATCAGTCCCCTCATTTATTTCCCGCAAACCCGCCTCCTGTTTTAACCCCGCTATAGGTGGGGTAGCCGAAAACATTGCCCACCGCTAATTTTAACTTTAGTGGGGCATCAGCATGTCTTTTAAAATTTACGGAACTTTCAGTTTCGATACTGCACGTTCAATCCATCGTGTATTTGCGCTAGGCTTAAGTCTTGCACTTTGCAGCCCGTCTCTTTGGGCAAATACTCAAGTTCAGTCCTTAACCTTGGCGCAAGCCATTCAACGTTCCAGCGACTATCAACAGTCGCAAGGGGTATGGCAAACCCAACAGCAGATTGCTGGTGCGAACATAAAACAGGCAAAGCTGTGGATAAATCCAGAGTTGTCCATAGAGCAAACGGGCTTTCATTCAGATCAAGATCGGGAACTTGCACTGGGGATTTCACAGCGTTTGGATCTGTTTGGTGAGCGTAAAGCCAAGCAAAAACGTGCCCAGCTGGCACAACAGCAAACCACCCTAAAACAGCAGATTTATCAGGCACAGCTCGGGTTGGCAGTGAAATATTTGTGGTCACAACTGGCGACATTTGAGTTGGAACGTCAGGTGCTGCAAGAGCAACTGCAGGTCAGTGAAGAAAATCTTCAAGCCATTCAAAAGCGTTATCAGGCAGGCAGTGTGGCACAGGTGGATGTAGATCGTGCCCGACTGAGCCATGCAGAAAATCTTCGCCTGTTTCGACAGGCCGATTTGCAGGTTCAAGTGGCTCAACAATACTTGTCTAGTGCTTGGGGAGAGCGAGAGAAGAACTTGACCGTGGCATTGTCCCCACAACAGTTATGGCCTGCCACAACTGATGAGCAAGTGCAGCAGCATCTTGCAGCGAATTTGCTAGAACGACATCGTCAACTCTCTGTGTTGGAATCACAAGCCAAAATTGAGCAACTCAAAGCACAATCCCGTCCCAATCCCACCCTGAATGTGGGAGTGAATCGTAGTCAAACGCTAGAAAGCAATGCAGACAATGCTCTGGTGGTTGGGGTTTCTGTACCGTTAAATCTGTTTGATCGACAACAATATGGCAGGCAAATTGCGCAGGCGCAGCAAACTCAGCTTGAACAACAGCAAGGGTTTTACCTCAAACAAAATGCCTTACACGTTGGGAGTTTACTGACCGAGTTACAAGGGTTGGCGGTGCAGTTTCAAGCGCTGCAACACACTCAACTTCCCTTAGCACAAACGGTGCAACAAAAAACACTGCAAGGCTTTCATGTCGGCAAATTTTCAATCTTAGAGGTCCAGCAAGCGACCTTGCAGTTACAAGAGGTGCGCATGCGTAAAGTGCAATTACTAAAAGATGCCTGGCAGCGTGCACTTGAAGCGGAAAGTTTGAGTTTGGGCATTCAGCCCGAGCAGGTCATGAATAAAGATGCGATTGCACAAATGAATCAAGCCTTGTGGCAAGACACACAAGCATTATCCGTGATTGGTGGGGGAAATTAATATGTTGAATTTACAAAATAAGCTGAAAAATCAACAGGGGCAAATCTCCCAAAAGCTTTTGATTGTGCTGGCCATTGGCATCACGGTATTGGGGTCTATCGGGGTTTTATTCATGAAAGAAAAGCCGTCTACAACTGAAGATGAACATGGGCATACCGAAGGCGGTGAGCATGCTGAGCAAGGTGAACATCAGGAAGAGGAGGAGCATGAGGCTGCGATTGAATTAAGCGCCCAACAACTAACGGAACAAGGCATTCAACTGGCGGTGGCAGAATTAGGTCCTGTACTAAAATCGACGTCCTATCCAGCCAAGCTGGTGCTGAATACTGATCGTCAAGCGCATGTTGCACCAGCTTTTGCTGGACATGTAGAGGCGGTCTATGTGGAATTGGGTCAGCAGGTGCGTAAAGGTCAGGCGCTGGCCAGTCTGTTGGTACCCGATTTAGTCGATCAACAAGCCAATTTACAAGCCGAGCAAGCCAATTTGGACCTGGCACGTCAGGACTACGAGCGCGAGAAAAAACTGTGGAACGAGGGGATTTCGGCTAAACAGGATTATCAGCGTGCTTATCATGCTTTTCAGCAGGCGCAGATTCAGGTGCGTGCCACGCGTGCTCGTTTATCAGCCTTAGGCGCGCAAACCAGTAGCCAAGGGCGTTATGTACTGACGGCACCAATTGCAGGGGTCATCAGTCAAAAAGATTTGGTCTTGGGCGAAAATGTGCAACTGGCAGATCAATTATTTGTGATTGATCAGCTGGATCAGTTATGGCTGGAATTTATTGCACCGAGTAGTGAATTTGCTGAAATTATGCCGAATCAAAGCATTACCTTTAAATCTCTACAAACGGGCAATCAATTTAAAGCGCGAATTCAAAGTCTAAATAGCCAAGCCGATGAACAAACGGGGCGCTTACAGGTCCGCGCCAAAGTTTTATCTACAGCATCCGAATTACGTCCCAATTTAATGGTCAATGTCCTGTTAGAGCAGCAGCAAGCCCAACAAGGTTTACGTATTTTGGCGCGTGCGGTACAGAAAGTGAAAGACCAAGATCATGTCTTTGTGGCCAAGCAGCATGGACAAAAGCTTGAATTTATTCCTCAGCCAGTCAAGCTGGGGGCAAGCGCTAGCGATGGTCAATGGATTGAAGTGTTATCTGGGCTAGAGCAAGGGCAAAAATATGCCGCACAAGGCAGCTTTTTACTGAAATCCGAGTTAGAAAAAGGAGAGGCGAATCATGCACACTAATCAGCCTCTTCCACCCGATGCCGATCCAACACAGCAAAGTACGGATGGTCTACCTCAGCCTGAGGACTGGTTTGATCGGATCATTCAGTTTTCCATTCGCAATGCAATTTGGGTCATGCTGTTTGTCGTGACTTGGATTGGCGTTGGCATTTATAGCTATCAACAACTGCCGATTGATGCCGTACCTGACATTACCAACACGCAGGTACAAATTAATACCCAAGCCACTGGTTTTACTGCACTGGAGGTTGAACAACGGATTACCTATCCGATTGAAAATGCGATGGCAGGCTTGCCTGAATTGCAGCAAACCCGTTCCATTTCCCGTTATGGGTTGTCGCAGGTCACTATTATTTTTCAGGATGGTACCGATATTTATTGGGCCAGACAGTTGATTAACCAGCGACTGCAAGAAGCGCAGGCGGAACTTCCTGAGGATATGACACCGACCATGTCCCCCATTTCTACTGGGCTTGGAGAAATTTATCAATGGGTCATTCAGGCGGAACCGAATGCGCGTAAGGCCGATGGAACACCTTATAGCGCCATGGATTTGCGTGAAATTCAAGATTGGATTGTACGGCCGCAGTTGCAACGCGTTGCAGGGGTAGCCGAGATTAACTCTATTGGCGGCTATAACAAAACCTATGTGGTCACGCCTGATTTGCAACGCTTACAACAATTGCAAATCCCGCTGGCGGATTTGCAAGCCGCGTTGACTGAAAACAATGAAAACCGAGGAGCGGGTTTTATTGAGCAGAATGGGCAACAACTGACGGTGCGTGTGCCTGGGACCTTGAATAATCTTGAAGCCATTCAAAATGTCAGCATTGCCACTAAAAACGGATTTCCCATTCGCGTAGCCGATGTCGCGAGCGTGTCGATCGGGCATGATTTACGTACGGGTGCAGCAACCTATAACGGTGAAGAAACCGTATTAGGCATTGCCATGATGATGATGGGGGAGAACAGCCGCAGCGTCGCACAGGCGGTAGATGCCAAACTGCAACAGGTGCAACAGTCTTTGCCCAAAGGGGTGGTGATCGAAACCGTATATGACCGTACCAGTTTGGTCGATCGGGCGATTAAAACGGTCCAGAAAAATCTGGTCGAAGGCGCGATACTGGTCATTGTGATTCTGTTTCTGTTTCTGGGTAACTTTCGCGCTGCCCTGATTACCGCCTGTGTGATTCCGCTTTCAATGCTGTTTACTTTGTCGGGCATGGCAAAACAAAACATCAGTGCCAATTTAATGAGTCTGGGGGCGCTCGATTTTGGCATCATCGTCGATGGTGCCGTGGTGATTGTTGAAAACTGTATTCGCCGATTGGCAGAAGCCCAACATCGACATGGTCGTTTACTGACTCGTGCAGAGCGCTTTCGAGAAGTCTTTTTGGCCGCAAAACAGGCACGACGTCCTTTAATTTTCGGGCAATTGATTATTTTGGTGGTGTATTTCCCAATTTTTGCGTTATCAGGCGTAGAAGCCAAACTGTTTCACCCTATGGCGATGACGGTGGTGTTGGCATTGCTGGGCGCCATGATTCTTTCGATCAGTTTTGTGCCTGCGGCAGTGGCGTTGTGGGTGACGGGTGAGGTTAAGGAGACTGAAAGCCGCTGGATGCTGTGGCTGAAGCAGCAATACACCCGTTTGTTGAATTGGGCGTATGATTTTAAGGCTTTGGTGCTCACGCTTGCATTATGTATTCTGCTGTTCACAGGAGTATTGGCGACGCAGGTCGGCAGTGAATTTGCGCCACAATTAAGTGAAGGTGATTTTGCAGTACAGCAGATGCGTTCTCCGAGTACCGGTTTAGAGCAGTCGCTGCGTATGCAGGAAAATACCGAAAAGTTGCTGTTAAAAGAGTTTCCTGAAATTAAAGCCATTTTTGCCCGTACCGGCACCGCGGAAGTGGCAACCGATGTGATGCCGCCCAATATTTCCGATGCGATTGTGCTATTAAAGCCACGCGAACAATGGCCCGAGCCGAAGCAGAGCTTGGATACGCTGCGTCAACGCATGATTGCTTTTCTGGCAACATTGCCGGGCAATAACAGTGAGTTCTCCCAGCCAATTGAACTACGTTTTAACGAACTGATTTCAGGGGTACGCAGTGATGTCGGTGTTAAAATTTTTGGCGATGACATGCAGGTGCTGAATCAGCAAGCCACAAAAATCGCGCAAAAGATTCAAAGTATTTCCGGGGCAACCGCCGTCAATATCGAGCAAACCAGTGGTTTGCCTTTGCTGAATGTGGAAGTGAATCCTGCACTTGCAGCGCAATATGGACTGTCCGTTAAAGCCATTCAAGATCTGGTCGCCAGCAGTGTCGGAGGGCAAAATGTTGGGCAGATTCTCCAAGGGGATCGACGTTTTGATTTTGTCATACGTTTGGATGATCAGCAGCGTACCCCTCAACATTTGGCGGTGCTGCCGCTGCAAACTGCGAATGGCGGGCTGATTCAACTGCAAGATGTGGCCAAAGTAGACACCATTTTGGGTATTAATCAAGTCAGCCGTGAAGACGGTAAGCGTCGTGTGGTGGTCACAGCCAATGTCGAAGGGCGAGATTTGGGTTCCTTTGTGCAAGAGCTACAAAGTAAATTGGCTGAACAGAATTTACCTGAAGGTTACTGGCTGGATTATGGCGGTCAATTTGAGAATCTGGCTTCTGCGGCAGCACGCATGCAGTTGGTGATTCCTTTGGCTTTAATCACCATCTTTATTTTATTGATGGCAGTCTTCCACAATGTCAAAGAAAGCCTGCTGGTCTTTACTGGCGTGCCGTTTGCACTGTGTGGTGGATTAATTGCCTTGTGGTTACGCGATATTCCACTGTCGATGTCGGCAGGGGTGGGCTTTATTGCCTTATCAGGGGTGGCGGTGCTGAATGGTCTGGTGATGCTGACTTTTATTAAAGAATTGCGTCAGCAGTTCGATGTGTATCATGCCACTTGGCAAGGGGCCATTCTACGCTTACGCCCAGTGCTGATGACTGCGTGTGTGGCCTCTTTGGGCTTTATTCCAATGGCCGTGGCAACAGGCACGGGTGCAGAAGTGCAACGACCTTTAGCCACCGTGGTCATAGGAGGCATTATTTCCTCGACCTTGCTGACGTTGGTGCTGTTGCCCGTGCTTTATCGCTGGATGAATGAAGGCAAACCACGAAACTTAGATTAAAGGGAGCATAACTGCGATGATGCATGTATCGCAGTTATATTTTTCTTAAGATTTGGATGGAGCAACTTGCAGGCTAATGATGGTGTAGTTCTGATTTTTAGGCATTGCTTGAGGATCGATTTTTTCAGTAACTTCCACCAAATATTGACCTGCATGTGGGAAGCTGAAGCGGGCTGTACCATCGGGTTGTACTGCAATATCTTGGGCTTGTGCTTCAGTTGTCCCTTGGGCACGTATAGTTACTTGCGCTGCTGTGAAAGCCAGATGGTCTTTTTTGAGCTGGAGTAGAATACTTTGCTGGGCAACCAATTGGTTTGGATGTGTGTTAAAGCTGACCTGAATGGGTGCAGTGGTGCTGGCTACAGCTGAAGGCGAACTTTTACTGAGATAGGTCTGCAGCGTCCATTCACGCACGGTATCGACTTTCTTTGGTAACTTACCGTTAAAGTCACTGGCAATCACATAATCACGCTCCGTGATAGCAGGCACTTGGTCTGCGGGAACATCTGCGAAGATTTTCCATTGCTGCTGATGTTTGACATATTGAATCGGGTAGGCGGTTTTGGTGTAGAGGGTATAAGTACCCTGTTCAGGTAATGGCAGATGAAAGCTACTCATGGATTTGAGTGCCTGAGCATCCAGCGTGACTTGGGTTTGCTGAGGTTGGATCACCGTTAATTGGATGTCCTTGAGGGCGTATTCAGGTTGTAAGGCTTGTTCGGCATAGCCAGCAATTACAGGAATTTGAGTATTTTCGGTTGTATATGCCAAAGGGGCAATAAAGGGCTCATGGGCGAAGCTTGTGCTGCAAACGCATAGAATGGGGAGGCAGAGCAATGTTTTCATCAAGATTTCACGTGTAGTTTTAATATTGTAAATGATAATTATTTTCATAAACTTTGAAAAGTGAAAAAGTCTTAAACTCCAGTTGAAATAAGACTAAAGTGATAATCAGAAAAATCAAAAGAGGGCGAAAAATGAGTGGATCACATGGGCATGATCATTCACATGCACAAGTCACTGAACAAAATGCCAAAAAATTAAGCTTTGCCTTGGCATTGACCAGCCTGTTTTTAGTGATTGAAGTGGTTGCGGGTTTTATCACGCAAAGTTTGGCCCTGCTGTCTGATGCTGCGCATATGTTTACCGATGCTGCCGCTTTGGCAATTGCATTGGTGGCAATTCGACTCGGCAAACTCCCTGCCGATAATAAACGGACCTTTGGTTATCAACGCCTTGAAATTTTAGCGGCGCTGTTCAATGCCCTGATGCTATTTGTGGTGGCGGTGTATATTTTGTATGAAGCCTATCAGCGTTTTAGCCATCCCCCTGAGATTCAAAGCTTGGGTATGCTGGCTGTGGCGGTAGTGGGGTTAATCATTAACTTAATTTCCATGCGCATTTTATTTTCCAGTGCGCAGGAAAGCCTAAATTTGAAAGGGGCTTACCTCGAAGTGCTGAGTGATGCACTAGGTTCGGTTGGGGTAATCATTGGCGCCATTTTGATTTATTTTACCCAATGGTTTTGGGTGGATACGCTGATTGCGGTCTTGATTGGGTTTTGGGTCTTGCCCCGCACCTGGGTGCTGCTCAAGCAGAGTATTAATATTCTCTTGGAAGGGGTGCCTGAAGAAATTGACATTGAACAATTGCGGAATGATCTGTTGCAGTTGCCAGAAGTTGAAAGTATTCATCAACTAAAAGTCTGGGCCATCAGTTCAAAAAATATTCATCTGACTGTGCATCTCTATGCACCCCAGGCCGATCAGAAAATGTTATATCAGGCAGCCGCAGCGATGTTACAGCGGCAACATGGCATTGCCGAAATGACGCTACAGATTGAAGATGATGAATGTTTGGCACATCGGCATAGTCAGCCACATCTTGAGCATGCCGATCACACTGTACAGTTAGAAGCAGAAGGGCATGATCATTCACACCAGCATTAAGCTGATGTGAACTGGGGGAGATTTAGATTTCCCACTCATGCTCGCATTCGCGGCATTTCCATTTTTTCTGTGATTGCATAAAAGATTGCATGGAAATTTTGAAGTCAGGTAAATCGCGGTAAAACAAGAAGCCTGAAATAACACAAAACACAAAGGCAATGACTGTTGCAATTTGCAAGGTCGAACCAGCACCATCACCAAACAGCCACATGGCAATGCTAATTAAAACCAGCAGTAGCAATACAAAAATTGAGGGAACTAAGAACACCAGACTTTTAGGCACGACAGGACGTGCAGCTGGGGCATTGGCTTGTGCTACAGGCATAATTTTGGGACTTTGGCATTTTGGGCAACGGTATTGCATTTCAGCTCCATCATTTTTATCTGACTTTAGTTTAGCGGAATGTTGGACTGAGCCAAAATATTTCAGATTCTTTTATTGAAGTCAGGTTGTTACGGCAATAAAAAAGCCACTGTTGAACAGTGGCTTTTTTGAATTTGGCGTCCCTACGGGGATTCGAACCCCGGTTACCGCCGTGAAAGGGCGATGTCCTAGGCCTCTAGACGATAGGGACTTATGAGGCAACACAGGTAAAACGATTATTTGGTGGAGTCAAGCGGGATCGAACCGCTGACCTCTACAATGCCATTGTAGCGCTCTACCAACTGAGCTATGACCCCAGTCTGTGTGAGCGCAATATTAGGCATATTCCGATCACACGTCAACTGCTAATTTAATTAAGCTTGTTCAATTGCATCATTTTTCGGCAATTTTAGGCTTTCATTCAGTTTTTCCCAGACTTTTGCTTCTTTTTTGCTCGGAGCGCCAACCACTTCAAGGGCATGACGTAAACGAGCGAAGGTCAAATCAGGGCCTAAAGTCACCATCGCCTGCATGACAGGAGTCGATGAGGTTGAACCTGCAATGGCAATGAAGAACGCAGGCATGAAATCACGCAGTTTGATGTTCATTTGGTTGGCTAAATCCATCAAGATTTGGCTGACCGTGTCATTGTTCCACGTAAACTGGCTTTCTAAGCGCCAGATCGCGAACTGTAGACTTTGACGCACTTGTTCTTCAGTCAATTTCTTGCTTTCAAACTGTTCTTTGCTAATTTGCGGCATATGGTTGAAATAGAAACCAGCCCAATTCACTGCTTCTGACAGTAAGTGAATACGTGGCTGAATTGCAGCTGCGATATCTTCTAAAGTGTTACGGTCACTCTTCCAGCTTAATAGACGATCCAGCAACTGACCCGGTGTCAATGATTTGATCCATTGACCATTCAGCCAGTTGAGTTTTTCCACATCAAAGATTGGACCACCCAAAGAAACACGTTTTACATCAAAGTGTTCCACCATGTCATTTAAAGTAAAGACTTCACGCTCGTCTGGCATAGACCAGCCCATACGCCCTAAGTAGTTCAATAAGGCTTCTGGCAATACCCCGATGTCACGGTAGTAATTGATTGACGTTGGGTTTTTACGTTTAGACAGTTTTGATTTGTCTGGGTTACGCAATAACGGCATATGACACAAGGTTGGCATTTCCCAGCCGAAATATTGGTAAAGTAACTGGTGTTTAGGTGCAGAAGGCAGCCATTCCTCACCACGAAGGACGTGGGTAATTTGCATTAGATGATCGTCGACCACGTTAGCAAGGTGGTAGGTTGGCAATCCGTCTGTTTTTAACAGCACTTGCATGTCGACTTGAGCCCAAGGAATTTCCACTTCGCCACGTAACAAGTCATTGATTTTACATGTACCTTCTTCAGGTACTTTCATGCGAATCACGTGTGGCTCACCCGCTGCAAGGCGACGCTGCACTTCTTCTTGAGTGAGTTTTAAACCACGACCATCGTATTTTGCTGTTTCACCGCGTGCTTGTTGTTCTTCACGCATTTGGTCTAATTCTTCTGCCGTCGCAAAACAATAGAACGCATGTCCTTTTTCCACCAACTCCAAGGCGTATTGCTTATAAATATGCATACGTTCAGATTGGCGATAAGGTGCGTGAGGTCCGCCCACATCTGGTCCCTCAGACCAATTCAGACCTAACCAGCGTAAAGAATCTAAAATCATTTTTTCAGATTCGGGGGTCGAGCGAACTTGATCCGTATCTTCAATACGTAAGATAAATTCACCGCCGTGTTTTTTGGCAAAACACATATTAAATAACGCGATGTAGGCAGTTCCTACATGAGGAAAGCCTGTTGGTGAGGGAGCAATACGGGTACGGATAGTCATAACAATATTTTTCAAAAGGTAAGCTGAGGCTATTATAACGAAAAAGCCCAATCACTTAATGCTTAATTCAACATTTGTGATTGGGCCAGACACCAATTTTAAAGGGGTAAAAATTGGCGGTTTGGATCAAGAATTATTTTGTGGGAAGATCGCTTGCAAAAAACGCGAAAAGCGTTGGTTTTGTGTTGCAAAGAAACTTTGTGTTGGGGCAACTTTAATGGCAGTCAGAACTTTCAAGTTATTGTCTGCTTGTAAATAATTGTCACCTTGCTTTTGCTGATTCAGCGCTTTTTCAATTAAAGACACTTTTTCAGGTGCGACCGTTTTACCCATAGTCGCTTTAATTGCAGCAGTATGACCTGCTTGCGCCACACAACCCAAGCTTAAACTTAAGCAGATGGCTTGAAAATAATGTAAATTCATTTCAATTTCCCCTTTGACCCAACTAGTTGAGAACTATTCTTATAAAATACTGTTCTGCATACTATAGCTACAATTTAAACATCTTTAGAAACCAAAAAGTAGACTTGCGTCACACTTTTTACAAAAAGACAAGAAAATCTAAATGATTTTACTCTGTTGAACGAGAGTGAAAAATTCATGGAGTTGTTGTAACAAATAAATATGAAGACATCATGAAGATTGTAATATTGTGACAGATTTTAGATCATTTCATGACATTTGTTCAGCCTCTTTGGCTATTTGTTTTGCAACATTTTATATATCTAAAAATTAGAAATATTACGACAAATTAAGTATAAGCATATGATTATTAATTAATTTTATTAAAAATATAGTGTTTTAAATAGTAATTTAGAGTCACACAATGCATAAAAATATCGTTGCGATTGGGATCGCGCTTTTAGCAGGGGTTTCTGGGCCAGTCTTTGCGGCAAAAAGTTTTTTAAATGTCTCTTATGATCCCACGCGTGAATTCTACCAAGAATATAACAAAGCATTTGCTCAATACTGGAAGCAGCGTACGGGTCAGGCGATTGCATTCAAGCAATCACACGGCGGGGCGGGCAAGCAGGCACGAGCGGTTGCAACAGGTCTGGAAGCCGATGTTGTGACTTTGGCGCTCGCCAATGATATTGATGAGATTGTGAAAGCGGGGTATATCGATAAAAACTGGCAAAAAGAATTCCCGAATCATTCAGCCCCCTATACTTCAACCGTGGTGTTTTTGGTACGTAAGGGCAATCCTAAAAAAATTAAAGACTGGAATGATTTGGTTAAACCCGGAGTGGAAATTATTACGCCTAATCCGAAAACCGGTGGTGCACCGCGTTGGATTTATCTGGCCGCATGGGGCTATGCCCTGAAACAACCTGGGGGCAATGATGCGAAGGCGCGTGAGTTGGTGAAAAAGCTTTATCGCAATGTCAAAGTATTAGATTCGGGGGCGCGAGGCTCTTTAACTACGTTTGCCGAACGAGGTATCGGGGATGTATTGCTGTCTTGGGAAAATGAAGCTTTGCTGGCGACCAAAGGTTTGGCAAAAGGGCAATTTGAAATTGTTTATCCGTCCATTTCAATTTTGGCAGAGCCTTCGGTCGCGATAGTGGATCAAACCGTCGATAAAAATGGCAATCGTCAGTTAGCCAAAGGCTATTTAAATTACTTGTACTCTCCGAAAGGGCAAGATTTAGCAGCTCAATATTATTTCCGCCCACGCAATGCCCAAGCCGCTACCAAGTATGCAGCCCAATTCCCGAAGCTTAAACTGTTCACCATTGGTGATGTGTTTGGCGGTTGGGCAAAAGCGCAACAAACGCATTTTGTGAATGGCGCGATCTTTGATCAAATTTATAATCAAGCCAATTAATTATCGCTAAAATCAGACAAAAAAGACTCGTCAAGTGGCTTTTGGGGCGTGGACAATACAATAGAAACGGTTTTCTCTATGAAAAGTAATATTTCCCTACAAAAAGACGTTTGGAGCTTTACTAAAACAAGGTAATAATGTGCAGTTAAATTTTTCGTAGTTTGATTGCACTATTATGTCTCATATTTCTGTATTACTTCATGAAACTGTGGATGCCTTATTGGCAGGTCGGAATACAGGGATTTATGTCGATGGCACTTTTGGTCGAGGTGGGCATACTCGCTTATTGCTTTCAAAATTAGATGAAAATTCACAGGTCTACGCCTTTGATAAGGACCCACAAGCCTTGGCGGTTGCAGCAGAACTGGCTGCAGCAGATCCGCGCTTTCATATTATTCATGCCAGCTTTGCCGATTTAAAACAAGAACTCGAAGCCTTGGGCTTGATGCAGGTTGATGGCGTCATGGCCGATTTGGGCGTGTCATCTCCTCAGTTAGATCAGGCAGAGCGCGGTTTTAGCTTTATGCAGGATGGTCCGTTGGACATGCGCATGGATAACTCGCAAGGTCCAACCGCAGCAGAATGGTTGCTGAAGATTGAAGAAGAAGCCTTGGCCAATGTCATTTTTCAGTATGGCGAAGAGCGTTATAGCCGTCGTATTGCCAAAGCGATTAAGGCTGCGGGTCAGATTGACACCACGCGTCAATTGGCTGAAATCGTGAAAGTTGCGCATCCTAAATGGGAAAAAAATAAACACGCGGCAACACGGACATTTCAGGCGATACGTATTGCGATTAATAAAGAATTAGAAGATATTGAAGCTTTCCTCCCTCAAGCAGTTGAGGTGCTTAAGCCTGAAGGTCGTTTGGCAGTGATTAGCTTCCATTCTTTGGAAGATCGCTTGATTAAACAGTTTATTCAAAAAGAATCGACATTGCCTGAAGACACAGGATGGGGTTTACCACAACAACAGCAAGATACCCGTCGTTTAAAGAAAATATCGCGCGTACGTGCCAGCGATGAAGAAGTAAAAGCCAATTCACGTTCCCGTAGTGCTTGGCTTCGTGTTGCGGAACGCTTAGTTTAATAAAGGCGAACAATGAAAACTGAAGCAGTCGAAAAGAAAGCAGAAAAATTGCGGACGAAAAAATATATTACTTATGCCTGCATGCTCATTTTGGTGTTTATCAGCGCAATCATGGTGGTGTTTCAAGTGTTTGAATACCGTCATGATTATCGTGAGCTGAGTTCGTTTATGCGCGAGCGTGATGATCTGAATGCTGAGTGGGGACGTCTGTTGATTGAACAGCAGACGTTTGGCGCTACGGCACAAATCGGCACCCGGGCTGTGACCCAGTTACGGATGTACTCACCCCCGACAGCGCAAACCGTAGTGATTTCTTTACCTATGACTTCAGATGACAATAAATAAGGCTAGCTGTATATGGTAGACAAGCAGATCAAGCAACCACGTAAAAAGCAGCAGTCGATTACGGGAAAAAATGCCATCAGTGTCGAGATGTGGCGTTTTTATTTAATGTGGGCCGTGGTCCTCATGTGTTTTGTGGCACTGGTGGGGCGTGCCTTCTATGTGCAGGTCATCAACCGTGACTTCTTGCAAAATAAAGCCAATGCCAATATTTTGCGCACAGAAAAACTCAAAGCCATGCGGGGTGTGATTTACGATCGTCATGGCGTGCCTTTGGCAATCAGTACCCCTGTGATGAAGGTGGTGATTGACCCACGTGATTATTTTGATAATAAAAAACTATTTGATGAAATTACCGCTGAATTGGCCAATGATCCACATAATCGTAAGTTAAAGCGTCAGTTACCCGATAAGAACTTAAACTTAGACGAGCTGGCAGACGCTGTCGGCATGGATCGTGCCGAACTCAAGAAAAAACTGAATGAACGTCCACGTTCGCGCTACTTGGTGTTGCAAAAAGAAGTTCCTCCGCAGCAGGCGGAACTGATTGAAAAACGTAACTTCCAAGGGGTGTATACTGAGAAAAACTACAAACGTTATTATCCGCAGCCACAACCGAATGCGCAGATTATTGGCTTGACCAATAGTGAAGGGGTCGGGATTGAAGGTCTGGAAATGCAGCTCAATAAGCGTTTGGCAGGTATTGATGGTGAGCAGCAAGTGGTGCGCGATAAAAAAGGCAATCGTGTTAAAGACCCTGAAGTGATTAAAGAAGTCGAGTCTGGCGAAAATATAACCCTGAGTATCGACTCTCGTCTGCAATATATTCTGTATCGTGAACTTACGGCTGCAGGGGTGGCCAATAATGCACGTTCGGCTTCTGCCATTGCCGTAGATGTGAAAACGGGTGAAATCTTGGCGATGACCAGCTGGCCATCCTATAACCCGAATGATAAAAATGGTTTAGCCAACAAAGATGCCATGCGGAACCGTGGTGCAACAGATATGTTTGAACCTGGTTCAACCATGAAACCTTTGACGGTCGCTATGGCGCTGGAAACAGGTAAATATCAGCCTACAACTGTGGTGAATACCTCTCCAGGTTCGATGCGTGTGGGGAATCATACCATCCGTGATACCCACAACTACGGTCAATTGACGCTGGCGGGAATTATCCAAAAATCCTCTAACGTCGGTGTGGCAAAAATTGCCTTGTCTTTGCCGTATTCCACTTTACCGACCTTCTTGAAACGGGTGGGTTTTGGTGAGCGTTCAGCGGTGAAGTTCCCCGGTGAAAGTTCTGGTCTAGTGCTGCCACCAAGCAAGTGGAATGTCTCTGAAGTTGCGACTATGGCTTATGGCTATGGTATTAATGCCACAGTGCTGCAAATGGTGGATGCCTACGCCATGTTGGCCAATCATGGGGTGAAGGTTCCATTAAGTTTGTATAAGTTGGAAGAGCCGCCAAAAGGTCAGCAAATGATTGATCCGAAAATTGCCGATCAAGTCCTGCTGATGATGGAAGCGGTTACCTTGCCGGGGGGGACAGCACGTCAGGCCAATATTCCAGGTTACCGTGTAGCGGGTAAAACAGGAACTGCGCATAAATTACGTGCTGACCGTAAAGGCTATTCGGAAAAAGAATACCGTGCCCTGTTCTCTGGGGTAGCCCCTGTGAGTGATCCTCGCTTGGCTATTTTTGTGGTCGTGGAAAACCCGCAAGGTCAATATTATGGTGGTCTAGTCGCTGCTCCTGTATTTGCTCGTGTGATGCAAGAATCTCTTCGTTTAATGAATGTGCCTTTAGATAAACCTTTAGACACGCCAAAAATCCAGTAATAGGTGCTGAATGTCAATTACATTTCAAGAACTGTATCCTTCTGATCAGATCGCTGGATGGATGAAACAACCTTTCCAAGGTTTTTGCCTAGACAGCCGCTATGTTGAGACTGGACAAATATTTATTGCCTTAAATAGCCTGAGCCAACCTGAAAAAACCGTGCAATTTGCCCAGACAGCAATTGCTAAAGGCGCATTGGCGGTGATTAGTGAAACCGAGTTGGCTGTAGCACCAAGTTTGGTGGTGCCTAACGTACGTCATCTGATGGGGGGTTGGCAAAAGCACTATTTGAATGCGGTCTCTCCGACGCAGGCCTTACAGATTCTCGCGGTGACAGGAACCAATGGTAAGACCACGATTTCACGCTTGGTTGCAGAGTTGCTTATGCTGCAAGGTCAGCCTTGTGCCGTAATGGGTACCACAGGTAATGGAATTCTGCCGAATCTGGAAAGTTCTTCGCATACCACGCTTGATGCACTGCAATTGCAAAATGCCTTGCACAGTTATGCACAACAAGGAGCAAAATTTGCTTCGATTGAAGCCAGTTCACATGGTTTGGAGCAGGGGCGTTTAACAGGCTGTGCGATTGAGATTGCGGCCTATAGTAATTTAAGTCGCGATCATTTGGACTATCACGGTACGCTTGAAGCTTATGCAGAAGCTAAGTCGCTTCTGTTTAAATTTGAGTCTTTAAAAGTGGCTGTGATTAATATGGATGATGAATATGCGCCATTGATGTTGGCTGCTGCAAAATCCAATCCTGCACAACCACAAATTTTGACCTATTCCATGACGCAGGCTGCAGATTATCAAGTGCGTGATATCCAGTATAGCCTGTCAGGCGCACAGTTTAGTCTGCAAACTACGCATGGACAGTTTATGGTGCAAAGTCCTTTGCTGGGACACTTTAATATTGAAAATTTGGTTGCGAGTCTGATCGTTGCAGAACAGGCTGGATTTGACTTGTCACAACTGATTGCCAGTGTCCCGAAGCTGCAAGGTGCCCCAGGGCGCATGCAAGTTATCCGTGATGATGCACGATTATTTGTCGTGGACTATGCCCACACTCCAGATGCTTTGGTGCAGGTACTGCGTACTTTAAAACGCCATGTTGAGCAGCGTTTATGGGCGGTCTTTGGCTGTGGGGGAGATCGTGATCGTGGTAAACGTCCACTGATGACTCAAGCAGCTCTCGAAGGGGCTGATGTCGTATTATTGACGTCTGACAATCCACGCACTGAAAATCCTGAACAGATTTTTGCAGATATGAAAGCGGAGATTGATTTTTCCGGACATGTGGTGCATGAAATTCGTGACCGTCGTGAAGCAATCAAATTTGCAGTACAAACTGCTCAGGCAGGCGATATCGTGGTCATTGCTGGCAAGGGGCACGAAAACTATCAAGAAATTGAAGGTGTACGCCATTGGTTTGATGATGTGATTGAAGTTCAAGCCGCAATAGATGCCCAGCACCATCTCCCTGATTCAGCATATCCTGCGTAATAGGAAATATAGATGCATACCTCAACTACCAGTACTGTTCCATTAGAGCCGTGGACTGCGGCCGAATTGCAAGATGCCACACAGGGTTATTGGCTGAATGATCGGGTGCCAGACACTGCCATTAAACGCGTTCTGACCGACTCTCGTCATGCCGAGCAGGGTGATGCCTTTTTAGCATTGCAGGGCGAACGTTTCGATGCACATGATTTTGTTGCGCAAGTGGCTGAGAAGGACTGTCAGGTCGCGATTGTGAGCCATCCTGTCGATGCGGATATTTGTCAGTTGGTTGTATCGGATACGCGTTTGGCCTTGGGGCATTTGGGGGCGTATCGACGTGCGCAACATCCGCAGTTGAAGGTCATCGCTTTAACGGGCAGTAGTGGAAAAACCACCACCAAAGAAATGTTGGGCAGTATTTTATCGCGTCTAGCGCCAACTTTGATTACTCGGGGTAACTTAAATAATGATCTGGGTGTCCCGATGATGTTGCTTGAGCTGCGTGCCGAGCATCGTTATGCAGTAATGGAACTTGGCGCCAGCCATCAAGGTGAAATCGATTATACCTCGGCACTGGTTCAACCACAGGTTGCTGGGATTCTGAATATTGGTACGGCTCATTTGGGTGAGTTTGGTGGGCGTGAGGGAATTTGCCGCGCGAAATCTGAGATTTATGCGCATATTGCACCTTCGGGAACAGCTATTGTGCCGGCTGCCGATGATTTTACCGATAGTATTCGAAATGCGGTACACAGCCAGCAAGTATTAAGCTTTGGGTCAGGAGGCGAGATCTTTTCCTCTGAGATCCAGTTGCAACCGCAATCCGCGACATTTACCTTGCATACTCCGCAAGGTGAACGTATGGTCCAATTGCCTTTTGCAGGCGAGCATAATGTGCAAAATGCCACCGCTGCTGCCGCTTTTGCCTTGGCAATCGGTATTGAGCTGGATGACATTGTCTTGGGTCTCGAACAGGCGCAAGGCGCAAAAGGGCGACTGAATTTTATTCACAAAGCGCCCTATTTGTTTATTGATGATACCTATAATGCCAACCCAACTTCGATGCGGGCGGCAGGTGAGGTCTTGGCTCAGCAAGAAGGCATTCGCGTGATGGTGATTGGCGATATTGGTGAGTTGGGTCAAAGCGCAGCACAGCAACATTATCTGTTAGGACGTGATTTGGTTTCGATCAAAGGCATTAACTTTGTGGTAGCGGTGGGTGAATTTGCACCTGCCACACAAGAAGGTGCCCGCAGTACCCAATATGGTAAAAAATTACAGGCATTCTTGAATCAAGAACAAGCTTTACCTTTTTTAATTAGTTTAGTCGAAACACATCAACCCCAGTCGATGAGTTTCCTGTTTAAAGGTTCTCGTTATACCCATATGGAAACGTTGATGACTGACTTGATGGAGAAACTTTAAAATGCTGTTATGGCTATTTGAGCAGCTTGCGGGCTATCACAGCTCATTCCAAGTGGTACGTTATTTAACCCTGCGCTCATTATTGAGTGTCCTGACGGCTTTATCGATTGGTCTGGTGTTAGGTCCTGTCATGATCCGTAAATTACAGGCCTTGAAGTACGGTCAGGCGGTTAGTACCTTTGCACCTGAAAATCATGCCAAGAAAATGGGTACTCCGACCATGGGTGGGGTTTTAATCCTGCTTTCCATCGGCATTTCAACCTTACTCTGGGCGGACTTATCTAATCCCTATGTGTGGATTGTGCTGGGTGTCATGGTGATTTTTGGTGCCGTGGGCTGGGCAGATGATTGGATTAAAATCCGTTATAAAGACAATGCGGGTTTACCGGCACGGAAGAAGTTTTTCTGGACATCGGTGGCATCGCTCGGTGCGGGGATCGCCTTGTATGTAATTGCTAAACAACAAGATAATCCGATTCATACAGCCAATATGCTGGATTTACTGATTCCATTCTTTAAGAATCTTAGCCTTCCATTCTCAGCAATTCCTTTAGGTATTGGTTTTATTATCTTTACCTATCTGGTGATTAATGGGGCATCCAATGCCGTGAATCTGACCGATGGTTTGGATGGTCTGGCGATTATGCCGATTGTATTGGTAGCCGCGGGTTTAGGCGTGTTTGCTTACCTTGCGGGTGACGTACGTTTTGCCAATTACTTGCATATTCCTTATGTTAAATATTCATCTGAGTTGGTGGTGATTTGTGCCGCCATGATTGGTGCGGGTTTGGCTTTCCTTTGGTATAACGCACATCCAGCTCAAGTATTTATGGGGGATGTGGGTGCTTTATCATTGGGTGCGATGCTCGGTACAATTGCCGTGATGGTGCGTCAAGAAATCGTGTTTGCGATCATGGGGGGGGTGTTTGTAGTGGAAGCGGTTTCCGTCTTCCTACAAATCGGTTCCTTGCGCATGCGCAATAAGCGGGTGTTCTTAATGGCGCCATTACATCATCATTATGAGAAAAAAGGCTGGCGTGAAACGCAGGTGGTGATTCGTTTCTGGATTATTACGATTATGCTGGTGGTTTTGGGCTTAATGACCTTAAAATTGCGCTAAGCCAAAGACATATCAAAAGGTCGGCATTTGCTGGCCTTTTTTTATATGTAAACGCAGAAAGTTGGAGAAAATGATGAATCTACTCATGTGCCCAGTATGTCGTGAGAAATTGAGTTTAGTAGCAAAGACCTGGCAGTGTGTAAATCATCATAGCTATGATGTTGCCAAGCAGGGCTATGTGAATCTGCATGTCGTGCAGCACAAGCACAGTAAAACCCCAGGCGATACCCCAGAATCGGTGCAGGCGCGTCGCGCATTTTTAAGCGCTGGTTTTTATGCCCCGCTCCAGCAGGCGGTAGTCGAGAAACTGCGACAATTACGCATTGAAAATCTCTTAGATATTGGTTGTGGTGAAGGCTATTACACCAGTGCCATGCAAGCCGAAGTGCTGCAATGTGTTGGGGTGGATATTGCCAAAAATGCAGTACAGGTGGCCGCCAAGTTAAACCGTGAAGTGACTTGGGTCGTCGGAACAGGAGCAACATTGCCTGTCTTAGATCAATCGATTGATTTGTGCAGCAGTTTATTTAGTCCGATTCCTCAACAAGAAATTCTGCGTGTGCTGAAGGACAAAGGTTATTTGTTGGTGGTGACGCCAGCCCCAGCGCATTTATTTGCTTTGCGTGAAGCGTTATTTGAAGAAGTAAAGGCACATGAACCCGATAAGTTTGTGCAGCAATTGGCTTCTGATTTTACTTTGCTTGAGTCACAGGTGGTTCAAGCAGAATTGGATTTAAATCAGCAGCAGTTGAAAAACCTGATTGCCATGACCCCATATGCTTATAAAGCCAAAGTAGATCGTCGCAGTGCATTAGAAGCCAGTGAGCAGTTTAAAGTTACAGCGCAATTTCAAATTTATCTCTTGCAAAAGCACTAACTCAAAAGCCAATAAAAAAACCCTCCATGTGGAGGGTTTTTTATTGGCGACAGTTTTCGCTTATTGCACCTGATCAATTAAATGTTCCAGTGCATCGGGTTTTTTAGCTGCAGGATTTGGTTGCATACTTGGAGGGGTTTGATGACTTGGTTGCAGTGTTTGGTCATCGTCAGGTAAATCCTCAAAGTCGCGTTCAGGTGCGCGCACAGGAGCTGCGGGTTTCGGACGATATAAAGGCTGAGCCAGTGGTGGTGAAGCACGATAATCTTTCTTGGTTTCACCCTGAATAAATTGTGTTTCATCATGCAGGGTCGGTGCTTTGGCATCTTTATCCAAATGTACCCAAGAGGAAGGCGTGCCTTTAAGGGCATTGCCCATAAAATTGGTCCAAATGGGTAATGCCGCTACGCCACCATATTCGCGTCGTCCTAAAGTGGTTGGTTGGTCAAAGCCAACCCAAGCAACTGTTACTAATTTGCCATTAAAGCCAGCAAACCAGGCATCTTTGGCATCATTGGTGGTTCCTGTTTTGCCGCCCAAATCATCACGACCAATTTTTAAAGCAGCACGCCCAGTACCATGCTGGATCACATCTTTAAGAATATTGGCCATGTCAAAAGCTGAACTCGATTTTAAAATGCGTTGCGCTTGACGATATTCTGCATTGGGTTCAGCTTTGCTAGGGGTAGTGGTTTGATTGGTGATTTCAATCACTTCATCGTCAGGCGTTACGGGTGCGGCAGAGACCTGTTGCTCTTTTTCATGAATACATTCAATACATGCATATTCTGGATTAGATTGGTAAATGACTTTGCCATAGGCATCTTCAATCCGATCAATAAAGTGTGGTTGAATTCGGTAACCACCATTGGCAAATGTGGCATAACCCGTTGCCATTTGGATAGGCAAGACTTGTGGCGTACCCAGTGCGATGGTGTAGTTATGTGGAATTTGATCCTCTTGTAGACCAAAATCCATAAATAATTGGCGGGTACGTTCAATACCAACAGCCTGTAATAAACGCACCGAGACTGTGTTACGCGATAAATACAAGGCCCGACGTAACGGAATCATGCCTAGATAGCGACCATCTGAGTTGCGGGGAGTCCATTTGCCAATGGTAATCGGGCTGTCATTGACCATGGTAAAGGGCGTCATGCCGCGTTCTAAAGCCAGTGCATAGACAAAGGGTTTAATGGTTGAACCTGGTTGACGCCAGCCCTGCAGTGCTCGGTTAAATTTGGATTGGTAAAAATTGTATCCCCCCACAATCGCTTCAATGGCGCCATTGTTGGGATTAATGGCAATCAGTTGCCCCTGAACTTTCGGAACTTGGACTAAAGACCATGAGGTTTTGTCCGCATTGGGTCTTAGGCGAACAATATCTTTAACCTTGACAATCTGTGAGGCTCTGCTGGGAGAGGGGCCAACACTATTGGCATTCCGATAGGGGCGTGCCCAAGACATGCCTGACCACGGAACCGTTACACTGGAACCATCTTGCATGAATGCTTCAAATGAAGTGGCGTTGACTTTGCTGACTTTGGCGGGATAGGTGTTGGCATAAGCCATAAATTGTTTTAAATCTTTATCATGCGCTTCGGCACCCCGCCACCCATGGCGGCGATCATAGGCTTCTAAGCCCTCTTGCACAGACTGCTCGGCAAAATACTGTCGTTGGCTGTTAATGGTGGTATAGACCTTGTAGCCAGAATCAACGGCTTGATCTCCAAACTTACTGACCAATTCAGCGCGAACCATTTCCCCGACATAGGGAAACTGGTTGCTCACTCCGCGGTCGGGCATGTCAAGATTAATCGGTTCGGCAATCGCATTCTGATATTGTTCTTGATTGATATAGCCCAGTTGTAGCATGCGACCTAAAATCCAGTTGCGGCGTTCCAAAGCACGTTCAGGATTGGCAACGGGATTATATTTGGATGGTGCTTTGGGAAGTCCGGCAATCATTGCCATTTGGGCAATGCTTAAATCTTCTAGATTTTTGTTGTAATAAATCTTAGCCGCCGCCGCGATGCCGTAGGCATTTTTACCCAAAAAGATCTTATTGACATACAAAGTGAGGATTTCTTCTTTAGATAGATTTTGTTCAATCTTTCGAGCCAAGAAGACTTCGGTGAGTTTACGCTTTAAGGTACGTTCAGGACTGAGATAATAGTTTTTCGCCACTTGCATGGTAATGGTCGAACCACCGGTCTGCACATTCGATCCGGTAATGCTCTCGCTTACGGCACGCCCCAGGCCTTTAAAGCTAATACCGCTGTGTTCAAAAAAGGCAGAATCTTCTGCGGCCAAAAAGGCATGAATAAAGGTTCGGGGGATTTGATCATATTCAACTGGCACGGAAAGTTTGCCACCGTATTCCGCAATCAGTTGTTGATCGGCACTATAAACTTGTAATGGTTTTAGTAAAGGTGCTTTTTTTAAAATGCTCATTTCAGGCAAAGATGGGGCAATATAGAGATACATGCCATAAAACCCCATAGGAATTGCGACCAAAACTATAATTATGATCAAAAAAAATGGATGAACACGGCCTGAACAAGATAGCTTTTTCATAACAAGTAAGTTTTAATAGGAGCTAATGGCAAACTAATTGGTGGTCAGTATAGCCTTTTACAGATACGGATTGTTAATGAGTTATTGTATCCGTATTAAAATTATAGACCGCAGTCAATTGGTTGGTTACTTCTATTGGGGATAAAAAAATAATAGGAATAGTATTGTGCTCAGGTTATATCGTAAGCCAAATAAGGGGTTAATAGGGGTAGATATTAGTTCCACTTCTGTTAAGTTGTTAGAGCTGTCAGTAAAGAACGGTCGTTATTGGGTCGAAAGCTATGCTTTGGTTCCGCTACCAGAAGGCAGTGTTGTTGAAAAAAACATTTTGAATCCGGAAGCTATTGGGGATGCTTTGGGACGCGCTTTAAATTTAGCAAATGTTCAATCACATGCAGCAGCAATCGCCATTCCGACGTCTATGGTAATTAGTAAGATTATCGAAATGGATGCGGATATGACGGATGATGAACGTGAAGTTCAAATCCGTATGGATGCTGAGCAATATATTCCGTTCCCTTTGGATGAAGTGAGTCTTGATTTTGAGGTTTTGCCAGATCGTTTGGCTAACCCGAATCGTGTCAATGTACTCCTGGTGGCAACACGTCTAGAAAATGTCGAAGCGCGTTCAGAAGTTCTGGAGCTGGCAGGCCTAACGCCAAAAATTGCCGATGTTGAAAGCTTTGCATTGGAAAATGTCTATAAGGTCTTTTCGGATACGATGCCAATGGGGGTGAATACCGTTGGCGTGTTGGACATCGGGCATACCATGACCACCTTGTCTGTGATGCAAAATGACAAAATTATCTACACCCGTGAACAAGTTTTTGGGGGTAAACAGCTGACTCAAGAAATTCAGAACCGATATGGTCTATCTTTTGAGGAAGCAGGACGAGCGAAAAAAAGTCGTACCTTGCCAGATGACTACGATGTAGAAGTTTTAGAGCCTTTCCTAGATGCTGTGGTGCAGCAAGCTGCTCGTTCATTACAGTTCTTTTTTTCCTCTTCACAATTTAATGAAATCGATCATATTTTGTTAGCAGGAGGGAATGCCAACATTCCGGGTTTGGCCAAGTTGTTACAACAAAAACTTGGCTATCGTGTCACGATTGCAAATCCATTCTTACAAATGGGCTTTTCTCCAAAAATTGATATTAAAAAAATTGAAAATGATGCTTCCTCTCTCTTGGTGGCGTGTGGTCTGGCATTGAGGAGTTTTGATTAATGGCAAAAATTAACCTGCTCCCTTGGCGCGATGAGCTAAGAGAGAAACGGAAAAAAGAATTCATTGTTATTTGTATTGGGGCGGCTTTAATTGGGGTGTTGTTGGTTGTCATGGCGTGGTTCTATTACAACTATAAACTTGAAGATCAAGAGCAAGCCAATCAACTGATTACCAGTACCAATCAAAATTTGGATGTACAACTTAAATCGTTAGAAGGTTTACAAGAGCAGCGCAATGCAATTGTGGAACGGATGAAGTTGATTCAGGGCTTGCAAAGCCAGCGTCCAATTGCTGTACGTTTGATTGATGAGATGGCACGGGTTGTGCCTGCCAATGTCTACATCACTAAATTTTCACGGGTTGGGGATAAATTTACCATTGAAGGTAAGGCAGAAAGTCCAAATGCTGTGGCGGAATTCTTGCGTAATTTAGAGGCTTCGGCTTGGTATCGTAATGCCTTTATGAATTCATTCTTGGCAGCAGAAGAAAATAAAAATAAAGCTCCGAGCTCAGTCATTCCTCGAGTTGAAGACAGCTATGGAACTTTTGTGGTTACAGCTGATCTAGATGAAATTGCGATGCCAACTTCAGAGCCAGTCGCAACTGATGCTAATGCAGTAGCCAGTTCAACAGCGGGGGCAGCACAATGAGTCGTGATGAATTTGATGAATTAAATCAAGAAGCTGTTGTTAAACCAAAGAAAAAAATGACAGTGGATAAGTTCTTCCAACAATTTAATACTTTAGATCCAAATAATTATGGCAGTTGGCCGCTGTCAGTCAAAATCACGTGTTGGATTTTCATTGTATTTTTGATTTGTGCAGTTGGCTACTTTCTGGTGATTAAGCCGAAGTTGGATGCGATTTCGAGTGCACATGCACAAGAACAGAATTTATTGAATGAATTCCGTGAGAAAGATTCAAAACTGCGTAATTTGCAGCAGTATCAAGCGCAATTACAAGAGATGGAAGCCAACTTTAATCAACAATTAGAACAATTGCCGAAAGAAACAGAAATTCCTGGTCTGGTTGAAGATATTAACGTGACGGGTGTGAACTCTGGATTGAAATTTAAAAATATCCGTCTAGAACCTGAAGTGAGACAAGAGTTCTTTATCGAACAGCCGATTAGTATTGAGGCCACTGGCGATTATCACGCATTTGGTTCTTTTGTCAGTGGCATTGCGGCTTTACCTCGCATTGTGACATTGCATGACTTTGACATCACTTCTTCAATCAGTAAAGACAAGAAGTCTGAAATCCCGCAAGTTACTTATGTGGCGAAGGCACGTACTTATCGTTACATCGGGAATGAAGAACGTCAAAATGCAGCAGCGAATGGCAATGCGAACAATTCACCTGCTCAAGCCACTCCACAAGGAGGAGCGAAGTAATGAAATTTGAAAAAATCACATTAGCTTTGATGTTGGGACTGGTCTTGGTTGGGTGTGACTCGCGTATTGATGCTGTGAATATGGAAATGGTCAACATTCGTAGTCAACAGCCATTACCGATTGAGCCTGCACCAGTTTTTCCACCAGTACCAACCTTTAATTATTCGGCGCATCAATTAAAAAGCCCATTTATGCCAAGCTCATTGGCGGCAGAATTAAAAATTATGGCGGGTAAACGAGTGTATCCAAACTTTGCCCGCCAGCCTCAGCCACTGGAAAGTTATGCGCTAGAATCCTTAAATATGAAGGGCAGCATGCGTAGCCAATCCGGACAAATTTTAGCGTTGATTCAAACACCAGATGGTGAAATCGAGCGTGTTCAGGTCGGTAGCTTTATGGGGATGAATCAAGGGCGTATTGTCAAAATTACGCCGACACAGATTGATCTGATTGAAATTATTCCAGATGGTAGAGAAGGATATGTTGAGCGTCCGCGGAGTATGGTCTTAATTGGGCCCGCACCTTAACGTAAAGGAATAAAAATGAAAAACAGTATTCAAGATTTTATATTTGGGGATGGTAATACAATGAATCATATTTTCCGTCAGTTTTCTATGGGTGCAGTCGCCATGGCAGTGATGCAAGCTGCCAGTGCACAGGTGAGTATTACCAATGTTGTACCCATGCAAATTCCAGGGCAAGGCACTGAAATTCGTGTGATGTTTAATGGTATTCCACCACAACCACAAGCTTATCAATTAGAACAACCATCACGCCTCATTTTAGATTTCGATAAAGCACAGCAGACTTTAAAGCAAAGTAATATTGCTGTTGCAACGAAAGAAGCCAGCTCCATTGATGTGGCTTCCGATGCACAGCGTTCTCGCTTAACCGTTAATCTAGCAGATGCTGGTGCATTTACGACACGTGTAGAAGGCAATACATTTATTCTGAAAATTAATTCAACAGATAATAGTTATGCCACACCAGTTGCCACCAGTATGAAAGCACCTGTACAAGGTGTATCTAATATTGGCTTTCAGCGTGGTGCTGAAGGTGAAGGTCAAGTCGTGATTGATTTATTGGGCAGTAACACCCCAGCGGATGTGCAGCAGCAAGGTAGTAAGATTGTAGTGCGTATGCTGGGGACAAAAATTCCAGCACATTTAACCCGTCGTTTAAATGTAAATGACTTTGCTACCCCTGTTTCTACTGTTGATGCTTACAATGATGGCAATAACGGGGTAATCAACATTCAATCCTCGGGTAGCTATGAATATATGGCTTATCAGGCGGAAAATAAGCTCACGATTAGCTTAAAACGCCCTGTTGATAAGAATCCAATGAAGCCGCATGCAGCAAATAGCTATACGGGCAAGAAAATCTCTTTAGATTTCCAAGATATTGAAGTGCGTCGTGTCCTGCAATTGTTGGCTGACTTTACAGGCATCAACATGGTTGCAGCGGACACCGTACAAGGCAACATTACCTTGCGCTTAAAAGATGTACCATGGGATCAGGCTCTGGATATTATTCTGAAAACCAAGAATCTGGATAAACGCCGTAATGGGAATGTGATCTGGATTGCACCTGTGGCTGAGTTGATTAAAGCGGAAGAGGAAGAAGCCAAAGCCATTGCACAGAGTGTGAAACTAGCACCATTGCAAACAGAATATATTCAATTGAACTATGCTAAAGCCAGTGATATTCAACAAATGATCACGCAAGGCCAGAATGCAAAAAGTTCAGGTGGTTCGGGTAATACGGCAGATCCTTTGGGGGATAGCGTAGGGAGTCTGTTAAGCCCACGTGGTACGGTTTCGATTGATCCGCGTACAAATATGTTAATCATTAATGATACTTCACAGAAAATTGATCAAATTCGCAAGATGATTGATTTATTGGATGTGCAAGTGCAACAAGTGATGGTTGAAGCGCGAATTGTGCGGGCATCCACATCTTTCACTAAAGAGATGGGAGTGAAATGGGGCATTTTATCTCAGGGGATTAATAGCAATAATGATCTCTTAGTCGGTGGTAGTGACCAAACCCTTTGGGATTTAAAACAGCCTGATGATGAGGGCAAATATACCATTCAGCGTCCAGACAATCTCAACGTCGACTTAGGTGTCACTAACCCTGCGGGACAAATTGCCTTTAGCTTAATTAGTTTGTCTGATTTTATGTTGGATCTTGAACTCTCAGCATTACAGGCTGATGGTTATGGGGAAGTGATTTCTACACCAAAAGTCCTGACAGGAGATAAACAGAAGGCGAAAGTGGCGACAGGTCAGGAAGTTCCTTATCAAACCACGACCAACTCGGCCTCGGGTTCAACGGCAAGTACTTCATTTAAAGAAGCGTTATTAAGTCTTGAGGTGACCCCAAGCATTACTCCAGATGGTAAGGTGCAAATGCAATTGGACATCGCCAAAGACTCGATTGCAGGTGAGGCGCCAAATGGTGAATTGATCCTGAACAAAAACACGATTACCACCAATGTTTTGGTGAATAATGGTGAAACCGTGATTTTGGGTGGGGTATTTGAGCAAACGACAACAAACTCTCAAACCAAGGTCCCATTCCTAGGCGATATTCCATATATTGGATGGTTGTTTAGAAAAGATACCAAGTCGGATGATAAGCAAGAGCTATTGATTTTTGTGACACCGCGAATTGTTAATGACAGTGTTTCAAGAAATCATTAATATATTTTCAATTTAAACAAAATTAATAGGTGACTCCTTGCCAAGCAAAGAGTTTAATTCCCTACCAAATATCTATTTGGTAGGGCCAATGGGGGCAGGAAAAACAACAGTTGGACGGCATTTGGCTGAATTGTTAGGTCGTGAATTTATTGATAGTGATCATGAAATTGAGCGAAAAACAGGGGCGACCATTCCGTGGATTTTTGAGAAAGAAGGTGAAACGGGCTTTCGTACGCGTGAAACTGTTGTGATCGACGAGTTAACAGCTCGTCCTCATTTGGTATTGGCTACTGGTGGCGGAGCAGTGACTCAAGCACCCAATCGCGAATTTTTAAAACAACGAGGCATCGTTGTTTATCTTTATACTCCTGTTGAAATTCAGCTTCAGCGCACCTACCGCGATAAAAA
Organism: Acinetobacter sp. GQ146; assembly: GCF_059758585.1. NCBI lineage: Bacteria > Pseudomonadati > Pseudomonadota > Gammaproteobacteria > Moraxellales > Moraxellaceae > Acinetobacter > Acinetobacter sp. GQ146. Next base: position 239,510 of record NZ_JCAXDV010000003.1, read on the forward strand.
TCGTCCTCTTCTTCAAGTAGAAAATCCCGAGCAAAAGTTACGCGATTTATTGGCAATCCGAGATCCTTTATATCGTGAAGTTGCACATTATATTATCGAGACCAATCAAGGTGCTGCACGAGACTTAGCGCACAGAATCTTAAATATAATTACGACCCAACCGACCCGTTGAAATTAAGTAGTTGAAGCCATGCAAACTTTACATGTAGAACTCGGTGAACGCCGTTATCCTATTTTTATTGGTAGTGATTTAGATCCTCAAACTTTGTTGGCACCCTATATTTTGGGTCAGCAAGTGATGGTGGTCACCAATACAACCATCCAGCCGTTATATTTAGAACATTATGTTCAGGCGATTCAGGCTTTGGGTAAAAAAGTGGCGACCTGTGTGTTGCCGGATGGTGAAAAATACAAAGATATTCAACATTTGAATTTAATCTTTGATGCCTTGCTGGAGGCGGGTTTTAATCGCGACTGTACGGTATTGGCTTTGGGGGGCGGTGTGATTGGAGATATGGCTGGATTTGCATCGGCTTGTTTCCAGCGAGGCGTGTATTTTATTCAAGTACCGACCACGCTGCTTTCTCAAGTGGATTCAAGTGTCGGGGGGAAAACTGGAATTAATCACCCTTTGGGTAAAAATATGATCGGGGCATTTCAGCAGCCGCAGGTGGTGATGGCTGATATGTCGCAATTGAAAACCTTGCCGGATCGAGAATTATCAGCTGGTTTGGCTGAGGTGATTAAATATGCTTTATTGGGGGATGAGCAATTTCTGGTTTGGTTAGAAGCCAAGATGGAGGGCTTGGTCGCGCGTGATCCAGATTTACTCGCAGAGGCAGTCTATCGTTCTTGCGCACATAAAGCCCGCATAGTCGCGAATGATGAAAAAGAGCAAGGGGAACGAGCCCTGCTGAATTTAGGGCATACCTTTGGACATGCAATAGAATCCTATTTGGGGTATGGTGTATGGTTGCATGGTGAGGCGGTCGCAACGGGTATGGTGATGGCAGCAGATTTATCGCAGCGTATGGGCTGGATTTCTGAAGCCGATTTGAACCGAATCCGAGCAATCATTCAGCGTGCGGGGCTTCCGATCGTCTGTCCAGAAATTCCATTACAAGACTTTTTGGGTTATATGGCTCACGATAAAAAAGTCTTGAATGGTCAATTAAGATTGGTGCTGTTAAAGCAGCTGGGTCAAGCCATCATTACTAAAGAATTTGATGTGGAGCTCATGCAGCAGGCTATTATTGCCAATCAAGCTAAAATAGAAGGTTAAGCAATGACAACACTCCGCAAATATTGGCAAAATTCACAGCGTTATATCTGGCTGGTGAGTGGGGTGTTGTGTTTGTTGATTGCCTTGGTATTTTGGGCAGGCTCGGATACCCGTCAAGAATTGGTTGAGGTTGATAAGGCAGTTGAGTCTGATGCTGAACTGCAGATACAACCCGCACGCGTGACGGCTACAACTAATTTAGGAACCCTACAAAATGAAGTGCGACCACTGGCTTTAACCACGAGGGTAGTGGCCACAGGCAATCATAGCAATGAATTCCGTGGTACAAAATTTATTTTAGAGCAGAAAAATAAGTCATCTATTCAGCTCTTTAGCACAACAGATGAAGATATTGTAAAGAGCTTTTTGAACAAACAAGCTAATCGGAAAAATTACTTTTACATTCGTCTCAGTGCTGAGCAGCAGCCAGAACGCTATGTGCTGTTCTATGGCATATATGGCAGTGAAAATGAAGCTAAACAGGCATTCGAACAATTAGATTTAAAACTGCCTGCCTCGGTGCAGCCTGGAGTCGTTACATTGGGTGACTATCAGGCACAAGTGAGTGATATGGGCATGGAAGAAATGCTGGGTGCTACTCAGTTGTATGAAGTGCGTTTGAGAGCTGCGGCCTTACCCAAAGTCGATGAAGCCACAATCAATCGTCTTCAACAAAAAGCCAATAATTCCACTAGTACAACGGTGCAAGCTGGAAATGCTACGACCAGCACCACGGTTACTCGTAGGGATGCAGCCGGTAATGTGATTGATGTACAAAAATCGCAGTCCCATGTTGATAGTGGAACAAAATCAACCGCTTCAAATACTGGGGATTCCTCATCCGTGCGCCAAGAAATTGCAGATCCATTTAATTAATCGTTCTAAAATGGCGCATGCTGTGTTATATAAATAAATAAATGCTCAAAAATGGTGCAATATAATTAAAACTTAAAATGCAAGAAATTCGTTCTATCTCTTGATATTTCTGTATTTAAAGGAATTTGTTGATTGGTCATTAAGTTGGCATATTTTTTGCTTAAATGGTGCATGATTTGAGTTGATGTCACTATTTTGGCGCGAAAAGATTCAAAGAGTGTGCGAAAACATCAAGATTGCTTGCTTTAAAACAGTGCGCAAAAGTGGCAATAGTTTCTTGCATTTCGGTCATGTACAAAAGATAAATTCAGTCTATCTTTGACATGAGAGTGCAAGATCATTGCATTAAATTGATCTTAGTGTGAGAAAGTTAGACTAAGTCGCAAAGAAGTTCGATAGTCAGCGCCCGATTCAGGGCCAAGTAGAAAGAAGGGTACGCTATGCACATGCCATCGCCTAATACTGTAGCTCCCGCTCAAGGTTTATACCAACCGGATGAGTTTAAAGATAACTGTGGTTTCGGCCTTATTGCACATATGCAAGGGGACGAAAGTCATGATCTGGTCAAGACCGCTATTCATAGCTTGAGCTGTATGACCCACCGTGGTGGTATTGCCGCCGATGGTAAGACAGGGGATGGATGTGGTTTATTGTTGGCAATGCCAAAACAATTCTTCCGCGAAGAAGCCAAGAAACTGAGCGATATTACTCTAAGTGAAATTTTTGCAGTTGGGACGGTTTTTCTTAACTTAGACCCAGCCATTGCAGCACATTCAAAACAAATTCTAAGTAAAGAAATCGAAGAAGAAGGCTTACGTGTTCTGGCTTGGCGTGTCGTGCCAACCAATAATGCGGCATTGGGTGAAATTGCGATGCAATCTTTGCCTGCCTTTGAACAAATTATTGTGAATTGTCCAATGGGGGTAACGGAGGTTGAATTTAACCGTAAGTTATTCTTGGCGCGTCGTCGTGCGGAACAACAACTCACAAATGATCCATCTTTCTATGTAACAACGCTGTGTTCAACAGTCATCAGCTATAAAGGTCTGATGATGCCTGCTGCAATTGCAGACTTCTATACTGACTTAGCTGATGAGCGTTTGGCTTCACACATTGTGGTGTTCCATCAGCGTTTCTCGACCAATACATTACCGCGTTGGCCGTTGGCGCAGCCTTTCCGTTATCTTGCACACAATGGTGAAATCAATACCATTACTGCAAACCGTAACTGGGCAATGGCGCGTACCCCGAAGTTTGAAAACCCATTATTACCAGGCTTAACTGAGCTGAAACCAATCGTAAACCGTACCGGTTCAGACTCTTCGAGCTTGGATAACATGCTGGAAATTCTGGTGGGTGGCGGTATGGATTTATTCCGTGCGCTGCGTATGTTGGTTCCACCAGCTTGGCAAAACGTTGAAACTTTAGATGCCGACTTACGCGCATTCTATGAGTTTAACTCGAAGCACATGGAAGCTTGGGATGGTCCTGCAGGCTTAGTAATTCAAGATGGTCGTCACGCCATCTGTATGTTAGACCGTAATGGCTTGCGTCCTGCACGTTGGGTGATCACCAAAAATGGTTACATCACTTTAGCTTCTGAAATTGGTGTTTGGGATTACAAACCTGAAGATGTGATTTCTAAAGGTCGTGTTGGTCCTGGTCAGATTTTGGTGGTGGATACCTATACAGGTAAATTGCTCGACACCAAAGATGTCAGTAACCATTTGAAAAAAATGCGTCCATACCGCGAATGGTTACGTGAAAACTCAATTCGTGTCCAAGGTAGCCCAGAACTCGAAGAATATTTATGTGATCAAGGCTTAAAAGGCGATGCCCTCAAAGCAGCACAAAAAATGTTCATGGTGACCTTTGAAGAACGTGATCAATTACTACGCCCAATCGCGGAAAGCGGTCAAGAGGCAGTAGGCTCTATGGGTGATGACACCCCTATGGCGGTTTTATCACGTCAAGTGCGCCATGTATCGGATTACTTCCGTCAACAGTTTGCACAGGTAACCAACCCACCAATCGATCCATTACGTGAATCAATTGTCATGTCATTGGAAACTTGCTTGGGTCGTGAGCAAAATGTATTTGAGCAAAGCCCAGAACATGCAGACCGTTTGATTATTTCAAGCCCTGTACTTTCAAATTCGAAAATGCATCAAATCCGTACTTTAGGTCGTACAGGATATGAAATTGCAGATATCGATTTAAACTACACTGAAAGCGAAGGCTTAGAAGCAGCAATTGCACGTATCTGTGAAGAATCTGCACAAGCGGTTCGTGATGGTAAAACTTTATTGGTACTTTCAGACAAGAAAATCCGTGAAGGTTATTTACCAGCCAATGCTGTGATGGCAACAGGTGCAGTGCATCACCACTTAATTAATACTGGCTTGCGTACCGATGCCAACATTATTGTGGAAACAGGTTTTGCCCGTGATCCGCATCAATTTGCAGTGATTTTAGGTTTTGGTGCAACAGCGATTTATCCATACTTGGCGTATGACGTGATCAATGATTTGGTTGCTAAAGGTGAGTTGTTGGGTGATCCAATTCATGCACAAGCGAATTTCCGTAAAGGCATTGAGAAAGGCTTGTTGAAAGTTCTATCGAAGATGGGTATTTCAACCGTTGCTTCTTACCGTGGTGGTCAACTGTTTGAAGCAGTTGGTCTGTCTGAAGAAGTGGTGGGCAAGTGCTTTACTGGGGTACCAAGCCGTATTAAAGGGGCAACCTTTGTTGACCTTGAAAATGATCAGAAAAAATTGGCAGATACTGCGTGGAAATCACGTAAGCCAATCGATCAAGGTGGTTTACTGAAATTTGTATTCGATAAGGAATACCATGCATTCAACCCTGATGTGATCAATGCTTTACATAAAGCGGTGCGTTCAGGTGATTATGCAGACTTTAAAGAATATGCTGAAATCGTCAATAAGCGTCCAATTGCAACCATCCGTGACTTATTTAAGTTAAAAACCGACAACTCAATTGCATTGGATCAAGTGGAATCCGTTGAAGCAATCTTGCCGCGTTTTGACTCTGCGGGGATGTCTTTAGGTGCATTGTCTCCAGAAGCACATGAAGCGATTGCAATTGCCATGAACACCATTGGTGGTCGTTCGAACTCGGGTGAGGGTGGTGAAGATCCTGCGCGTTACGGGACGATTCGTAACTCGAAAATTAAACAGATTGCATCAGGTCGTTTCGGTGTTACACCAGCGTACTTAACCTCTGCTGAAGTGTTGCAGATTAAAGTTGCACAAGGTGCAAAACCAGGTGAAGGCGGTCAGTTACCAGGTGGTAAAGTGAATGGCTTAATTGCACGTTTACGTTACTCAGTGCCAGGTGTGACCCTGATTTCTCCACCACCGCACCACGATATTTATTCAATTGAAGATTTATCGCAATTGATCTTTGACTTGAAACAAGTCAATCCGAAAGCAATGGTATCTGTGAAACTGGTTTCTGAACCAGGTGTAGGAACCATCGCTGCAGGTGTTGCAAAAGCCTATGCTGACTTCATTACCATTTCTGGTTATGACGGTGGTACAGCGGCTTCTCCACTTTCATCGATTCACCATGCAGGTTCGCCATGGGAATTAGGTCTTTCTGAAGCGCATCAAGCGCTTCGCGTGAACGACTTACGTGGCAAAGTGCGTGTACAAACCGATGGTGGTTTGAAAACAGGTCTAGATGTTGTAAAAGCTGCAATTTTAGGTGCGGAAAGCTTTGGTTTTGGTTCAACCCCAATGATTGCATTAGGTTGTAAATTCCTTCGTATCTGCCACTTAAACAACTGTGCGACGGGTGTTGCGACTCAGCAAGATCATTTACGTCAGGAACACTACATTGGTGAGCCTGAAATGTTGATTAACTTCTTCCACTTCATTGCGGAAGAAACACGAGAATGGTTGGCTGCATTGGGTGTGGCAAGCTTAAAAGATTTGATTGGTCGTACTGACTTACTTGAAGTTTTACCGGGTGAAACTGACAAGCATGCACACTTAGACTTAAGCGCGTTGCTTGAATCACATCCTGCGGCTGAAGGTAAAGCGCAATATTGCCAAGTTCAAGGCAATGCGCCATTTGATAAAGGTTTGTTGGCTGAACAAATGGTGGCAGAAATGTTACCAGCAATTGAAGCAGGCACAGGCGGTGAATATAGCTTCATGGTGGGTAACTGTGACCGTTCAATTGGCGCGCGTATCTCAGGTGAAATTGCCCGTCGCTATGGCAATTTAGATATGGAATCACACCCAGTGGTGATGAATCTGAAAGGTACAGCAGGTCAATCTTTAGGTGTATGGAACGCAGGTGGTTTGCACATTAAACTTGAAGGTGATGCGAACGACTACGTTGGTAAAGGCATGGCGGGTGGTCGCGTGTCGATCTTCCCACCACAAGGTTCACCTTTCCAAACCCAAGAAACTGCGATTATTGGTAACACCTGTTTGTATGGTGCGACAGGCGGTAAGTTGTTTGCTGCGGGTACTGCAGGTGAACGTTTTGCAGTACGTAACTCAGGTGCTTTCGCGGTAATCGAAGGCGCTGGCGACCACTGTTGTGAATACATGACGGGTGGTGTAGTGACGGTACTGGGTAAAGTCGGTCATAACTTCGGTGCAGGTATGACCGGTGGTTTTGCCTACGTGCTTGACTTGGATAATGACTTTGTCGACTACTACAACCACGAGCTAATCGAGTTGAACCGTATTTCGACTGAATCAATGGAAGAGCATCAAGAATTCTTATTACGTATTCTTGATGAGCATATTGCTGAAACTGGTAGTGCTTGGGCGTACAAGATCCGCAACGAGTTCGATTTTTACAGCCGTAAATTCTGGCTTGTAAAACCAAAAGCTGCTAATTTGCTTACGCTTTTGAAAACGACCAAAGCTGACCCACAATAATTCCACTACTGCAGATATATAGGCAGGTGCAGCAGAGCAAAATGACTGCACCTACCCACGGAGAGAGACATGGCAGAGCGCCTAAATAATGACTTTCAATTCCTGGATGTCGCACGCCAAGATCCAGAGAAAAAAGATATTACTGTCCGCAAAGCAGAGTTTGTGGAAATTTATAAACCGTTTACAGCGGAAGTGGCTGCCAATCAGACCCACCGTTGTTTAGGTTGTGGTAACCCGTATTGCGAATGGAAATGTCCAGTGCACAACTACATTCCAAACTGGTTAAAACTGATTGCGGAAGGTCGTATTTTTCAAGCGGCTGAACTTTGCCATCAAACCAATACTTTACCTGAAGTGTGTGGTCGCGTTTGCCCACAAGACCGTCTATGTGAAGGGGCGTGTACCCTGAATGATGGTTTTGGTGCAGTCACCATTGGTAATGCTGAAAAGTACATTAACGACACCGCATTCGCCCTAGGCTGGCGCCCAGACATGTCGCATGTGAAATGGACCAACAAAAAAGTGGCGATTATCGGTGCAGGTCCTGCAGGTTTAGGCTGCGCGGATATTCTGGTACGTAACGGGGTGAAACCTGTAGTATTTGATAAGCGTCCAGAAATTGGTGGCTTATTAACCTTCGGTATTCCTGAATTTAAAATGGAAAAAGACGTCATGAAGCGTCGCCGTGAAATTTTCACGGGAATGGGTATTGAATTCCGTTTAAATACTGAAATTGGTACAGATGTGACGATTGAGCAATTACTTGCAGATTACGATGCGGTATTTATGGGTATGGGAACCTATACCTATATGAAAGGCGGTTTTGCGGGTGAAGATCTAGAGGGTGTTTATGATGCCTTAGATTTCTTGATTGCCAATGTGAATCGTTGCCAAGGTTGGGAAAAAGATCCAAGCGAATATATCAGTGTTGATGGCAAGAAGGTGATTGTGCTTGGTGGTGGTGATACCGCGATGGACTGTAACCGTACTTCATTACGTCAAGGGGCACATGATGTGACTTGTGCTTACCGTCGTGACGAAAGCAACATGCCGGGTTCTGCACGTGAAGTAAAAAATGCCTATGAAGAGGGTGTGAAGTTCCTGTTCAACCGTCAGCCAATTGAAATTGTCGGTGAAAATGGCAAAGTGACGGGTGTGAAATTCGTAACCACACAAATGGGTGAGCCTGATAGTCGTGGTCGCCGGAGTCCTGAGCCAATTCCAGGTTCTGAAGAAATTTTACCAGCCGATGCGGTATTGCTTGCATTCGGTTTCCGTCCAAGTCCAGCAGACTGGTTTACGGGTGCCAATATTGGTTTAGATGGTTCTGGCCGTGTAGTTGCAGCTGAAAAGCAACAATACAAATTCCAGACGTCGAATCCGAAAATTTTTGCGGGTGGCGATATGGTGCGTGGTTCTGACTTGGTTGTGACTGCAATCTGGGAAGGTCGCCAAGCAGCAGAAGGTATTTTAGACTACCTTGACGTGTAATAGGGATATGCTACGTTAAATGTTCTGGACCCATGAAAAATCCCACTTCGGTGGGATTTTTTTTATGGTAATTCGACCAATAATCGGTTTGAGTTATTTGGCAAATGGGCTAAGCATTTTTGCCATGTCGTATTGGATTGTCGCTTTAGATACTGAATCTCTGTACTTTGACTCAGTTGAGAAGCAGCAATGTTAAACACGACGACAGAAAAATCATACCTAAATCGTCCCAAAGCGCATGGCATTACTGTGCGCAAATTACAATTCAATCCCAAGGCGATTCGTCGCCACTATTTTGCCAATTCTCCCGTGCTGTCGCATTTGCTGACGGCATTGTCTTCGACTTTTCCAATTGGAGAACAGTTCTTTGTACATAGTGTACGAAATGTACGTGAGCGTGTTCAGGATGAACAGTTACAGGCACAAATTGCGGCATTTATTGGACAGGAAGCCATGCATTCCAAAGCACATACTGAATTTAATCAGGCCTGGCGACGCGAGGACTATAATCTGGATCGTTTCCAAGACTGGCTGGCACGTAAAGATCATCATGTTAAAAGTCTAGATCCTAAAATTCAGTTGGCCATTACTTGTGCCTTTGAACATTTTACGGCCTTACTGGGTGGTTATATTTTGCGACATCCCGAGGTATTGAGTGCTTTAGAAGAAGATGCACAGAAATTATGGGTCTGGCATGCCATAGAAGAAATTGAACATCGTGCCGTGGCCTTTGATGTCTATCAGCATGTTTATGGGGATGATGCGATACGCCGTATGATCATGCGGAGTGTCACCACGGGTTTTGCCAGCTTAACTTTTTATGCTGCCAGCCGATTATTCTGGCAGGATCGCGGGAAAAGTTTAGCGAAAATTCAAGGGAATTTGTTTGGCCTATATTGGCTATTGAAAATGTTGATTCAACTGGTACCAGAATATTTAAGCTATTATCAAGCGCACTTTCATCCTGCTGCACATGATTATAGTGAGATTGTGGAGTACTGGAAGCAGCGTTTGGCTGAAGATTATCATATGCAAGCATTTATGCCTGAGGGCTTAGCCAGTTAATTGATTATGTTTAGTCGGGAATATTCCCGACTTTTTTGAGCCAATCGAAATTAAACAAATCAAACACAAGACAAATAAAATCGGGCTACAATTCTCTTTATTCGAATTGAAACATACCAATAAAAATTGAGGGCATAGCTCATGCAATGGATAAAAAACAGCGCATTAATTGTTTTACTCAGTGGTAGTTTAATGTTGACAGGCTGTGGCTATAACACCTTACAAGTTAAAGATGAGGCGGTAACCGCAGCTTGGTCGGAGGTGCAAAACCAATATCAACGTCGTGCTGATTTGGTGCCGAATTTGGTCAATGTGGTAAAAGGCTATGCCAAACATGAAGAACAGGTATTAACGGAAGTTACGCAAGCTAGAGCCAATGTGGCCGGATTAAAAGTCGATAAACAGGTCTTGGAAGATCCTGCATTATTCCAAAAATATCAGGAAGCACAGGGCCAGTTAACTGGAGCTTTATCGCGCTTGATTGCAGTTTCGGAAAATTATCCCGATCTAAAAGCCAATGAGCAATTCCGTGATTTACAGGTGCAACTGGAAGGTACAGAAAATCGGATTGCGGTGGCACGAAATCGTTATATCACCACGGTACAAGATTACAATTCCTATGTGCGACAGTTCCCGCAAGTCATGACTGCAAAAGTGATTGGTATGGACACCAAGCCCAACTTTAGTGCTGAACAAAGTGCGCAGACTGCGCCAAAAGTCTCTTTTGATTAATTGTCTGTATGATACGGAATGATGACATGAATCATCTCAAAGACAAGACTAAGTCAGCAGCTTTGTTGTTGTTTAGTGCGTTATTGTCTTTGATAGTCTGTTCATTCAGTTGGGCTGAAGCGGCTCAAACAGTTAATGATTCTGAAGATGCGGTGGTGATTGGTCAGATTCTTCGGCAAGCTAAAAATGGATCTACCTCTTCTGAGATTCAGCAACAAGCATCCTCTTCTACACAAGTTGCAAATGATTTGGCGGATGGGGAAATACGTAGCCTGCCAAGTTTAAATTCTCCTGTGATTGATCAAGCGAATATTCTCAGTAGTCAAGATAAACAGGCGCTTAGTGATCAGATTCTAAAGTTGCACCAGCAAGGCAAGGCTCAAATAGGTGTGGTGATTGTACCAACCACAGGGCAGGAAGCCATATTTGATTATGCCATGCGTGTAGCGGAACAATGGCAGTTGGGAACGGCAAAACGTGATAATGGATTGCTGATGGTGATTGCGATTAATGATCGTAAAATCCAAATTCTGACAGGCTATGGTTTGGAAGGTGTACTACCAGATATTGTTGCTGGACGGATTATCCGGAATGAGATCACACCTTATTTTAAACAAGAGGAATATGCGCAAGGGATTCAATCTGGATTGAATGAAATAGCACGGATCTTGAATTTAGACCCTGAAATTGCCCAGCAAGCTGCGCAAGAATTAAAAGAACAACAAGCACAGGCACTGCATGAACAGCAAGCGCGTTCACAGCTTTGGACTTATGCTTTGGTGATTATTGTGGTTGGAACCTTTGCCTCCATGATGATCGGCAATCGTTTAAGTGCTGCAACTGCGGGCGTGGCGGGTGTGGTGGCAGGTTTAGTCAGTGGTGTAGGTTTGCTCACCAGTATATTGGTCGGTGTTGGGATATTCGTATTACTCATCACGTCAATCGCACAACTCATCTTACAAATGCTGGCTTCTGGTTCTGGACGGGGTTCAGGGGGCGGTGGCTTTGGTGGAGGGGGCGGCTATCGTGGTGGTGGCGGAGGCTTTGGAGGGGGAGGGGCATCAGGCTCATGGTAACAACAACGGATTCAACCCAAATTGTCACGGCACCAAAGTGGCAAGCGCAAGCCGAGCCTAGCTTTAAACGCTGGTTAAAGCATTGCTTTTATTTTTCAGGGACAAACCGCTATTTCAATGCCGAGGATTTAAAGCAAATTGCGAGCGCTGTACAACAAGCAGAATGCGGTCATGTCGGTGAAATACAGGTGGTGATTGAAGGTCATTTACCATGTTTGCAAGCCTATCGGCAGAATACACGGAAACGTGCCGAACAGTTATTTGCAGAATTGGGTGTTTGGGATACTGAATACAATAGTGGGGTGTTGTTATATTTAAACTTGTGTGAGCGACAAGTGGAATTGGTGTTTGATCGAGGCATTCAACAAGCCAGTGAGCAAGCAGTGTGGGATACTATTTGCCAAGATATGGTTCGGTTAATGGGCCAGCAACAATATTGTGTAGCGCTAATAGAGGCTGTAAATAAAATTGGAACTATACTACAGGCGTATGATGCGCAATTAAAAATTGAAGTACAAAATGAGCTACCGAATGAACCTATCATTATCAATTAAGAGTGAGAATTGGTACACAAGCAAAAAAACATATGGGTTTGAAAATGACAAATATTGTCACCTATGTACTAATTGTGTCTTTAAGTTTGCGTTTATCCGATAAAATTAATTAAAAAAAAGATGGCTAAGGTGCTGTTTTTTTGTTGGATTTAACTATAATAAATCTTGGCACATTCCGTGCTAATTATAAACAAAGCATACAAAAGCGCTTCTTGCTTTACAAAGCTTAAAAAAAACGAAACAAAAACATTTGTGGAGAATGTTATGAACGCTCAAAAGGGTTTCACTCTTATTGAATTAATGATCGTTGTTGCCATTATTGGTATTTTGGCGGCAGTTGCTTTACCTGCATATCAAGATTACACGGTACGTGCTAAAGTTTCAGAAGCCGTATTGGCAGGTTCGGCTTGTCGTACAACAATCACTGAAGTTTATCAATCAACAACGTCTACCGCATTACCAGCAACAAATGCTTGGGGTTGTGAAGTGAATACTGCTGGCACAGCAGCTTCAAAAGCTTCAAAATATGTGCTCTCAGTAACAACAAGCAACGCTGGTGTAATTACAGTTACAACTTCTGCTGATACAAGTCTGAAAGCTGCTGCTAGCAAAACGATTATTATGACGCCGATGAAAGCTGACGGTACGACTACTATGGGTACTGCGGATATTGGTACTTCTGTTGGTGCTTGGAAATGTTCACCAGGTACAATTGATGCTAAATATTTACCAGGTTCTTGCCGTGGTTAATAAAATTTAAATATGTAAGGGAGCTATTGCTCCCTTATTTTTTAATATAGTTATAATTAAATGAAGATATTTATTTTTTTTGCAGTGATTCTATTTTGCGGTGCGATTTTAATTCCAAATCATTATCAGCCGTGGTTAACAGCTTATCAAGATGCTTTGGCATTTATGTCATTAATTTTTTTTGGTTGTTCTTGTGCCTTTAATCATAGTTTTAAAATTATAAAAGGAATAACGTTTTTTTTTATATTGATAATGTTTGTTATATTTATTCAATACTTATTTGGTAGAATATATTTTTTTGGGGATATGTTTATTGTTTTATTATATCTAATTGGTTTTATTTTTTCATTTGCAGTGGGTTTTAATCTAACATCTAGATTTGGATCAAAAAAAATAATTTTTATTGTTTCAATTGTTTTTCTTTTTTGCTCCATTATTTCAATTTATATGATGCTGAAGCAATGGTTGTTATTACATCAAGGAGGTATTTGGATTGCTGACTTACCACCAGGGGGGAGACCATTTGCAAATTTTGCACAACCTAATAACTGCGCAACCTTCCTTTGTATGTCGGCTATGTCGGTACTCTATCTATATGAGGGAAATTATATTAATAGAGTGGTGGGTCTATTTATTGCTATTTTTATATTATTTGGAATTGCATTAACCCAATCAAGGACGCCATGGATTTTTTTCAGTGTATTTTTAATTTGGTGGTACTGGAAAACTAAGTGCTTTCAAACACGGTTGAATAAAAATTCTTACATATATTTTTTATTGATTTATGTTATTTTCGTTATTAGCCTCCCTATTTTTTCAAATTATCTAGGAGTTGGTTTTGCCTCGGATTTTATTGAAAGAGTTTCTAGTGGCTATTTTAGATTGCCTATGTGGAGGCAGATGTTAATTGCAATTCAGCAGGAACCATGGTTTGGGTATGGTTGGAATCAAGTTAGCGTAGCCCAAATAATGGTTTATCTCCAGTATCCTACAATAGAAAGAATAGATCATAGCCATAATATTCTCTTAGATATAATCATTTGGAATGGAATTCCTATTGGTGTCTTTATAATTGGTTATTTGTCTATTTGGTTATATGGTTTTCATAAATTGGTAAAAAATATTAGTACTTTTGTTGCTTTATCAATGGTTGGTGCTGTAATGGTTCATGCCATGTTGGAATTTCCATTAGATTATGCCTTTTTTTTGCTTCCAGTAGGTTTTTTGTTAGGGGTAGTACAAATGGAAGATAGTGATTTGAAAGTGTTAGAAATTTCTAAGTATATATTATTTATCTTTTTGCTATTTGCTATAACAATCTATATCTGGGTGCTATTTGAGTATAATAAAATTGAAAAGGACGTGCAGTTGATAAGATTCGAGAGTTTAAATATTGGTAATGTACATGCAAATCATGATGCACCAAATGTTATTTTACTTACCCATTTGAGAGAGCAAATTCGATTAATTAGAACTCGTCCAGTGGGAAATATGACAAATGAACAGCTGGAATTAATGAGAAAGACCACCTACCGTTATGCAACACCGATTGCATTATATCGTTATTCTCAAGCCTTAGCATTGAATAATCAAGAAGATTCTGCAAAGAAATATTTAATAATTAATAGTGGGTTGAATGGGCGGGAATATGACTGGAACTCTTTATATAAAGTAGATGAGTCTTTAGTTTTTAAATGGAAAAGTTCGAGTATTTCAAAATGAAAAGTTTTATGGGTCTAAAAAGAACACAATTTTTTATTCGGCATTTAAGTATTTCATCTTTAATCGCTTTAATCATTACTGGGGTTGTTTTTTTTGTATGGTATCCTTCTCCTCTAGCAAGAGCTGTTAATGTTACACATATTTTCCTCATGATGATGGTTATAGATGTTGTTGTTGGACCTATACTTGGTTTTCTAGTCTATAAAGAAGGTAAAAAGTCGCTTAAATTTGATCTTGGTGTAATTATCTTACTTCAGATCTCAGCTCTTCTCTTTGGTGTGTATAGTATTGCTCAAGGGCGTCCTGCTTGGTTGGTTTTTAATGTGGATCGTTTTGAATTGGTTCGGCAAAATGAGATTATAGATCAGCATATAAATGATGCTGACTCTAAATTTCAGCATGCTCCTTGGTTTGGTCCTCAATATGTGTCGATTACTCAATCGTCTAATTTAAAACAGCGTCAAGAGGACATGTTTTTAGAGGTGCTTGGTGGAATTTCTATGGCACAGCAACCTGAGCGCTATAAATCTTTGTCTTTTTCAGCCCAACAAATCAAACAAAATGCAGAGCAATTAATAAAACTAGGACTATATAATGATCAGTCTAGGGTTAAAAAAATATTGACTAAATATCCTGAAGCGAATGCTTATTTACCTTTGAAAGCTAACACTCTAGATATGACAGTTTTAGTAAATAAAGATACTGCTGAGATCATTAAAATTGTCGATTTGCGCCCTTGGAAATAAATTGAATCAGCAGAAAAAAACAACATTTTGAATTACACTATGCGCAGTTCTGCAACTGTAGCACCCCATGAAATTTATACTCTCTTTATTTGCTAGTGTGTTGATTGCACTGGCATGGCTTTTGCCTGTTCACTATCGCCCGTGGGTTACCTATACAGGTGAGCTTTTTGCATTTTTATCCCTGTTTGCATTAGCAGCAATTTTTCTACAGCAAAAAATTAAATTGCCTATGGTGACACTACCGCTTGTCGTTATGGCATTTATACCTGTAGTGCAATGGATGTTTGGGCTGGAATTCTTTTTTAGTGTTGCCCTAATTTCCTGCTTGTTTGTCATTGGTTTCTGGTTAAGTGTTGTATTGGGCTACAACTTATCTTTAACTCCAAGAGATCGGGAACAAGCCTTCACTGTTTTTAGTTATGTTCTACTAATAGTTGGAACTCTATCTGGGCTGATGGCAATCGCACAGTGGCTCACCATTGAAAACCATATTCCAGGGATTGCAAATTTGCGTAGCAATAGACCATATGCAAATTTTGCTCAGCCGAATAATATGGCCACGTTTCTTATTCTCTCGTTAATGTCCAGTTTGTATTTATTTGAGAAAAGTAAAGTTAAAGTTTGGGTGTTAAGTTTGTGTTCATTGGTTATTTTGGTGGCATTGGTCTTAAGCCAGTCTAGAACCTCATGGGTTGTTTGTATCCTATTTTTGGCTTATTTCTTCTATCAGCAGTACCTAGGATATTTGCGTCTGAAATGGTATGCAATGTTGACTTGGGTCGGCCTGTTTATTGGGCTGATTCTAGCGCTGCCAATAGCTGATCATTGGATTGCGCAAGCATCTCACTTAGCGATTGCAGATTCTCCAACTGCGATTGAGCGCGCAAGTAGCGGTCACTTACGCTTAGGTATATGGCAGCAAATGCTGTATGCCATTTCGGATCGACCGTGGTTTGGTTATGGCTGGAATCAGACCAGTGTGGCACAGGTGTCAGTAAGTGAGTATTATCGTATCCCTGAATGGGTGCGTAGTTCGCATAATTTTGTCTTAGACTTTTTGGTCTGGAATGGTTTGCTGATTGGATTGCCATTTCTAGCTTATTTAATGTATTTGGCATATCGCCTCATTAGTCGCGTGAACTCCACTGAATCGGTGATTGGAATTCTCATGATTATTGCAGTATTGGTGCATGCCTTATTGGAATATCCACAGAACTACGCCTATTTCTTATTACCATTGGGTTTTATTGTTGGCTTGGTGCTGTCTCAAGACAACCAGTTAAAAGTATGGACGCTTGCACCCAAATATATGCAAATCATGTTCATTGTCGGTGGCTTACTTTTAGTTTTGATTCATCGTGATTATATGGTGGCTGTGCCCAAACTCAATCAGTCGATGCGTTATGAGAAGACACCAGAAAAAATCACCAATCATGATCGAATTTATGTTCTGGATGAGCTCAGTCGTAGAATTGCATGGATTCGACTCAATCCGAATACGCTGCTCAGCAAAGTTGAATTACAGCAAATCTATGAAATGGTACAGTGTTATCCAACCAAGTATGATTTGTTGAAATATGCACGTGTGCTTGCCTTCAATGGAGATGAGCGGGGTGCGCGTCATCAATTATGGTTGTTAAAACAGTTGAAACATGTTGATGTAAGTTATGAGTCTTTATTGGCACCCACGCAATAAAAGACCTTAAAAAAGCCAGCTTTTGCTGGCTTTTTTAATAATCAAACTTAAAGCTGGCTTTGAATATAATTTTCAATCCCAACATTTTCGACTAAATCGAGTTGTGTGGTGAGCCAGTCCCAATATTCTTCTTCTTTTTCTAGAATTTCTTGTACCAAGTCACGTGTAACATAATCCATGGTTTGCTCGGCCAAGGTTACCGCAGTTTGAATACTTTCAATATTTTCTTTGACTTTACGAATATCGCAGTTCAAAACTTCAACCGTATGTTGACCAATATACAGTTTGCCTAGATGTTGTAAATTTGGCAGACCTTCTAAGAATAAAATGCGTTCAATAATTTTATCGGCATGTTTCATCTGGCGAATCGATTCTTTATATTCCGCAGAACCGAGTTGTTCGATACCCCAATCATTAAACATACGTGAATGTAAAAAATATTGGTTAATGGCAGTTAAATGATGATAGAGCACCTGATTTAACTGGTTAATCACATCGCGATTGCCTTTCATAGCCTAGACTCCATCAATCAATGCTGATTTAAAATTGTATTCGGGTCTTATAGCCCAGTTGTACTATAAATCTTAAACAAGAATACTGGGAAAGGCGAGTGCTTTATAGAACAGCAAATGAAAATCGCAATCAAAAACAATTGGATATTTAGAAAAATAAAGCCCGCTTAGAGTCGGAAGCGGGGGAGGAGGAATGATCAATTAGATCATTATATTTATCGTTATGGTTATTAAGGCTTAAGCAGCCACAGCAATACGAGCCGCAATTTCAGCAATTTCATCGCTAATGATGGCACGTGCTTCAGGTGCGCAACGACCACAGCAAGTACCCAAATCAAGTAAATCGCGGATTTCACGATAGCTTTCAGCACCGTTGGCAACGGCATCTTTAATATCTTGATCTGTAATACCACGACATAAACATACGTACATTTGGGGCTAACCAGAGTAAATTAAATACGATAAGTAATATTATTGATAATTGTTATCGTTTGTCAATTAAATTCATCTGAAAAGAGAATTATTATCATTGGGAATTTAAATAAAAGAATACTATTTGAGCGGAAATCCGAGTGTTGCTCGGATTTTCGCGCAAGAGAGTTATAAAATTTTGAACTAAATATTTAAGGCAGGATATTGAATTAATTCTATAAATTACTGTGGAATAATCACAATCCCATCCATTTCTACCAAGGCGCCTTTTGGAAGGCTAGCAACGCCTAAAGCAGCACGTGCTGGATAAGGCTGTGCAAAGTATTCGCCCATAATCTGATTCACCAACTGGAAATTAGATAGATCAGTCAGGAAAATATTCAGTTTGGCGATATCGGCAAGCGAGCCACCCGCAGCTTCACAGACCGCTTTTAAGTTATCAAATACACGACGGATTTGCGCTTCAATGCCTTCAACCAACTCCATACTGTACGGATCTAAACCGATTTGCCCTGAAAGATAAAGTGTTTCACCGACTAAAATTGCTTGAGAATAAGTACCAATAGCGGCAGGGGCATTTTCTGTATGAATGACTTGGCGGGACATCGATTTCTCCTTTTATATCTCACTACATCTTAAAGGATTGTATGCGGATACAGAAGCCCTATCGTTTTTAATGATCAACTTGCAATAGAGGCTTCTGTCGCACTTAAGGGCATGGCAAGACGAGTAATTCGTGGGAAGCCATAATGCATACGTAAGTCGCGAATAATCTGGGCAATTTGCTTACGGTTATTAACTACGATATTGACATAGGTTTTATGGTCGTAGTTGCGGACCATTTCTACCCCAGTTTTGGCTTTACGGCATTGATAAATCAAATCAGAAATTTGTTCATCATTCATTTGCATATCAATACACAAATAGGCCGTAAAACTGACGTCATCCAGATCTTCTGAAGCCCATTGTAGTGGCATGATATTTTCAGGATGTAAATGCTGCTCATGCAATAAATTATGGCAGCGTGCGCGATGCACAATCAGTCCACGACGGGATAAATGTCCTTGAATTGGATCACCGAGGACAGGGTTGCAGCAATGCGCATATTTGACATCCACGCCTTCCGTACCTTGAATTAAGCGATCGGAGCTATGTTCTTCGACAGATTGCCCTTGTGCGAACAAATGATTTGCAACCAACTGAGGTAATAAATCCCCAACCGCAATTTGTTCAAATAGACGCTGTTTAGTTTCAAGATGACGCCATTCTAATAAGTCGAGCCAATCATCTTCGGTTAAATCATCTGTAGAGCGGTTAAACAGTTTGAGTGCGCGATTTAAGGCTTGTTCACCGACCAATTGTTGTTCTTCGACATCTTGATCACGCAAGATATTCTGAATCGCACGTCGGGCTTTTTGGGTGTTGATAAAGCTGAGCCAGTCAGGATTCGGGGTTGCTAAAACATCTGTAATGATTTCGATCACTTGCCCACTGAGGAGTGGGGTCGAGAGGGGTTTGGTTTCCCCATTAATCTTCGCCCCGACAGCATGGTTGCCTAAAAATAAGCTGGCTGAGTAGGCAAAATCGACAGCAGTTGCCCCTTGTGGCAATTCGTGTAGTTGGCCGTGGGGGGTATACACCCAAATTTTTTCTTGATGCAGATAGTCGAGCAAATCATTGAACGTGGTCTTGGCGCAGCTACTGTCAATCAGGACATTCAAATTCTGCATGGACGCTTGAATTGCTGAGCGACAGGCTTGAGGCGCACTTTCACCTAAGACCACACCAAAGCGTGCGGCTTTGCGCATCAGTTCAGTTTGTAAAGTGAGTGAGAGCGTGGTTTTTTCGCCTTTGAGGCGCATCATCAAGGATTGATTGCCGCCTGGTAAAGGTCGACGAATATGATCTTGATACGACAGGACTTGGAAATGCTCTTTGAGAATTTCAGCGAGGTTATCGCAATCAGCAATACTTTGTAGAATGATTTCAAAAGCATGACTATGAGTCAGTTCTTGCAAATCAATATCATTTTTCACAAAGTGACGAAGTAACTCAATATTATTGTTTTTCTTTTTAATCCGACCAGTAATTTGGTTTTGCTGCAACAGTGAGGTGAGATTTCTTTCCCAGATGGCTTGATATTCGCAGCGTTTTGGCTTGGTTTTGGCTAAAGCTTCTTGCACATTGTTGAACATGTCCAGATCAAGATTCTGATAACACAAATGTTCAAGATTGTCCGCCATTTCATTCATGCCGACCAATCGCGCCATAGGCACAAACACATCAAAGGTTTCTTGGGCAATACGCGCACGTTTGTCTGGACGTAAGGATTCCAGCGTGGTCATATTATGATAGCGATCTGCTAATTTAATAATAATGACACGTGGATCTTGTAGGGTAGCTTGTAAAATTTTTCGGAACGATGCCGCTTTGTTATATTCTTTATCGCTGGAATGGCTAAGTTTGGTTACTCCATCGACCAGTTCTGCAACGGTACGACCAAATTTTTCACTGATATCATCTTTGCTAAAATCGGTATCTTCAATGACGTCGTGCAATAAGGCAGCCATCAGGGTCTCAGCATCCAAACGCATATGTGCCAAAATACAGCTGACGGCTATCGGATGTAGGATGTACGGTTCACCACTTTTACGGGTGATACCATCATGCGCAATATCGGCATAATCGCAGGCCGCAAGCACTCGTTCGACTTCACTTTCGTTAAGATAAGCGTCGATAATCACATTGAGTTGTTGTTTGGCTTGGCTGACTTCTGCGCCTGGCATATAACACCTTTACCTATACCATGAAAAAGCTATTCATCATTTCAGTTTTTAATAAAAAGCAAAGTGCGAAACTTGTCAAATTTTTTGTGCAAAATTCGCAAATCGTCAATTTAAAAAAATAGAATGGTTTGAGTTAATGTTATAACTGTTCTTGAAGAAATATTAAAGTTCCAAGCGAAAAAAAGCCTAGTTAAAAACTAGGCCTTTACGTAGTTTTTCGATCTTATTGGAAAGAAAAACCATCTAAATTAAGATTGTTTGCTGAAAGTGCAAGATCAAGGCTTGAAGTTTGGTAATCTTGTTCACGTTGCTTCAAAATATCTTTTGAAACGTGACCAACTGCGATTTCACGTAAAGCCACAACAGTTGGCTTGTCGTTGTCCCATTCTACAGTTGGTTCAATACCTTGACGTGCCAGTTGACGCGCACGTTTGCTTGCCACTAGTACAAGCTCAAAGCGGTTGTCTACATGGTCTAAACAATCTTCAACGGTTACGCGTGCCATAAGAGTTCTCGTTTAAATGTTAATGCTGAAACAGACTGTGCAGTATAAAATGCTTTCAGTTGAGACTCAAGTTTTAATCACGACTCAACCGGAGTGATCAACTTCTGAATCAAATCTTGGTGGCGGTTGGCTTGCTGTGTCAGAACCAAACGATTGGCGGTAATTACCGATTCTAAATCGTGCAGCGCTTTATTAAAGTCATCGTTAATAATGACATAGTCAAAATTAACGAACTGCTGCATGTCTTCTACAGCACAGCTTAAGCGATGTTCAATCACTTCCACACTGTCTGTGCCGCGGTTTGATAACCGTTGACGTAAATCGAACTGGCTAGGTGGTAAAATGAAAATTTGTTTCGACTCTGGAAATAATTTACGGACTTGCTGCGCACCTTGCCAGTCAATTTCCAGTAAAACATCATGTCCTTTGGCCAATTGTTCTTTTACGGTTGCTTGAGCTGTGCCGTAATAATTGCCAAACACTTCAGCGTATTCAATGAATCCACCTTGTTCAACCAAGGCAAGAAAGTCATCTTTTTGAGTGAAATGGTAGTGTACACCATCGAGTTCGCCGGGACGTTGTCCGCGCGTGGTATGGGACACAGAAACATGTAAATTATTTACACGTTCAAGTAGGGCTTTTACGAGAGATGTTTTGCCAGTTCCTGACGCAGCAGAAACGACAAACAAGAGACCCGACATGATATTTTTCCTGATATGATAAAATATCTTCTCTATTTTAGAGTAGACGAGCCGCAAACAAAATAGCTAGTCGTATTTTAGTTTGCATAAATTTAGCAGCATCTGACGAACATTTAAGTGAACAATGAGGGTTTTATGGAAATTGTATTGGCTAATCCGCGTGGTTTTTGTGCAGGGGTAGACCGAGCCATTGCGATTGTAAATCGTGCACTTGAATGCTTTCAGCCGCCAATTTATGTGCGTCACGAAGTGGTACATAACAAATTTGTGGTGGATGATTTACGTCAACGTGGGGCGATTTTTGTTGATGAGCTGGATGAAGTACCAGACGATAACATTGTGATTTTTAGTGCACATGGAGTGTCTAAAGCTGTACAGCAGGAAGCTGAACGTCGCGGCCTAAAAGTCTTTGATGCGACCTGTCCATTGGTGACCAAGGTGCATATTGAAGTGACCAAGTATGCCCGTGAAGGCGTCGAAGCGATTCTGATTGGACATGAGGGTCATCCCGAAGTAGAAGGCACGATGGGGCAGTATGATAAAAACAATGGTGGTGAAATCTATTTAGTGGAAGATGAGGAGGATGTCGCACAATTAAACGTCCGTCATCCAGACAAAGTTGCTTTTGTCACGCAGACCACGTTATCGATTGATGATACTGCAAAAGTGATCGATGCGCTTCGTAAAAAATATCCGAATATTCAGGGGCCGCGCAAAGATGATATTTGCTATGCGACTCAGAACCGTCAAGATGCGGTGCGTGATTTGGCGGCACAATGTGATGTGGTCTTGGTGGTCGGTTCTCCAAACTCATCGAACTCGAATCGGTTGCGTGAATTGGCTGAACGCATGGGCAAAGCTGCATATCTGGTCGATAATGCAGAACAACTACAGCAAGACTGGTTTAATGAAAATACTAAAATTGGGGTGACAGCTGGTGCATCAGCCCCTGAAATTCTGATTAAACAAGTGATTCAACGCTTGCAAGACTGGGGGGCGAAAGTTCCTGAAGAATTGGCGGGTCGTGAAGAAAATATTACCTTTAGTTTGCCAAAAGAGTTACGTATTCCTGTAACCCAGGCTTAAAGTGATAATCGCTTAACATTTTATTTTTATTAAATATTTGACAGATGATTGTCTTTTTGACAATCATCTGTTTTTTTATGCCTTTTATCTAGTTTGTGTTCGTTTTGTAAAAAAAAGAAATATGATTTTGAATAGGGTAAAGGTTTGTTGCCTAGGGGAAAAGTATGCGAAGAAGTAGAGGCTTCACCTTAATTGAGTTGTTAGTGACGATTGCGGTGTTGGTGATTATAGCAATGCTTGCTGCGCCTTCTTTTAAGGATTTAATGTTGAAACAAAACTTGAAAAAAAGTTCTCAAGAATTAGCTGAAGTATTGACTAAAGCAAGAGCAAAAGCAGCTTTTGAGCGTAGACAAATTACAGTGCAATTAAATACGGCAGAAGTTGCAGACACTGAAACTCAATTGAATTGGATGCCAAATGGCAAAGCTGTGTTAAAGAGCGGCTCTCCAACGACCATTACATTTCTCTCGACAGGCTTAGTAAAAGATGCGACTTCCGACACTTCCTTTGTGGTTTGCGAACAGTCTTCGGGATCTTTGTCTAAAACAGTCAGTATTTCAAAAATGGGAACCATCCAGCAAATTGCTGAAGGAACATGCTCATGAACTCAAAGATGTCTAGTCAGAATGGTGTGGGCTTAATCGAGATTTTGGTTGCTTTGCTGGTGTTGGCTATTGGTATTTTAGGTTTTGTCGCATTGCAATATCGAGCAGTAGAGGCAACATCGGAAGCCATTAATCGTGTCCAAGCTATGAATATTGCGCGAGATATGGCTGAGCGTATTCGAGCTAATCGAGATGGACTGGCAGCATATAAAACTCAAACGGAAACTGCCACTAATCAAGTTGCATATAATACAAATTGTATGACAAGTGCTTGCAGCGCTGCAGATTTGGCTGACTTTGATGTGTCTCAAGTAACAGGTAAGGCGGCCGACTTGGGGATGACGGTTAATATGTTGTCTTGTGCCGGCAATAGTGATGGTCGAAATTGCTTATATGTTGCTTGGGGAGATACCAGTGCGACGGATGGTACGGGTACGGGGGACTGTACCAATGGGACCTCTTATAATCCTAGCTCTACCTGCGTAATTATGGAGACCTATTAAAATGAAGAATAAACAAATAGGTTTTACTTTAATTGAACTCATGATTTCTTTAGCGTTGGGGCTTATTGTTGTCGCGGCTGCAATTCTATTATTTTTAACGGGACAAAAAAGTGTTGCGATGCAAAAAGGCGTGGCTGAGCTTCAGGATAACGCCAATTTTGGATTGAATTACATCACCAAAGATATTCGCTTAACCAATTTAAATGTTAAGAGTGCCACGATTAATGATCAATCACCTTATGGTGGTGTAGTCTTAAGTTCTTCTAATACAGTAACAAATACTAATGTATATCTGTCTGCAGCGGCACTTGATGTTAGCCTGATGTCAAAAGGTGATTTAACCAGTAATGTTGTAGATGGTAGTGGGGCAGCTGTAAATAGTGATCAGTTGGTGATCCAATATTTGCCACAATATACTTTGGATAATAAAAATACGCTTTCTGATGAGAGTGATGATGAACTGGTGGGTGGCTTTGACTGTGAAGGACAAGAGCTCCGGTTTAGTAAATCTGCGGGCTTACAAATGGTGGTACAGCGCTACTTTTTAAGAGCGGATAGTAATAAAGCAAATAATGAAGGTTCTCCATTAGCTTTGGCTTGTGATGCAGGGTATTACTCGCTAAGTACACCAAGTTCTATTCAGGGTTATGGTGGCTCTGGTGAAATTATTATGAAACGGGTTGATCATTTTAGGGCGTTATTAGGTGTGCAATATGCAAATGGTACACATCGTTATCTTCCTATTGCATCGTATATGGCACTAACTGCACCGCGTCCGAGAATTTTGTCGATTCAGTTGGGTGCTCTTGCTCGATCTACACAATCAATGGGTGGCGATGCCCTTATCAAAGCTGATCAAACTTTTCAGGTTTTAGATCAAACGGTCAAGTTAAAAGCGATGACTGATCCTAAATATATTCGTCAGGTGGTTTCACAAACGATTGCTTTGCGCAATGCACTTGGGGAGCGAGAATAATGAAAACAAAACAAGAAGGTGCGACTTTAATCGTTGTTCTAATTCTATTGGTCATTATTACCGTGATTGGAACATTGGCTATCAGAAGTAGTTTGACCGCTTTAAATATTGCAACCAATAGTCAAGCACAGCAATTGTTGGTGCAAAATTCTGATTCAGCCATTTTTAATGTAGAGAATCCTGCATTATTGCTCAAAAATACAGCCTATGATGGATTGTTTGGGCAAGTTAAAACTGATGCGAATAAAGGCAAAGAGCTGGTCTTTTGCTATCGAGGAGCATCTAGCAGCTTTTATGACTATAGTCAGGCAAGTTTCATGCAATGGGTTTCTGGAACAGCGCCTTCAAACAGTGAATTGGGGTTAGATGGTTACTGTAAAATCGATAGTACAGCGAACTTTTTTACCAGTGGTCGTAGAGCAGTCATGACTCAGGTTGCAGTTAAAGTGAATACGAGTACGGATAGCCAATCCGTTGGTTTAGATCAAGCATTTCAGCATATGCAGCTCGGTACAGATGTGGATTCTGCAAAGATTGATAAATCTGAAAAAATATTAGTGACAGCAACATCTATTGTACCCGCGTTAAGTTCTGCATCCGATGACGATATTAATGCGTGTTTTTCTCACCATATGAATCAGGTGGTTATTCCTAGTGGTGTAACAGCAGCTCAGGGAATGAATAAAAGTGTTTCTGAATGTTTGCAAGATCTAGGCGTGCCAGTAAATACTCAAGTCACTGAATATAACTTAACACAAGCTTTTAACAGAACTTGATATTGAGGGATTAAGTAATGAAAAATATAGCGAAAATAATGACATTTAAGCTCTCAGTTTTAGCTACGTTAATGCTGTGTGTAACGGCTAATAATTATGCTAGTGATATTGAGATTTATAAAGCACCTTCCGCTGCAGATGGAAAGGCTAGGGTAATGTTGAATTTAGATAATTCAACATATATGTCTGGAGAACCTAGCGGAACGAATAGCCCTAGTACTATTAAAGAAGATTTTGGGGCAGGTTTAAGCTGTGACCCACCAACAGGTAATAAAAAATATCTTACAGGGACTCAAACTCGGACATATCCTTCGGGGGCAAGTTATACGTACGATACGGCATACTGTACGATTTCTAAGTCAGATGCTGATATTTCAGCAAAGAAAAGTGCTATTGAAGCATTTTGTGATTTAGATGCAGCTAATACAACTTATACATGTTATAGCCGGTTAACGATGTTAAAGCGAAATGTTCTAGACGTATTGAATGATGCTAGTTTAGGTGCTGGTGTTTCTATAGGTCTTTCATTTTTTCCTAGACACACTACATCACCTGCAGATGGTAGTGCGGTGATAAAATATCCAGTACCTTTGGGCTGGTATAAAATGAATCCATCGACTTATGAAGTAACATTATGTACAACGGATCTTTCCGGTTGTACAAATGGACGGGATGAGTTAAGTCAGATTGTTGCTGGCCTTCGTATGTCAGACACCAATAAGGGTGAGAGAAATGTGCGCGTTGCACGGAGTTATGGTGCCTCAGCTTATAGTTTATTGACAAATCCAGATGGAACAGATTTGCATGCTGCACAATGTTCAGGTTACGGGATTTTCTCTTTGACATCTGGACTTCCCGATGATGACATTATGTTTAGCGATCAGCCTACCAAAGGAGTAAGTGCTGCAACACAAATAAATAGTGTCTTACAAACGGGATATCGACTGACATCTTCACAATGTTCCGATAGTGGTAGTTCCACTGTTGATCGGAGTTGGGAATGTATTGGTAATGCAGCAGATTTACTAGCTGCAAGTAAAGCTAGACTTGCAGTTCCTGTTAAATCTGCAGTTGTAAGTTATGGAACAGGCTTTTCATTCTCGCCAGACCTTTCAGAATATGATCCTGAAATGACTACAGCTCTTATGATTCAACAAGTCATTGATGAAATTGCAGCAGAAGCGACCAGTAATCAGAAAAGTTTATATAATGCGAAAAGGGATGCTGCGATATCAGGGGTGAAAGGTGGTGGAGGCTATTATGCCATTAATGAAAATAACCGCTTGCCTGCTACTATTAAACGATTTATCGAAGAAGTCTCTGAAGTAAATATTCCATACCTTACCACAGGGGCACCAACGATTCCTCAAGATCCACTAAATCCTGCTTTAGTACAAAGTAATGCTTATTTTACACAGTTTAAACCGACACCTAAAGTTGTAGATACTGATGGAAGTCGTTTATGGGTGGGTAATTTAAAAAAATATCACGTGAATGCAGCAGGACGTCTCTTAGGTAAAAATAGTGCAGTAATTGGTGTAGCTGAAGAACAGTTGGACGTTGTGGATCAGTTAGGGCGCTTAATTAATGGTACTCATGATTATTGGGCACCTGATGTCAGTACAAACTCAACGATTGCACAAAGTGATGAAAACACTTGGGGGAGTGAGCTTTATGCACGTATGGGGGGGGTGAAATCACAATTACCCCTTGGAACCTCTATAGTTGATAGTGTAACAGTTGAAAATCGAAAGTTATTAACCAACCGTGTCATAAATAGCTCAGGCGTTGCTACAGAAGGTACCACATTAACAACAATTGAACGGGCAACATATGCTGCCAATGACCCAAAGCGTTCTGACATTATGACATTGCTTGATTTACGGCAGGTTGGTGCGATGATGCATTCATCACCATTACTTTTGTCGAACGAAGGCAAAGTGACATACGATACTACTGAAAATACTCTTTTGACCACTAATCGCGAAGATTATGTATTGTTTGGTACAACACAGGGAGTTTTACATGTGGTCAAAGCGGATGACTACACTTCCACGAATAAAGGGGGAAGAGAGGTCTTTGCTTTTGTTCCAAATGAAATGATTAATAATCAAAGTCAGGCCTTTTTGACACCTGAATCAACAACTGGCGGAACTGCAAGTCTATTTTATGGCATAGATGCACCTTGGGCTGCCTATACTGAGTACGTACCAAAATCTGATGGGACTTTAACCGTAGGTACGGGTAAAACCATTACTGTTGAAGGAAGTAGTAGCCAGTTACAAGGTAAACAGCTGGTTTATGGCGGTTTGCGTATGGGAGGGCGCAGTTATTATTCACTTGACCTACATGATATGAGTAATCCTGCTTTAAAATTTCATATTGATCCAGCGACACAAAAAGTTTACTACAATAATTCCAGTAAAAGTTTCGCGCCTTTACAGTATATGGGACAAAGCTGGTCGAAACCCAAAATTGCATGGGTGAACTGGAATGGTAGTCGTAAAATGGTCATGTTTGTTGGTGGTGGTTATGATGCTGGTGGCTCCACAGGTACTGCAAACAATGGTGGTTATGAAAGCGATACCTATAATCAGACCAATGGAGTCGGGGCGGGAGTGTATATGTTTGATGCCCTGAATGGTGATTTATTGTGGTGGGCAAGTAATAATGCTGTGACTGGAGATACTACGGCAACAAATGGAGTTCCTGCGACTGCAACAACAGGTGTAATAGCTTTAAAAGACAACGATCTAAAATATAGTGTTGTAAGTGAAATCAAAACGGCCGATCGAGATAATGATGGTTTAGTTGATCACCTCTATTTTGGAGATTTAGGTGGTCAAGTATTCCGTATTGATTTAAATAATAATGCATCTACGATAGGAGCATTTGCTACCCGCTCAACCCGCATCTTAAATATGCATAATACAGCAGCGGGCTACAGTCCGCGCTTTTATGCAGCCCCATCTTTTGCAATTTTTAAGGATACGGTAAGTGGTCAATTATTTGCGGCAATTTCTATCGGTAGTGGTAATTTAAGTCATCCTTTAGCAGGTTATGATTCAGGTCGTAGCTATGATGCTTTATATACGATTTATGATAAAGATGTCACAAAGTCTAATCTTTATTCTTCTTCAGTTAGTCTAGATACACATGATGTATCAGTAGGAAATAGCACTGCTGCATTAGCACTGAATGAAATTACCTTAGCAAACCGTTTTCAACAGACTGCAGAGCAAATGGTTGCACCAATTGCTCCTTATGCGAGTTCTTCTGGTTGGTACTATCAACTTACAGGTGGTAGTAAAATCCAAAATGAAAAAATATTTTACACACCTTCAGTAATTGATTACGACCTTTATGTGAGTAGTTATGATTCAAGCCGTTTAGGTTTAACCGGAACATGCGGTGGTGGTGTGCAAGGGGTGAGTAAAGTACAGTTATTCTGTATGCCATTTGGTCAATGTTCCGCTGCCGATTATCCTGACCGCACTACAAGTAATTATAGTGATGAGCATGGGCCAGGAATTCAAAACCATGCGATTGCCAGTGGTGGTGATGGTACTACGCGTTTAGTAGGGGGAGCGATTATTGGTAATAACTTAAATGATCAATATGCAACAACTATTAAATTAATTGCACAACGCTGGTATGAAAAATAAGAGGTGATCTATGAAAAAAAATGGTTTCACCTTAATTGAGCTGATGGTTGTAGTAGTAATTGTGGCTATTTTTGCTGCAATTGCTATTCCATCTTATCAAGAATATGTTCGGCGCTCAGTAGCTAGTCAAGCTCAGCAAGAGATGCAGCGTTTAGCTACGTTACTTGATAGGCATAAAGCACGTAATTTTAGTTATCAAAAATTTTCAACGACGAGTGGAACATTGCCTGTAGGAGCGACTGGTACTGCAATTAAATATACATTAACGATTAAAGATGGAGATGATTCAGATTTAGATTTAACTGATGATGCTGCTTCAGGTAGAAATTGGGCAATTAAGGCAGTAGCATCAGACCCTAAAAATTACAATTATTTAATCACGAGTACAGGTCTACGCTGTAAGAGTAAAACAGCAACGTTAGTTGACTTTTCTTGCGAGAATGGGAGTGAGCCATGGTAAAACAGCAAAGAGGCTTTACTCTTATTGAGTTAATGATTGTTGTTGCGGTGATTGCTATTTTAGCCGCGATAGCCTATCCCTCTTATCAAGAGTCTGTACGTCGTACAAAACGTGAAGATATGAAAGCGAGTTTGACTGAAATTACAAGTCAAATTCAACGTTACAAAATTGCGAATTTTAAGGTGACGGGAGCAACAGCAAGTGATGTGGGTATTGCAGCTGCATATCCGACACAAGGTACAGCTTTATATACTGTGAGTTTAACGCCTGTAGGTGGTACGCCAGCGGCATTAACATCTTCTGCTTGGACTTTAACCGCAACTCCGATTACAGGATCAGCGCAACAAGGTGATGGGCATTTGGTGGTCAATTACCGTGGGGAACGGTGTTGGAGTAAAGGAACTGATATCAATAGCGGTACAGCTTGTGTCCCTTCTGCAACAACTAATTGGGATGGTCGCTAAAACCTAAATTCAAAACTGTGGATAAAACGTTTTTTGATCTTTCCCTTATGCTGAATTTAGCGTAGAATATCGCCCTCTATCAAAGGGGTTTGAAATGTATCGATGGTCGGTACAGGGAAAATCCGTAAAAACTATAAGGTTGTATCATGGTAGTTATTCGTCTTGCACGCGGTGGTGCTAAAAAACGTCCGTTCTATCAAATCATTGTGACTGATAGTCGTAATGCACGTGACGGTCGTTTCATCGAACGTATCGGTTTCTTCAACCCTACAGCTCAAGGTAAAGCAGAAAAACTTCGTTTAGATGCTGACCGTTTTGCTCACTGGGTATCACAAGGTGCTCAACCTTCTGATCGTGTTGCTTCTTTAGCTGCTCAAGCTAAGAAAGCTGCAGCTACTGCATAATTTTTAAGAATTAAGTAGTAGGTAGCCCATGACACCAACACAGAATGTTCCCGAAGATCGTATTCAGATTGGACAGTTACGTTCAGCTTATGGATTAAATGGGTGGCTCTGGGTCTATTCCAATACAGAACCTATGAGCAACATATTTGACTACCTGCCTTGGTACATTGAGACCAAAGCAGGTTGGCAAATTGTCGATGTAAAACGTTGGAAACCACATGGCAAAGGCTTGGTTGTTTCGCTGAAGGGTGTGAGTGATCGCACAGCAGCAGATAATCTGGTTGGCGCTAATATCTGGATTTCAAAATCGCAACTGCCTCAAGCAGGCGTGGACGAGTATTACTGGTCGGATTTAAAAGGCTTAACCGTGTTAGGTCTGGATGATGAAGAACAGGAAGTGAATCTTGGTCAAATCCACGAATTGTTTGAAACAGGCGCTAATGATGTGATGGTGGTTCGCGCAACTGCCGAAAGTATCGATAGTGAAGAGCGAATGATTCCATGGCATAAAGATGTGGTACAACGCGTTGATCTCGAAGCTGGTCGTATCTACGTCAATTGGGGCGCAGATTATTAATCCGTATAGGATTCACACAGCAGCAGGAAAATAGAGGAGTCTGCGGTGTTTTTTGCAGTCATTACGCTTTTTCCTGAAATGTTTGAAGCGATTACAGCCTACGGTATTAGCGGACGTGCAGCAAAACGTGACATTGTGCAAGTACATTGCATCAATCCACGCGAATTTGCTGAGGGCAACTATAAAAGAGTGGACGAACGTCCCTTTGGTGGTGGTCCTGGCATGGTGATGATGGCTGAGCCTTTGGCAAAAGCAATTCAACATGCTAAACAGCTTGCAGTGCAAGCGGGAGCAGTTCATGTTCCTGTGGTGTATATGTCACCGCAAGGGAAAACCCTGAATGAAACTGCGGTACAACAGTTTGTCGATTATGATGGATTGATTGTATTGTGTGGTCGTTATGAAGGGGTCGATGAGCGTTTAATCCAAAAATATGTTGATCAGGAATGGTCAATTGGAGATTACGTGTTATCGGGTGGCGAGCTTCCTGCGATGGTGCTATTGGACAGTATTATTCGACGTTTGCCGAATACCATCTCTGATGAACAATCGGCTGTGCAAGATTCTTTTGTGGATGGTCTGTTAGATTGCCCACAATATACCAAGCCAGACCATTTTGAAGGTTTAGATGTTCCAGATATTTTAAAATCAGGACATCATGCCAATATTGAAAAATGGCGGTTTTTGCAGCGTTATCAGCGCACCCTTGAACGCCGACCTGAGTTGGTGGAAAAAGTGGAGCTGACCAAGCAGCAAAAAAAATGGCTCAAAGATTTATAAGGTCGATAGCTTCCAGTTATTGTCCGTATGCGAAGACTTAGACGCATGTGTTTAAGTGTTCTTAATTAGGCTCTTTATGCGTTGAAGCGGTCAAGCATAAAGGGAAAGTTAATCGGGTCTATGCGCTTTA
This sequence comes from Acinetobacter sp. GQ146, assembly GCF_059758585.1. Lineage (NCBI taxonomy): Bacteria > Pseudomonadati > Pseudomonadota > Gammaproteobacteria > Moraxellales > Moraxellaceae > Acinetobacter > Acinetobacter sp. GQ146. The sequence goes on from NZ_JCAXDV010000003.1 coordinate 271,784, forward strand.
GCCTCTATACCCAGTGGATCTCAGACCTCTTCTGACCCACACATATTGGAGATACCCCATGAGCGGTAAGCATCCTTTAGTACAAGCTGTTGAAAATGCACAGCTTAAACAAGACATCCCAGCTTTTGCACCAGGTGACACTGTTATCGTTCAGGTAAAAGTAAAAGAAGGTGATCGTGAGCGTCTTCAAGCATTTGAAGGTGTTGTAATCGCGAAGAAAAACCGTGGTTTGAACTCTGCGTTCACAGTACGTAAAATTTCTAGCGGTGTTGGTGTTGAGCGTGTTTTCCAAACTCACTCTCCAATCGTTGCTAAAATCGAAGTGAAACGTCGTGGTGACGTTCGTCGTGCTAAACTTTACTACCTACGTGAATTGTCTGGTAAAGCTGCACGTATTCGTGAAAAGTTACCAGCTCGTAAAACTGCAGTTTAATCAGTTTTATTTGAGTGAAAAAATGCGCCCTTTGGCGCATTTTTTTTTGGATTGAATTTTACAGCCCCTGTAGCTTCAAGCGATTGGCATGCTGACGATAGACATCGACAGGATCTGGACTAAATAGACCTCTTAATCCCAGTACCTGATTGACTTCATCTAAATGATTCCAGTTATAGTTGTCTCGAATGACTTTACCGAAATGCGTGCTGCAACGCGCCACTAGACCATCATTGTCGGTACTGATATAAGACAGCGGCGCAAGTAAGGAAATTGTACTGTCTGCGACATCAATCACATTGGTTACTTGCGAGGTCCCCGTCCACGAGTAGTAATAGACGCCGTTGTTGGATGTTGCACCACTTTTACTACAGTCGGTAGCCAGTGCTGTGGTGGGGTATTTTTGGTTAAATATTTGAGACCCCTTTTCACTAATCGAACTTAGCGAAGCCTGTAGATCATTTTGTAGTGATGGATTACCTTCGGCAAAAGTAATCAAGGGGCCAATAATATAGTCGGTAGCAATGCTCAACAGTTGTGAGCCAGCTTGGTTCGAAAGTAAATCATCCGCCACTTTGGAACCTCTAAAGGTAGCACCTACCCCAGTTAAGGAGGCTACATATTGAGGTTTGACAGCTTCGACATAACGAATAGTGGGTCCCCCATGGCTATGTCCGATCAAGTTGACTTTGGATTTACCTGAAATCGCAATCACTTCTTCGACCTGTTGTAGTAGTTGCTCACCACGAACTTCGGTAGATTCTAAAGGTGAGATTTGTGCAGCAAAATTGGTTGCGCCATTACGTGCCAGATCGGGCAAAATCTGGTACCAATAATCGAGGCCAAACTCGGCAACCCCCAAGCGACTAAAGCCAAACATACCATGTGTAAATAACAGTGGATATTTAGTTTTGGCATAGGTGCTTTGTGCGGAGGCATTGACACTGAGCACTCCTGCCGTGAGTGAGCTGCTGCTGAATCCGATACATGCTGCTAAACCGAGCAATGAAAGGCTATGTGCTATTTTTTTGGTTTTATACATATTTTCATCCTGAAAAAAGGTCTTAAGAGGCAGAATTATTCTGCGAAAGGTAACTTTCCTCCTCTGTCGTGTGTGGTTTCAAAGGTTCCAAGTCGTAATTGTTCTTGCGGGTTTTTAAATTGTTGCTGGCGCAGTTGCTGAATGGCTTGTTGTTGTGCTGATTCACTCATCTGGCTCTGCAAAATCTGATCACGTTGTGCTAAATAGTCATTCACTCGTGATTTCCATTGACCACGTTCCTGATCCAGCTGCTCGAGTCGTTGCGTGGCCTCTACACCGACTAAATTCATACGCATTTGGCGCAGCTCTTCAGGCGAACCGCCTCGGGCTTTAAGGTCAGATGTGAGTTTGCGCAGATCTTCCAATTTAGACAGTTGTTCTAGATTTTCTTTCCAATCTTCAGGCAGTTGAGCGAAGAGTTGTTTTAATTTTTGTGCTTTCTGGACTTCATTGAGAGTAGCGTCGGCCAGAATACTCATACGATTTAGGGTATATTCATGGTAGACGTTTTCCGCACCGAACAGCCCTGTAATTTCATAATCGGAAAAGAATTGCTGGCGTAAGTTTTGCGTGAGCGCAAAAACCTTTCGATAATATTCAGGTTCTTGCTGATTTAAATTGGGTTCTTTTAAGTTGCTTAATTGCACGCGGTAATCGAGATAGCGATTCCATAAATCTAAAATTTGCGTTGTAGCCGGTGCTTGATAGCTTTGAGCAATATATGCTGCAAAATCCTGTTTGATCTGCTCAATTTGCTTTTCCCCATATTGGGTAATGAAGTATTCAAAACAATTTCGTGTACGTTCATCAACTACTAAGTGATTCGCTTGGTCTAAGCTGATTTGGCAATTAATTTCCGTATCTTGTTGGCTCGTGCTCACAAAAGGCTGCTGTAGGGGTTCAGTGGTACGATGGCCGAGGGCGGCATTCTCCGTTGCAGCTGCGCTGAGGGGATTCTCTCTTGGATTGCTGCCTGTGCTGGCACTCGGTGCAAGCCAGATGAGAAAACCAAGCAAGATCACGAGGATCACAGCCAGTATGAGCCATAATTTCTTTTTCTGCATATCCTATGCCCAATTTCCATTTTATTGTTTTAATTGATTCAATATTCTGAACTGAATTAATTTTGCAGTGCCAAACTAAATAAACAACAGAAAAGTTGTAAAACTAGACAAGCGGTTGTTAGTATTGCCACAGTTGAAAATGCGTGTCCTGAGTTATGAAATCTTCTGCGGTAAAAATCCAGCGTCGAGCGGTAAATGGCGTATTTTTATTAAATAAACCATTGGGTATTAGCTCGAATGCAGCATTACAGAAAGTCCGTTGGTTATTCCGTGCAGAGAAAGCAGGGCATACTGGGGCTTTAGATCCGCTTGCTTCGGGTTTATTGCCGATTTGTTTGGGTGAAGCAACCAAGTTTTCGCATTTTTTATTAGATTCAAGCAAACGCTATCAAACCACAGTGCAATTGGGGCACAGCACCACCACTGGCGATGTTGAGGGCGAGGTTTTATTAGAGCAGACAGTACCTACGCTGAGCGAAGCAAATATTCAGCAGGTCTTGGATCAATTTGTTGGCGAGATTCAACAAATTCCACCGATGTATTCGGCACTGAAAAAGCAAGGCCGTCCGCTGTATGAATTAGCGCGTAAAGGCATTGAAATTGAGCGTGAAGCACGACCAATCACCATTGAAGCCATTCAGCTACTGTCTTTTACGGAAAACAGTATTACTTTAGATGTGACCTGTTCTAAAGGCACCTATATTCGGGTTTTAGGCGAAGATATTGCCAAAGCCTTGGGTACTTACGGGCATTTGACTTATTTACATCGGATTAAAACGGGTCATTTTGACCTGATTCCGAGCTATACCATTGAATATTTGGAAGCTTTAACTGAACAAGAGCGTGAAGCCTTATTATTGCCAGTCTATGCACCTGTACAGCATTTGACACAGATTCAGGTGCCTGAAGGTCGGGCGGAATATTTCAGTCGAGGCATGGAAAGCAATATTGAGCATGCTGCAGAAGCCCAAGTGCTGGTTTTTGATGGTGAAAAATGTCTTGGTTTGGCCGAAATCAGTGATCGAAAGCGTTTAATTCCTAAACGTGTTTTGAATCTGTAGGCGGCTGAATCATATGGAACTTGATCTTATTCTGAGTTTGGTCTTCTTTGCTTTCTGTGCAGGCGCAATTGATGCCGCAGTGGGAGGAGGGGGCTTAATTCAGATTCCTGCGATTATGGGGGCAATGCCGCAATTGGCACCCGCGACAGTTTTTGGCACCAATAAGCTGTCTTCCATTTTTGGTACGGCTTCAGCGGCCTTTTCATTTATGCGTCGCGTGTCGCTGTCGTGGAAGTTGCTGTTGGTGATTGGGGTGGGGGCTTTTATCAGCTCCTACTTGGGGGCGGCATGTGTTTCCATGATTCCTACCCAAGTATTAAAGCCCTTTGTGTTGTGTATGTTGATCATTATTGCGATCTATACCTTCATGAAAAAGCAGTTTGGTCAGGTGCATTTTCAGCAGGAAGTCACCACTAAAATTCTAGTGCTCGCTGCAGTCGGGAGTGTGTTGATTGGCTTTTATGATGGAATTTTTGGCCCTGGAACGGGCAGTTTTTTTATTTTCTATTTTATTCGCTATTTAAAAGTCGATTTTATTCACGCTTCGGCCCTGTCCAAAATCGCCAATTTTATGACCAACTTTGCAGCACTGAGTTTTTTTGTGCCCGCAGGTCATGTGTTGTTTGGAATTGGTTTAACCATGGCCGCCGCGAATATTGCGGGTTCATTGGTTGGGGTTAAACTGGCATTAAAATATGGCAGTGGATTTATCCGGATCATCTTTTTAGTATTGGTTTCTATTTTAATTGTCCGTTTAAGTTATCAAATCTTGTTCCCAGCTTAAGTTTGAAACTGCAATGTCTGTGGATGATTGACTGTAGATTGTGCCCTTGCATTTGCAAGGGCTTTTTATTGATAAAAGCGCAAGTTGGCAATCAGTCGTGCTTCTTCAGAAGCTGGAAATTTCTGTTCCATGAATAATTTGAGAATGGCTTTTTTCCCGTCTTCTTTATATTGTGGGCAATAAGATGCAGCGACACTAAGTTCATCTAAGGCTCGCCAGGTATACACACTTTCATCGACAAATAAAATATCGCTTGGACGTCTAATTTGGCAAGCTTGCAAGGCAAATTGGCAGGCTTGTGCAAATAAACGCTGCTCACGATAATAGCGCGCCAACTCATAGAGTGGTTCAGCGCGTTGCGGGCGACTGACCCAAGCTTGTAAATAGGCATGTCGGATGTCTTCAGCAGGATGCTTCAACAGCTCCTTAAATTTCGCTGCGCGGAATTGTGCGAGCCAGCGCTCTTCTTCCCATCCTCCAGCTGCCGCACGGATTTGATAGGCTTCCAGCGCCTGCTCGGGTAAATGGGCATCTTGATAACTTTGAGCTAAATAAAACTGATAACGCAGGTTCTCTGGCTCATCTTTAATGCCTTGTTTGAGTATTTCTATATCTTTGAGATAGGTAGAGGGATCGCGCCCGCGTGCGCCATCATGTTGCACGAAAATACGAGGTCCTGCTAAGAATTGCCAGGTATGTGGTGCTGTTGAATCGAGAAATTCATGTAAGACCCCTTTCCACACCCAGGGCAGTTTGGTTGAGACCAAGGCATTGAGTTGGTAACGAATGTTGCCATATATATATTCTAAATAGTAACCAGTGCCAGATAAGCTCCCCCATTGAAACTCTGGCTCGACCAATAGGGTTTGATCGGCATCAATAAACATTAAATAGTCGGCAGGAGGCAGGTTGGGAGCTTGTGCTAGTTGTAGGGCTTCGCTGCGATTAAAGCCAAAATTATGCCAAGGCCGTTCAAACAGCTGTCCAGGCATATCCTGCATAAAGTCTTGAATCAGTTGTTGTGTGCCATCGGTAGAGCCTGTATCGACAATTGCCCAAGAGTGAATCCAAGGTTTGACTGACTTTAAGCAACGCAAAATCACGGCGGCTTCATTTTTGACAATCATATTGAGACGGATATGTGGCTGCATTATTGTACTGATCTTTTTAATGTTATTTTTATGATAGTAATTTTTAAGCCGCTAGAATTCAAGCATTCCGTCTTGAAGATGTGCCGCGTATTCCCAAGCCGCACACTCCCCGAGATACGCTGAGCCTATGGGCTGGACGATGCCAGCACAATAGGGAGGGGGCTTGTAGATAACAGAATGTATTAGGCCACGGAGTCTTTGTTTTCAGTTTCTGGTGCAGTGCGACTGGCACGATAAGTCACCCCGACCGAAGCGGTCATAATGCAAATGAGCGCTAGGGTCTGCAACATAGTGATGTGTTCTTTGAGCAGGAGCATGCCTGCAATCGCAGCTAAGGCGGGAGATAAACTGGAGAGCGTGCCATAGCTGAGTTTACTGAGACGTTTGAGTGCCATTAAATCTAGGGTGTAGGGAATGGCTGTTGCTAATAAGGCAATCATCAGCGCTTGTGGCCAATATTGGAATTGGACTAAAGCCTGTGGATTATGAACGGCATTGATTGGGAGCAGTACCAGTGTGGACAGCACAATGGCAATACTGAGCGCATGCATTCCGATATTTTGTCGAGCCACACGCTGTCCAAAATAAATATAAAATGCCCAGCAAATCCCCGCACCCAAAGCACAGGCAGCACCGACATAAGAGAAGTTATGGGCTTGCGCATCCTGCCATGGCACCATCAGGGCAATCCCTGCAATGGCGAGTCCGACCCAGATATAATCCCCTTTCTGTTTAATGGAGAGCAGGGCTAAGGTGAGTGGCCCTAAGAACTCTAAGCCGACGGCAATCCCTTGTGGTAATTTGCCCAAAGAGGCATAGAACAGCACATTCATGACGCAGACCGCAGCACTATAAAACAACAAATCACGCCATTTGAGATACGGTAGACGCTGAATGATTCTCCATGAACGGAACATCAACACCACTAAAATGGAGGCAAAACTCAGACGTAAAGTGACCACTGTAAACGGGTCTAAGGCCTGCATGAGCTGTTTAGCAAAAGAGGCACTGACTTGATAGGCCAACATGGAAAGTACCATGAATAAGACCGCACTGAGTTGACTGTTGCGCATATGGCTTTTCTCGCTACATTTGGTCGCTGGGTCGGGGATGAAGTTGTCGAGATCGGCTGTTCCGCGAACCTCAATCGCCTTGGCTTGAAGATGCTAAACTGGCTGGTTTCGCGCGTTTGGCTTGTTGCGTGGTATAGGTACAGCCAATCGAAGCCATAATAATGGTGCTTAGGGCTAACCATTGTGTCCAGAGCAATTGTTCATTAAGGAAGACAAAGCCCGACAATGCTGCAATGGCAGGTTCAAGACTCATTAAGGTTCCAAAGCTCATGGCGGTGAGGTTGCGTAGGGCAATCATTTCCAATGTAAAAGGCAGCGCACTTGCCAGAATAGCCAGAGCGACAAAATAAAATAAATGAGGGGGTTGGAAGACCTCACTGGTCATGCCTGAAAACATTGCGATTGGCATTAAACACAACATCCCGACAAACATGCCCAAACACACCGTATGATTGCCTGAAATACCTGAAGGACGTTGCCCTGCAATAATATAAATTGCCCAACATGCTCCAGCGCCAAGTGCCAAGGCAATGCCAACCCAATCTAGCGATTGCGAGGCTTGATCGAAAGGAAATAATAAGATCAAGCCCAAAATGGCCATACCGACCCAGAGCAGATCATATTTTTGTCGCGCATAATACAGAGCGACACTGAGTGGACCAATAAATTCAAATGAAACTGCTATACCCAGTGGTAGACGTTCAATGGAGAGGTAGAACAGACCGTTCATCCCTGCCAGTGCAATGCCATAGCTGAGAATCGAAGACCAGCGAACGCTTTTAAAGTTAATTTTCCAGATTTGAAAAATAATGGCCAGAATCAGCGCACCCAACAGCATACGCATGGCAGAAACCGTTAAAACAGGAAATTGCTGAAACAGGATTTTGGCTAAGGAACCGCTACTTTGCACACAGAGCATGGCAATAAAGAGCAGGAAAACCGCTTGTAAATAAGAAGGCGTTTTAAAATTCAGCATGAGTTAGGGGCATTTTGTTTTATATCGGATGGTCAATTTGTGTGTTTTTTTCAATCATAACATTGTGCAGTTGAAATAGCTCGTAGCGGATGAGCAATATCAACGCTTCATCATACAGCAAGATGAAGCAGCCAGAAGGCATGGCCATACTGAACTGAAACAAAATCGATCTATTCCCCATGGCAATAGATCGATTTTAAGCTGTGAAATGCTTTTTATTGACTCCATTAAGCGGAGGTGGGGTCAATAAAAAACCACAGACACAAGTCTGTGGTTTTTCACATCGAATAACTTAGAACAATACGCGAACGCGGATAGTGCCTTCAACGTGTTGCAAAGTATCCAGTGCTTCTTGAGATGCAGTTGCGTCAACATCCATCACTAAGTAGCCGACATCACCTTTGGTCATTAAAGACTGACCAGAGATGTTGATGCCGTGCTCAGCAAATAGGTTGTTGATTTTTGAAAGTACGCCCGGTATGTTTTTGTGAATGTGCAGTAAACGGTGTTTACCTTCAGTCAACGGCAAGGCGATTTCTGGGAAGTTCACTGCAGATAAAGTCATACCCTTGTCTGAGTAAGCCACGAATTTCTCTGCAACTTCTAAACCGATGTTTGCTTGCGCTTCCATAGTCGAACCACCCACGTGCGGTGTTAAAATCACGTTTGGTAGGTTACGTAATGGAGAAACAAATTCTTCACCATTGGCTTTAGGTTCTTTCGGGAATACGTCCACCGCAGCACCCGCAAGGTGACCTGATTTAAGCGCATCAGCCAAGTCTTCAATCACGACACATGTACCACGTGCCGCATTGATGAAGATTGAACCTTCTTTCATTTGCGCAAACTGATCTTTAGTCATGAAGTTACGCGTAGAAGGAACATCAGGTACGTGTAAAGAGACGACATCTGCATTGGCAAGAAGTTCATTCAAGCTGCCGACTTGACGTGCATTACCTAAAGGTAACTTGGTCACTGTATCGAAATAGATGACTTTCATCCCCATGCTTTCAGCTAAAACTGAAAGTTGAGAACCGATTGAACCATAACCCACGATACCTAAAGTTTTACCGCGTGTTTCAAACGAACCTACAGCAGATTTGTTCCAGCCGCCTGCATGTGTATCTGTTGATTTTTCAGGTACACGACGAAGAAGGAGAATTGCTTCTGCTAATACCAGTTCAGCCACTGAACGAGTATTTGAGTATGGTGCGTTAAAGACTGGAATACCGCGAACCATCGCAGCATTTAAGTTCACTTGGTTGGTCCCGATACAGAAACAGCCCACCGCGATGAGTTTGTTTGCCGCTTCAAAAACTTCTTCAGTCAATTGAGTACGGGAACGAATACCAATGAAATGCGCATCTTTGATCGCTTCTTTCAACGCTTCACCCTCAAGCGCAGTTTTACGATAATCGATGTTGGTGTATCCAGCTGCATTTAAAGTGTCGACTGCGTTTTGGTGAACGCCTTCTAACAACAAGAAACGAATTTTATCTTTAGGCAGGGAAAGATGTTGGCTCATTACGGCTCCGCTACAAAGGCCAAATTTGGTGGCAGTATCATAGCATAGGACATAGGGGGATATACATTTCCTTTATGACGCAGCAATCAGGTATTTTGGCGAAATATGCGTCACAACTTGTCGTGACTGGTCTAACTAAGCCTGTAATTTACAAGGTAACCTGGTTAAAACGCGATTTTCTGCGGGTTTTGCTTAAAAATGGCTTATAATAATGCTCCGTGAAAAAATACGGTACAGATGGACTGTCCGTTACTTCACGCGCTGTCTAGTTATTGTTCCTTTGTTACCGCAGTTTCAGCTGAATAATGCATTAGATTCGACACCACTTGTTTACTTCATTGCAAGGTCTGAAAACGATGAATGCTCCAGTCGCTTTAACCCCAGAGTTGTTGACCCAATTGACCGAAATTGTTGGCGAAAACCGTATTAAAACGGATACCGATAGCCTGCAAAATTGGGGTCGGGATTATACCAAACACTTTGATCCAAACCCATCTGTGATCGTTTTCCCTGCAACGACTGAACAAGTTCAAGCCATTGTTCAACTTGCCAACCAATTCAATATTGCCGTGACCCCATCGGGTGGTCGTACGGGTTTATCTGCGGGTGCCGTAGCAGCCAATGGTGAAATCGTGGTGAGCATGGACAAAATGAACCAGATTCTGGAATTTTTCCCTGCCGATCGTATGGTGCGCGTACAAGCGGGTGTGGTGACTGAACAATTACAAAAATATGCTGAAGAACAGGGGATGTACTACCCAGTGGATTTTGCTTCTGCGGGTTCATCACAAATTGGTGGCAATATTGGTACCAATGCGGGCGGTATTAAAGTCATTAAATACGGCATGACGCGTAACTGGGTGTTGGGCTTAACTGTAGTAACAGGCAAAGGCGACATCTTACGTTTAAACAAAGGCATGATTAAAAATGCTACAGGTTATGCCTTACAGCATTTGTTCATTGGTGGTGAAGGCACTTTAGGTCTGATCACTGAAGCGGAAATTAAACTTGAGCGTCAACCACAAGACTTACAAGTCATGGTGTTGGGTGTTCCTGATTTTGAAGCTGTGATGCCTGTACTGCATGCCTTCCAAGCGAAAATTGATTTAACTGCATTTGAATTCTTTGGTGAATTGGCAATGCAGAAAGTCTTGGATCATGGTCATGTCCAACGTCCATTTGAAACTGAATGCCCATTCTACGTGTTACTTGAATTTGAAGCGCCGTTTGAACCAATTATGGACAAGGCGATGGAAATTTTTGAGCACTGTATGGAACAGGGCTGGGTGCTGGATGGCGTGTTGAGCCAAAGCCTTGAGCAAGTAGAAAGTTTATGGCGTTTACGTGAAGACATTTCTGAGTCGATTGCGCCATTTACCCCGTACAAAAATGACATTTCAGTTTTGATTACCCATGTACCTGCGTTTATTCAAGAAATTGATACGATTGTGGCAGAAAACTATCCAGACTTTGAAATCTGCTGGTTTGGTCATATTGGTGACGGTAACTTGCACTTGAATATTTTGAAACCTGCGGATTTAAGCAAAGACGAATTCTTTGCGAAATGTCAGGTGGTGAATAAATACGTATTCGATACTGTGAAAAAATATGATGGTTCGATTTCTGCCGAGCATGGTGTGGGCATGACCAAAAAACCATATTTGGAATATTCACGCAGTGCGGAAGAAATTGAATACATGAAAGCTTTGAAAAAAGTCTTCGATCCAAACGGCATTATGAATCCGGGTAAATTATTCGATTTATAATTTGATGATTGAATAAAACCAAAACACCGCGATGGTCACATTGCGGTGTTTTTTATTGTGCAACCCAAAAGTTCAAAGATTCAACCTCGGGCAATAAACGCTACATTGTTGCCATAGAGTTCTGTGCTTAAGCATTGCATTATGACGGGTATGTAACGATATCTATGGGGAATTTGTCATGTTGCGTTTAGTTTCGGTTTCAGCCTTATGTTTAGGTGTATTGGCAGGCTGTGCCACCACTCAGAATTTAGTCAATAAAGTCAGTAGTTCAGATACACCTTTGGCGCAAGTATTAAAACAACGTCCAGATTTAGTGAAAGAATTATCGACGGTGGAAATTCGTCAATTTTTTAATAGTGTAGAAGCACCAACGGCAGCTCAAGTGAAAGTCACGGAAACTGGGTTAATGGATGATTCGGTCCGCTCCATTCGTACCGTGTACAGTTTTAAACATGTAGAGAATGACTGGAAATTGGTTGAAACTGAAAAGTCGTATCAATGTATGCGCGGTAAAAACACCAAGACTTTCCAGACCAAACCGTGTCCTTGATTAGAAGAATAGGCTTGAAAGTTTGCGTATTTTGTCGCATAAAAAGCGTATCAAGTGATGCGCTTTTTTAATTTTGGACTTTATAAAAATGAATATTTTAATTGTGGGGAATGGTTTCGATTTATCACATTATTTGCCGACCAAATATGATCACTTTATGGATGTGATGGGAGCGATAGAAAAAAAAGATTTAGGAAAACCTATTCAGAATGTTCTTAGTAACCCTGTTAATACTCTATCTGATTTGATTTTAAAGGGACTGGAAATCAAACATGCCGCAGATGAAAAAACATACAAGATGAATTTTAACAGTCTGTTTCTTGATTGTAGAGATAAGAAATTTATTGATAAAACGAAAGATATCTATGACATTTCATCTGTAGAGCTATCAATAGAAATAATTGTAAAATTTCAATATGAGTTGAAAAATAATTGTTGGTATCAATACTTTAAAGATCATGTAAAAGAAGTAAAAACATGGATTGATTTTGAATTAAAAATTGAAGAGGTTTTAAACTCATTTGCGAGTTGTATTTTAGAGATTGAAAAAATTAAAAGACCAAGTGAGCTATTTGAATACTTTGATCATAAGAAAGATGATGGTCACCGGATTAAAGAAAGAGATTTCAAAATATTAAATTTTTTTAAATTTATAGCTGCGGAGGAATATAAGGCTAGATTACCATCGATATCATTACACACAGAAAGAAAATACAAGGTGATGTCTAGAGATAATATCAACCCAAAGTTTTGTCATGGCGGACAGTTATTGAATGGATTTAATTCATCAGGATTCTTAGGGTTTTTATATCAGCAGTTGGACGATTTTATTGTTATTTTTGAGCAATATTTAAGCTTAATAATTGCGAAACTAAGTCCTAATAATAGTTTGATGATTAATTTTAGAGAATATAATTATCCTGATAAAATCTTCTCGTTTAACTATACCAATACCTATCAACGACTTTATCATGCTATTGAGGTTGATTATTTACATGGCAGATGTGGCGAAGATCAAAATATTGTTTTGGGCATTGCTGAATTAGAAGATGAAGCATTAAAGAAAATAAAGGCGTACGGTTTCACTAAGTATCATCAGAAATTATTTAAAGAAACAAATTATTCATTTTTAGATGAATACTTAAAGAGAGTTGAGAGTCACAAGAAAAAGGTTGAATATTTTGAGAAGGATTCTGATAACCGTGACTCAACAGCCAAGAGATTTGAAAGACAACACTTAATCGAGACAGAAAGTAAACTCAATTTGAATATAAGTATCTGGGGTCACTCACTAGATATTTCAGATAAAGACTATATTGTTGATCTGTTTAGCTTAAATGATGACATAGATCGAAATGTACGCGTAACGGTTTATTATTTTAATAAGCCAGCAAAATTTGCATTATTAAATAACCTATTGGCAATTCTAGGAAAAAATAAAGTTGAGCAGTGGATGAAAAACAAGTGGCTGCAATTTAAAGAGAATCCTGAAGTGAAATTTTTAGAAGAAGAAAAGCAAGAAATCGCTTGAGAATAAGATTTTTTACTTAATGTAAAAACTACAATTCCCAAGCTATAAACTGCTAAACTACACCCACTTGACCTAGTGGGTGTACTAGCTTGAGTGATAAAAATCTCACAATTGAAATAGCTTGATCTGTCTTAGACACCTTGTGAATACGGTGTATTAAGCCGCTAAACCTTAGCGCATTTTAAAAACGTAATTTATTGATTCTCTCAGTGCTGGTCATTGGGCTAACGCTTATCTCCCAAAAAATAGTGTCAGCCTGCGACTAGACCATAAAGATATGTAGAAAATAATGCAAAAAGTTCAAACCACCACGTTGAACCGCGCTACGCTGATGTTTCCTTTGGCGTTGGTGCTGTTCGAGTTTTCCGTCTATATCGGCAATGATTTAGTGCAACCCGCCATGCTCGCCATCACCAAAGAATTTGGGGTGAGTAGCAGTTGGGCACCCTCATCTATGTCTTTTTATCTGCTCGGTGGTGCCTGTGTGGCATGGCTGTTGGGTCCATTATCCGACCGACTGGGGCGTAAAAAAGTCCTGCTCACTGGGGTACTGTTTTTTAGTGTCTGTTGTTTACTGATTTTGCTTACCCAAAATATTGAGCAATTCCTTGCCCTGCGCTTTTTACAGGGTATTGGCTTAACCGTGATTTCTGCCGTGGGTTATGCCGCTATTCAGGAAACCTTTGCAGAGCGCGATGCCATTAAAGTCATGGCGCTGATGGCCAATATTTCCTTGCTTGCACCTTTGCTTGGCCCGGTATTAGGTGCCTTCCTGATTGACCATGTGTCATGGCATTGGGGCTTTATTGGCATCGCATTATTGGCTTTTCTAAGCTGGTTTGGCTTAAAAGCCAACATGCCAGCTACTCAACAAACTGTGGTGAAACAGCCACTACGCTATATTCTGTCTGACTTTAAACGCGTCTATCAAAATCGGCGTTTTCTCGGCTTAACCTTGGCCTTGCCCATGGTCAGTATGCCGTTAATGTTGTGGATTGCACTTTCCCCCGTGATGCTGGTAGAAGAATTAAAGCTCAGCAGTATGCAATACGGTTTAGCGCAATTTCCAGTATTGGGTGGTCTGATTGCGGGCAATCTGGTGCTGATTAAAATCATTGACCGACTGGCCTTAGGAAAAACTGTGATGATCGGTTTACCAATTATGCTGCTAGGCACACTATTCATTTTGGCCGGGATGTTCTGGCAGGAGTATTTCCTGATTAGCCTGATCGTCGGTATGACCCTGATTAGCTTTGGCGAGGGGATTAGTTTTTCGGTGCTGTACCGTTTTGCTTTAATGTCTTCAGAAGTGTCAAAAGGTACTGTAGCTGCTGCGGTGTCGATGCTACTGATGTTCAGTTTCTTTTTTATTATCGAACTGGTGCGTATTTTGTATGAGCAGTACCATTTAGTTGCTTATGGCTTGGCATGTTTTGTCTTGATTGCACTATGGTTTAGTTTTCCACGCCGCATGTTGCAGCAAGTTTTGCAGGAACGACACGCCAAAGGCGAGTTCTAACTGGGCTTGAAGACTCGGGTTCAAACAGGCTGTTGATGCCTGTTTGACCAGTTTCGGTGCCACAATATGGTAGCAATTATGATTCAAATTTCTTGAGCTTATGATCAAATACAAAAGGGCCAAACGGCAAAATAGAGGCAATCAAACCAAGAATAAACATTTTAATTGACCATTTCTGTTTTTCGCAGACCGCAAACAGCACCACCAAAAATAGAATAAATAAAACACCGTGTCCCATTCCGACGAATTTCACCAGAATCGGATTGCCCCAGATATATTTTAAAGGCATGGCAATAAATAGGAGGAGAAGAAAAGATAAGCCTTCCAGAAAACCAACAACGCGTAAGGTTTTAATATTCATATTCAAAACAATAAAATTGAGAATGAATCTCGATTCTAGCTGAATCGGGCGAATCTTTATACATAAAAAGTGACTGAAAGGGCTGAATTTTTCCATCTCATACAGCTGCAAGTCTGGTCTGCTCGAGAGTTGCAGAGGTGGTCATGGCTTGTAGAGCAGTCGGTTTTACTTAATTTCAAGTGCCAATAAGCGTTGTTTGAGTTTGAGCAGTTCCGGCAAGGTTTCCAGTAACAGGCTCATTTGTTTGAGTACCAATTGCCAATGTTCAGAAAGTTCTGCTGCTTGGCTAATGGACTGAATCTCTTCCAGTTGATGTTGTATCTGTTGTTGATCTAGATGGTGTTGCTGAATCAAACTGTTGTTTAGGGTGTGTAAACACCATTGCAACAGTTCGAGTATTTTCGGGTCATGTAGCTGTTCGCGATGACTGCCCAAGGCAGAAATATAGCTGAGCTGACTATGGCTGTAGACCAAATAGCGAAAAGCCTGTTGAATCAGTTCTGGATTGGGCTGCGGTTCAGTACTCAGACTGGAAATCATGCTAGATAGTTCAATTTGCGCATTATGTGCAAGGCGCCGAGCTTTACGATAGTTGATGCTGTTATTTTTGCCCTGTTGGTATTGCTGCACAATGGCAGCGAAGTAATCTAAAGTGGCCTGACTACTATTTTGAATATTTTTAGAAATATTACGGAAATTCCAGTCTGGCCAAATGGCATTGACTGCAAACCATGCAATCAAACAGCCAAGTAGGGTATCAATAATACGCGGTAAGATAATTTCATAACCGGCACCTTTCAGGTTAAAAATCAACAACACCATTAGGGTCGCCATGAGCGTGGCAATCGCATATTTTTGCGAGCGTAAATAGAAAAAGGCCACGCCACATAAAATGGTGAGAATCAGTTGCCCTTCAATACTGGGTACAAAATACAGCAGCGGAACCCCTAAAATAACCCCGAGCAAGGTGCCCAAAGTTCTCAGTTTTAAACGGCTTTTGGTGGCAAAATAACTGATTTGGCAGACAAATAAACTGGTCAATAAAATCCAGTAGCCATTTTTGGCAAAGGGTAACAAAGAAATGGCATAGCCCACGGCAAATACAAATGCAATGCGGACTGCATGTCGAAACAAGGCCGATTGAGGCGTGAGATGTTGGCGCAGCTTCAGCCACAAATCCTGTAGACCGTGAATGTCATCATCCAGCAGATTTAAATTGTCCTGATGTGCAGAATAATGCTGCTGGTAATGGTCTTGTTCAATCGTGAGATTGGCAAACTGATCTTGTACATTGCGTAAATTTCGCAGCACCAAGCCCAAGTTTTTCACTTCTATATTATGTGGATGGTCTTGAATCCAACTGTGCATCGAGCTTTCCAAATGGGCTAAAGCCAAGGCATGCGAGGAATCAAGCTGAAAAGTCTGTTGCTGTAAGATGGCTGTAGCCAATTGTTGGCAAGAATTGGCTTGCAGTCGAATATTTTTCTGAATCCGAAAAATCAGGTCGGTACGGCTAAAGTTGCGATGAATATTTTCATAATGCAGATAATTCGATGTGGCTTGTTCATGAATATCTTGCGCCAGAAAATAGAGATTGAGCCAGTAAATGGTTTTTTGATTGGCACGGGATGCCTTTAAACGGGTCAGCAGCGAGGCTTTGCACTGGTTTAAGCGTTGGACCACCTGCGCATTTTGCAGCGAGACCGCATACAGTAAAGTTTCTACATTCTCGATATTGTCGGGGTCAAACAGTCGGGCTTTGGCCTGTAATAACGTGGCCAGTTGCTGAAAACTCTGTGCCAAATTGTCCTGCACGGCCTGAGTTGGTTTGAGTAAGTAAAACAGGATGGAACTGAAGCCATACCAGAGGGTACCTAAGACAAAATAATAGGGCTGTTGATACCAGACTTGATATTCGCCCAGCCCAAACATGGTGTAAATCGACAGCAAGATCGTGCCAAAAGAAATGGTGGCATAACGTTGCCCCAAGGCGCCCATTAAAATCAGGGCGGCACTGGATAAGGATAAATACAGAATAAAGAGAAGTTTATAAGGGGCAAGAAATTCGAGAATACTGCTGACGCTAAAAAATAAAATGCAGACATAGAGCAGATTACGCAGGCGAATACTGAGTCGATCATCAAAATCGGTTAGGGCTGCGGCAATTGCGCCCAAGGTTACAGGGACAATCAGCGTTTCATAGCCGAAATAATATAAGCCGAGCGTGGTTCCAGTCAGCACGATCAGGATGTGTAGGCAATACACCAGAATAGAATTGGAGAAAAAAGCACGTAACAGCGGACTTATCGGATTCACCATGTTGTTCTTTATCGGTGTTATCGTTTTCCGCTAGCCTGACGTTTTTTAGTCAGGCTGTCAATTCTTGAATCCTGCATTTGCGTTGCTTCGGATGCAATGCCACGATTGAATAACTGGTGTGATCAGGACAATTTCGAGTTGAAAGCGGGCAAATTGTGGATAAGTCTCTGCTTATACACAATGCTGCACCAGAGCATCAGGCATTGTGTATAACCTTGAACTTATCCACAGTTGAGCTTAAATGACCCCACAGGCAATCCGTTCTCCACCACCGCCCAAAGGTTTCGGTTGGTCGGCATAATTGTCACTACCCGCATGAATCATCAGGGCATGTCCCTGAATATCGGCCAGTTTTAAACGCGGAGCAATCAGTTTTAGTTGAGATTGCCCTGCAGAATTGACATGTAGTACTGGTAAATCGCCCAAATGACCGGTCATCGGCGTACCGTGATGTTCGACTTGGGTGGGATTGTAATGTCCGCCCGCAGCCAGCGCCGCGACCATTTTTCCATCTTTTTCGGCAGGCTCACAGGAGCCTTTTTCATGCACATGGAAGCCATGAGGTCCCATTGGTAAATGATTTAAGTTGGTTTGAATAATCAGACCGACAGGACTGTCTTGTAAGGTCACGCTTCCGACTGAAGCGCCAATGCCTTGTGCTGATACCGCATTTAATTGTACGGTCTTCATATTGGCGGTGGGTTGGGTTGGAGTGGTACTACATCCTGCAATCATCAGGGCGGTACAGAGCGCCAAAACCCCAGATTTGAATAAAGAAGCTTTCATTTACTGTCCTTATGATGTGTTATTTGTAAATGATTTCTATTGGAGCAGAGTTCTTCAGGCGATAGGGTATGGATTACGTTCGGGATTGTATAAGTTTCATCAATAAAAAAGCCAGTTGGCATACAACTGGCTTAATGCGGCATGTTATTTTGGGGGATCTTGAGGCGAATTAAAATCATCATCCAGATCATAGGCCAGAGTGGCTTTCGGCATGATCAAGGCTTCATCTTCATGGGTTTCATGTAACCATTCACGCCAAATGGCCAATAATACCGCCAGAATGACTGGGCCAATAAACAGCCCCACCAAGCCAAAGCTGGCGATTCCACCCAATACCCCAAACATAATCAGTAAGAACGGAATTTGGGTCGCCCCCGAAATCACCAGCGGACGAATCACATTGTCTGCGGTACTGACAATACATACGCCCCATGCCATGATACCAATCGCTTCAATGGTTTGACCTTGTGCAAATAACCACAGTGCAACCGATGTATAGGCAATCGGTGGACCAAAGGGAATCAGCGCCAATAAGAAGGTAATAATGGTCAGAACCATTGGATTCGGGGCGTCTGCGACAAAATAACTTAACCCTGCCAATAAAGACTGTGCCACCGCGGTTAAGCCCACGCCATACACGACAGCGCGTGTGGTCTCGGAAATGGTGTCGATATAATGATGGACGCGCGGACCAATCACCATTTCTAAGGCTTTGCTGACCTGAGTGAGGATGGTATGACCATCACGATAGAAAAAGAACAGCGACATCACGGCAAAACAGAGTTTAATGATATTTTTGCTAATTTCATTCAGTAAAAATTTACCGTAATTCAGATGACCTTGAATCCAGTTAGAAATGTTCTGAATAATACTGTTGGGATCTTGGTTGAGTTCTCGTAAGGTGCGGGTAATTTCTTTGCCGATGACAGGCAAATCCCGAATAAATTGAGGCACATTGACATGCCCTGAAAACACTTGTTTTTGTAATTCGTAATAAAGGTTACGTCCTTCATGCTGCAAAATAAAAATTGCAAAGGTCAGGGGAATGCCGACCACCAAAATAATCAAGATAATCATTAAGGTTGCACTGAGGTTCGAACGCTGACCACAGGCGCGAAAAATAGCTTGATACATGGGCCATGTCATGTAAGCAATAATACTGGCCCATAACACAGGCACAATAAAGTACTTGAGCACATGAAAGCCCAAAAACATCAGAATAAAAAATAGTCCAAATAATAAGACTTTCTGTAGGGTCGGCGCGTATTGTTGCACTATCTTCACTGATTTAAATTAAAGGACAAACTCATCTTAACCGAAAACAACACACGCGAAAATGCGTGCTCGGTAAGTTTCACATCATCTCGGTGTGGTTCACGTTACTGTTAAAAATCAGAACCACTCGCTGGGGTCATCAATAATGGCATTCAATACCGGTTGCCATTGATTTTGCAAAGTTAAATAGTTTTTCTGCGATTTATCAAATACCGATAGCCCCTGCATCGCCAACTGCCCATATGCGGTACGTTCTGAAATCCAAGCCACAGGTTGCTGTTCAATTTTACTGAAAAAATCCTGAATTTCTTTGGAGCCCGAGGTATTGGCTTTAACACGGTTCGCCAGCAGTAAAATCTGGACCTTACCTTTACGAATCCGCTTGATGTCTTGTAAATGTTTTAAAAAGCGGCGTGTACTGTCAATATCGAAAAATGAAGGCTGTAACGGGGTAATAATGGCATGGGCTTCACTGATCAGTTGCTCGGCCTGACTATCGGATAAGGCGCCTGGCGCATCAATCACCAAATATTCAATATGCTTTGGTGTTTCACCAACGGACTTGTCCTGACGCCAATCCAGACTATGAATATTGGCTGCAGTTTCAGGACGCTGCTTGAGCCATTGACGGGCAGATTTTTGATTGTCTGCATCGGCAAGTGCAACTTTATAGCCTTTTTGCGCTAATGCGGCAGCGAGACTAATTGCGGTGATGGTTTTCCCACAACCCCCTTTTTGATTGGCAATTAAAATTGTTTTCATGACCCTAAAGATTTAATTCTGTTCAGTCCTAGCATATCATTCTTTTGTGCCGAGACGAGGGCACAGGACAAAAGTTGTAAGTTAAAAAATCAATTGAAATTAGGATGTATGCATGTCGATTTGGATGGCGATGCTGATAGGGGCATGTATCGGGGTGGTGCTGACCACTTTAATCTTAAGCCAAACCCGAAATGGGAAAATTAAAGCAGAATACGAACGTTATATTGCGGAATTACAACTGGAACATCAGCAGGCCTTAAGTCAGGCACAAAAGCGCAGTGTCAACACCAGTCGTGCAGTGCTCAAAGGCAAAATGGCAGAACAACTGGCTCCCATTTTACCTGAATTTCAGTATTTACCCAGTGATGCCAAGTTTTTGGGCGACCCTATCGACTATGTGGTGTTCGATGGCTATACCGATTTACGTGATGGGCAAGGTAAAGTCGAAGATGTCGAGATTGTATTGATTGACATTAAAAGTGGCGGAGCCCGCTTAACCAAAGGGCAGCAGGCGATTGCCCATGCGATTCAACACGGACGAATTCGTTTTGAAACCATCCGTATCGATTTTGAGGATAGCTAAAAATAGCATTTGTGACCTTAAACCAATGCACGTTGTTCTATCGTTTTTGCGCCCGCGCCAAGAGCATTTGTTGTCCTATTTTCGGAATACCTTCGGCATAAAAATAAGCATAATCGAGCAGCTGAAAACCGGCTGCACTTAATGCCAGTTCCACATTCCGATTTAAGTGACAGCCATCGGCCAAACGTTTCTGAATCGGGGTGATGAGATGTTGCAGTTGGCGGATCCCTTTTTTCTCGGTATTCAGTACATGCTCGACCAAGTGCAAGCGCCCATTCGGTTTCAGTACTCGGCGGATTTCGGCCAAGACCTGTCCCAGTTGCTGCACACTGCATAAGGTCCATGTGCTGACCACATGGTCGATACTTTGTGCGGCTAAGGGAATCTGTTCGGCACTGGCCTGTAAATGCTGAATGGGGAAGTTGCATGCAAAAATACGTTGGGCTGCCAATTTAAAAATATCTTGATTGGGTTCAAGCGCATATAAATGTTCGACATTTTGATAGAACGCGAGGTTAATGCCTGTGCCAAAACCGATTTCTAAGACTTGCCCTGATACTGGTAATAACAGTTCACGACGTCGATCCATCAAACTCGGGGTCTGCATGACCTGATTCAGTAAATGCGGAAAAATCTGTTGTTGATAAAACTGATAAAGCATAAGGTTCGGATTCCACCTTTAAAGGCTACGAAAGTTCAGTCAGCGTGACCAAACTCTTCATGATTGTTACCAATTCTGCAAATTTTAAGCTGTAATTCAGGCGTATGATTAAAACTAGAACAGGATGAAATGCATTGCAAGAGGTGGTCATGAACATGCGACTCGCAGCCCTATTAGTATGTGCCAGTATTTTGAGTACAGGCAGCTATGCATCTTCTGCGGAATATAATATTGCCAAAGGGCTTCCTCCCATAGCCAAGGATCAATCTATTTCGGTACTCAAAGTTTTTAAAGGGGATTTTCGGATTTTGGGGTCTAAAATCTATACGGATGATGAGCAAGCCAAGTTTTCCCCGATTGATTATGCGGTGAGTTGGGGGCTGTTTGCCGAACCTGAAATTGCGCGGCATATTTCGGTGAATCAGTATGATCGCTATTTAAACTGGAAAATGGACAAAGTTCCTGTGCCGACCGAGCAAGCCATGCAAATGGTGTCGAATATGCATATTATTCCTGCCAATCCGCAAGTCGCGCAGCAGATTCAACAGGTTCGACGTGGTGATTTGGTACGTTTACAAGGGGAACTGGTCGAAATTAAAGACAAAGATCTGGTGTGGCGTTCATCTTTAACCCCGACGGATACGGGGGATGGCGCATGTGAGTTGTTTCGCGTCAGCTCGATTGTCTGGATTGAAAAAGTCAAAGGTTAAACCGATTGATGGCACTGCTCGGCTGAATTGATCATAACAATCAAACATCAGTTGCAGCAGTGCTTGAGCAGAAACTGCAATTATTTTGCCGTTAGCGCCTGACCTTCAAATTGAATGCCCGCCCAACCTTGCTGCATGAATTGACGGATATTTTGGTGATCTGTGCCTTCTGGCGTTGCCAATACTGCGGCATAGTGCTCTGCAAATAAAGACAAGGTTTGTTCTGGATTCAAATCATTGAGCTGAGCAAAGGAAAACACTTTGGCACTGCCTTGGTTTTCAGTTGCAGCATTGTGCTGTTGACCATTTTTAAATGCCGTTGGGGTGTGGGTATAACGTGCTTCAATATACGCCAATACATCTGCAAATTTTGCTTCGCCTGCCTGTAATTGTGCTAGTAAATCCTGAGCCATAATGTCCTCAAACACAGTGAAAATGGGTTCTGACTATAGCAAGTTTTGCCAAAAGCTAAATGATTTTTCTGGACTAAATTCGCTACTGCAGCGGGACAGACGTTGACAATTAACTTGATGCAGAGCATAACAGGGAGGATTTAATTTTTGATGATCAAGACATGAATTGGCTGTTAGTGGCTCTCGGCGGCGCAATCGGGGCTGTTTCTCGTTATGGTTTGGGCAGTATTCTCATTAAATCCAGTACAACGTTTCCGTGGGCAACTTGGTACATTAATCTACTCGGCTGCTTTTTGGCGGGCGTATTTTTTGCTTGCAGTCAGCACTATCCCGCTTTACAAAATAATGCCCGTTTATTTTTAATGGTCGGCATTTTGGGGGGCTTTACCACTTTTTCCAGTTTTGGCCTAGAAACGTTTAATTTAATGCGTGAAGGTCAACTCATGTTGGCTGTGAGTTATGCTCTGTCGAGTGTGATTCTCGGTATTCTCCTGCTTGCGGTCGGTTATTTTATTTTTTCCTCTCTCTTCGCATTGAAAGCCTAGGCATAAAAAAAGAAGTCTAAGTGGAGGATAGGGACTTAGACTTCTGAATAGTTGTAGTCTAGAAGGTCAAACTTAAAACAAGATTAATTGCTTAGCCTTTACGCTGAAAGCGTGCGAAGCGTTTATTGAAGCTCGCCACACGACCTTCATTACTGGCTTGACGCACTTCACCAGTATAAAACGGATGTGAGGCACTGGAGATATCGAGCGTGACATAAGGATAGCTTTTGCCTTGATATTCGCGTTGTTGTGCGCTTTGTAATGTACTGCCAATAATAAAGTAAGCATCGGCATTGGTGTCGTGGAACAGTACTTCACGGTATTCAGGATGGATATTGGGACGCATGGTCAAGCTCCTCAGTTGTCATTAATTGTTATGTTATAATATAACATATATAAGCCAAATAAAAAGACCCATGTTGCCATCGGTCTTTTCATCGCACTGGATCAGTCTTGCGGGCTAGGGACTAAGGCTTCAAATACATCATTTAAATCGTCATTTACTTTTAAATGAACCAGATTCCAATAATGTCCTGAAACTGTTCGGTTCACCATGAGGGTATAAGGGGAAGGTTTAAACACATCCCAATATTTCAATGAAGATTTCACCAGTTCCATACCATCATAATTGGCGGAATTTTCTGCAAAGTCATAATGCGTGGTCAGTGGACGCATCAGCACTTCCAGCCAAGCGGTATATAAGTCTTTTGGAAATTTCCCCGGTTCGGCAATCGCATGTAGGGCATCTAGCTGAAGTTCGATTTCTGCAATGTCCTGCCGACGCGCTGCCTGAATCAATTGCTTGAAGTGATGCACAATGTCATTGGACAAGACTTTGACCCCGCCGTAGTCGTAAATAATCACACTGCCATCTTCACGGAAGGCAAAGTTACCCGGATGAGGGTCACAGTGAAAACGCTTCAGATAGAAAATCTCTTGTCCGATGGCACGCAGTAGACGACGCCCCAGCTCATTGCGGGTGTCTTGTGACCATGTGCTGGCGGTTTCGATGCTTTCGCCTGCTTCAAGACTTAAAGTCAAAATATGCCGTGAGGAATAGTCCGGATAGACTTTGGGAATAATAATTTTACTGTCGAGCTTTTCGTGAAAGGTTCGTGCAACTTCTAAATTTTGCGCTTCAATCTGGTAATTCAGCTCATTGTCTAGGCTGGTTTGAATTTCCTGAAATAGGCGATCTTGGAGTTTGCGGTCAACTTTTAATACGCCCATAAGTCGTAGCGCAAGTCGAATTTGTTTCAGGTCACTTTCACAGGCTTCATCCACCCCAGGATATTGCACCTTGACCACCACCTGTTCGCCATGCGGCAACAGGGCTTTGTGTACTTGACCAATGGAAGCTGCTGCAAAAGGTTGCTCATCAAAATGCTTAAAGATTTGTTCCAGCGGTTTGCCCAGCTCTTTTTCGACCTGTTGCTTAATTTCGGCAAAGGGCATGGCGGGGGCTTGACGTTGCAGCTTGGCAATGGCCCGCGCTACTTCTGGCGGGAAAATATCTTTATATTGCGAGGCAATTTGACCGACTTTCATCACCGCGCCTTTCATTTCTCCCAGCGTATCTGCAATTTGTATCCCAATGTCCTGAAAGAGCTTACTACGTGCTGCATTTTTTTGCTCTTCATCGGCATTAAAGTTTTTAATCGAATTGGACACGGTTTTGGTAGCAATACTTGCAGTCATGCTGGCAAGTTTCATAAAGCGACGACCAGATGTATGAGTCGTTTTAGCCATGCAGTATTCCTCGGAAAATCTCGGTCTGGGGGAGTTTTGATCATAGGCGCTAAATTTGAATTTGCCTATTTTAAATTGTTAATAATGCGTATACAGGATTTGGCATAGGAAGCATGCAGCCCTAAAGATGCCGAGAGTGGTGGGATTTTTGATTGGATGGGACGTGTGAAAGGCTGGCAGAAAAGCCGCGGATTAGATGATAAACGTGTGCGGTATTTGCATTACGACAACAGCACAGCAGAATAAGATGGTCTGTAATGACCTTGAGCACGAGGCTCAAGGTCATTGCGGGAGTGGGTTAAGTCGACTGTTTTAGACGATGGTTATTTAGATATAAACGGCTGAGCAAGAGCACACAAGCAACGCTTAAACCGACAATCAAGCCGACCCAAACCCCTGCGGCTTGCATACTGGTAAAACGGGCCAAATAAATGCCAACAGGGAAGGCCACCACCCAATACGCCAGCATGGTAATCCACATGGGTCCTTTGGTGTCTTGCATTCCACGTAAGCAACCTGCGGCACTCACTTGCCAAGCATCCATCAGCTGATAGGCAATCGCGAACAACACCAAGTACATGGCAATCTGTGCGACATCGTAATCTGAAGTGTAGATGGCAATAATTTCAGCCCTAAAAATCCACAGTAATAACATGGTCATAAGAGCAAAGCAGGTTCCCGCAGCCAGTCCAACCAATTGCACTCTATGCATCGCAGGCCAGTTTTTTTCCCCATAATAGGTGCCGACACGGATGGTCAGCGCAATGGCCAGAGACATGGGAATCATGAACAACTGCGAAGTAATTGAAATTGCAATTTGGTGGGCGGCCACAATGGTATCGCCCAAGGGGCTAAGAATAATGGCAGCGGTGCTGAAAATACTGACTTCAAAGAAAATGGCCAAACCAATGGGTAAACCCAGTTTTAAAATGCGTTTTACCCAGTACTGATCCAGCTTTTCCCACAGGGCAAACACCTGCGTGGACTTGTAGGCACTGCTTTTGTAAATGTAAGTGGCAAGGGTCAAGAACATTAGCCATTGTAAAATGGCGGTGGCAAAACCACAGCCAGCACTGCCCAGTTCCGGCACAGGCCCTAAACCATACATAAAGACAAAATTGAGAGGAATTAACACCACAAGGGCAATTAGACTAATTGCAGTGACTGGGCGCGGGTAGCCTAAAGCTTCCGAGTAGCCTCGTAAAGCGGCATACATGGTGACTGCGGGCATACCAAAACCAATGGCATGTAAGAACAGGCTGGCTTTGGCTTGCAAGCTTTCAGGCACGCCAAATACTGGCAGTAAAAATGGCATCAGCTGTAAAATCAGACCTGCAATCACACCCAAAATAAACGCCACCCATAAGGACTGACGCGCAATTGTGGCAATTTTCTCAGGCGTTCGCGCCCCTTTGGCTTCCGCCACCAACGGGGTGGTGGCAATCATGATGCCGCTAAACAGCAGCATCACCGGAATCCATAAGCCGACACCCACCGCAATAGCTGCCAAATCTGTCGCAGAAAGATGCCCGGCCATAATGGTATCAATTAAACCCAAACCAGCTTGGGCAAACTGCGTCACTAAAATGGGCAACATTAAATGGAAAAGTTGTTTTAATTCATAACGGGTAGAGGTGACATTCGACACAAAAATTACTCATCTTCATTATGTGCTTGGTCAGAATAAATTCAGCGTTGTAAAGTGAGAAGCACACCAATAAAAATTACGACGCCACCAAGTAAACGCTGCCAATTTACAGGCGTTTTGTCGGTACCAAGGAGACCAAAATGGTCAAAGATCATCGAGGTCAGGATTTGACCAAAAATAACTAAACCTGAAAACGTGAGAAAACCTAATTTAGGGGCAGTATAGATGCTAATACTGATGGCATAAACCCCTAGACATCCCCCAAGCCATAAGTACCATGGAATACTGGAAAAATCTTGTAAATGGGGTTTGCTGACTGGCTGTAACAGCACCAGCACGGCCAAAACCAGAGTACCAATGCAAAATGACAGCAGTGCGGCTTGTAGCGGGGAATATAAATGCTCTCTTAACTGCGCGTTAATTGCGGTTTGAAAGGTCATGGCAATGCCAATACCGAAAGCCAGCGGCAAGAAAAACAACAAGTGACCCGATATTTTCATCATTTTAAACCATTCATTCTTCTTATCTTTTTATCAGTCTAATGCAAATACCTACAGATTTCATAAGAGTCTTGATGCAGTCATGTTAAAATATGCAAGATTTCCGCTGTGCTTTAGAGTCCTGTCCTTGGCTGATTTACTTCCTGCAAATATTCCATTGTCTTTATATATTCACATGCCATGGTGTGTGCGTAAGTGCCCTTATTGTGACTTTAATTCGCATGCGGTGCCAGATGGCAAACTGTCTTTAGACTTGGAGCAACAGTACTTACAGGCTTTGGTGGAAGACTTTAAAACCCAAATTGACTTTGCGCAAGGGCGCAGCATTCATAGTGTCTTTATTGGCGGTGGTACACCATCGCTGATTTCAGCACAAGGCTATGCTTGGTTATTTGCTCAGCTCAAAGCTTTATTGCCATTTGAAGATGGCTGTGAGATCACGCTCGAAGCCAATCCCGGTACGCTGGAACATGATCCTTTTGCCGATTATTTGGCAGTTGGGATTAATCGCCTGTCGCTTGGGGTGCAAAGTTTTGATACCGAACATTTACAAAAACTTGGGCGGATTCATAGTAATCACGATGCCATTGCTGCGATTGGTCTAGCGCGAGACGCAGGTTTTAAACGCATTAATGTTGATCTGATGCATGGCCTACCTGAACAGACCTTAGAACAAGCCTTATTCGATTTAAAACTGGCGGTTGAAAGTGGTGCAACGCATATCTCTTGGTATCAACTGACCATTGAGCCGAATACAGTGTTTTTTAGAACCCAACCTATTTTACCTGTCGATGAAGTGCTGGAAGACATTCAGGCCCAAGGTGAAGCCTATTTAAAAGCTCAAGGTTTTGTGAATTACGAAGTTTCGGCATGGCGGAAAGAATTACCTTCGGCACATAATTTGAATTATTGGCAATTTGGGGATTATTTGGCCATTGGTGCAGGTGCACACGGTAAAGTCACGTTGCCTGATGGCGTGTATCGCTTTCAGAAAACCCGCTTACCGAAAGATTATTTAGCCAAAGTTCCTGCTGAGCATGTGCAGTTTAAACGCATTGCAGCGGAAGAATTGCCGTTTGAATTTATGATGAATGCGTTGCGATTAAATGATGGGGTTGCAGCAGAAAATTATGCGTTACGTACAGGTTTGAGTTTGGATGATTTATCTGAAACCTTGGCTTCTTTACGCCGTCGAAAATTGATGCAGGATGATGTCACTCATTTGGTTTGTACTGAACAGGGGCATATCTTTTTAAATTCGGTACTGGACGAGTTTTTGTAAGCTTAATACGAGAAACTTGTAAATTGAAATGTCATTTTAAATTCTGATTTAAAATGACGTCAGGCTATACGGAGCATTGGTTGTAAATGCCCGATTAGGATTAATTGGGCATTGCTTTATATTTTAATTCATTGATTTATAGTGAATAGGTGGATTAAGTAGATTTTAGAAAAATGGTCTAATCTTCAAATTAAAAATAAATAGATAAAAAGAAGTTAATGATCTTCAATCAAAGTACAGGCTTTCCAGCAGGTACTTTGGTACAGATAAATAAAGGTTTTGTTGTAATTAGATGCCCGTTTTTTACTTTCTAAAATTGAATCTCGATCATCTTGAGCTAACACGTAATGATCTAACACAAATTATTATCTATATAATTTTAAAAATTTTTCCACTTAAGGTACTTTGAAAAAGCATTTCAAAACTAGGTCGAATATCTTCACCATCAACGGTGATATGTTTTATATTCGAATGAGATTGCGTGTTGGCAAACTGATGATCCACTGTTGCTTGAATAGTGTGTTTAATCCCAAACTGATCTTTCACGCTAAGACTCTGTTTAAACATATATATATCCTTAATAAAATTGTAGTAGGAGAGTAAATTATTGATGTTTTATTAATTTTATCTCTAAGAAACTTTGTGGTTCAATTTAAACAATTGATTTGGAGAAGTGTAAAATGTACGACCATCCAAATTTAAATCAACCTCGATTCCAGATTCCAGCAGAACTCTTTTACCAACTTCAATTTGTTTAAAACCTTGACGTGTATTCTGCATTTTATTGAGGGGAATTAATGAAACAACAATTTCAGTACCATTTTTAGATTTTGCAATTAAATCATTTATTTTTAACAACTTATATCCTATTTTTTAGAGATTATTTGTTTTTGAAAACAAATTTTAAAGTTTAAAAAAGCACTCGTGAGTGCTTTTTACTACTGCCTATTATTACTTAGATCGCAATAATATTTACAGCATTCGGTCCTTTTTGACCTTGAGCGACACTGAATTCAACTTGTTGGCCTTCAAATAAGGTTTTGAAACCTGAACTTGCGATTTCGCTGAAATGCGCAAAAACGTCTGGACCTGATTCTTGTTGAATAAAACCAAAACCTTTAGTTTCGTTAAACCACTTAACAGTACCTTTAACAACATTTGAGTTTGACATAATATATCCTACTAATTTTTAATAATTTTTTAGTCATTTTATTGACTGATTATAACTTTGAAATAATAAAGAATGAGACTTAAAATCTAAAAAACGAAGGATTATGACTAAAACTGCGATACTTAAGGAAGATTTACCGAAACAAGACTTTTTTCTAGTTAAGTTAACTATACACTAAAAATATAAATAATCAAGTTTTTAAATATATATATTTATTTTTTTTATAAAAGAATAATTTTTCTATAAAAAACCTTTTAATTCAGTAATATATACTTCTGCTTTAATTGTGATTGCTATTCAATAGGTTTAATTGACTCGAATGGCATTTTTTAAACTCAGTCAATCAATGTGATTGTATGGTTTCAGACTATTAGTTGTTCTCATTTTAGAAATGATGCTTTTTCTCAATTCATAAAAACAACTTTTATAATGCTTTGGGTTTTCGAACATAATGCTTATGATACAAAGTGAATTTATATTTTTACTTAAGTATTAAGCGCTTAATAGGAATTCAAAGTTAAAATGCACAAAATGCCGACATTGAAACAAGTCGGCGTTTTCATGAGCGAAGCTGTTACTTGTAGCGAATTGAGTTGCTAGTAAACCATTCAGATTTTAATTTGTCCCTCAATAGCTGAATGCTTCGGTTTCTGAAATGATCCGCAATTTCTGCGGATAAATCTTGGGTTGAGTTTTGAGCAGTTTTGTACGCTGTGGCTGACATAAATCAGAGAATATTGCGTCTATGTCAGCTTTAAAATTTTTCATATGATGGAGCCATAGAGAACAGGAAGTTCCAAAACATAAAACAATAATGATAAGTTCAACACCAGGATGTGAGGTACGACAGGAGTTATACCTAAGCAACATATACAAAAAAGCCCGACAGGATGTCGGGCTTTTTTACTTTCTAAATCAGCGCAAAATCGAATGCAAAATAAAGATCTGATTTAAATAAAATATTGGGTATGATGCGTATTGTTTTTAATTCTGATAAATATGAAAATTTATAAAAAATATTTCTAATCCAATAAATTTTTGAACTGAGAACTAGAAATGATCAAAGATGATTTAAATAACCATCCTAAAGCTATATGGATACATTTTTATAAAGACTGTATGAAATTGATGGACATGGATAACACCGTCAAAGCAATAGAAACACCCAAAATGCCTTATCATCATCCCAGAATGGTTTTGGCAGATTTTGAGCAGGCTTCAGCAACGTTAAAAGCCCTGATGAAGCATCATTCTCAAGGTTTCTCTTTTTTTAAGATTACACCTCCTATTGTCATTGTACAAATTATGGAGCCAATACCACATGGTCTAGCAAGTATTGAAATACGTGCTTTTAAAGAATTATTTTGGGGTGCTGGTGCACGAGAAATAAAACTTTATGACATTGATGGAAAATCTATTGAAAGTGAATAACAAGCAATTTCTAAGACTCTTTTTAGTTAGAAAAGCTTCGAATTACATCTTAAAACAGTGCCACTGTGAAACTTTGTTATGCTGAATAAATGCGCTGTAGTGCAGGACTTTAGGTTTCGAAAAATTGAAAAAAACCACGCAATAATAAAGGAGAATTCGTATGGTACAGGCCAGCCAAGACCGTAATCCAACCCCTGATTTAGCTGAAGACAATGCCTTTTTCCCTTCACCTTATTCACTTTCTCAATACACTGCCAGTAAAACTGATTTTGATGGCACGGACTATCCTACGCCTTATACTGGGCATAAAAAAATTCTGATGATTGCAAGCGATGAACGCTATTTGCTAATGAAAAATGGCAAATTCTTTTCTACGGGCAACCATCCTGTAGAAACCTTATTGCCGATGTATCATTTAGATCGTGCAGGTTTCAAAATTGATATTGCGACCTTATCAGGCAATCCTGTCCAGCTTGAAATGTGGGCGATGCCTCATGAAGATGCTGTGGTGCCAGCAACATTCCACAAATATTTAGCCCAGTTTAAAAAGCCTTTAAAACTTGCAGATGTATTGAAAAATAGTTTAGGTGAGGATTCTCCCTATTTGGCTGTCCTTATTCCTGGTGGGCATGGTGCTTTAATTGGTTTACCTCAAAGTGAAGACTTAAAAACTTTATTGAAATGGGCGGTAGCCAAAGATAAATTTGTGATTTCTTTGTGCCATGGACCCGCAGGATTATTGGCAGCAGCTGTAAATGAAGCACCAGAAAATTATATTTTTAAAGGCTATAAAATGTGTGTTTTCCCCGATGCACTTGATCAAGGGGCAAACCTAGATATTGGTTATATGCCGGGGGAGTTACCTTGGTTATTGGCGGAACGCCTCGAACAACTGGGTGTTGAAGTGGTTAATAAAGAAATGTCGGGACAATGTATTCAAGACCGTAAGTTAATTACAGGCGATAGCCCGTTGGCATCGAATACCTTGGGTAAAATGGCAGCTCAAGCTTTATTGGAAGAAGTTCAGTAGAGAAATGAAAAGAGATGTAAAGAATAAAAAAGACCGCCTTAGCGGTCTTTTTTATTGAGTTTATAACTTAGTAATCAAAACTAAAATGTTCCGCAGCCAAAGAGGTCATGGTACGAGAAGGATTGACCATCGCTTCAGCATGACCTTGAGTGCGTGGTAACAAACGCTCAAAGTAGAAGTCTGCCACTTTAATTTTGGCTTTATAGAATTCAGTAGTTTCTTGACCTTCACCCGCAGCAAGTTTGGCAGAAGCCACCGCAGCTTGTTGTGCCCAGAAGTAGGCCATCATCACATAACCTGAGAACATTAAGAAGTCGACAGAAGCACTCGAAACAATGTCACGATCCTTACGTGCTGCCAGCATAATGCGGACGGTTAAGGCATTCCATTGTGCACATAGCTTGGTTAAATCCCATGCAAAACGACGCATGTATTTATTGCGTGCATGTACACCACAGAATTTCAAAATTTCAGCGGTGTAGTCACGAATCACTTTACCTTTAGAGGTGAGTAACACTTTACGACCAATCAAATCCAGTGCTTGAACACCCGTTGTGCCTTCGTAAAGAGTTGAAATACGGGCATCACGGACAATTTGTTCCATGCCCCATTCCTTAATGTAGCCGTGCCCACCATACACTTGCATACCATGGTTGGCGGCTTCAAAGCCCAACTCGGTCAAAAAGCCCTTTAAGATAGGGGTATAGAAACCTAAATGGTCATCATGCTCTTCATAGGCTGCGGTATCACCACGTGTTAAAGCATCCGCCATTTTATCGGCAATTTGCGCAGCATGATAAATCATGGCACGACCACCTTCAGCAATGGCTTTTTGCGTGAGTAACATGCGACGCACATCGGCATGGTGAATAATTGCATCCGCTACTTTTTCAGGGTCTTTTTTACCTGAAAGTGCACGCATCGACATACGTTCCTTGGCATAAGGCAATGCGCCTTGGAATGACAATTCGGCATGGGCAATACCTTGTATAGCCGTCCCAATACGCGCGGTATTCATAAAGGTAAACATGGCATGTAAGCCTTTGTTTGGTTCACCAATCAAATAGCCCACGGCATTGTCAAAGTTCAATACCGAGGTAGCAGAAGCGCGAATCCCCATTTTATGCTCAATCGAACCACAGGTGACAGGGTTGCGTTCACCTAAGCTGCCATCTTCATTGACCAAGAATTTCGGCACGATAAATAGCGAAATACCTTTGGTACCCGCAGGCGCATCAGGTAAACGTGCCAAGACAATATGCACAATGTTTTCGGTCAGGTCATGTTCACCTGCCGAAATGAAAATTTTGGTGCCCGAAATGTTATAGGTACCATCCGTATTCGGTTCTGCTTTGGTTTTGACTTGACCCAAGTCGGTACCACATTGCGGTTCAGTCAAACACATGGTGCCAGACCAAGTCCCCGCGACTAAATTTGGCATATACAGATTTTTTTGTTCATCCGTACCAAACTGCAAAATAGTGTTCATACAGCCAATACTTAAACCTGGGTACATCTGGAAAGACCAGTTCGCAGTACCCATCATTTCCGATTTAATCAGGTTGAGGGATTGCGGTAAGTTTTGCCCACCAAACTCTTCAGGGAAAGACAGACCTTGCCAGCCACCTTGGACAAACTGGTTATAGGCTTCTTTAAAACCTTTTGGCGTTTTCACTTCACCATTGTCAAACTGACAACCTTCCTCATCACCAGACTGGTTGAGAGGGGAGAGTACGTTTTCACAGAAATCCGCCGCACCTTCTAGAATCATGTCTACAGTGTCAGCATCGGCGAGTTCGCCATTGGATAAAGTTTTGTAATGTGCAGGGTAATCAAACACTTCATTCATTAAAAAGCGAATGTCGTGTAGCGGGGCTTTATATGCTGGCATGATATTAATCCTAATTTAGAAATAGTTTTTGGATTATCCGAATCGATAATTTGATTATTCACATTAGTTATAAAAATACATTGATAGTGTAGCCTAATAAAAATGTCAGAAAGGCTAATTGACTTAAAAAATGTTATCAAAATATTGTATTTTTTTGCTACAGTATCCGCGGTCTTTTGATCAATTAATCAAATTTTTTGATGTATTAAAGTATAAATAAATAAGGGGTTTAAAAAAACCTATGCGTTTAAAATATTTAAGTTGCTGTCTTTTAAGTTTGAGCATGATCGGTTGCTCCCAGCATGTCATAAAATCCAATTCGAATGCATCTTCTACGCAGAACTCTTTGCAACAACAAGCGGCAGCTGGCGTGAATGCCATGTACGAATCTCCGAGTTATGATTATCGTGGCACGATGGGTTTTCAATTCGATACCAGTCGTAGTCAGCTTACGGCTTCCAACGCGGCACAACAGCCCCCTCAAAATCTCGATCCGGCATTGCAAAAGCAGTTAGATCAATATATCAAACAGCAAAAGTTATCGTTAAATAAGCAACAAAAACAAGCCTTGTATAATGCGATTGCCACAGCACAGCATCCTTATGCCATGTACGGCACAAGGGGCGATTCATCGGCAGCACGCATTGCTGCAGGTGCCATGAATTTTATGAATGATTTGCACATCAGCTATGATGGTTCGGTGCATTATCGAGACAAAATGGCCTCGTTAAATTTGGTTGCGAAATACCAGAAGCCAACCTTACTGGTCGAAGCCAAGTTACCGATGGTGGTCGATTTCCAAAACTACAAGTTCTATGCCAACTATTTCGCCTTGATGCCGTATCTAGTCAATCGTGAAAGTCAGGCTTCTTATGCTTATCTTGATTTTTCTAAATATAAGCAAGACATTCAACGAGTCAATCTGCCGAAGTTGGTCGACTATTTGAAACAAGTCAATGCTTTACCTTATGCACTGGCGGATGCAAAGCAGCTACAGCGAGTGAATGTCACCGCACAAGAAAAACAACAAGGCATCAGCAATAAAATTCGCTATCAAGGGGATTTAGCTACCTTGATGTTACAGATGAGTGCGTTTGAGCAGATCAATAACCCGTATTTCAATCAGCAGGTTTTGGGCTTGGTTGAATCAGATTCTGTGGGCGAAGATGCTGCGGCACCAACGGCAGAAGCCGAGAAAGTCGTCGCAGCCGCTGAAGAGGCGGGTGGTTCAATCAGTGCCCAAGCCTATGCCTCATCAGAGCGTGTCAGCAGTTTAATTAATGAACGCTTGGATGAGTTGCTTTATTCAGGACAAGATGCCGCACAGGATGGGATTGAGGCTGAGGAGGCAGATTGTGGGGGTGATCAGGCGACCTGTGATAGCGCTGAATCCGCGTATGCCGATACCGAGAATGAGAGCCATGCCGATGTGGATGCCCGTGCAGTTGAGGCAGAAGAAAACA
Source organism: Acinetobacter sp. GQ146 (assembly GCF_059758585.1). Classification (NCBI taxonomy): domain Bacteria; kingdom Pseudomonadati; phylum Pseudomonadota; class Gammaproteobacteria; order Moraxellales; family Moraxellaceae; genus Acinetobacter; species Acinetobacter sp. GQ146. The sequence goes on from NZ_JCAXDV010000003.1 coordinate 306,839, forward strand.
GCTTATTGTCTGAACAGGCTTGTGAAGCACTCTTGGGTAGCAAGAAACATTTGGCAATTGGTGATGTGACTTTCTGTCGGGACTATTATGGGGTGAAACTGCTGCAAGATGCTGAAAATACCTCGCCAGCTACAGCGAGCACTTCGAGTTTGGAACAGAAGCTGAGCGCGATGCAACAGGTGCAAGCGATTTTTGCCCCTTATGTCAGCGAGCAGTTGACCGATGTGCAAGCCTTTAAAGCCTTGTGGGTCAAACACCAAGCCGAAATTCAGGCCGCACTGGCAGACAGTGGTCAAGACATGCCGGTCAGTATTGTTATGGGCTTAGATGCGCAAGGTCGCGCAGTCGATTTGGATTATCAGTTGCAATTGAGTGATGACACCATCGGTAAGATGGGAGTGCATATAGACATGCAAGTGTCGAATTATGGACAGGCCACCCCAATTGATAAAAAAGCCTTACGTGAAGCCAAGTCCGTCGAAGAAGTGACCAAAGGCTCAATGTTGGAAAATGCCATCAAAGGTTTTACCGAGTCTTTAGGGATCTCGGAGAATGTCGCGGAGAATGCGCGGGATAGCTTGAGTTTTGATGAACAACTGTCGGAATTGGCGGGAGAAACCTTTGCCAAGACCGGTTCTTATCTGAAGACTTATCAGGCGGTATTTGTGCTGATGCTGTCAGCGCATCGCCCTGAACTGATGCAACACTATAGCAACAGTGAATTGAATGAAATTGCTGAAGTTTATGCTTATCGCTTTAATGACCGTTTAGACGAGCCAAAAGGCAAAGCCTTAACGCGTTTGAATGCTCTGAAACAAAAGCATAAATTGCTAGAGCCCGACCAGTTCGATGATTTGGGCTATAGCGTTGCCCGTATTGTGCAAGACGCTTCAGCGGGTGCAGAAGAGCGTCAAGCGTGGAATAAACGCATGCAACAATACAAAACTCCGCAAGCCCTGTTTGCCCACTATTATGCTGAACTGTTCAAAGATGATTATGATTTGAATGCGGAACAGAGCAAAGCGCTCACCGGTGCCGCAGCGGTACTGGGACAAGCCTTTGCTGATGATCGTAAGCAGAAGCTTTCAGAAAAATCGATTGCCCAGTTAACGACAGACTATGATGGCTTGTTTGATTTCGATCTGTATGAAAAAGCCTATATCGATATTGTGACGCATCAGAAATAGCCCTTTAGATAAAAATAAAAAACCAGCCGATGGAGGCTGGTTTTTTTATGAGGGGTATTTAGGCAAGCTTAGAGGCTTAGAGAAAATCTTTTAATTCTGGCTTGACCCCATTCCAAATGGAAAAGGCTTCAATCGCTTGACCGACCAACATACCAAAACCTTCTGAAGTCGGCACACCACGAGCCTTGGCTTGTTCGAGAAAGCTCGAGGGTTTGCCATAGGCCATTTCATAGGCATGCTGGAACTGCAGTTGTTCAGGCAGAATTAATGCTTCACCACTGAGGCTGGCAGATGTGGCATTAATCACCAAATCAAACTCGCCATTGAGATCTGTAAGCGCGGTTGCGCTGAGTTCCGCTTGAGGGACATGCTGCTGTAAATCAGCGACCAATTGTTCTGCACGCGCTAAGGTCCGGTTGGCAATCACAATTTTCTTGGCACCGGCTTGCACCAACGGATAGATGACCCCTCGTGTCGCCCCGCCAGCACCTAAAATCAGAATACGACTGTGTTGCAGTGACCAACCTAGGGCATGAATCGCGTCTACCAGTCCTTGACCATCGGTGTTATCGCCATACAGTTTTCCATCCTGCATCCACAGGGTGTTGACGGCTTTAGCCATTTTGGCGCGCTCAGTCAGGACCTGACATTGTGCAAAGGCTTGTTCTTTGAAGGGTACAGTCACGTTCATCCCACTGCCACCGTGCGCAAAAAAGTCTGTGACGCTGGCTTCAAAACCATCGAGTGGGGCTAAACGTTTGCTGTAGTGCAGATCTATGCCCGTTTTTTCTGCAAAAGCATGGTGCAGCTCTGGAGAACGAGACTGCTCAATAGGATTCCCGATTACGGCAAACTGTTTGCTCATCACACAAGTTCCAGTGGAGAAATATGCAGCACTATACGGCAATTTAACCGGATGCTAAAGTCTTGGGGGCTTGGATGACTGAGTGAAAGACAGGCTGGAATTCACCTGCTGTTTTTTTTAAGGGTTACAGATGTCTTGTACCAGATCAATTAAAAATAAGAACAGCACGATGACTAACACCATCCCTGCCAAAATCGTGATACTGAGACTCAGATGATCGCTCAGTGCATATTCATAGATCAGATTAATACTGAGTGCGGCACAAAAGGTGCCAAGCATTGTCCAGAACAGCAGTGTTTTTGATTGCATTGTTTTAATCATTTTAAAAACCTAAAAGTAGTAAAAGGGGCTACTGCTCATCGATCTTTATCTTGAATTCAGCTCACCTGTGATAATGCAGTGTAATCGAATTCGGGTCTAAGTGCCGTGAAAAGCTGTAAACGAAGATGTCTGTTTAGTTCAAATCAGGTATCCGGCTTGCAAAAAAAATAGCCACTGTGTAAGGCATGGCTATTTTTTTCAGAGGATGGTGATTTATTCGGGAGCGAGTTCGCTTAACCAGTCATGAGGTTTTAAATAGTATTCACTCAGGCGTTGTTCAGGGCTGTCTTGTTCCCATTCTGGGCGATAAGACCATGCTGCCAGATTAGGCAGGCTGACCAAGATGGACTCAATCCGTCCGCCCGTTTGCAAGCCAAATAGGGTGCCGCGATCATAAACCAGATTATATTCGACATAACGACCACGACGGTACAGTTGGAATTCGCGCTGCGCTTCAGTATAGGGTTTATCCTGATTTTTTTTGAAGATCGGAAGAATTGCTTCTAAGTAGCCATTACCGACGGCTTGAATATAGTTAAAACAAGTGTCAAAGTCCCATTGATTCAAGTCATCAAAAAATAAACCACCGACACCACGCTGTTCATCACGATGTTTGAGATAAAAATAATCATCACACCATTGCTTGTGTTGTGCATACACTTCGCTGCCAAATGGGGCACACAATTCAGCCGCTGTGTTGTGCCAAGCCCAGACATCTTCATCATTCGGATAAAATGGGGTTAAATCGAAGCCACCCCCGAACCACCAGATCGGGTCTTGTCCTTCAGGTTCCGCGACAAACAGCCGAACATTGGCATGCGAGGTCGGCACATTCGGATTTTTCGGGTGAATCACCAAGGATACCCCCATGGCTTGCGCTTTAGCCCCTGCGATGGACGGATGGCGTTCAGTCGCAGAAGCGGGTAGCTTGGAAATATTGATATGCGAGAACATCACCCCGCCTTTTTCAATGACCGTACCATTTTGCAAGACACGGGAACGTCCGCCACCGCCTTCTGGGCGTTGCCAATCATCAATCACAAATTCAGCAGTTCCACCACCAGCGCGTTCTTGTTGTTCTAGGCTGGCACAAATACGGGCTTGTAAATCGAGGAGAAACTCACGAACACGTTGAATATCGGTGGACGTTGGATGTTGCATCTCAACCCTCTAAAGAAAAATGAAAGACGGATTAACATGTACCATAAATTTATAAAAAACTTAAGGTTTTTTTCTTAAGTGACTCTGTTGGGCTCAGGATTGCTGCCACAGTATCTGTCTGATCTGACAGCGATTATTCCGACTAAAAGGCTAGGTTGAATTCTCGGGACAAGCTCCGCACAATAGATGGATACAGCGTGTTGCTACAGGCAGAAACTCAGATAGGGCATCTATGACTCAAGCCAGTTCACTCATTCAAAAATACAATGTTGCAGGTCCACGCTATACCAGTTATCCCACTGTACCGTATTGGCAAGAACAAGACTTTCGCTTGGCTGCGTGGAAGCAAAGCTTAAAACGGGCATTTGATGAATCGAATGCGCGTGAAGGGATCAGTTTATATATCCATCTGCCATTTTGCGAAAGCTTGTGTACCTTCTGCGGTTGCCATAAACGCGTCACTAAAAAGCATGAGATGGAACAGCCTTATATTCAGGCGCTGCTAAAAGAGTGGGATTTGTATTGTGAGTTATTGGTTGATAAACCAATCATTAAAGAAATTCACTTGGGCGGTGGCACACCCACCTTCTTTTCGGTCGAACATTTGACCCAGCTGATTCAAGGACTTTTGGCGCAAGCTGACATTGCCGAAGAATATGAATTTAGTTTTGAAGGGCACCCCAACAATACCACGCGTGAACATTTGCAAGCCTTGTATGAGCTTGGCTTCCGCCGAGTCAGTTATGGGGTGCAGGATTATAACGAAAAAGTGCAAAAAGCCATTCATCGCATTCAGCCTTTTCAACATGTGCAACAGGTCACCGACTGGGCACGAGAAATTGGCTATACCTCTATTTCGCATGACTTGGTGTTTGGTCTGCCTTTTCAGGATTTGACAGATGTACTGCATACCATCGAGCAAACCAATAGTTTAAGACCAGATCGCTTGGCATTTTACAGTTATGCGCATGTCCCTTGGATTAAAGGCAATGGGCAACGGGGTTTTAAAGATCAGGATGTGCCGAAAGATGAACTGAAACGTCAGCTCTATGAAGAAGGCAAGAAAAAGTTGATCGCACAGGGTTATCATGAAATTGGCATGGATCATTTTGCCTTGCCACATGACAAGATGTATCAAGCTTTTCAGCAAGAAAACTTACACCGTAATTTTATGGGCTATACCTCATCGAAAACCCAAGTCATGATTGGCTTAGGATTATCATCAATCAGTGACAGTTGGTACAGCTTTGCCCAAAATGAAAAGACCTTAGAAGATTATTATGCGCGACTGGAACAGAATGAAATTCCGGTCTACCGTGGGCATATCCTAAGCGATGAAGACTTGGTGATTCGGCAGCATATTTTAAATTTGATGTGTACTTTCACCACCTCGTGGCAAGACCCCCGTTTAGCTTTTCCTGAGTTGCCACAAGTGCTAGCGCAATTAGATGAAATGCAACAAGACGGCTTATTGCAAATCGCTGCCGATCATATTCAAATTACCGAGCAGGGGAAGCCTTTTGTGCGCAATATCTGCATGGCTTTTGATTTACGCCTGAGTCGTAAAATGCCGAATAATCGGATTTTCTCGATGACGATTTAAAATTTGAACGTTTTGGGGATTGAGCAATCCCCAAAAGCTTGCGAAAGGATGACTTAAAAGTCATCCTTTTTGTACATGTGCGCCATGCGTTCATGTTTGGTTTTTAAATACTCTTCATTGAAGGGATTCAGTCCCACCGTGAGTGGTACACGATCAATCACATTAATGCCAAGATCAGTTAATGCCTTAATTTTTAATGGATTGTTGGTCACTAGGCGGACTTCTTTCACATTTAGATGATCCAGCATGATACTGCACATATCGTAGCGGCGCGCATCTGCAGGCAAGTTCAGCATGAGATTGGCATCAACGGTGTCATGTCCTTGATCTTGCAGGGCGTAGGCACGAATTTTGTTGGTGAGTCCAATACCGCGTCCTTCCTGACGTAGATATAAAATCACGCCTTGTCCGACGTCATTAATCAGTTTTTGCGTGGCTTGTAGCTGAGGTCCGCAATCACACTTTAATGAGGCAAACGCATCGCCTGTCAAACATTCGGAGTGAATACGCACCAATACTGGACCCGTAGGTGGTGTATCGAGTCCTTTAGAGAGCGCCACATGTTCTTCACCTGTTTTCGGATCTTGGAAGACCGTAATTTTAAATTCACCAAAAGCAGTGGGAAGGCGAGAAGTTGCGACAAATTCTATAGGCACTGTTTAACCCGTTACATAGTTTATAAATTGACTAAAGTATAGCGTAATGCTTGGACATTAGTAGAATAGTGAAGCGGAAATTGTACGCAAGATTTTCTTTTTTGTAGAAAGCGAACGATAATAGTTGATAAATAGTTAGATTATTCAGGATAATCTACGCACCAAAAAACGCCAATTGAGTTTTATACTCAAGCATGCATCGCCAGAAATGTGGCTGATTGAAGGTGATATCATTCGACTATGATCGAGTAACCCATTTACCTAGCTTAGGATTTGCCAGGCTTTAGAAGGCTTTGCCACATATGTTGTATACAGAAATTCCAACTCAACGCCCTGTCACACCGTTGCTGGATACGATAGATCATCCACAACAACTTCGTTTGCTCGCGCGTGATCAACTACCACAAGTGGCGGATGAGTTACGTCAATTTATTTTGTATGCAGCTGGACAAAGCGGCGGACACTTTGGCGCAAATCTAGGTGTGATCGAGCTCACGGTAGCGTTACATTACTGTTTTAATACCCCAGAGGATCGTTTAATTTGGGATGTGGGGCATCAGGCCTATCCGCACAAAGCCCTCACAGGACGCCGTGAACAATTAACCACAATCCGTTCCAAAGATGGCTTGGCGGCTTTCCCTGCGCGGGAAGAATCAATTTTTGATACCTTTGGTGTTGGACATTCCTCGACGGCAATTTCGGCAGGGCTGGGTATGGCCTTGGCGCGTCGTTACCAACAGAATCCTTGTGAAGTGGTGGCAATTGTTGGGGATGGTGCCATGACTGCGGGCATGGCATTTGAAGCCATGAATGATGCGGTCGCGCATAATGCCGACCTGATTGTGGTCCTGAATGACAACGACATGTCAATTTCCTGTAGTACAGGTGGTTTTGCCAAGCATTTGGCGGCGATTTGGGAAAGTGGTCAGTCGGTGCATATTTCAGAGCAAGGTGAAGCCTACGTACAACCGCATCCAAAATGGTCGTACAACTCACGTTTGCATCAATCGGCAACTGAAGCCGCGGATAACTTATTTAAAGCCATTGGTTTCGATTATTTTGGCCCCTTCGATGGCCACAATGTCAAAGAGTTGGCACAGGTCTTTGAAGCGTTGAAAAAACGGACTGGTCCACGTTTGATTCATGTCTATACCAAAAAGGGCAAAGGGTTTGCGCCTGCTGAAGCCAACCAGATTAAATACCATGCCATTACCAAAATAAATGCCAAGGCTGCCCCTCAGACCGCACCGAAGTACTCAGATGTGTTTGGTCAGTGGTTATGTGATGAAGCGGCACAAGATGCACGTTTGTTGGCGATTACACCAGCCATGTGTGAAGGCTCAGGCATGGTGAAATTTGCCCAGCAATATCCTGAACGTTTCTTTGATGTGGCAATTGCAGAACAACATGCAGTGACCTTGGCTGCAGGCATGGCTTGTGAAGGCTTAAAACCGGTAGTCGCGATTTATTCGACTTTCTTGCAGCGTGGTTATGACCAGCTTATTCATGATGTGGCTTTGCAAAATCTGGACGTGACCTTCGGTATTGACCGTGCTGGTTTGGTCGGTGAAGACGGACCAACGCATGCAGGGGCGTATGATTATGCCTTTATGCGTACGGTACCGAATATGGTGATTATGGCGCCGAAAGACGAAAACGAATGTCGTCAAATGTTGCATACCGCCTATTTGTATCCAGGACCAGCGGCGGTGCGTTATCCGCGCGGTAATGGCTTAGGTGTGGAAATTCAGCAGCAGTTGACTGCGCTGGACATTGGTCGTGCAGAAATTGTTTTGCAATTGAACGAAGCAGCTGAGGAGCAGATCAGCATTCTGGCCTTTGGTAGTCGTGTAGCGGCCTCTGTAGAAGCAGCACATACACTTGCACAGCAACTCGAAGTGGGAGTGCGTGTGGTGAACATGCGCTTTGTGAAACCGCTCGATGAGCAGATGCTATCCAGCCTAGCAGAGCAAACACAATTGTTTGTGACGGTTGAAGAGCATGCGGTCATGGCCGGTGCTGGGAGTGCCGTCAATGAATATCTGGCACAAGCACAAATCGTTAAACCCATGCTGAATTTAGGCTTGGCCGATAACTTTATGCATCAGGCAACGCATAGTCAGATGTTGCAGCAGGCAGGCCTAGATGCACAAGGTATTGTAAAATCAGTAGAATCGGTCTGGTCGAAGCTTGTACAAAATGTAAGCTAAACTCCAGCTAAATTTTCGAAACATTTTTTCCCTAAAAGCGCTTATATTTGTTAAGATATAAGGGCTTTTATGCATTATTCTTTAATCAATCTCTTCATATTTGTAGTGGGTGTTCAATGGAACCTATGGTGGTGATGGCTGCGCGTGCGGCTCAAACAGTCGGTCAAGAGCTTTTAAAAGCGCATCAAAATCGTCATAAACTTGATCTACAAGTCGAAGAAAAAGGAATTGATGGTCCGGTAACGCGTGTAGACCGTTATTTGGAACAATTGACCATCGATACACTACGTAAAAGCTATAAAAACCACAGTTTCCTTGGCGAAGAATTTGGATTGCAAGAAGGTAAAGGTCACGATGCCGATTGGTGTTGGGTGATCGATCCGCTAGATGGCACACTGAACTTCGTAAACGGCTTACCGCATTTCTGTATTTCAATTGCTGTGCAACATAAAGGTGTCACTCAACACGGGGTAATTTATGATCCTGTGCGTGATGAGTTGTTCTCTGCAAGTCGTGGTCGTGGTGCCATGATGAACCAACGTCGTATCCGTGTAAACGTGAAAGACAGCCTAGAGAATACCTTCTTGGCTGTGGGTCATGCTTACCGTGCTAAGCGTAATGGTGCAATTGTTTCTTATGCGAAAAACCATTTCGAATCGTTATTGAACGTGACTGAAGCAGGTGCGCAATATCGCCGTGCTGGTTCTGCTGCATTAGATCTTGCTTATGTGGCGGCTGGTCGTTATGACGGTTATTTCGAATTGGGTCTTAAGCCTTGGGATATCGCAGCTGGCGAACTGATTGTGAAAGAAGCAGGTGGTACTGTGGTCGATGCGCGTGGTGGTAGCGACTCTATGGAAAATGGTCAAGTACTTGCATGTTCAATGAAAATGCTTAAGCCATTAATGCAGGCCGTTGTGCCAGCATGGGGCGAAGCAGCCAAGTAATCGAATACTTGCGTGATCAAGTCATGACAAAAAAAGCTCTCAAAATCTGAGGGCTTTTTTTTATACAATTCCATGCCTTAATTGCATCTTTGAATAATATTTTGTAAAAAAATGGTAAAAGTCGATTAAAAAAGGTGACTTTTAAAAATATGCTGTTATAATCTTGCCACGCACTTAATTTCTGTTCGTTACCTGAACATTTCTCTTCTTATCATTGTGTATGCGCGTGCGGTCCATAGAGAGGACGATATCTCGCGCCCCAATCGCTAAAGCGATTCCTTCAGGTTATGCCGTAATCATGCGTGCGTTATATCACATCGTCGTTACTCGGATCGCCGCTGATTCTAAAGATTGTCAGCGTATATTGCTGTACCGCTTTTTGTCGATGTCCATTTGACTTTATTTTAATGGAGCACCCAGTTTTCGGGTGAAAAACTCTATGAGCAAAACTTTTGCTGAATTTCCTTTACATGAATCGTTACAACAAGCTTTACAAAGCCTAGGTTTTACATCACCTACGCCTGTACAGGAACAATCGATTCCTGCTGCTTTAGAAGGTAAAGACCTTCTTGTATCAAGCCAAACAGGTTCAGGTAAAACTGCAGCGTTCTTACTTCCAACGTTAAACGCACTTGCAGGCCAAGAGACTTTCGTTCCGTTCAAAGAACGTATGAAAGCAATTACTCAACCGAATATTTTAGTTCTTTGCCCAACACGTGAGTTGGCGCAACAAGTGAGCCAAGACGCAATTGCATTTGTACGTCACATGAAAGGTGCACGTATTGCTGCGATCATGGGCGGTATGCCATTTGGTAAGCAAATCCAACAGTTAAAAGGTGCGCAAGTTGTTGTTGCAACACCAGGTCGTTTACTTGACCTTGTGAACCGTCGTCAAATTAAACTCGACAAAGTTGACGCTCTAATTGTTGACGAAGCTGACCGTATGCTTGACCTAGGTTTCTCTGAAGACCTAGAAGCAATTAGCGATCTTGCTGCGAACCGTAAACAAACCTTAATGTTCTCTGCAACTTTTGCACCACGTATCATTACACTTGCTGAACGCATGATGAATGAGCCTGAGCGTATTGCAATTGAAACAGGTCACTCAACCAATACAGACATCACTCAGACTTTACACTGGACTGATGGCTTTGAGCACAAGAAAAAACTTTTGACTCACTGGTTGAGCGAAGAAGATCTTGATCAAGCGGTTGTATTTGCATCTACACAAGAAGATACAGATATGTTGGCTGAAGAACTTGCTGAAGCAGGTCACTCAGTTGTTGCACTTCACGGTGCAATGCCACAAACAGTTCGTAACCGTCGTTTACGTAGCATTCGTGAAGGTCGTGCGAAGATCTTAGTTGCGACTGACGTTGCAGCACGTGGTCTTGACGTACCAACAATTTCTCACGTAATTAACTTCGGTCTTCCAATGAAGAACGAAGACTATGTACACCGTATTGGTCGTACAGGTCGTGCGGGCCGTACTGGTAAAGCGATTACTTTAGCGACTTACCGTGAACGCGGTAAAATCCGTGCTTTAGAAGATTACTTAGATGCACGTTTAGAAGTATCTGAAATTGAAGGCCTTGAGCCATCTCCACCTCCTGCACGCGGTGGTCGTGATGGTGGCGGTCGTGGCCGTGATGGCGGTGGTCGTGGCCGTGGTGGTTTCGGTGGCGGTCGTCGTTTCGAAGGTGAGTCGAACTTTAAACGTCGTGAAGGCGGTGATGATCGTCCACGTCGTAGCTACGATGACAAACCTCGTGGTGATCGTCCATCATTTGGTGGTGAAGATCGTCCACGTCGTGAGTTTAATAATGATCGTCCACGTCGTGAAGGCGGTTTCGGTGATCGTCCACAACGTTCTTTTGATGACCGTCCAAAACGTGATTTTGGTGATCGTCCAGCGCCACGTCGTGAAGGCGGTTTCGGTGATCGTCCGCAACGTTCTTTTGATGATCGTCCAAAGCGTGAATTCAGCTCTGATCGTCCACGTCGCGAAGGTGGTTTCAACGATAAACCACGTTTTGATTCGAATGATGACAACCGCGGTAACCGTGTAGACTACAAACCACGTCGTGAAGGTTCTTTTGGTGACCGTCCAAAACGTGATTTTGGTGATCGTCCAGCGCCACGTCGTGAAGGTGGTTTTGGCGACCGTCCACAACGTTCTTTTGGTGATGATCGTCCTAAACGTACTTTCGGTGGTGAAGACCGTCCGAAGCGTGAATTTAATTCAGATCGTCCACGTCGTGAAGGTGGTTTTGATCGTCCACGTCGTAAATTCAACGACTAAGTTCGATACTCTAAAAAAACCAGCGCAATGCGCTGGTTTTTTTATGTTTGGTCATTTTGTTTATTGTTTAAAAAATGTATACTTGGTCAAATTTCTGTTGAAATATGACAAATATGAACAACAATATACAACAACAGCCCGTGTTAGCGTTCTCGTTAAAAGAGGTAGTTATGCCTTATCTTGGTTTTATTCTACTGATGAGTAATCTGATTTATTTCTTTTATGCGCAATTTGTATAACGCTGCGTTCCAAATATAAGGCTGTGCCGATCAATACCAATAATTAGAATCCTATAATTAAAAAACAAATTGCACACAGTTTACCCGACGTAACTAGGTAACATTTTATAGTTCAATCCTTTATAGTATGCGTGCTGAAAAAATGCAGGAACTTTCTCCGCTATGAATAATCAAGCACCCCTCCAAAATTCGTCTTTGATTGAGGTCAAAGAGCTGAGTTTTAAGCGAGGGGAACGAATCATTTATGACCAAGTCAGTTTGAATATTCGACGTGGTCAGATTACCGCCATTATGGGGCCATCGGGTACAGGAAAAACCACCTTGTTACGCTTAATTGGCGGGCAACTTACTCCCGAGCATGGACAGGTGTTACTGGATGGAAAAGATATTGGGCATATGTCACGACATGAACTGTTCGCGGCACGGGCGCGTATGGGCATGCTCTTTCAAAGTGGTGCCTTATTTACAGACATGAGTGTCTATGAAAATGTTGCATTTCCATTGCGTGCACATACCCAGTTGCCTGAGCATCTAATTGCAGAATTGGTGGCACTCAAGCTGGAATCTGTCGGACTACGTGGTACAGAAAAGCTCATGCCTTCGGAGCTGTCGGGCGGGATGAATCGTCGTGTGGCCTTGGCGCGTGCAATTGCCTTAGACCCTGAATTGATTATGTATGATGAGCCTTTCGCAGGGCAGGACCCGATTGTGAAGGGGGTGCTGACCCGCCTGATCCGTTCATTGCGTGAAGCGTTAGAGTTGACCACGATTATTGTCTCGCATGATGTCGGTGAAACCTTATCGATTGCCGACTATATTTATGTGGTGGCTGAAGGGAAGGTGCAAGGGGAAGGCACACCTGAGCAATTACAAGCCAATGCATCGCCATTTGTGCGTCAATTCCTCACGGGGGCTGCAGAAGGTCCTGTAGAGTATCAGTTTAGTGATCAAGCATATTTGGCAGGCGAGGTTCGTGCATGAATGCTATTGCCTCATTAGGTAGACGCGTTATTCAAAGTGTTCAGGGTGTCGGGGTTGCAACGATTATGTTGCTGCAAATTCTATGCTCTATGCCGACATGGTTAGGGGTCAAACTTTTTGTTTACCAAATGTACCGTGTTGGGGTGATGTCCTTGCTGATTATTTCGGTTTCGGGACTGTTCATTGGTTTGGTTTTGGGCTTACAAGGCTATTCCATCTTGGTCAACATTGGTTCAGAAGCCATGTTGGGTACCATGGTGTCGCTCACCTTGTTGCGTGAATTGGCACCCGTGGTTGCGGCATTACTGTTTGCAGGTCGTGCAGGTTCTGCGTTGACTGCGGAAATTGGTTTAATGAAAGCCACTGAGCAATTGTCCAGCATGGAAATGATCGGGGTTGATCCTTTAAAACGGATTGTTTCGCCACGGTTATGGGCAGGGATCGTGAGCTTGCCGATGCTGAGTGTGATTTTTGCCGCGATTGGTATTATTGGCGGAAAAATGGTTGGCGTAGATTTTTTGGGCGTCGATGAAGGATCTTTCTGGAGTGGCATGCAAAGTAATGTGCAATTCTATAAAGATATCTTTAATGGCACGATTATTAAGAGTATTGTTTTCGCCATCCTTTGTACTTGGATTGCAGTCTATCAGGGTTATGCTTGTATCCCGACTTCGGAAGGTATTGCAACCTCGACCACGCGTACCGTGGTGTATTCTTCGCTTTGTGTATTAGGTTTTGATTTTGTGTTGACTGCGGTCATGTTCGGAGGGGTTTAATGAAATCACGTGCAAGTGAGCTGGCCGTAGGATTTTTTGTCATTGTCTTCGGTGTTGCATTATTTTTCTTGGCAATGAAAGTGAGTGGTCTGGTAGGTACCAATTTACGAGATGCTTATCACATGACGGCCCAGTTTGATAATGTAAACGGTTTAAAACCGCGTGCGAAAGTGACCATGAGTGGGGTCACGATTGGTCGTGTCACCGATATTACCCTAGACCCTGTGACACGTTTGGCAACGGTACATTTTGAGTTGGATGGCAAGTTAACCTCATTCAACGCAGAGCAATTGAAGACAGTTGAAAACAATGCTCTAGAAGAGCTGCGCTATAGCACAGAATATAGTGAAGCAACGCCAGAGAAACAAAAAGAAATGGAACAGCAACTTATTGCGAACATGAAATCCATCACCAGCATTGATGAGGATGCTTACATAATGGTAGCAACCAATGGTCTGTTGGGTGAGAAATATCTAAAAGTTGTTCCAGGCGGTGGCTTGAACTACATCAAGCGTGGTGCAGCAATTGCCAATACGCAAGGCACAATGGATCTTGAAGATCTGATTAGTAAATTTATTACTGCAGGTGCAGGGAAGTCATCGACTTCATCCGCAGAAGCTGAAGCACCAACAGAGAAGACAGATGCTGAACCAGCATTTGTTGAATAATTGAGAGGAATTTAGAGTGAATACGTTGTTTAAACAAACACTAACGGCAAGCATTTTATCTACAATGATTGCAGGAACTGCATTTGCTGCACCAGCTGAAGCACCTCCAGCATTTATTAAGCGAGTCGCGGATGGTTTGATTGGGCGTTTACAAGCAGATCATGCCAAGCTGCAAAATAACCCTGCTGCGGTAAAGATGATTGTGCGTCAAAACCTAGATCCTTATGTCGATTCTCAGGCCTTTACCCGTATTGTGATGGGAACTTATGCGACCAATCAATATAGTACGGCTGCGCAACGTGCCAAGTTTGAAAAGAATTTCCGTGAAACACTGATTGAAAATTATGGCAGTGCTTTTGCGAAATTTAGTAACCAGACTTACACGATACGTCCTTACAAAGCGACGGGAAGTGCCAATCCAGTGGTTACCATTGATTTTAATAACAAGGGTGAGAAGATTCCAGTCTCGTTCCAGTTGGCCGACAAGGGCAGTCAGTGGAAAATCCGTAACATCAATGTATCGGGGATTGATTTAGGTTTACAGTTCCGTAACCAGTTTGCGGCAACAGTTAAACGTAATGGCGGTGATTTAGATAAAGCCATCGCGAACTTTGAACCAGATGCAGATGCTGCGGTTAACAAGAAAAAATAAGATAGGTGCTAGGTGATTAATCTGATTGATCAGGAAATGCAGGTTGTGGGTAAAATTGATTACGCCAACGCTGAGCAATATTATCAGCAAGGTTTAGCGATTATTCGACAACAGCAGTTGCCTTTGGTGGTGAATTTGGCTCAGTTAGAGCATGGCAGTACTTTGGCTTTGGCGGTGTTGGTGCGTTGGTTAAGGCAGACTCCTCAGGCTCAAGGCTTACAATTTAAAGCAGTGCCTGAAAAAATGATGAAGATTATTCAAGCCTGTCATCTGCAAGATGATTTACAGATCATTTAAATAAAAAAAGCACCGCAATGGCGGTGCTTTTTTTATGTACTTCGCAAATCGGCATTCATCAAATAAATGCGTATTTCTTGCGCCTTGCTTGAAAAGCAGAGCTTGAAATCAGACTCAAATCCATTTTTTCCAGCGGAAGTAAATCAGCGGTCCAATAAAGAAACCGACAATAATTAAACTGACCACAATAAAACTGGTGGTGCCGTGAGCAAAAGGCAGCACATCGGTATTCATACCATAGATACTGGCAACCAACATAGGGGGGGCAAGCATACTCGGTAAAATCGAGAAGCGACGAATGGTGTCATTCTGTTCGGTGTTAATGAAGCCTGATGTGGTGTCGAGTAAGAAGCGGACTTTTTGGAACAAGAAGGCATCATGTTCCACCAGTGAGCGCACATCTTCGCTGAGCTCTCGAATATCGGCATCATAAATATGACTGCCTAAGGCGCGTGGACGGGCCAAGAAGGTCAGAACACGACGTAAGTCAATTAAACATAGTTGTGCCTTACCCAACATATCTTCGAGTTGTGCCAGTCGGGTAATCATGTCGTCCAGATCGAGAATCTGTTCACGATGACGGTTATTCAGCACTTCTGTGGAATACTTTTCCAAGTCCTTGTGGATATCTTCCAAGATATCCGCAAGCTCATCCAGTTTGGCTTCTAATAAGCCCAATAGAACCCACGTCGGGTCTTTATAGTCAATTTCGTAGTCGTTGCGACGTGCACGGGCACGAAAAGCCCGGAATGCCACCAGTTTTTCACCACGCAGGGTAAACAGACGTTCTTTATGTAAAATAAAGGCCACCGTTTGTACCGTGGCTAAAATGCTGGCGTTGTCATCTGCTTCGCCATCCACCTGATAGTTTTTATTTTTCGTTAAAAAATAGGTACTGATATGCAAAATGCCATCGTCATCACGGTAAAATCGGGCAGAAGAGGAAATGTCTTCCAAAGACTTTAAAGTCGGCAAGTTCTGGTCGTAGGCATCGAGTACCCATTGCTGTTCTTCTTGTGAAGGCGCAATCAGGTCGACCCAGACCAGTTCGGGGTGTAGATCGAAGCCACCATTAATGGTGGCGTCTTCTAAACTACCGCGCTCTGTGGCGTAAAAGGCTTCAAGCATGGATGTCTTTTCTCCCTTGCGCAGTATGGGTTAAATCGATGGGTGTATTTTAGACAAGGATTTCATGAAAAACACTGATCGGATTGCTATTTTATGAAAAAATCTCCATCTAGTTTACTTTCGCGGCATGACAAGATCATAACACGGTGAAACAATGACACATTCTATTGCAGTTTTTTGCGGTTCAGCAGTTGGTACAGATACAATTTTTTTAGAAACAGCCCGTCACGTGGGGTGTACCTTAGCACAGCAGGGTAAAACATTGGTGTATGGTGGTGGTCGCTCGGGACTGATGGGTGTGATTGCCGATAGTGCCATACAGGCGGGTGGGCGAGTCATTGGAGTGATTCCTCACGCTTTGGTCGATCGTGAACTGGCCCATCCGCATTTAACGGAATTGCATGTGGTGAAAAATATGCATGAACGTAAAACCAAAATGTCGGAACTGTCGGATGGCTTTATTGCCTTACCGGGTGGGGCTGGCACCTTGGAAGAAATTTTTGAGCAGTGGACTTGGGCTCAGTTAGGTATTCATCTTAAGCCTTGCGCATTTTTAAATGTCGAAGGATTTTATGATGATTTGTTAAAGTTTATTGATTTAACTACCCGAAAGGGCTTTACCCATTCTCGTTTTAACCAGAGCTTAATTGCAGAAACCTCGGTTGAAGCGATTTTAGAACAATTTGAAATATTTACCGCACCGACACCGAAATGGGGGATGTGTGAGCAACAGGATTTGGTGAAGCACGGCTGATGAAAACAATTACCGTTGCTGCTGGGATTGTCTTGAATGATCAACAGCAGTTGTTATTGGTGCGTAAGCAAAATACCGCATTTTTTATGCAGGTCGGTGGCAAGCTCGAGCCGAATGAAGCACCTGAGCACTGCATTGTCCGTGAAATTCAGGAAGAAATTGCCTGTCAGGCGCACTCGTTGCAGTATGTGGGGCAATTTAAAACAGCGGCTGCCAATGAGCCAGATCATGTGTTAATTAGCCATTTGTTTTGGTTGCAGTTAGATCGTGAGCCACAGATTGCCGCTGAAATTGCAGAGTTGAAATGGATTGATCTTGATGATCAGGTCACACCGTTAGCTCCCTTAACCCGAGAAATCGTGATGCCTTGGGTCAGAGAATATCTCACTTCACGTGCTTAAGATGGGAATACCAGATTGGCATATGGTATTAGGATCAGGTTCGAGCCGCAGCGATACACGCGGCTTCAACTTTACGACATCCCAGTTCAGTTAAAGCAGTGTGTAAGGCTTTGAGTGAACTGCCTGTAGTGACCACATCATCTAGCATCAGCACACGGCGATAGCGTAGCGTGTTGCTAGGGGCAATCAGAAATTGTTGTTCAATCTGATCCAGTCGTTCCAAACGGCTCAAGCCTTTTTGTGAATGCTGATGCTGACGTTGAATCGGTTGCCATACGGGGACATTCAGATGCCGAGCAAGGGCTTTGGCTAAAATCACACTTTGATTATAGCCACGCTCCGCTAAACGCTGAGTTGAAATGGGCATCGGTACAAGCGCCTGAATCTGCCGATATTCCAGTTGCTGCAACATGCCGCTCAGCATGCGCTGAAAATGCAATTGCTGTTGATATTTAAATTGCTGAATCACGCGATCCAACGGGTAGGCATAATGGCATGCGACCTGAATCTCGATTTCCTGACGTTGGATGTGCTGTTTGAACCAAGGCAAGCTCTTCCAGCAATCATCACAAACACTTGCATGTCCCCCGCCTGAGAGGCCACAGAGCTGGCAAGGTAATCGGGCTTGTAGCCAGTTGTGTGCAGGTGTGAGCCATGGCTTAAACATAGGCATAACGTGGCGCCTCAGGCAGCCAGCGCTTCAGCAATGCGTCGGCTTGGGTCGGGTAATCTTTTAAGATCTGCTGTGCCACATAATGGGCTTGATTAAGCAAGTGATCATCGCGTTCCAGTTTGGCGACACGAAAGCCTATATCACCGGTTTGTTTGGTGCCCAAAAGCTCCCCAGGCCCTCGAATTTCTAAATCTTTCTCTGCAATGATAAAGCCATCATTGGTTTCACGCATGATGCGTAGCCGCTCTTGCCCATTTTGCGACAGTGGATTTTTATACAGCAGGGCACAGAAGCTGGCTTTGGCACCACGGCCAACCCGACCACGTAACTGATGCAACTGTGATAAACCGAGTCGTTCTGCATTCTCAATCACCATAATCGAAGCATTCGGGACATCGACCCCAACTTCAATCACCGTGGTCGCAATCAGCAGTTGTAGCGCATTGTCTTTGAACTGTTGCATAACCGCTTGCTTTTCATCGGCTTTCATTTTGCCATGCACCAAGCCAATATTGAGTTCGGGGAAGCGTTCCCGAATTTCTTGAAAGGTGGCTTCAGCGGCTTGGGCATCCAGTGTTTCCGATTGTTCCACCAGTGTGCAGACCCAATAGGCCTGTTTGCCTTCAGCACAATTGGTCGCAATGCGTTGCAGGACTTCTTCACGTCGATCGAGTGGAATGGTCACAGTTTGAATCGGGGTTCGACCTGGAGGCAACTCATCAATGATGGATGTATCTAGGTCACCATAGGTCGACATGGCCAGAGTCCGTGGAATCGGGGTGGCGGTCATCACCAACTGGTGCGGTGTGGTCTGCTGTGCACCTTTATTTCTGAGTGCGAGACGTTGATCAACCCCAAAACGGTGCTGTTCATCAATAATCACCAAACCGAGTTTATGAAAGGCCACACTGTCTTGAAACAGCGCGTGTGTGCCAATCACCAGTTGCGCTGCGCCTTGTTGAATCTGTTGCTCGGCCAATGCGCGAGCTTTGCCTTTTTGCTTGCCTGAGAGCCATGCCACGTTCAGTCCAAGCGGTTCAAACCAGCGTTTAAAATTCAAATAATGCTGTTCTGCCAGAATTTCGGTCGGTGCCATCAGGGCCACTTGCCAGCCTTCTTCTAAAGCATGACAGGCTGCAATACCTGCCACCAAGGTTTTGCCTGCTCCGACATCGCCCTGAACCAAACGTAGCATGGGTTTGTTCTGCTTTAAATCATCAGAGATTTCTTTCGACACACGTTTCTGGGCTGCGGTCATTTTAAAAGGCAGACCTGCCAATAACTGTTTGGCGAGGGTTTTACTGCTGGCAAAAGAGGGCGCGGCAATTTGCTGAATATAGGCGCGACGGGTCAGCAGACTAACTTGATGTGCCACCAACTCTTCAAAAATCAGGCGTTGCTGCGCGGGGTGTGAGCCTTGGCTCAGTTGCAGCATATTGGCATCGACAGGCGGCTCATGAATATAGTGCAAAGCTTGCTGGAGGTTATAGCCATTGGTGAATTTCTGCGGCAATAACTCGGGTAAATCATCACTGTGCTGTTTTAAGGCTTGTTTGACATATTCACGCAGTTTGGGTTGAGTCAGTCCATCGGTCGCTGGGTATATGGCAGTGAGTTGGGTTTTCGGCAGCGGGGTGTGTTCGGTAATCAGCTGAATTTCTGGATGATACATTTCCAAACCACGTGCACCGACACGCACTTCACCAAAGACGCGTAGACGATTGCCAACTTTGCCCCGATCGGTCAAAGCCTTGTAGATGTGATAAAAGCGTAAGGTTACCTTACCGAGCTCATCATCCAGTAAAATCGCCATCGACTTACGCTTGCCAGGAGGGAAGTCGACCGATTTCACCATGCCTTCAAGCAAGTAGCTCCGCCCAACCTCTAATTGGTTCATGGCAATGATCGTGCTACGATCTTCATAGTCACGTGGCAGATGAAACAGTAAATCATCTGTGGTGAAAATATTGAGTTTTTCAAGTAAAGCAGCAGAGGCGCTTCCAACCCCTTGCAATTGCTGGACTGCAGCCATGTCCCCTCAACTAAAGTGCGTCATTAGGTGCTAAATGCATATTTTATTTATAGGTTATGGTAAAACATCTCAACGGGTAGCTAAACAATTATTTCAACAAGGCCACCAAATTACCACAATTAGTCGTTCTGCCAAACCGCAGGATTTTGCCACGCATCTGATGCAAGATATTCACCAACTGGATTTGAGTCAGCTTGCACCTGTAGATGTGGTCTATGTGTTGCTCTCACCAGATTCCAGTGATGTTCAAGGGTACAAGCAGACCTATGTCGATGCAATTCCAGCCATGCTGGATGCTTTAAAAAATCATCCCGTCCAGAAAGTCATTGTTGTGTCTTCAACGCGTGTTTATGGTGAACAGGTAGGGCAGCGGATTGATGATGACTCTGAGCCAAAGCCTGTGGATGCACAAGGGGAAATCCTGCGTCAGATGGAATTGCTGTGGCAAGCCGCCTATCCTGAACAGAGTATTATCATTCGTCCGACAGGCATTTACGGAGCTTCGGTGGCACGGATGATAAAACTGGCACAGCAGACCAAGACATATCCGAAGATCCATTATAGTAATCGTATTCATATTGAAGATTTAGCACGATTTTTAGCGCATTTGATTCACGTGGAACATCCAAAAAAATCTTATATTGTCACCAATAATCAGCCGATTCCTTTGCATGAAATTATTCAATGGTTTCAGCAGCAACTCGGTTTACCTGAGTTGACCTTAGAGAGTGAGCAGCTTTCAGGCAAACAGATTTATGCTTCGAATATGCAACAGTTGGATTTTGAATTACAGCATCCAGATTGTTTTGAGGATTATTTGGCTTTGTTGGCGAAGAGCCAGTGAAGAATATTTTGTAATTTGTTCAATGAAATTTTTGGAAAATGTTCGTTGAATGTGAAAAGTAATGTAAAAGGCATTCTGGTAAGTTGTTTACCAGAGTGCTTTGTTTAAATTATAGATTTTTAAAAATAAATTAAAGTATTTCACATAACGTGCATTAAGTTAATTTTAGCGAAACTCAATAATAAAATTACTTCTTCTTAGGTTTCATACATGAAGATTTTGATAGGTTCACTGGCTGCTTTAAATTGTGTGCCTTAGCACCCTGCTCTAAAAGATTCTGTAAACTTTTTTCAGAATTTTTAGGCTGTTTATTTTGAACATTCTTTTTACTCTGTGATGGCGATGCCTTTTTTTGAGCTTTTACTGGTTGCTCAACTTTATCTTGTTTACTTTTAGGATTATTGACTACGGCTGCCTTTAAAGACTTTAACCATGAGTATGTATAAGGATCTAATTTTAATAAGTGCTCAATCATTTCATTCCGTTGAGCTTTATCCATTTTAGCAAGAATGCTTTTCAGATCTGCATTAATTGATTGTGTTGGTGCTCCTCGTTCACTAGCTTTCTCATACCATTCATGTCCAAGTGTATATTGACGGGTCTCCATATAAATAGCACCTAATAACGTACATGGACGATAATTCTCTGGTGTTAAATTATGAGCTTTAAAAGCATTATCAATCGCAACTTCAACTTTTCTAAGATCACGTCTAACGCCACCTAGTGTAGTGAAGTAAGCTGATAATAGTTTTTTGTCTTTTATGCCAGCAATGGAAATTTTTTCTAGCAACTCTTCTGCTTCAAGACTTGCCTGACACTTTCTTAATTGGCTACTTGCATTAATAGCATTCCAAATATTTTTTTTATTTTTTTCAAACTCCTGAAGATAATAACTCGCTTCTAACCGATGAAACTTATGACGAACCTTAGTACTAAAGAACCTCTTTCCTATAGTGTTTAACCAAACAGCTTCATCTTGGGAAAGCCTGATATCACTTTCTAATTTACTCAAAATCTCGGAAAATTCTTTTGGCAAGGCACCTGATATATATTCATTAATTTCATATTTTTTAAGTAATGCTTTTTCTTTTTGCTTTGCAATATATACAGGATCTGACTCAAGTAACTTTTGTCTTTCAATAGCTTCTTGTCTTAACTTTTCCTGACGATTTTTTTCTTCTTCTCTTCTCTCTGCCTCAACTTTACTTCTAATTTTTTTCTGGAAGTCTGGTAAAAATCCACTTAAAGATCTAAGCATGTATTCATTAATATATGCTTTTTCAAACCCACTTAATATCTGTTTTTCTTCATATTTTTTTACTATATCTTTTAGGCGGCTAGGTATTAAAATGTCTGATTGCAATGAATCTAAAAAATACTGTTGGCATAGATCTAAAAGTTTATTCTCAAAAATATCTAAATCTTTCTGTGGCACTCGTGCCTGTAAAAGTAAAGCCTTACCATCAATCATAATTAAAATCTTATTTGAATCAAAAATCTATGTCAGTATAAATAAAAATAAATCCGCCTACTCTCTCAAAACGCACAATCCATTTAACATAATGGCGATTATCCAAAATCGACTAAAATTTTATTGTTATACATACAGCATAGGTATCTAAAACTACAGATACCTATGCTTTTTAAAATTACTTCTTCTTACGCTTCAAACGACGTTTCGCTTGCTGTGCCGCAACCGCATCCAACACCTGTTTTAGCTCTTCATCGCTAAAGGTAGTGATGTGCTGCAACATTTGTAAAGTCACATCATCCAGCACCAAATTAGCGTTTTCAGCAATATTGCTAAAGTTACGATCAAACACAATCGAACCTTCGGAATTGGTTGCAATATAACCTTGCTGGGTCAGAACACGAATAAATCCTTGGAATAGGGCTTTATCGAAGAATTCAGGTGAATTGAATTCATATAAGACTGACAAACGTTGCCCCACCAAGTGGCTCAATTCTTCTACTTGGCGCGTTGAGATATTGCCAGAACCGCGTTGTGTAATGAGTGCCAAAGTTAAGTAATAACGCTCAAGGCTCTGCATTACAGGCCCTGCCAGCACCAGTAGTTGATTGTGATCTTCACTATTTGGCGCAGGGGAAATTAAATGTCCTTCCGCATCTTCACTAATTAATTTAGCTTGAATCAAGGCATCAGCATAAGCCGCAATCTGTTCTTTCAGACCTTCATCATCCCATTTTAGGAATAACTCAGCTTTAAGGAATGGATAAAGCGTGCGAATCACATTGCATAAATCATGACGCTTGATGGTGCCATTGTGTTCGACCAATGCCGCAATTAATGATGGCAACACAAAGGCATGCACAATGTTGTTGCGGAAATAGGTGAGTAATACCGCTTGATTGTCTTCAATGGCAATGATGTCACCCAGCACATGCTGCACACGTTTAATCAGTTTCAGTTTCAAGCCATAGGCAATAATTTCTTTGCCAGAGAGCGGTGTAACTTGCGTACGCTCGTCATAAGGCAGTGCAGTCAGCAAGTTGCGGTAAGCATCTAACTGTTTAATGCACAGCTCTTCATCCAAGGTGTGTTTTGGTGTTGCCAACAAAATTAGCGACAGCAACGACACTGGGTTAATAACCACGGCACGGTTGATGTTTTCCAAAATGGTATGCGCTGCGCTATTTACGGCATCAGACACTTCATTTGGAATTGGATCATCATTTTTCTCAATGCGAATCTGGTCTGCACCGAAGGCTTTCAGCTTGTCATCCAAGAATACAGGTTCACCGAAATTGACATGCACTTTACCGAAGATGCGTTCAATTTTACGCAGGGTTTTTAAAATACCCAACACTGATTCTGCTTCTTTCGGTTTACCTTGCATTTCGCCAACGTAGGTTGAGCCTTCCATCAGGCGTTCATAGCCAATATAGGTTGGGACAAACACAATCGGTTTGGCGCGTCCACGCAAGTGACTATGTACGGTCATGGCGAGCATGCCTGTTTTTGCAGGTAATAAGCGGCCCGTACGCGAACGCCCACCTTCAATGAAGTATTCCAAAGGCGTGTTGCGAGACAAAATGCTGTATAAATATTCTTTAAATACCGTGGTATATAAACCATTGCCACGGAAAGTACGGCGAATAAAGAAGGCACCACCACCACGCAGTAATTGCCCCACAAATGGCATGTTCAGGTTATCACCGGCCGCAATGTACGGCACCATCAAACCACGTTTATAAATCACATAAGACAGTAATAGATAGTCGATATGACTACGGTGACATGGGGTATAGATAATTTCATATTCTTTTGCCAGTTCACGCACGGTACTGAAGTTATGTACTTCCACGCCATCATAGAGCTGTGTCCACAAGCGGGTCAGTGCCATGTCGGCAAAGCGCACCGCAGAAGAAGAATAGTCCGAGACGATTTCATTTAAATAGCCAATCGCACGACGTTCCGCTTCCAGCATGCTAATTTTGCTGCGGATACTTTCACGACGAATCGCATCTTGCACATCTTGTGCCTTAATCAGGCTATGCATGACATTGCGGCGGTCTGACAAGTCAGGACCGAGTACCACTTCGCGCTGGGCATCCAGATAGTTATTTAGACTGCTAATAATATAGGTCGCAGGCGATAAATTTGGATGGGTGGTTTTCGCGTACTGGATCAAGTCACGTAGGGATTGAGCTTCGTGGAATTCCAGATAAGATTCACGTCCATGTAAACCAATATTCACCATCTGTTTAACGCGGCTTGGGGTGGCCCATGTGTCGGTAAACAACAGCTTAAACCATGAGTCTTCTTTGTCGGGTGAGCGTCCCCACAGCACCGTCACAGGCACCAGTTCAATATCGAGTTCAGGATGCTGTTCCAGCAAGTCGATTAAACGTAATAGACGCGGTGGGAAAGTATTCGGTGGAGGATTGAGCAGGTTCTGCTCATCATGGTGTTGCAAAAACAAGATCGAGGCTTTTTCTTTGTGTTCACCAATCAGCAGTGAATCTAAAGCTGCTGGTAGTTTTAAACGGCGGGTTTCGCCATCGACCACCAAGGCATTACTGCGTGAATAGTTTTGTAATACGTAGCACACCACTTTTTGTGTTGCGCTGTTTGCAACATGGGCGTCTTCACTGCGATTAGGAGTTGTCGGGTTGCTGGGTACTTCACCCAAAATATGAGGGGTTACCACAAGGTCTAGTAGCTTACTGGAAAGCTGACGATACATTTGACCAAAGCCACGCTTGGACATAAACACTCCTAATACGGTACGAAGCCCCAAAAATGCGAAGGGGAAATGATTCTGCGTAATTGTAATCAAAAACGAGATGTCATTTTCTGACAAATTTACTACTTATGCCAAGATTCTAGCGTTAAACCACATATTTTTAGCAATAAAATTTGAAAATTACAGTGACAGCTCGGTCAATTAATCTCTAGGGGATTGGTCAACATTTATGTAATATAGGTTTAGAGTGAATACACTATCGTCTTTCTAATCAACACCATTTTTACCGGTGTGTATAAAATTTAAAGCGGGTCTCCTATGAATGCCTTAACTCAAGAGTTGGTTGAACTCCTTAGCCTTGAAAAAATTGAAGAGAATATTTTTCGGGGGCAAAGCCGTAATTTAGTGGGTAAGCGTGTTTTTGGTGGGCAAGTTTTAGGGCAGGCCTTACGTGCCGCATCGTATACGGCGGATCGTCCAGCGCATTCCTTACATGCTTATTTTTTATTTGGAGGCGATGTGAATGCACCGATTATTTATAAAGTGGATCGTTTAAGAGATGGCAAGAGTTTTGTCAGCCGACAAGTCCACGCCATTCAGCATGGACGTACCATTTTCACGGCCATGGTGTCTTTTGCACAGCCAGAGGAAGGATTGAATTACCAAATTCAGGAGCCTGACTATCCAGCACCGATGCAGGTGAAATCGGAAGCGGAACTGAAAAAAATGATGGTGGAATTTGTGCCGGAAAATGTGCGTGCCAGCTTTATGCGCGACCGTCATGTCGAGATTCGCCCGATTGATCCAGCCAATCCCTATCAGCCGCAGCCTGCTGCACCGTCTTATGCGCACTATATTCGTACCCATGACCGCATTACGCCCGATGTGGATGAGGTTTCACTGCATCAGGCGATTGCTGCCTTTTATTCGGATTTTACTTTAATGACCACGGCATTGCGTCCACATGGTTTGAGCTGGTTATCACCAAGTTTGCAGTGTGCCAGTATTGACCATGCCATGTATTTCCACAAACCTTTCCGTGTCGATGACTGGATGCTGTATGACATGGATGCTACGGTGAGTGCGAATTCCCGTGGGCTGAATTTTGGGCGTATGTGGCAAAATGGCGAGTTGGTGTGCAGTACCACCCAAGAAGGTTTGATTCGGCTCAGAGAAATTGAAACCCAATAAATCACCGACCTTAAAAGCCTCTATTGAATGAGGCTTTTTTTATGGCCTAAATCCAAAGCACCGCAACATATTCGGGACAATATCAGTCGATTTTTGTATTGAAGATATGCCATAGTGGTGTGACTTTAAAAGATAAAATTACATCAGATATGAGCCTGAATACCCAAATCTTGATTGCCGCAATTCTGGGGATTGCCTGTGGTTTTTTACTGAGTTTATTTCCCAATAGTGGTTTTTTTGATAACAGTCTTTATGCCCTCGGCATCATGAGCAGCATTTTTATTGGTCTGCTTAAAATGCTGCTGATCCCATTAATTTTTAGTTCGATTGTCGTGGGGGTGTCCAATTTGCAAGCGGGCGGGCAGTTGGGGCGTGTCTGGAAAATTACCTTAGCCTGTTGTGTTACCACCACCACCTTGGCGTTAATTTTGGGCATAGGCTGTGCACATTTATTCGATGTCGGGCAAGGCGTAGATATTGCACTGTTTCAGGATGCGATCAATAGCTATCAAACGCCTGATACCCTTACACCATCCTCTTTTTTCACCAATTTTATTCAAAATACACTGATCAACCCATTTAAAGCTTTTGCTGAGGGTAATGTATTGGCAGTGGTGGTTTTTGCCTTGTTGATTGGGGTGGCCTTGGTCCATGGGGGAGAGCGTTTTAAAGCGGTACGTCAGCTTGCAGGACAGTTCTTTGAAATCATGATGCTGATGATTCGTTGGGTTATGAAATTGGCACCACTGGGAGTTTTTGCCTTGTTAGCCAAGCTGATTGCCACGGAAGACCTTTCTGTATTGAGTCGTCTGGCTGAATTTGCAGTGGTGGTGACCGGAACCACCATTTTCCATGGTGCTGTGGTTTTACCTGTATTACTTTGGATTTTTGGGAAAATGGATCCTGTGACCTTTTTTAAGGGCACACGAGCTGCACTGATTACCGCATTTGCAACCAGTTCCAGTTCTGCCACCATGCCTTTGTCGCTGAAATGTGCGCAGGAAAATCTGAAAGTACGTCCTGCAACCGCTGGTTTTGTCATTCCCTTAGGGACACAGTTGAATATGGATGGCACAGCATTGTATGAAGCGGCTGCGGCCTTATTTGTTGCAAATT
Source organism: Acinetobacter sp. GQ146 (assembly GCF_059758585.1). Lineage (NCBI taxonomy): Bacteria > Pseudomonadati > Pseudomonadota > Gammaproteobacteria > Moraxellales > Moraxellaceae > Acinetobacter > Acinetobacter sp. GQ146. The sequence continues at coordinate 334,051 of NZ_JCAXDV010000003.1, forward strand.
TAATGGGGCTGGATTTAAGTCTGGGGCAGCAAGTTATTGTGTGTTTAACTGCCATGATTGCTTCACTAGGGGCACCTGGGATTCCCAGTGCTGGCATGGTCACCATGATTATGGTGCTGCAATCGGTGGGCTTGCCTGCTGAAGCGATTGCGATTTTACTGCCGATTGATCGTCTACTTGATACGGTGCGCACTGTGGTGAATGTACAAGGCGATATGATGATTAGTGTGGTGGTGGATCGTTATACTCAAGATTCGAAAGTTGAGTCGACCAGTTAAACTGTATTCCAACATGGATTCCAGACCCTCTTTCAGTGATGCATTCGGTGCCTTGAAAATAAGCTGCATATCCACTGTATAAAGTGCGTTGTGCGGCTTTTTTGGGGGCACTGGCTTGTGTCGGGATATAATGGCATTAACTTCTGCCGCTGAACGAACATTATGCCCCAGTGAGAATCCAGTCGGACAGAGAGGGGTTAGTTGTAGGTCTGAGTCTAGGCTTAAACTCTGCTGAGGCCGCAGCGCCAGTTTTAAACCAGATTGCAGTTCAATAAAAGCAACCGCTCCATTTTCATATTCTTGTCCAATAATGCCTTTACTTTTAAAGCCCAGTCCTTGGCAGTAAAAATCCAGCGATGTTTGAAGGTTGAGAACCGCAAGGGTCAATACACTGAGATGAGGATGCATAGGGGCGAACTCATGTGAAAAGTGGCTTTTTGCATGAGTAAAAAAGCAGGTGAATTCAGCCTGCTTTTTGTTGGATTGTGAGCTTCAGGTGGTTAAGCGACTTTAAGCATGGCACGTAGTGCGGCAGGGGACTGATTTAAATAGGCAATCGCATCTTCCGTTTGTGCTTCATGCACCGGATCATACCAAGGCATCAGATAGCCCAATTGTTGTGAAATCAGCCATAATGGATTGGGCAGTAAGCGGTTATCTTGTTGCGAGATCCTGTACCACTCGCGCCAGATCCAAGGCTTATAAACAGCAGGGCGTATGGATTGGAAGCGTGGATCTTGTCGCATGATGTGCGCTGCACCATCGACCCATAATCCCAGTACGACAATAATCACCAGAACACTGAGATAATAACGCGCCAAATAACCACCACCTAAATGGCGATATAAATCAAATGCTACAGTCCGATGCTCGATTTCTTCAGCGCCATGCCATTTCACTAAGTCGAGCATTGCAGCATCGGCACCACGCTTTTGCCACTCGGTATTGTAAAGCGCATATTGACCCAAAACACAGGTCATGTGTTCTACCGTGGCCACAACCCCCAATCGGAACAAATCCCACTGATGTTGTAATGGTTTGGGAATGGAGAAACCTAAGGGTTGGTCGGCCAGTAATTTTCCAAACAGGAAATCCATCAGTTTCAGATTACGTTGAATGTCAATTTGGCGTTCGCTTAAATACTCTTTGTTGGCAGAATTATGTGCTTGTGCATGCATGGCTTCTTGGCGAATAAAGGCCTGTACATCGTGTTTGAGTTTTTCATCTTGAATTTGCGGTAGGACTTTATTGTAGAGCCGGCAAAACCAAAACTCACCCGCCGGGAGGATCATATTAATTTCATTAATAAAATAACTGACAAAGGGCTGTTCAGGTATCCAGTCAATCGGGGTGTTGAGCCATTCAAACTTCACTTTGCGTGGTTGAATGCGGTAGGCAATCGAAGAAGCCATTTTTGATTTTTTTAGTCGTTGTAAGCGTTTCATTATACTGTCCTCAGCATTTTTTCATGCGTCAAGGCAGTATGAAAAAAATGTCCCGCAATGTGATTAGCAATGCGGGACATTTCAATGTCAATTCATGATGAATAGACGGTGTTTAATCGAGCTTAATCCTGTTGAGGTGTTTGTGCTGATTCATCCGCGCTAACTTCTTCAGCAGCAAATGTTCTATGCTCGGCATCTTCAAACGCCTGATCTTGCTCATCGTCTAGAGCGTTATCCGCTTCGGCTTCAGGAATCAGGGCAAGATCAAACTCTACTGATTGTTCTAGGGTGAAATTCAAACGTCCACCCATGATACTGGCAAGTTCTTCTAGGCCTTGCTTGTTTAAAGACGAGAACAATTGAATCGAGAAGTCGAGCTTCATTTTTTTCAATTGCTGTTTGACTTCTAATAAGGCTTTGTTGGCAGGCCCACGGTTCATTTTATCCGATTTGGTCAATAGCACATGGACAAACAATTTACGTGAGTAGGCCCATTCCAGCATCATAACGTCAAAGTGTTGTAAGGGATGGCGGATATCCATCAATAACACCAGACCCTGTAAACTTTTACGATGAATTAAATAATTTTCGAGTTCTTTCTGCCAGACGATTTTCATGGCTTCGGGTACAGCGGCATAACCATAACCCGGTAAATCAACCAAGCGTTGATCAGGATTGCCTAAACTAAAAAAGTTAATCATCTGGGTGCGACCAGGTTTCTTGGACGCACGTGCCAGCTGTTTTTGGTTGGTTAGGGCATTAATCGCACTGGATTTACCGGCATTGGAACGACCTGCAAAGGCAATTTCGTAGCCCGTGTCTTCCACACACAGATTGAGTTTTGGGGCACTCATTAAAAATTCGGCTTTACGGAGCCAGTTGAGTGCGCGTACAGCATATTCAGTAATCGCAGGATCCATCTTTTTTTCATAGCTGATCTTCTGCTTGGGCGCTTGCGCGGTTTTACTGTTTTTTGATTTTCCTCTGCTGTGATGCATAGCTCAACTTCATTCACTGTTTTTCAAGTGCCTAGTATAAAGGAAGTCGACCACACACGCGAATTTTCCTCTCATGGGAGTAAAGTCTTACAAATTCAGGAGTTCAATACCGCTATTGATGCTCTTGTTGGTTTTAGCATTGGAGCGTTCCAGAACTTCACCTAAGGTGTATTGGTTTAAGTGCTGATAAAACTGTTCCAGTGCCTGATCTAGAATACTTTTAAGACCACAATTGCTTCTGAGTACACAAGGTGGGTTGTTGCACTCAACAATAGGGTTTTCACCTTGTAGGGTTCTGACAGCTTCACCAACTTTAAGATGAACCGCATCAGGGTTCAGGCGAATGCCACCGCCTTTGCCACGTGTGGTGATTAACCAGTTTTGTTTACCCATAAAGTGCACAATTTTGACCAAATGGTTTTGTGATACTTTGAGGTCGGCGGCAATTTCCGCAATGGTATAGGCACTGTCTCTCGGACGCGAAATATACATCAGAATGCGCAAGGCATAATCGGTAAATTTATTTAGCTGCATGATTGTGCTCATCTTTTTTTGAGATGAATAGATAGGGCTAGTCTAACATAGACTAGCCCTATAAGGTACGCATGCGATAGATGGCTTAGAGGCGAACTCCGCCTGTACCAAATGCTTCACTATGAATTTGTTCAGGTTTAATCCCGCGAGCCACAAGCGCTTTGTGTTGTTCCGCCATAAATGGCATAGGACCACAGAGGTAGTAATCTGCATTGCTTGGAAGTAATGCGGCGTCAACCGTGGCTAAATCAAGGCGTCCTGCTGCATCGTAATGTTCTCCCAAGACATCGTCCGCTTCAGGAAATTCATATGCGGTAAACAAGGTAATTCGTGGATACTTGTCTGCAACATCTTTCAAATGTTGTTTCATGGCATGTACGTGTTTGTTACGACAAGCATGCAAGAAAGTTACCGGTTGTGGCACATCTTCAGTCACCAATTGATTCAGCATGGCAATCATTGGGGTTAAGCCTACACCACCGCTAATAAATACATTACGTTTCTTGCTATCAATTAAGTAGAAGTTACCCGTTGGTGCTGAAATTTCGACTTCTGCACCTACATCTAAACCATGTAAGGTATTCGATACCCAGCCCTCAGCAATGTCAGCACCATTGCCCGCTTCACGCTTGACCGAAATACGAAGATAGTCTTGCTGTGGACTGGTAGACAGCGTGTATTGACGGGGTTGTTTTAAGCCCAGCTCAGGCACAAATACACGTACGGAAATATATTGTCCTGCTTCATATTGCGGTAAAGCACCGCCGTCTACAGGGGCGAAGTAGATAGAGGTAATTTCATCACTTTCAACCACTTTTTTCGCGATTTTAAAGTTGCGCCACCCTAACCAGCTGCCCTGGGTTTGTTGGTGTTGATCGTAGATTGCCTTTTCAGTGCTAATAAACAAATCTGCCAGTTGACCATACGCAGCCGCCCAAGCTCCAATTAATGGATCATCCATTGAAATATTGAGCACTTCGCTAATCGAATGTAATAGGTTTTCCCCGACAATACTGTAGTCAGGTGCTTGAATGTTAAGGCTGACATGCTTATGCGCAATCAGCTCAACCACAGGTAACAGTACGGATGGATCTTCGATGTTTTCCGCATAAGCCAATACGGCACCTGCTAAAGCCTGAGCCTGAGCACCACTACGTTGATGCCCCATATTAAAAGTTTCTTTTAAGTCAGGATTATTGCCTAGCATACGGTTATAAAAATAACTGGTTAATGCGACACCGTTTTCACGTAGGACAGGGACAGTTGCTTTTACGAGTTCTATTTGCTGCGGAGTCATATCGAGATCTCACTTGGCTGTTATTTATAAGATGTATTTAAAATACATTTTTAGTTTTTTAATTGCAATCTATTTTTAACACAAAACCCTATTTTTTTTATGGAATAAAAATAGGATTATGCAAAGTCAATACGATCAATGTAGTTGCTTATAGATTGATGCTGTATCGAGGCAAGACCATTGTGCATGGATGAGCAGTGACTGTAGTTGTTAATAGGGCTTTCGAATCTGATGGTGTTAAGCCAGTATTACCTACTAGAACAGGCTATTTCCCGCCAAATAAAGAACCCAATAAGCCACGCACAATTTTTTGACCAGTAGACCCTCCTAAACTGCGTGCAGCACTTTTGGCAAAAGTGCCAACGGTATCTTGGATGAGTTTTTCGCGTTGTTTTGCCAGACGTTCAGCTTCTTTCTGCTGCTCTTTGGTTAGGCGTTCCTGTTCACGAGCTTGTTGTTTGGCTATAGCCTCTTGTTCTTTTTTGCGCTGCTGATCTTGTTCGGCTTGGATCGCTTGTTGTTGGCGGTCGGCGACTTTTTGCTGTAAGCGTTCGTAGGCACTTTCGCGGTCTATACACTGTTCATACACACCCGCAACGATACTTTGCGCGATGATGGACTGCCGTAACTCAGCAGAAATTGGATGGAAAGCTGAGTAGGGCGGCATGACCCAACCACGCTCTACCATTTGTGGGATGCCTTGTGCATCAAGGCAGCTAATCAGTGCCTCACCGACACCGAGCTCAGTAATGGCTTGTTCAACATCAAAGTGAGGATTAGCGCGAAAAGTTGCGGCAGCAGTTTTTACCGCCTTCTGGTCTTTAGGGGTAAAGGCGCGTAAGGCATGTTGTACACGATTACCCAGTTGACCCAGAACGCTTTCTGGTAAGTCGAGGGGGCTCTGAGTTACAAAATAAATGCCTACTCCTTTAGAACGAATGAGTCGCACCACGTGTTCAATTTTTTCTTGTAAGGCTGCACTGGCATTGTCAAACAAAAGGTGAGCTTCATCAAAGAAGAACACCAGTTTCGGTTTGTCCATATCGCCCACTTCTGGCAATTGTTCAAACAATTCAGACAATATCCACAGCAAAAAGCTGGCGTACAATTTGGGGGTATTCATCAGTTTATCGGCTGCCAGTAGGTTAATGTAGCCACGACCTTCAGAATCGGTTTGAATAAAGTCGAGGATATTTAAGCTCGGTTCACCAAAGAACTGATCACCGCCTTGATCAGCCAAAGCCAGTAAATTGCGCTGAATCGCGCCTAAACTGGCCGGGGAAAGATTGCCATATTCGGCTTTAAACTCTGCTGCATGTTCACTGACATAGCTCAGCATGGTTTTTAAATCTTTAACGTCAATTAGCAGCAGGCCTTGATCGTCAGCAATACGAAATACTGCAGCCAGTACGCCTTCTTGCGTGTCGTTCAGATTTAGCATGCGCGCCAATAAGAGCGGACCGATTTCGGAAATGGTGCTGCGAATAGGATGACCTTGTTCACCGAACAAATCCCAAAACACCACAGGTGAGGCAGCGAAAGGAATCGCGTCGATGCCCAAACTTTTAAGACGCTCATTAAACTTAGGGTTGCTGCTTCCAGCCTGCGCTAGACTGGAGACATCCCCTTTGGCATCGGCTAAAAAAACGGGTACTCCAATGCGTGAAAAACTTTCAGCGAGGACTTTGAGTGTCACTGTTTTACCTGTACCTGTGGCACCTGCAATTAAGCCGTGTCGATTGGTAAACTGTGGCAATAAAACAATATCTTGAGTCGTATCTGTGGTTTTTTTAGCAATGACGATCGGGGTACTCATTTTTCACCTGTTATAATTTATTCGAGCTGTTTTAATGCGTTTTGAATATCTTGGACTAAATCGTCTGCATGTTCTAGTCCTATGCAAAAACGGACCAATAAACCTTGTTGTAAATGTGTAGTCTGCAGTGAACGCATATGATTCAGCTCATACAACATCACCAAACTAATAGGGCCACCCCAGCTAAAACCCAGTTTAAATAATGACAGTTGATCACAGAATTGACGCACAGCTTGCAGGTCATATTCAGGTTTAAAAATGACACTGACTAAACCAGCGCTTTTTCCAGTTGTGCAGACTTGTTTCCAGTATGCATGTCCTGCTGCATCGGGGTCGCTCGGGTGTAATATTTGGCTAAATTGAGGTTGTTGTTTTAACCATTGCAGCACTTTTAGGGCGGACTGTGATTGCTGTTCATAGCGCAGGGCCATATGTGCCAAGCTCCGCTGAATTTGTGCAGTATCATCCCCTGAGACCGCAATGCCTTGAATGGCATGCATACGAAATAATTTATGGTGCAGATGCACATCTCGGGTCACTACAGAACCCATGAGGATGTCACCTCCACCACTTGGGTATTTGGTGAGAGCATGCACACTGATATCTACAGACAAATGCTGCTCGGAAAAATCAAAGGGATTGAAGGCTAAGCCTGCACCCCAAGTATTATCTAGCACGGTCATAATATGATGTGCTTGAGCTTTTTGTACTAATCCAACCAAATCGGGAAACTCTAAGGTGACTGAACCTGCGGCCTCTAACCAAAGTAGCTTGGCTTTGTCGGAGGGGTTAAAGCTAGCACTGTCAATAGGATTATAGACTTGAACCTGTATGCCATAGCGTTTTTCCAAATTACGCAGATGTTCCATGTTTGGACCGTAGACATTGTCTGGAACCCAAACTTCGTCCCCATGTGCCAGTAAGGCAGAATTCACTAAATTAATCGCAGAAAGACCACTTGGCGCCAACAGGCAATATTCACCGCCTTCAATCTGAGCAATCTGGTCGGCTAGGGTAAACGTGGTGGGGGTACCATGTGTGCCATAACTATAGTCATAGGGGTCGGTCCAATGGCGATCAAATAGGGCACTGGTATCTTCAAAGATAATGGTGGATGCCCGAAACAGGGGAGGTTGAACGGTAGAAATATATTGCGGTGCTTTTCTTGGTGCATGAATCAGTGCGGTTTGAGGTTTCTTGTTCAAAATAGGACTCATTAAAAGCGTACGATGCAGCCTAGATTAAGAGAATATGTGGATTTTCGCTACAGAATTGGTCAGAACTGTAAAAAGAGAGTATCAAATGCAAAGTTGGCTTCAATTTTGCTAAATCATAAGAAAGCTACAACAATAGGTTACAGCGCATGAAGTCGCATTTAAAAGTACATTATTTTCAGCATATTGCTGGTGAAGGGTTCGGTAGTTGTTATGATTATTTAAAAGCACATCAGGCACAGATTACAGCCACAGAATTTTTTGCCTTACCCGTCGAACTGTCTTTGGAAATAGAGGCCTTGCCACAGGTCGAAGACGTTGATCTGCTGATCATTATGGGTGGTACCATGAGTGTGAATGATGAGGCCAATTATCCGTGGTTAAAAATTGAAAAACGTTGGCTCAGGCGTTATCTGGCTTTAGGAAAGCCAGCCATAGGCTTGTGCCTAGGAGGGCAGTTAATTGCCAATGCCTTGGGTGCAGCGGTGAGTAAAAATGCTATACAAGAACTGGGTTGGACTACGGTAAGAAAAGTACAACATGTTCCTCAAGATTGCTTTACCCTGCCTGAATATTTTAATGTCATGCAGTGGCATAGTGAGACATTCGAGATTCCGAAGGGGGCGATTCATCTGGCAGAAAATGATGTGTGCCGAAATCAAATGTATCAGATAGGTAAAAATGTACTGGGATTCCAGTTTCATCCGGAAATTACTCCCGAAACATTAAGCTTATTTTTAGAAAATGATGAAGAGCTGGCTTTGTTTTCAGGGACGCATGTACAGACAGAAAGTGAGTTAAAACGTTCAGCCAAGACGCAATTTTTGCAGGGCAATCAGTTGCTCAATCAAGCAATTGAATACGTTATGCAGAAAACTGCGTAACGATCAAATAGTAAACAATTGAAAATGGAAGAAAATTGAAAAAAAGAGCAAAAAAAGTAAAATGGATTTGCTTAAGCGTTAAACAATCGCTATAATAAGTGACCCTTTAATGAAAGGGGTTAACTACGAATAAAGTAGTTAATATCGTGACAGTCGTGGCATCGATCATGACCTTAGTGATTTTCACTGCCTTTGACACTTACCAATAGGTGAGATGCGTCAAGGGTGATTCTTTATATATTTGGCTTGGAGTTAACTGGTATGTCTAACCAGAGAATTCGTATCCGTCTTAAGTCTTTTGATCACCGTTTAATTGATCAATCTGCTCAAGAGATCGTAGAAACAGCAAAACGTACTGGCGCACAAGTTTGCGGTCCAATTCCGATGCCAACTCGCATCGAACGTTTTAACGTTTTAACATCACCACACGTTAACAAAGATGCGCGTGACCAATACGAGATCCGCACTTACAAGCGTTTGATCGACATCGTTCAACCTACAGATAAAACTGTTGATGCATTGATGAAGTTAGATCTTGCTGCTGGTGTTGATGTTCAGATCGCTTTGGGTTAAGGCTTTCGGTTAATTAACGCTTTTAAAGTTAATTAGGCCGCTTTTTTAGAGGTTATGCACATGGCTATTGGTTTAGTCGGTCGCAAGTGCGGTATGACCCGTATCTTTACAGATGCTGGTGTTTCTGTACCTGTAACAGTGATTGAGGTTGATCCTAACCGCATCACTCAAATCAAAACGCTTGAAACTGATGGTTATCAAGCGATTCAAATCACTACTGGTGAACGTCGCGAATCTCGCGTAACTAACGCTCAGAAAGGTCACTTTGCGAAAGCTGGTGTTGCTGCTGGTCGTCTAGTTCAAGAATTCCGCGCTACAGAAGCTGATCTTGAAGGTCGTGAAGTTGGTGGTGTTCTAACTGTTGATCTATTCACAGTTGGTCAAATCGTTGACGTTACTGGTACGTCTAAAGGTAAAGGTTTCCAAGGTGGTGTTAAGCGTTGGAACTTCCGTACCCAAGATGCTACTCATGGTAACTCGGTTTCTCACCGTGTTTTAGGTTCTACTGGTCAAAACCAGACACCTGGTCGCGTATTCAAAGGCAAAAAAATGGCTGGCCATTTAGGTGCTGAACGCGTAACTACTCAGGGTCTTGAGATCGTTGCTATTGACGCTGAACGTTCAGTTCTAGTAGTTAAAGGTGCGGTTCCTGGTGCTACCGGTGGTGACGTTACCGTTCGTCCTACGATTAAGGCCTGAGGGGAAATAACGTGAATTTAAAAACTGTTTCCGGCTCTGCTGTTGAATTGTCTGAAGTTGCTTTCGGTCGTGAATTTAACGAAGCTCTTGTACACCAAGTTGTTACAGCTTACTTAGCTGGTGGTCGTCAAGGTTCGAAAGCTCAGAAATCACGTGCTGACGTATCTGGCGGTGGTAAAAAGCCATTCCGTCAAAAAGGTACTGGTCGCGCTCGTGCTGGTTCTATTCGTAGCCCAATCTGGGTTGGTGGTGGTAAAACTTTTGCCGCTCGTCCACAAGATTGGTCTCAAAAAGTTAACCGCAAAATGTACCGCGGTGCAATGCAATGTATCTTAGCTGAACTTGTTCGCCAAGATCGTCTTGTATTAGTTGAAGAGATTGCTGTTGCAGCTCCAAAAACTAAAGAATTGCTTGCAAAACTTAACGACTTGAATGCAACTCGCGCATTGATCGTTACTGATGCTGTAGATGAGAATCTATATCTCGCAGCTCGCAACATTCCACACGTTGATGTGGTTGATGCTACTGCAATCGATCCTGTGAGCTTGATCGCGTTCGATAAAGTTGTTATGTCTGTTGCTGCTGCTAAGAAAATTGAGGTAGAACTCGGATGAACAACGAACGTATCTATCAAGTCCTCCAAGGACCTGTATTCTCAGAAAAAGCACAAGTTTTAGGTGAGACTGCTGGTGTTCAAGTATTCAAAGTTGCACTTGATGCAAATAAGCTTGAAATCAAAAAAGCAGTTGAACAACTCTTTGGTGTAGAAGTGGTTAAAGTAAACACGACTATCACTAAAGGTAAGTCTAAGCGCTTTGGTAAAACATTAGGACGTCGTTCTGATGTTAAAAAAGCATACGTCACCCTGAAAGCTGGCCAAGATGTAGAAATGGCTGACTTGGGCGATACCGCTGAAAGCGCAGCGGAATAAGGACGAAAATTATGCCGATTCAAAAATGTAAGCCAACGTCTCCAGGACGTCGCTTTGTTGAGAAAGTGGTTCATGACCACCTTCACAAAGGCGCTCCATATGCTCCGTTGGTTGAAGCTAAAAAACGTACTGGTGGTCGTAACAACAACGGTCACATCACGACTCGTCACGTTGGTGGTGGTCATAAGCAGCACTACCGTCTTGTTGACTTTAAACGTAACAAAGATGGCGTTCCTGCTGTAGTTGAACGTATCGAATACGATCCTAACCGTACTGCACACATCGCATTGTTGAAGTATGCTGACGGTGAACGTCGTTACATCATCGCACCTAAAGGTTTGCGTGCTGGCGATAAAGTACAATCTGGTAACGATGCTCCAATTCGTCCAGGTAACTGCTTGCCACTTCGTAATATGCCTATCGGTTCTACTCTTCACAACATCGAACTTAAAATCGGTAAAGGTGCTCAATTAGCACGTTCTGCTGGTGCTTCTGTTCAGTTGTTGGGTCGTGACGGTTCATATGCGATCATCCGTCTTCGTTCAGGTGAAATGCGTAAAGTTCACGTTGAATGTCGCGCTGTATTAGGTGAAGTTTCTAACCAAGAAAACAACCTTCGCTCACTAGGTAAAGCTGGTGCTGCACGCTGGCGTGGTGTTCGTCCTACCGTACGTGGTATGGCGATGAACCCAGTTGACCATCCACACGGTGGTGGTGAAGGGCGTAACAAAGGTATTCAACCTGTAAGCCCATGGGGTCAAAAAGCTAAAGGGTACAAGACACGTACCAACAAGCGTACGACTAAGATGATTATTCGCGATCGTCGCGTCAAGTAAAGGAATCTGACTAATGCCTCGTTCATTGAAAAAAGGTCCATTCGTCGATGCGCACTTGTTCGCTAAAGTTGAAGCTGCAGTAGCTGCTAACAACCGTAAGCCGATCAAGACTTGGTCACGTCGTTCGATGATCCTCCCGGATTTTGTTGGTCTAACAATCTCTGTACATAATGGCCGTAACCACGTTCCAGTAATTGTTACTGAACACATGGTTGGTCACAAACTAGGTGAATTCGCGCCAACTCGTACCTATCGTGGTCACGGTGTTGACAAGAAGTCTAAACGTTAATAGGTGCTATGATGGAAGTAACTGCTAAATTACGCGGTGCCGCTATCTCGGCACAGAAAGCTCGTTTGGTTGCAGATCTTATCCGTGGCAAATCAGTTGCTCACGCGCTTAATATCTTAAACTTCAGCAACAAGAAAGCTGCAGTTTTAGTTAAGAAAGCATTGGAATCTGCAATTGCGAATGCTGAACACAATAACAGTTTAGATGTAGACGACCTTAAAGTTTCTACGATTTACGTTGATGAAGGCATGAGCCTTAAACGTATTATGCCACGTGCTAAAGGCCGTGCAGATCGTATTACTAAGCGTACTTGTCACATCACCGTTAAGGTAGGGGTTTGATATGGGTCAGAAGGTTCATCCAATCGGTATCCGCCTAGGTGTTGTGAAACGTCATAACGCTAACTGGTATGCGAATCCGAAACAATACGCTGAATACTTGCTTAAAGATTTGCAAGTTCGTGAGTTTTTGACTAAAAAACTTAAGAACGCAATGATGAGCAATATTCTTATCGAACGTCCAACAGGCGCTGCTAAAATTACTATTAGCACTGCTCGTCCTGGTATCGTAATCGGTAAAAAAGGCGAAGACATTGAGAAATTACAGCGCGAACTTACCAACATTATGGGTGTTCCAGCGCAAGTAAGCATCAATGAAATCGATCGCCCAGACTTAGATGCTCGTTTAGTTGCTGAAGCAATTGCTTCTCAATTAGAAAAGCGTGTGATGTTCCGTCGTGCTATGAAGCGAGCGGTACAAAACTCTATGCGTGCTGGTGCTAAAGGTATCAAAGTTGAAGTTTCTGGCCGTTTAGGTGGTGCAGAGATCGCTCGTACTGAATGGTATCGTGAAGGTCGTGTACCTTTGCATACACTTCGTGCAGACATCGACTACTCAACTATGCGTGCTGAAACTACTTACGGTACGATTGGTGTTAAAGTTTGGATCTTCCGTGGTGAGATCTTGGGTGGCATGAAACAAGTCATGAACCCAGCTCCAGCTGAAGAGCGTCCAGCTAAACGCGGTCGTGGTCGTGGTGAAGGTCAAGAACAACGTCGTGGACGTCGTAACGACCGTGCTGCTGACAAGGGAGAATAATCCATGTTGATGCCTAAACGTACCAAATTCCGTAAAGTGCAAAAAGGCCGTAACACTGGTCTTGCGCACCGTGGTAGTACAGTATCATTTGGTACAATCGCGCTTAAAGCAACTGAACGTGGTCGTATGACTTCACGTCAAATTGAAGCTGCGCGTCGTACCATTAGCCGTCGTGTTAAGCGTGGTGGTAAGATCTTTATCCGTGTATTCCCAGACAAACCAATTACTGAAAAGCCATTAGAAGTTCGTATGGGTAACGGTAAAGGTAACGTGGAATACTGGGTTTGTGAAATCAAACCAGGTAAGATCCTGTACGAAATGGCAGGTGTGAACGATGAATTAGCAACTGAAGCTTTCAAGCTTGCTGCTGCTAAACTTCCGTTTAAAACCACTATCGTGACTCGGACGGTAATGTAATGAAAACTAAAGATCTACGTGAAAAGTCGGTAGAAGAGTTGACAGCTTTGCTTGATGAGCAACAGCTTAACCAATTCCGTCTTCGTATGGCTAAAGCAACTGGTCAATTGGGTAAGTCGCACGAAGTTGCACTTACTCGCAAGACAATTGCTCGTATTAAGACCCTCCTTACCGAAAAACAGGGGAACGGACAATGAGTGAAAAAACAGTCCGCACGTTAACCGGCAAAGTAGTAAGCGACAAAATGGACAAGTCTATTGTTGTGCTTATTGAACGTCGTGTTCAACACCCGTTGTATGGCAAATCAATCCGCCGTTCAACTAAATTACATGCTCATGATGAGAACAACACTGCTAAATTAGGCGACGTTGTGACAATCAAAGAAAGCCGCCCAATTTCTAAAACTAAGTCTTGGACTTTAGTTGAAGTTGTTGAAGCAGCTGCTGAGTAATTAAACGTTCTTGCATCATCGGTCAATTTCGAGTACTCTTTGAGCCTTTCGAAATTGCGACCGGTGATGCACGGTTTTGGAGTAGGGCAATGATTCAAACCGAAACTATGCTCGACGTAGCAGACAACAGTGGTGCCCGCCGCGTACAATGTATTAAAGTACTTGGTGGTTCGCATCGTCGTTATGCTTCAGTTGGCGATATTATTAAAGTTACTGTAAAAGAAGCTATTCCGCGCGCACGTGTTAAAAAAGGTGACGTGATGAATGCTGTTGTAGTTCGTACAAAATTCGGTATCCGTCGTCCAGATGGTTCTGTGATTCGTTTCGACGATAACGCAGCTGTTATTTTGAACAACAACAAAGCGCCGATTGCAACTCGTATTTTCGGACCAGTGACTCGTGAACTTCGTACTGAACAGTTCATGAAAATCATTTCATTGGCTCCTGAAGTTCTATAAGAGGCACTCATGGCTAAGATTAAAAAAGGCGATCAAGTAATTGTGATCGCAGGTAAGGAAAAAGGCAAACAGGGTACTGTTCTGTCAGTTTCTAATGACCGTGTTATGGTTGAAGGCCTTAACTTGGTTAAGAAGCATCAAAAGCCGAACCGTGCAACAGGTGCTGAAGGCGCTATCGTTACACAAGAAGCTTCGCTTCATATCTCTAATGTGGCAATTTTTAATGCTACAACCCAAAAGGCTGACCGTGTTGGTTACCAAGTGATTGAAGGCGTGAAAACTCGCGTTTACAAATCAAATGGTGAATCAGTGGCGGTAGCGAAGTAATAGGTTGAGAAGGCAATGGCCAGACTTAAAACGCGTTACAATGACGAACTTAAAGCTCAGTTACAAGAGACTTTAGGCGTTAAAAATGTGATGGATATTCCACGCATCACTAAAATCACGATCAATATGGGTGTTGGTGCAGCAGCTGCTGACAAGAAACTCCTTGATGGTGCTCTTGCTGATATGCAAGCAATTGCTGGTCAAAAACCAGTGCTTACATTAGCTCGTAAATCAATCGCTGGTTTCAAAATCCGTGATGGTTGGCCGATCGGTTGTAAAGTTACTTTACGCGGCGAACGCATGTACGAATTCTTAGACCGTTTGATCTCTATTGCGATCCCTCGTATCCGTGACTTCCGTGGTTTCTCTTCGAAATCATTTGACGGTCGTGGTAACTACTCTATGGGTCTTAAAGAGCAAATCGTTTTCCCTGAAATCGATTTCGATAAGATTGATCGTATTCGTGGTATGGATATTACCGTTACTACGACTGCTCGCACCGATGACGAAGGCCGTGCGCTTATGCGTGCATTCGGCTTCCCGTTCAAATAAGAGGTCGATATGGCTAAGAAAGGTATGATTAATCGCGAATTGAAACGCGAAAAGACAGTTGCTAAATTTGCTGCAAAACGTGCTGAATTAAAAGCGACGATTGCAAATGTAAATGCAAGCGACGAAGAGCGTTTCGAAGCGATGATGAAGTTACAAGCATTACCACGTAATGCGTCTCCAGTGCGTCTTCGTAACCGTTGTGGTTTAACTGGTCGTCCTCATGGTTACTTCCGTAAGTTCGGTTTAAGCCGTAACAAATTACGTGACACAGTAATGCAAGGTGATGTACCGGGCGTTGTTAAGGCAAGCTGGTAAGGAGCGACTATAAATGAGTATGCAAGATACCGTTGCCGACATGTTAACTCGTGTTCGTAACGCACAAATGGCTAAGAAACAAGCAGTTTCTATGCCTAATTCTAAGTTGAAGGTTGCAATTGCTAACGTACTTCAACAAGAAGGTTATGTTTCAAACGTAGAAGTTGCTGAAGTTGAAGGCAAAGCTACTTTGACCATCACTTTAAAATATTTCGAAGGCAAGCCAGTTATCGAAACTGTGAAGCGCGTAAGCCGTCCAGGTCTTCGCCAATATCGCGGTAAAGATGCACTTCCGAGCGTTAAGCAAGGTTTAGGTATTGCAATTGTTTCTACAAGCAAAGGCATCATGACTGATCGCGCTGCACGTGCTGCAGGCGTTGGTGGTGAAGTTATTGCTTTTGTTTCTTAATAGGTGATTCCTCATGTCTCGTGTGGCTAAAGCCCCAGTAACTGTACCTAACGGTGTTACAGTTACTCAGAACGGCCGGCAGGTCGAAGTGAAAGGCAGTAAAGGTACATTGTCTTTCAACCTGCATGCGCTGGTCGAGCTTAAACAGGAAGACGGTATTGTAGCTGTTGCTCCAAAAGCTGAGTCGAAAGACGCTTGGATGCAAGCTGGTACTGCTCGCGCTGTGCTTAACAACCTTGTAAAAGGTGTTAGCGAAGGCTTCGAACGTAAGTTACAACTTATCGGTGTTGGTTATAAAGCTGCGGTTAAAGGTAACGTTGTTAACCTTAACCTTGGTTTCTCTCACCCGATCGACTATACGCTTCCTGAAGGTGTAACTGCTGAAACTCCTACAGCTACTGAAATTATCCTTAAATCTGCTGATAAAGCAGCTTTAGGTCAAGTTGCTGCAGATATCCGTGGTTACCGTCCGCCAGAGCCTTATAAAGGTAAAGGTGTTCGTTATTCTGACGAAGTTGTACTTCGTAAAGAAGCTAAGAAGAAATAAGGCGCGAGGTTCTTATGAACGAAAAGAAACAATCCCGTTTGCGTCGTGCGAAAAGCACACGCTTGCACATTCGTGCATTGGGTGCGACTCGTTTGTGTGTAAACCGCACTCCGCGTCACATCTATGCTCAAGTTATCTCAGCAGATGGTGGCAAAGTTTTAGCGCAAGCTTCAACTTTAGATGCTACTTTACGTGCTGGTGCAACTGGTAATATCGAAGCAGCGACTAAAGTAGGTGCTTTAATCGCAGAACGTGCTAAAGCAGCTGGTATTACTAAAGTTGCGTTTGACCGTTCTGGTTTTAAATATCATGGTCGTATCAAAGCCTTGGCTGATGCTGCTCGTGAAAACGGCTTGGAGTTCTAATCATGGCTAAAGTTGAACAAAACGAAGGTCTTGTTGAAAAGCTGGTAGCCGTTGATCGTGTTGCCAAAGTTGTTAAGGGTGGTCGTATCTTCTCTTTCACAGCATTAACTGTTGTGGGTGATGGTAATGGTCGTGTAGGTTTCGGTCGTGGTAAAGCGCGTGAAGTTCCAGCTGCTATCTCTAAAGCACTTGAAGCTGCACGTCGTAACATGATTACTGTAGACCTTGCTGGTACTACTTTACAACACCCTGTGAATGCTCGTCATGGTGCAAGCCGTGTGTACATGCAACCTGCTTCTGAAGGTACTGGCGTAATTGCTGGTGGCGCTATGCGTGCTGTTCTTGAAGCTGCTGGTGTACAAAACGTACTTGCTAAATGTTACGGTTCTACAAATGCTGCGAACGTTGTAAACGCAACTTTCAAAGGTTTGCGTGATATGACTTCTCCAGAGAAAGTAGCTGCTAAACGTGGTCTTTCTGTAGAACAAATTCAAGGGTAATAATCATGAAAACGATTAAAGTTACCCAGACTAAATCTGCTTCGCATCGCTTGAAGAATCATAAGCTTTGCTTACAAGGTTTAGGTCTGCGTCGTATTGGTCATACTGTAGAAGTGCAAGATACGCCTTCTAACCGCGGTATGATCAACAAAGTCTACTATATGGTTAGTGTAGAGGAATAAGCCATGACTCTGCGTTTAAATGAACTTGCACCTGCAGAAGGTGCTAAACGCGAAAATCTTCGCGTTGGTCGTGGTATCGGCTCTGGCGTTGGTAAGACTGGTGGTCGCGGTATCAAAGGTCAAAACTCACGTAAAAGTGGTGGTACTCGTCCAGGCTTTGAAGGCGGTCAAACTGCGTTATATCGTCGTTTGCCTAAATTCGGCTTCACTAGCCAAATCGCTTTAAAAACTGCTGAAGTACGTTTATCAGAGCTTGCTAAAGTTGAAGGTGATATCGTTTCACTTGAAACTTTAAAAGCAGCGAATGTTGTACGTAAAGATATGCTTCGTGCTCGTATCGTACTTTCTGGTGAAATTACTCGTGCATTCACTGTTCAAGGTGTTGCATTGACTAAAGGCGCTAAAGCTGCTGTTGAAGCTGCTGGCGGCAAAGTCGAGGAGTAATCGCGAGTGTCTATGTCTCCTAGTTCTTCAGGTCATGTTCACATGATGAAAGGGCAACCATTTTACGTGAAATACCGTGAAATTATTCGCCGAATGATGTTTTTATTTGGTGCATTGTTGGTCTTTCGACTAGGAGCGCATATTCCAGTACCGGGCATTAATAATGCTGCACTTGAAAATCTTTTTAATGCAAACCAAGGTACGATCCTTGGTTTGTTTAACATGTTTTCAGGTGGTGCATTAGAAAGAATGTCTATTCTTGCCTTGGGAATTATGCCGTATATTTCTGCATCCATTATTGTGCAGTTAATGTCGACAGTGATTCCATCACTAGAAGCTTTGAAAAAAGAAGGTGAGCAAGGGAAGCGTAAGATTAACCAATATACACGTCAAGGTACGTTGCTGTTAGCTTTAGTGCAGGCGACAGGTATGTGTGCAGGTCTGATCAGTCAGGGAATCACCCTGTCATCTGGATTGGCTTTCTATGTACCTGCTGTAACCTCATTGGTTGCAGGTACCATGTTCCTAATGTGGTTGGGTGAACAAATTACTGAGCGCGGAGTGGGTAATGGTATTTCCATGATCATTTTCGCTGGTATTGTGGCTGGATTACCTAATTTAATTATGCAATCCATTTCATCGGTGGATAACGGTCAAACAAGTCTAATTGGCTTGGTAATTTTTGGCTTGTTGTCATTAGCGGTGTTAGCAGCAATTGTATTTATTGAGAAAGCACAACGACGCATTCCAGTAAATTATGCCCAAAAACAGCAGGGTCGTCGTGTATTTACTGCACAGCAAACGCATTTGCCATTAAAAATTAATATGGCAGGTGTGATTCCAGCGATCTTTGCGAGCTCTTTATTGTTGTTTCCAGCCAGTCTGGGACAATGGGTAGGTAGTTCAGATCCGAGTGCAGGTGTAATCAAGCGCGGTCTACAAGATTTGGCACTTTTATTGTCGCCTGGACAGCCGTTGTATTTGGTGCTCTTTGGTGCGTTAATTATCTTTTTCTGTTATTTTTATACGGCGCTAGTATTTAGTCCTAAAGAAGTGTCAGAAAACTTAAAACGCAGCGGAGCTTATGTGCCTGGTATTCGCCCAGGTGAGCAAACTGCTCGTTATTTAGATCATATTCTCAATCGTTTGACATTTATTGGTGCGATTTATATTACGATCGTGTGTTTAATGCCAATGATTTTGCAAAGCTCTTTTGGTATACCTTTTTATTTAGGTGGTACTTCTTTGCTGATCGTTGTTGTTGTGGTTATGGATTTCATGGCTCAATTGCAAGCACACCTCACATCTCATCAATATGATAGTCAAACATTAATGAGAAAAACGACTGCTCATCCGAAGGGATAAGCGCACTTAGAGGTTTCATCATGAAAGTACAAGCTTCTGTAAAGAAAATTTGTGGTAGCTGTAAAGTTATCCGTCGTAATGGGGTTATTCGCGTAATTTGCAGCGCAGAACCTCGTCATAAGCAGCGTCAAGGTTAATCTGATCAAGACCTGTTGATTTCAGTAGGCTAATTAGGTTATTATCCGCCCCTCAAGATTTTTGTGGGGCGGTTGATTATCTCTACTGCCTTTTTGGAGAAAATTGAATGGCTCGTATTGCCGGTGTAAACATTCCGGATAACAAGCATGCTGTTATCTCTCTCACTTATATCTTTGGTATTGGTCGCCACACTGCTAAGAACATCTTAGCTGCTGTAGGTATCGCGCCAACTACAAAGATTCGTGAATTAGATGATGCTCAGCTTGATGCGATTCGTGCAGAAGTTACTAAGGTTCCTACCGAAGGTGACTTACGTCGCGAAATTTCCATGAACATTAAACGTTTAATGGATTTAGGCTGCTACCGTGGTCTTCGTCATCGTCGCAGCTTGCCTGTCCGCGGACAACGCACCAAAACTAACGCACGTACCCGTAAAGGTCCGCGCAAACCTATTAAGAAATAAGATTTCTGGAAGCTAAAAGATGGCTAAAGATACTCGCGCACGCAAGAAGGTCACTCGTACCGTCTCTGAAGGTGTCGCACACATTCACGCTTCTTTTAATAACACCATTGTAACGATCACTGATCGTCAAGGTAATGCATTGGCTTGGGCTACTTCAGGTGGACAAGGCTTCCGTGGATCACGTAAATCAACTCCGTTTGCTGCTCAGGTAGCTGCTGAAGTCGCTGGTAAAGCTGCTTTAGATTACGGTTTGAAAAACTTGGACGTCCTTGTAAAAGGTCCTGGTCCTGGTCGTGAGTCTGCGGTTCGTGCATTAGGTGCAGTGGGTTATAAAATTAACAGCATTACCGATGTGACTCCAATCCCGCACAACGGTTGCCGTCCACCTAAAAAACGTCGCGTGTAAGGAGAAACATTCATGGCTCGTTATATTGGTCCAAAATGCAAACTCTCTCGCCGCGAAGGGACAGACCTGCAATTAAAATCTGGCGTTAAACCATTTGACGTTAAGACTAAAAAACATGCTAAAGCTCCTGGCCAACATGGTCAGAGCCGTGCAAAACAATCTGAGTATTCACTACAATTACGTGAAAAACAAAAAGTACGTCGTATGTACGGTGTTTTAGAGCGTCAATTTAGTAACTACTATAAAGAAGCTGCTCGTGTTAAAGGCGCAACAGGTGAAAACTTGTTGAAATTGCTTGAAAGCCGTCTTGATAACGTTGTTTATCGCATGGGTTTTGGTTCTACACGTGCAGAAGCTCGTCAGCTCGTATCTCACCGTAGCATTACTTTGAATGGTCGTCGTGTTAACATTGCGTCTATCCAAGTAAAAGCGGGTGATGTAATTGCAGTTCACGAAGGTGCTAAACAACAATTACGTATCAAAAACGCAATTGAATTAGCTGCTCAACGTGGTATTCCTGCTTGGATGGAAGTTGATCATTCTAAGCTAGAAGGTACGTTCAAAGCTGCACCTGATCGTTCTGATTTACCTGCTGAAATCAACGAAAGCTTGATTGTAGAATTGTATTCTAAATAATCCTTGAGGTAGCAATATGACGCGTACTGCAAATGAGTTTCTAACTCCGCAAGCGATCAAGGTCGAAGCGGTTAGCGGGACCTCGGCAAAAGTTATTCTAGAACCATTAGAGCGTGGCTTTGGTCATACTCTTGGTAATGCTTTACGTCGCATCCTTCTTTCTTCTTTACCTGGCGCAGCTGTGGTTGAAGTTGAAATTGAAGGTGTCGAGCACGAGTACAGTACCTTGGAAGGCTTGCAGCAGGACATCGTCGAGCTCTTGCTGAACCTGAAAGGATTGTCTATTAAGCTGTTCGATCAAAATGAAGCTTATTTGACATTAGAAAAACAAGGTCCTGGCGACGTAACTGCTGCTGACCTTCGTTTACCTCATAATGTTGAAGTGGTTAACCCTGAACACTTGATCGGTACATTAAGTGCAACTGGCTCATTAAAAATGCGCCTTAAGGTTGCTCAAGGCCGTGGTTATGAGACTTCTGACTCACGTTTCCCAGAAGGCGAAACTCGCCCAGTGGGTCGTTTACAGTTAGATGCTTCTTATAGCCCAATCAAACGTGTGTCTTACATCGTAGAAAATGCGCGTGTAGAACAACGTACTGACCTTGATAAGCTGATCATTGATCTTGAAACCAACGGTACAGTTGATCCTGAAGAAGCGATCCGCAAAGCGGCAACAATCTTGCAACAACAAATTGCAATTTTTGTTGACCTTCAGAAAGATCAAGCTCCTGTTGCTCAAGAACCTCGTGAAGAAGTTGATCCAATTTTGCTTCGTCCAGTAGATGATCTAGAGCTTACTGTTCGTTCTGCGAATTGTTTAAAAGCAGAAAATATTTACTACATTGGTGATCTTGTACAGCGTACTGAGGTTGAGTTACTTAAAACTCCTAACCTTGGTAAGAAATCGCTTACTGAGATCAAAGATGTTCTGGCTTCTAAAGGCTTACAACTCGGCATGCGTTTAGAGAACTGGCCACCAGCTAGTCTCCGTATGGACGATCGTTTCGCCTATCGTAGCCGTTAATTTAGTAGGACTATCACCATGCGTCATCGTAATAGTGGTGTGAAATTAGGCCGTACAAGCAGTCATCGTAAAGCGATGTTCCAAAACTTGGCTAATTCTTTGTTCGAACACGAGTTAATTAAAACTACTGTTCCTAAAGCTAAAGAATTACGCCGCGTTGCTGAGCCTTTAATCACTTTAGCTAAAAACGATACTGTTGCAAACCGTCGTTTAGCGTTTGCTCGTACTCGTTCAGCAGCAACTGTTGGTAAATTATTTACCGTTCTTGGCCCTCGTTACAAAGAACGTAACGGCGGTTATCTACGTGTTCTTAAAGCGGGCTTCCGTGCGGGTGATGCTGCACCGATGGCTTACGTTGAACTAGTAGATCGCGAAGTTAAATAATTTCGTAGAGCTATTCAGTTGTTCTTAAAAAGGGTCGGTTTTTAACCGACCTTTTTTAATGTCTGTTGTTAGACAATATTAAATGATGTCCCGAAATGATACGTTTTTATCGATGTTTTAACTCAACTTGACATTGATCATTGTCAGAATTGTGTTTTAATAAAAATGTATTATTCGTAGGGTTATAAAAACAACATGGAAAAGCAAATTGATATATTGATTATTGGTGCTGGTATTTCAGGCATTGGTTTAGCAGCCCATTTATCTAAAAATAATCCAAATCGCTCTTACGAAATTATTGAGCGTCGTGACAGTATTGGTGGCACTTGGGACTTATTTAAATATCCAGGCATTCGATCTGATTCGGATATGTCGACCTTTGGCTATAATTTTAAGCCTTGGCAGCAATCCAGTGTGTTGGCGGATGGTGCCGCAATCAAGGGGTATTTGTCCGAAGTGGTCGAGGAGTTTCGTCTTTTATCTAAAATTCACTTTCAACATAACGTGCTTTCAGCTAATTATGATTCTGAGATCCAGAAATGGGTGGTTGAAATTGAAGACCATAAGAAAAAGAAACAGACTTGGATCGCGAATTTTATTTTAGGTTGTACGGGGTACTATAACTATGAACATGGTTATCAGCCCAAATTCCCAAATCAGCCTGAATTTAAAGGTGAATTTATTCATCCACAGCATTGGCCTGAAAAGTTAGATTATCGCGGGAAAAAGGTCCTGATTATCGGTAGTGGCGCTACCGCGATTACTTTGGTGCCTGCTATGGCCAAAGGTGGTGCTGCCCATGTGACCATGTTACAACGCTCACCGACTTATATTGCTTCTGTACCTTCTGTTGATTTTGTTTATGATCAGATGCGTAAATACCTGCCTGAGGATGTCGCCTACAAACTCACGCGTGCCCGAAATATCGGCATGCAACGAGGTATTTATGCCCTAGCCCAGAAGCAACCCAAATTACTGCGTAAATTCTTATTAAAGTCGATTGCATACCAACTCAAGGGTAAAGTGGATATGAAGCACTTTACTCCGACGTATAATCCTTGGGATCAGCGCTTATGTGTGGTGCCTGATGGTGATTTATTTAAGATTTTACGTTCAGGTCAAGCGAGTGTTGAAACGGATTTAATTGAACGCTTCACTGAAACTGGGGTGTTGTTGAAATCGGGTAAACAGATTGAGGCGGATATTATTGTTTCTGCGACAGGACTGGAGATTCAGATTCTGGGCGGTATTAAAGTCACTTTAGATGGTCAGCCGATCGATACGTCGAAACATATGCTTTATCAGGGCGTGATGGTCAGTGATGTACCGAACATGGCGATGATTATTGGCTATATTAATGCATCATGGACTTTAAAAGTGGATATTGCCGCGGACTATATTTGCCGTTTAATAAATTACATGGATCAGAAAGGCTATGTACAGGTCATTCCGCAAGGAGATCAGTCCGAACTGTTGGAAGACACGGTGATGGGGAGTCTCACTTCTGGATATATTGCGCGTGCCGCCAATGTGATGCCTAAGCAAGGTAAACATGCACCTTGGAAAGTGAGCAATAATTATCTGGCAGACCGTAAAGCGTTGAAGCAGGCCACTTTTGAAGATTCGGTATTGAAATTCCAAAAAGCGTTGCCTCATGATCAGCGGAAGCCGAAATTGGTCTCTTAGTGGATGATAAAAGCAAAAGGAGCCTCAAGCTCCTTTTTTATGCGGCTAGAAAAATCACAGGGTGCGAGAAATCAGTTCTTTCATAATTTCATTGGTGCCGGCATAGATGCGATTAGCACGGTTATCAATATAGGCACGTGCGATTGGATACTCCAGCATATAGCCATAGCCGCCATGTAGCTGTAAGCACTCATCGACCACTTTAGAATACAGCTCTGAAATCTTGTATTTGGCTGCTGCTGCGGCATCTACTCCGAGTTGTCCTTGTAATTGCTGTTGCATACATCCATCCAAATAGGCACGGCAAACATCAATTTCAGTACGAAGTTCGGCTAGCTTAAATCGGGTATTTTGAAAGCTGGCAATCGGTTTGCCAAACGCATGTCTGTCTTTGGTATATTGTACAGTATGCGCAAAAGCAGCTTCAGTACCAGCTTGGCAAATGATCGCGACCAACATACGTTCCCATGCCAGCTCTTTCATCAACATCATAAAGCCCATGCCTGCAGTACCCAATAAATTCTCTTTGGGGACGCGGACATTATCAAAAAATAATTCGCAGGTATCTTGTCCTTTCATGCCAATCTTATTCAGCGGTTTGCCTTTACTAAAACCTGCACGATTTGCTTCGACCAGTAGCAGCGATAAATTGGCCGAGCCTTTGTCACTGTTCCCGGTTTTGCAGACCACAATCGCCATGTCACACAGGTAGCCATTGGTGATAAATATTTTGGAACCATTAATGACATAATCATCACCATCCAATAGCGCGGTGGTACGTACAGCCTGTAAATCGGAACCTGTACCTGGCTCGGTCATGGCAATCGCGGTAACCACTTCACCGGATGCCATTTGAGGGAGCCAATGCTGCTTTTGAGCCTCATTGCCAAAGTTTAAAATATAATTGGCAACAATATCGGAGTGGAGGGAAAAACCTGTTGCAGAGTCCATGGCATAGGCTTGTTCTTCAATCAGAATCATGCTGTAGAGGCGATCGACACCTGAGCCACCATAGGTTTCTGGCATTGTGGCACATAATAAGCCCAGTGCACCTGCCTTGTTCCAAAGATCACGATCAACATGTTGTTGTTGCTCATATTTTTCAGTGTTTGGGATGACTTCTTGCAGGTAAAACTTACGCACAGTGTCACGAAATGCCTCATGTTCTGCGTTAAATAACTGGCGTGGCAGCATATGGTCTAAAGGTCGAATCGCGGCAGATTGCATGTGAATAATATCCTTAAATTATAATTGTGAGATTGAACTTAAAAGAATGCGCTAACGGGAACAATGTGCTGAATGCTCAATTCCATATTAAAAATGATAGATTTCGTCATTCCATGCAAAAGGCTCGAAAAAGGATTGGTGATTCGGTTAAACTAGGTCAGTTTTGTTTGGCTAAAGGGGATAACAATGAGCGAAGAAATGACACTAGAAGAGCGTAAAGTAATTTATCGTGCGCGTCGTGGCTTAAAAGAAATTGATGTGTATTTTGACCCCTATGTTAGAAATTACTACTTAAAAGCATCTCCTGAAGAAAAGGCATTATTTGCCGAATTGGTTGATCAAGAAGATCCTGATTTATTGGACTGGTTCATGGAAGTGGGTGAACCGCCACGCCCAGAAATTAAAAGCCTGATTGTAAAATTAAAGCATTATGTACATGGCTGAGAATGCCTTTTATTTGAACCGCAGCCGGATAGCGATTGCGGTTCAAATAGGGCTGCTCAGTTTGATTTTGAGTTTTTGCCTGATGCTGTTGCCAGTGTGGCTTGCCGTGCTCGCTGTCATGCTATTGCTGCTTTCAACGCGATTTCATTTTAAACAGCCACGGCTGTATTATCTCGAACCCTATTCGATGACGGAGTGGTCAGTGGGGTATCTGCAACATGAGGTCCACCGTTTCAATTTACAACGCGTGGTGGATCATCACTACTACATTGTCTTGTATTTTCAAGCGAATCATTCCAACTCCTGTGTAATTTGGCGTGATCAATTGTCCTTACAGGACTGGAAAAGATTAAAAGTATTGGCAAAAATGCTCTGATTGTTAGACAGCTTGTGATTGTTTGTTTTGTTTTAAGTTTATAAAAATCAATAAATTAATATAATTACTAAAATTCATTGTTAGACAGCTTCTGAATTAATTGGCATAAAGTATAAATTGTTAGACAATTTTCTGGTCATCCCTTCGCTTTTCTTTGTACATTAAAACCACCAAACAGCAAACGAGGAAATTGAGATGATGTTTCCAACGTGGATGTTTCTAATGGTCGCGATTGTTTTGGCAATTGTGATAGGACGTTTAGGAACAGTGCTGAAGGATCGATTTGCACAAACATAAAGCCCCTACGGGCGTTCATTTAATAGGTAGCATGTGCTGAACCGTCGCAATGCTACTTTTTTTTGCCTAAAATTTCTAAATCGTTTGAGTACAGTCAATTTTTCTCTTTATTTTTCATGGCAAAGTACAGATTGTTATTAGAGTAAATACTCTTTAATTCGCAAATTGCTTCTGCTATGTTTACTGCGAAGGACACAAACAATAAAAGATAGAGGACAGGAAAATGTCGCAAGTCCAGAAAATTGGCCAAGGTATGGCGATTTTAATGATTACAACTACCATTTTTACAGGATGTTCTCATGTGGTGAAGTCGGGTGCAAATGTCGCTTTAGGCTTCAGTGAAAAGCACGTTGTACCGCCCATTTTAGCCATGGATGATGCAGACATGGTGTGCAATTCAGGCACTGCTTTAACCCCAGCGATTATGGCTACCCAAGATATGGGAGCAGATCCAACCCGTATTGCCATTTTATTATATTCTGCGGCTGGAACATGTGCTGAAAATAAAGCGCTTGAGGCAGAATTGCGTTATCTACGGGCATCAAAATCGGGGCAGGTTACGGAAGCACAAGATGCGCGGATTGAACAAAAGCGCTGGTCTGCGGTTGCCGCTCAACGTCAATATACAGGTTATCAGTTGCTAGAAAAGCGCTGGCAAGCGAAGTATCAGCAAGCTTTGGGTGAAAGCTGCCCAAAAATGAAAAGTGATTTAGACCAGACTGTTTATTTGCTGGGGATGCTCAGTGGTTTGCAAGCCATGACCAATGACATTAACTCAGGTGGTGCGATGAATGTACCTAAAGATATTGCGGCGATTGTTGAGCGTGGGATGGTGTGTTTAAACAATGAAAAATTCTGGGGAACGCCTGAAGCAACACGTGCCGCAATTTGGACTTTATTGCCTGGCGCGGGTGATGGTAAACCAGATCCGTATCAAACCTTGAAACAATCCATGCAAATTGGAGAACAAAAAGGGGTGCGATTACCTCATGCCCTGTATGCGGTTGCAGCCCAAGCGAGTGGGGATGATGCCAAAATTCGAGATGCGTTAAAACAATTTGCAGCCGCTCGTTCAGATGAAAAGCCAGTCAACCCTCAATTCAAACTGATTGATAGTATGGCCGCCAGTATGGTGCAAGGGATTTCCGATCGCTACTGGACTGAACATACAGGTAAACGCACTGGTGATGAGGG
Source organism: Acinetobacter sp. GQ146 (assembly GCF_059758585.1). Classification (NCBI taxonomy): domain Bacteria; kingdom Pseudomonadati; phylum Pseudomonadota; class Gammaproteobacteria; order Moraxellales; family Moraxellaceae; genus Acinetobacter; species Acinetobacter sp. GQ146. The sequence goes on from NZ_JCAXDV010000003.1 coordinate 361,550, forward strand.
CATGAGCCATTTCTGGGATGAGCAGGAGGATGCCACAGGATTAGACGATTTATTTAATGCCAGCGAAGATACCGCGAGCACCACGAATCACTAATCTATCAATGTGGTATTTGCTATTCCCTAAAATGAAGTAAGCATAGAGGGGTAAGAAAATGCATGATCCAGATTTAACCCGGAAAGTGGTTTTTATTGCGCTAGTCGCTTCAATATCCGCCAGTTTACAGATTTTTGCTGACTATTTTATTTATTGGCATCCCGACTTGCTGGCTCAATTCTGGCGACTCTGGACTGCCCATTGGGTGCATGTAGGCTGGGTACATTATCTTTTGAATATGCTGGCATTTGCTTGTTTCCCCTTTATTTTTCCACATGTCAGGGTGTGGCATTTTGCTGCTTTACTTTTGCTGCTTCCTGTCTGTATGAGTCTCAGCTTTTATTATTTTTATCCCAGCATTGAAGCCTATGCAGGATTATCTGGCGTACTGCATGGGGCTTATGTTGCGGTTGCCATCATTCATCTCTGCTACCGTAAAGAACGCAAATTTGCTGCTGGGGTTTTAGGCTTAATTTTCATCAAGTTGGTCTGGGAAAATACCATTGGTAATACGGGAACCGCAGAGCTGATTGGTAGTCCGGTATTGGTTGAAGCACATCTTTTAGGGGCAATTTGGGGCGCATTGATTGCCGGGTTGTATTATTTACTTGCTGTGAAGCGCGCGACCTTAAGCAGTTGACATTTTAAGCAGAAAGAAAAACAAAGTAGTCATTATTTTCTGTCCAGAAAACATGCAGAGTGAAAAAGAAAATAAAGATACGAATAGGAGATGGAGATGTCCTATTCATTCAGGAAGACAACATCACTGTTGATGATGATTAAAATAAAAAATAGGAACGCACATGTACGATGCCGGACAGAAACGATCTGGACTAGATCAGATTAAATATATTTGGACTGAATGGATTTCCGCCTTTGTGATCTTGGTGTTGCTGATTCTGACACTGATTATCGGTACAGGAGAAATGATTCATGGTCAATTGCTGCGTATGGGGGAAAGCCTGTACGGTGACCCAGCAAAAGGCATGCAATATTCTTTTCTTCGTGCGGAACCCACACCACCTGATTGTAATCGGCAGCCCAATATTGATGCTTTAGTACAAGCACAAATGCAAACCAATGCAGCAGATGAATTTGCAGATATTTTTGGCACGGCTTCTGAGTCGGATGTCCGAGCTTCAATTGTTGCTGCGCAGGGCTTATGCGAAGAAAAGTATCAGTTTTATGATAAAGCGCAGCAGCATATGCAAGAACATTCAACCTTAAGGGCATACCGGACGGTTGAGACTACATTCTTTGGAGTTTTCAAATTCGGCAGTGAAAATCGTGCCATTTTATTGGTGTTGATGGTGGTCTTCGCCGCGATCAGTGCAACCTTAAAAACCCATCATATTGGCTTGCGCAGCCCGACCACCAAGATAGATTTCCGTGTTTATGGTGTCTTGATGCTACTGGCCAATGGGTTTTTGGTGAGTTCTAGTTTGAGTCAATACTCTTCCGTTAAGAACTCGGGTGTACCGATGACCGCTGAGATGTTCAGTATTTACTGGATGTGGATGGTTTTATTTAGCCTGTTGACGATCATCAGTGTGTTCCAGTTATTTAAACCGCCTCAAGTAACGCAAGATGGTGGTCGTTTGGGCATGGCTTTTCTGAGTGTACCGCTGTATGCCTATATGGCCGTGATTACTGGTGTGGCCTTTACTTTTTTTATGGATTACCCGATGGGGCAAGGGATTTATTTGGGACAACTGGTTGAGTTCTCCAGTATCTTCCTGAATCTTGCCTTATTCATCTGGGCGGGGATGCTGTTAAAGCAAACACGAATTGTGGATCTGTTTTTAAATATTCTTCGTCCATGGAATCTGGCACCTGAAACTCTGACGTGGTTAATCCTGATTGCTGCCGCACTCCCGACCGCCTATACCGGTGCATCTGGGATTTTCGTGATTGCAGCCGGGGCAATTATTTATAAAGAAGTCTGGAATGCGGGTGGACGTCGCCAATTTGCTTTGGCAGCGACGGCAATGTCGGGTTCACTGGGCGTGGTGTTAAGACCATGTTTACTCATTGTGGTGGTGGCTTCGTTGAACAAGGAAGTCACTACAGATTGGCTCTATCAGTACGGTAGTTATACCTTCTTATTAACTTCTACCTTATTTTTAGTGGTGTCATTATTCTTGGCGGAACAAAAGTTCCGGATTGCACCGTTATCTATAGCAGCACCTCAATCATTCCGTGCGCTTGCACCAGTCATGCCGTATATTTTGATTTTTGTACTGATCTGGCTGTTTTATAAATATGCATTATCTACAGATCTCAATGAATTTACCGCGCCTGTGATGATGCCAATTATTTTATTGATTATGGTGCTCTACGATAAATTACGTCATGAACCTGCACCTATTCAGGCCGTGGGGCATTGGGATGAAACGCTTGATGTTCCTTATCGTACACAAACGCCACCGGCATTGGCTGGGGCAGCATTATCAGGGAGCGTTGAGTATCGTGAAAGTATGCATGCGGCGACCACGGCAGATGAACTGGCTGTTAATCATGCGGTTGCCCATTCAGAAAAACTTGATCCAATGCGTCAAGTTGGTTTCTGGAAAGCTTTGCATATTTCCACCAGCGAGACAGTTGGACATATTGGCGCGTTAGTCATTCTGATGGCGTTGTCGGTTAGTGTGGGAGGCTTCTTGGAACGCATAGAAGTCATGAGTATGTTCCCAACCGATATTGCCAGTATCTATTTGGTGATTAGCCTGATTGTGGTGCTGATGATTGTGGTGGGGATGATTATGGATCCGTTTGGCGCCGTGATTCTGATCTCGGCAACGGTTGCTCCTGTGGCTTATCAATATGGCATTCATCCAGTGCATTTCTGGATGATTACCTTAATTGGTTTTGAGCTGGGTTATGTGACCCCGCCTGTAGCTCTCAATCATTTGTTGGCACGTCAGTCGATTGGTGATGCAGAAGTAGCAGAGGCAGATGCAGAAGTACGACATCAATCTTTCTATTATCGTTATGAACGCTGGATCTTGCCATTGCTGGTGTTATTCCCTGCCATGCTGATGATTGCCTATGTGCCTTACCTATTTAAACTGTTTGGCTGGTATCAGTAAAAGCCAATTGCAATGCCATAAAGCACCCTAGGGTGCTTTATTTTTTTTGAGGTTTTAAACAATGATGCTTAAAAATATTAGCTCGGTTTTCAAGTTCTTAATTGATGCAAAAGCATGGGCAAAGAATGTTCAGAAGTGATAGGTATAGAAAAAGTCGAGAGTTAAGCCATGCACTTAGACCGTTGGTGGAAGTGAGCTTGTGTCTATCTTTGTACCGATCTTAAATGCTTTCTGGCTATAACGGCCAGCTCGAAATCAAGCATAGTGACCCAGCTGAAATGAACTTTAACCAATGGATTGAAGCGGTTGTGTACTGCTGCATGTCGGCATATTTCCAACAGCCATCCTGATCAGTAGACTGGTCTGTAAAGCAAGTAGTTAAAAACAGGCGTGTGGGTGACTCAAGGAGGGACTGGTATTGAAAGCGATCTCAGACCGAGTTTTGGCTTCAATTCGGTTAGCTCTATGCAAAGCTAACCGAATTGTGAAGGGAGGTTACTGGGCTTGTGCCAGCTGTGCTTCCAGCAATTTAATTTGTTCTTCTTTTAAGGCAATCAGATCATCAGCATCTTTATGTTGAGCTTTGAGCATTTGTTCTTGCTCATTCAGTTGGACCTGAATGTCATCCAGTTTGGCGATTTCTTCTTTGGCTAAAGACGTATTTTGCGGAATATCTTGTTTGAGAATAGCTTCATCGACCAATTGAGCAGGAGGTTCAGCTCCTATTGCGCTTGCTGTAGACGCAGCCTGTTCCGCTACAGGCGCAGCTTGTTTCTCGGCGGGCTGAGCGGCTCTAGCCACAGGTGGCTGTTCGATTTCATGCTTTGGTTGAGCCGAAGTCATCCACTGGTAGGCTAAAAAAATTGCCACCACTGCGGTGAGTCCTGCAATGATCCCCATTAAAAGTTTTGAATTTTGTCTTTGATCTAGCGTCATGACTGAAACCTTGTCGTTATTTGGGCTGACGAGGTTGGAACTGAATGACCCCAATTTCGTCTGGATGTTCAGGTTCAGCAGGTTCGACATGGGTCGGACGCTTTTCTGAATATGCACAGTCGATACATTCAATCCACTCGTCATCCACAGTAGTGAACTTAACCACACGATCTAACGCACCACATTTAGGGCATTTTGCGCCCGCGATGAACTGTCTTTTCATGTCAGTTAATTACACCCTGTGAACAATAATGACGTAGTTTAAGCGGTTTTATCAGCGTTCGTCCAACCTTGATGACGTAATAATGCATCTATTTTTGGTTCACGTCCGCGGAAATTGATAAATGCATCAAGAGCTGTATCTTTTCCGCCAACTGCTAGAATAAACTGACGGAACTCTTTGCCAGTCGCAGTATTAAAAATGCCTTCTTGTTCGAAACGATCAAAGGCATCGCTGGCTAAAACTTCCGCCCATTTATAAGAATAATAGCCCGCTGCATAACCACCTGCGAAAATGTGACTAAAACTGTGCTGGAAGCGGTTATAAGCCGTAGTCGGAGCAACGGCATATTGCTGTCGAATCTGATCAAGCGTTGTTTGAATCCCAGCAGCATTCAGGGCCGGATGGGCGCGGTGAATATTGAGGTCAAATAAGGCAAATTCGATTTGACGTAGAGTCTGCATACCCGACTGGAAGAAGCGGGCATCGAGTAAGGCTTTGAGTAACGAGTCCGGTAAAACCGCTTTGCTTTCAATATGCTCACTGAGTAAATCTAAGCTTTCCTTGTCCCATGTCCAAAATTCCATAAACTGACTTGGCAATTCCACTGCATCCCAAGCCACCCCATGGGTCCCTGCCACAGAGATCTGGTCGACCTCAGTCAGCATGTGGTGTAAGCCGTGTCCAAATTCATGGAATAAAGTCGTGACTTCATCGTGGGTGAGTAAGGCTGCCTGATCTGCAATCGGAGGGGTGAAGTTACACACCATGTAGCAAATCGGTTTTTGTAAGCCTTGTGCGGTTTGCATACGGGAACGGAAGCCGCTCATCCATGCACCACCGCGTTTACCATTGCGTGCGTATAAATCGAAATAGAAGCCACCCAGCACTTTGCCTTGGTCTTCTAATTCAAAATACTGGGCATCAGGATGCCAGACAGGGGCTTCACGTTGAATGATTTGAATGCCATACAAACGTTCGACAATGCTGAATAAACCTTGAATGATTTTCGGGGCTGGAAAATACGGTTTTAAATCTTCTTGCGAAAGATTGAATTGCTGGACCTTGAGTTTTTCTGAATAGAAACTGGTATCCCATGGCTGTAATTCTTGAATGCCATCTTGCAGGGCAATGGCTTTTAATTCTGCAATTTCACGTTCTGCAGGTGCGCGGGCATGTTGTGCCAGTTCAACCAAAAATTGGGCTACGCTATCGACATCAGGTGCCATTTTGCTGGCGAGGGAGAGTTCGGCATAGTTATTGAAACCGAGCAATTGTGCCATTTCCTGACGCAGACTCAGGATTTCTTCCATCACTGGAGTATTGTCAAATTCAGCTTGCTCGGCTTGGTCTGAGGCACGCGTGGTGTAGGCACGGTACAACTCTTCCCGCAGGGCGCGGTCTTCCGCATAAGTCATAATCGCCAAATAGGCGGGAATATCCAAAGTGGCTACAGCCTGATCGAGCTCGCGCTGCTGACCATACTGTTTTAATAGTTCAATGCTGCTTGCAGGTAAACCTTTAAGCTGTTCTTTAGTTAAAGGTTTAAAATAAGCTTGAGAAGCATCCAAGACATGATTGGAAAAGTCGGAAGACAGTTGCGATAAGCGAGCTGAAATTTCAGCATAGCGTTTTTTCGCTTCACCTTCTAACGCCACCCCTGACAGTTTGAAGTCACGCAAGGCCAGCTTGATGGCACTTTGCTGTGCCACAGCAAGTTGCGCAAACTCGGGGGCATCATGCACATGTTGATAGGTCTGATACAGCACGGTGTGTTGCCCCAGAGCCGTGTAATATTCACTGAGGGCTGGGAGTAAGGACTGATACAACTCGCGCGTTTCAGTATTGTTCATTACCGCATTGAGATGGGACAAAATACCCCATGACTCGCTCATATTATTTTCCAGTTCATCAACTTCAGTTAAGACATCAAGTTGCGCTTGATGCTGAGCGGGAACCGTACTTAATTCTGCTAAAAACTGCTGACCGTGTTGAATGGCTTGTTCGATTTTTTGTTTTAATTCGCTAAGCTGAATGTGATCAAACTGAGGAACAGGAAGGGTTGCTTGATCTAAGTGCATTTATAATCGCCATATGATTTTGAACTTATCTCTAGATGTAGGGATGATGAGCGCGGAAATCAAGGTTTAATTGCTTTAGTTTTCACATCTGACTCAAATTCAGCCCAAGAGGCATAAGATTGGTCAATCTGCTGCGGGGTATATAGAACCTTGGCAAAATTTTTGGTCATACATTCGGTCGAGAGAATCTCGCCACTTTTGTACTTTTCTTTGCGATGCCGCCAAATTTCATTCTGACGATAATAATCTTGACCGATGCTCAGGAAAGCATGATTCTGCTCAAACACATGATAGACATAGCCCAAATCTACCGAGCAGCGCAGTTCACCTTCCAGACATTTTTCACTAAACCACAACCGAATTTGAAAGCTATGTGGCGTCGGATTATAAAATTGATAATCGATATAGTTATAAAAGATGGCCGCCCCACTGCCAAACGGTAAAACACGCCCTTGATCGGGGAAGGGGTCAAAGGAGTGTTGTGCCCGTTGTACTACTTGTAAGGGGCTATGTAGCACCAACCAATGTATCAGATTGGCAATTTGACAAATGCCACCGCCAATCCCGCCACGGGCTTGGCCAAAACTGAGTTCCATGCCTTCAACATAGCCTTTGGCCTGTGTGGGTTGTCCGACCAATTGGCAGAAGGAAAAGGTTTGCTGGGGATGAATCAAGATACCTGAAATACAGGGGCTGGCAATTTTCAGGTTGATGACTTTGTTATGCTGCCAGTGTTGTTCGCTGTCGCCTAATTTACGGATCAAGACCGATTGATGTTTTTTCACCCGATACGGCAAGGGTATTGGGCACTTTTGTTGGGCATAAGCCTTACCATCGGTTTTCCATTGCCAATAGCGGAGTGCACGTCGGCTACGCGTTGCTAAAAAGTAAAACAGCGGATGATACTGACTGATGGGTTTGTTGAGAAATAATCGAAAAATATTCATAAGCGTGGATATAAAAGGTGTTAAGACCTTGGGTCTTAACACCTATGCAATATTATTCATTCCGCGATTTAGCGTTGGCTTTTTTCTTTTTGGCTTTGCTCTTTTTCTTGGCCTTATCCTTGCTTTTCACATCGGTCTTATCCGATGTTTTCTTGTCGGCTTTTTTGCCGTAAGCGCTTGGTTTAGGCTTGGCTTTCTTTTTCGCAACAGCTTGATCACCTGATTCTCGCGCTTCCGTTGGGGCTTTTGCGGCACGTGGGTTAAAGGTTTCTTCTTTCACTTGTGCCGGTGCTGTCTTAGCGACCCGCGGAGCACGGCTGCGTACAGCGCGACCTGCATGGGTAAGTTGCTGAACGAGTTCAAAATCAATTTTTCGCTCTTCCAGATTCACCCCAGCCACTTTAATTTTGACTTCATCGCCTAAACCAAAGGTTTGACCACGATTTTGCCCAACCAGACTTTGACTGACTTGGTCAAATACAAAGAAGTCATCCCCTAATTGGCTGACATGTACCATGCCGTCGACATAGAAGTCTTTCAGGGTCACAAATAAACCAAATTCAGCCACTGCTGAAATGACACCGACAAATTCATCGCCCAAGTGCTGTTGCATATAGTGGCACTTTAACCACATGGTCACCGAGCGAGAGGCTTCATCAGCACGACGTTCGGTTTGAGAGAAATGCTCGCCTGCATCATCCAGTGCCGCCCCTGAAAGCGGGAACGGTTTGCCAGCCAATTTGGCTTTAATGGCACGGTGCAACAATAAATCTGGGTAACGACGAATTGGAGAAGTGAAGTGCGTATAAGCTTCATAGGCCAAACCGTAATGTCCGGCATTTTTGGCGCCGTAATAGGCTTGCATCATGGAACGCAGTAACACAGCATGAATACTTGGCGCATCAATACGGTCTTTGGTCGCTTCAATTACCGCCTGATAGTCAGCTTGGGTCGGCTGGTCTGGGAATTTCAGTCCCAACAGTTTGACAAAATCGCGGACTTTTTGAATACGTGAAAACTCAGGTGGCTCATGCACACGATACAGCATTGGAATGTCATGCTCGAGTGCAAATTCAGCCGCAGCCACATTCGCCAATAACATACATTCTTCAATCAGTTTGTGCGCATCGTTACGGGTACGCGGCAGAATTTCGTTAATACCGCCCAAGTCATCAAAGGTCATGTAGGTTTCGACCGTTTCAAACTCCATGGCATGACGTTTACCACGTAAATCTTTCAGTACCTGATAAAGCTGCAATAAGGTATTGAGGGATTTGCGGACGTCTCGATCTTCAGGCACCGCAGCACTGTCCCCATCAAAATATTGTGCCACTTGGGTATAGGTTAGACGGGCTTTGGAATGCATGACCGAAGGATAGAATTCAAAACCAGTCACACGACCTGAACGGGAAAGTTTTAAATCACAGACCATACACAACCGGTCCACATGTGGATTTAAAGAACACAGTCCATTGGAAAGGGCTTCAGGCAGCATCGGCAAGACAAAGTGTGGGAAATAGACTGAAGTCCCACGTTCTTGTGCTTCATCATCTAGCGGTTTACCGATCCGCACATAATGGCTGACATCCGCAATGGCCACCACCACACGGTAGCCGCCACCTGCACGTTTCTCTGCATATACGGCATCGTCAAAGTCACGTGCATCTTCACCATCAATAGTAACTAATGGTAGATCACGTAAATCGATGCGACCTTCGCGGTCTTGGGCATTGGGCTCTTTAAAACTTTCCGCTTCTTTGAGTACCTCTTCAGGGAACTCATACGGCAAACCAAATTCTAAAATGGTTTGCGGAATAATGATTTCCGTATCCGCCTTGTCTGCCATGGACTGGACTACATGGCCAGTCGCAAATTCTTCACGGGTTGGATAATCATCAATCGCCACACGGACCGAGTCACCCAGTTTCAGCTGTGCATGCTCGATCAGCTCTTTTTCTAAAGTAATTGGCTGGTGCGCATTCGGATTGCCCGGTTGAATAAAGTATTCACCGTCATGTTGCGAAACTTTACCAATGATCTGTTTCACACGACGTTGCACGACTTCCGAGATGAAGCCCCAAGCTTTACCTTTACGGTCCACCGAAGTTTGCTGCACTTTTACGCGATCGCCATTAAAGACTTGGCGCAGTTCACGTTCAGGCAGGAGCAAATCGTCATGTCCAGCAATGTTGGCTGTACCAAAACCCTTGCTATTAATATAGACCGTAGCTTCATAGCTCGGTTGATCAGCCATACGCTGGAATTTAAAGCCATCTTTCATCAATTGGCCATCACGTACCATAGCAATGAGACGATGACTTAAGGCATCAATACTTTTTTGATCGGCAATTTGGAAGTGTTCCACTAAGTCAGCATGAGATTGTGGCGCGTTTAATTGTTCTATGGTTTCTAAAATGAGCGTACGGCTCGGAATAGGATTTTCGTAGCGTTCGGCTTCTGCCTTGGCTTCAGGATCGACCCAATTTTTCATCATGGATTTGGTTTTGTGTCAGAAGATAGGATTAGCATAAGACATGCTGCGTCAGACTGCACGTAAATGATTGCAATAATGTGTTTTTCCACAGGCAGTGGGCGGTGAAAGACTAAATTCTGCGTGTGATAAGCGCAGTTGTAGAGTAAATTCTGTTCAAGTTGGAGTGAATTGTTTAAAAAGTATTTAATTGAGCAAAAAAATGCAAAAAAAAGAGCGGCTGTGCTTGCAGTACTAGGGTTAAGTTTGTATTATGGCGGCACGTTACGGTGAGATGGGTGAGTGGCTGAAACCACATCCCTGCTAAGGATGCATACGGGCAACTGTATCGAGGGTTCGAATCCCTCTCTCACCGCCAACTTTACTTATGTCGCGCTCATAGCTCAGCTGGATAGAGCACTTGGCTACGAACTAAGGGGTCGGGAGTTCGAATCTCTCTGAGCGCACCAATAAGTAAACTGTATGTAACGTATCGCCTGAATTGGCACACAAGTAATGCGCTCATAGCTCAGCTGGATAGAGCACTTGGCTACGAACTAAGGGGTCGGGAGTTCGAATCTCTCTGAGCGCACCAACTTGAACAATAAACCGCACATGTTGCGGTTTTTTTGTGTCTGAAATTTAATGCATTTCTTTAATACGACAACCGTTGTCGTCATGCTTGCACGGAACTCTTCTCCTAGATCACATGGCTTTGTATAGTCTGTGCAATAACAAGAACAGGAAGGCAGCATGATATTCAGTGATGGTTACTACCAATATTTATGGCTAGAAAATGCCTATTGGATGGGGCAACATGATTGCGATACCTGCTTTGATGAACTGATTGGTGAAGCGGGTTTATTTAAAATTATGCAGAGTCAGGAATATGTTTGGTTATGTTCTGGTTGCCAACAGCGTTTACAGAGCATTTCGGTCAATTAAATTTTGGCAATCATGCGACTCAATGTACTACATCATAATCTGATCTGTATTAAAACTGCACTTTTAGGCATGAATCGTCCATTATCTAGGCATATGTTTGCAATTTTGTGAAAAAAGACTTATCAAAATGAAAAAAACACGTATAATTCGCTCCATCAAGACGTCGCGCTCATAGCTCAGCTGGATAGAGCACTTGGCTACGAACTAAGGGGTCGGGAGTTCGAATCTCTCTGAGCGCACCAACTTGATTGCATAGATATTGAAACAATACTATGCCAAAAAAAAAAGCCGCATTTTTTGCGGTTTTTTTGTGCCTAAAATAATTCAAAAGCATGTCGATTTCATGACAACGCTCAAATCTGTTCTTGCTGAACCGTGGTGAAAAGCATAAAGAAAAGCTGAAATTTGGTGTACTATGGTGCAGTCTCGTTTTCAGATTGATGATGGATTTATGTCAGACAGCAAGCCTGCCTTATCTTTACGTTACTATTTAAACCTTGAAGAATCTCAGGATGGCTTTGCCTTAGCCACCTTCGGTAAAAAACTATTTACCCGTTTTATTACCCCATTGATTAGTATTGCAATTATTGGTTGGGGCATTTATTTGGGCTTGACTGGCGTGGGACGCTATTACGTTGCACTCGGCGTATTTTTCTTGGTGTTGCAGCTGGTTTTACGTTATTGGTTTTTGCCGATGATGTTTAAGCGTCAGTTTGTGAAATATCAATTTGGAAAAAGCGAGCAAGGCATAGATTTGTATCAGGAACATGCGGATATTTATGCCAATGGTCGTAAAAAAGTGGTGCATTACCACGAAGTACAGAATTTTGCGGTCGGCAAACTGACCTATATGCTTGAATTAAAAAATCGTACCGTAGTGATTGTACCGAAACGGGCTTTTGCAGCGCCTGAAGATCAAAGCATATTTGAAAATACCTTTAAGCATTTTAAATAATAAGATTTATTGTCACAACAAGTCGAAGGGAAGATCATGAGTACACGTCCATCTAAAATTGTCTGTGTGGGTCGTAGCTATGCAGACCATGCGAGAGAGTTGGGAAATGCCATTCCCGATCGTCCGGTATTGTTTATAAAGCCACCGAGCAGCTTAAAGGCATTGGAAGATGGAATTTCGTGGAATTCGGCTTGGGGCAGTTGTCACTATGAGTGTGAACTGACACTGCGCATTGATCGTGAACTGAAAGCGGAGACTGATCCGCTGAAAGCCTTACAAGCTGTGGGTGCAGTGACCTTAGGTTTGGATCTAACCTTGCGTGATTTACAGGATGATCTGAAGACAAAAGGTCAACCGTGGGAACGCGCCAAGGCCTTTGATGGCTCGTGTATGCTCGGAGATTGGATTCCAGTTTCCGATGTGGTGCAAGACTGGGACGCTGTGCATTACAGCTTGCAAGTGAACGATGAACTGCGCCAACAGGGCAATACCTCACATTTGATTTTTGATATCGGCACGTTATTGGCCGATATGAGTCAAGTCTTTACCCTAGAAGTGGGGGATGTGATTATGACGGGGACACCAGCAGGCGTGGCAGCACTACAAGCAGGGGATCAGCTGAAAATGACGCTCAAAGGTCAGCAACAAGACTATGTCTGGAACACCTTTGTTCAAGACTAAGTGTGAGATAACGATAAAAAAAGGACTGTTGATACAGTCTTTTTTTATTTTTGGGGATGCTCCGCTGCATACTCTTTACGAAATTGATCGGGCGTACAACGCATCCAGCGTTTGAATAAATTAATAAAAGCGGAAGCATTGGCATAGCCAAGATCTAGTGCAATACTTTCAACGGTTCTATTTTCATTCAGCATCGACATGGCTTTCATGACTTTAAAGCGCTGTCGCCATTCATTTAAAGACATCCCCAGTTCTTGCTGACAATACCGCGCCAGTGTGCGTTCAGTCATATTAATCCGTTGAGCTAACTGTGCCAGCGTACTCTGGTCGGCAGGAGATTGCTGCAGATAACTTAATAAACTGTGTAAGGCAGGATGCTGGGTGGTGGGTAAGTAACTGCCAACCCATTCAGCATGCCGCAGCTGATCTAAAAGCACATGTAATAAACGTAAATGTTCTGGATCATGATCGGGCAGAGGATGTTGCCGTAAATGATGTAGCAACGCTGGCACTAAAGCCGAAGTCAGTAAAATACCGGCCTGTTTAGGCAGGGCTGCACACAGGCTTTCATGTACGTACAAGGTGGAATGGGTCACATCAGTCCGGTTAATAGCTGCATGTTTTAAATTTGGAGGCAACCAAATACCATACGGCGGTGGCGTTAGAAAATGATGCTGATCAACCTTAACTTCCAATACACCATTCAAAGCATAAACAAACTCTCCCCAAGCGTGTTCATGCATGGGATAGCAAGATTCCGCAGGTGCATCGGAAATACGCAACCAGAGTGGGGCGGGTATTTCATCATTGGTGGGCATTGGATAATAGTCATGTTGTGCACGCGTAGGCATAGATCACCTCCACCAGATTTTGCCCGAAAAATAGCATGTTTTGTCTGTTTTGAAGTATATCTTATAAAAATGACAGAGCTATAGTGATTGCACTTGAATTTAGGTGGAGTAGAGCGTGAGTAATCGTCAGGCACTAGACAGTAAGGCCGCAAGCATCATGTTTGTGCTGTGTATTATTTGGGGCTTGCAGCAAGTGATTTTGAAAATGGCTGCACCAGATATTTCTGCCGTTATGCAAATTGCCTTGCGCTCAGGTCTGTCTGCACTGATGGTTTATCCCATGATTAAGCTGGCAGATGGGGCTTCTTTGTGGAGTCGTGATTATCTACCCGCAGGAATTTTGGTGGGGGTGCTCTTTGCATCGGAATTCTTTTTGGTGGCGCAGGCTTTACGTTTTACTTCTGCTTCACATACGGTGGTGCTGCTGTATACCGCCCCGATTTTTGTGGCCCTAGGTTTGCACTGGAAACTGCCTTCTGAGCGACTCAATATCGTGCAATGGAGTGGCATTGGACTTGCCTTTCTCGGTATCAGTGTTGCATTTTTATTGCATCCCGCAGGATCGCAAGCGGCCTCTGCAACGGCATTATGGGGCGATGCTTTGGCTTTACTGGCCGGTATTTTATGGGCTGCAACCACCATTGCTGTACGTTTAACTAAGCTGGCTGAAGCCCCAGCAACACAAACTTTATTTTATCAATTGCTGATCGCATTTTTGCTGTTATTCCCGTTGGCGTTTGCCATGGGGCAGGCGACGATTCATTGGACGCCTTTTGCGATTGGGAGTTTGTTGTTTCACACGATTATTGTGTCTTTTGCCAGTTATTTAATTTGGTTTTGGCTGCTGAAGCATTATTTAGCATCGCGCTTAGGGGTGTTTTCCTTTTTAACCCCATTGTTTGGCGTGATATTTGGTGTGGTATTGCTGGATGAAACAATCGAATTGAATTTCATTATTGGGACAATTTTGGTGATGCTTGGCATTCTGGTGGTGAGTTTGCAAGGTTGGCTGCAGTCACGTCATTTCTCCAAAACCTTAAAAGCAGACCCGTCGTAATTTGAGTGTGCTATTTGTTTGCTACAAACATAAAAAAAAGCCTGTATATGACAGGCTTTTTTTTATGTTGATTGAGCGTCAGATTAAGGCTGATATAAATTGATGAAAGCACGATAGGCAGAGGATTCTTGTCCATTACGATAGACGGCACGGGTAATATTGCCTTTATCGGTGACTAATTTCAGTTCAATATTTTTGGCATTTTTAAAAGTGCTTAAGAATGAACTCGGAACCACAATGTAATTCGATGAACGATGCGGAACCATGCGGTTGATATATTCATGCGTGGTGGCTGCTGCTGGCGTATAACTATACGGCTTCTGGTCAATTAAGAAGACAAACTGCTGAATGTCATAGTCTTCCTTGGCACTTGGCAGATAAGCGGTAATTTTTAAGTTACTACGTTCTTGCTCGTTCCAGGTGACTTTTATTGCAGGGCAAAGTTCATTTTGTGCACAAATGAGGAGTCCCGTAGAGGCAATATTGGGCGTTTGTGCTGAAGGTGTAGATGCACAGCCTGCGAGTCCCAGTATGGTCGCAAATCCAAGTAATGCGGTGTTTAATCTTTTCATGTTTAACCCTTTTAAATATAAATAGCTTGTCGTGCTAAAGTATTTCCCCAAAGAAAATGAACTGCCTTAGCCCATTATTCTGTTCCTAAAAATTGGAATGCTTTGCTTGTCTTAAAGTGTCTCGTGGCATCTCCAGCATAAACTCTGGCTTGATCTGCACCTAAATCGAGTTTCAGGACAGGTGAAGATTTAAAATCAATCGTCTTCAAATCGACCCAGAAGGTATTCGGTGAAACTGCCGATTCAAAAAAGTATAGCAAATTCTTGTGGTCAACAACCGTGCGCCAACGAGTTGATGAAATATTGGGTTCTTCTTCGGTATTTAGACCAAAAGGCACAGAGGCATTGCGAATCACGCTGAAGACGCTGGCAAGGCTGTGTTTGCTACTGGCATTTTTCGGAATAGCGTTAATATAAAAGGTAGCACGGGCAAAACGATCTGAGGCGCGGTTGGTGCCAGGTAAGAAAGTGGTTCCGCCAATCTGTTTCCAATATTCATTTAATGCCAATTGTTCAGCAAAAATTGGTGAATTGGTCATGACCTGATATTGAGCACTATGATGAATCACTTGCTTGCCATTGAGGTATTCAATAATGGCGCTATCCCCCGATGCATCGGAAAGCGACAGGTGCAAGGTGGCAAGTCGATTTTCCCCAGGAATATGGTCGGTCACCACAATAAAGGGTTCTTTTTCTAGGGCTTGAATGGCTTCCTTGACCGTCGCAAAATTGTCCAAAACGTATTGTGCCCATAGCGAAATACTCAAGGTGGGCTGAGTCTTATTTTTAATTTCAGGATATTGCGATTCGACCAGCCAGAGTAAATTTGCAGCAAGTCCTTTTTCATTGACGCCATCGGTGGTGGAGATGTCATAGCCTGTAGCTACCACACTGCCATATTTGGCTTTCCAATGTATCGATTGTGGTCCTGCTAAGCCACTTCGGGAAATGTTTTGCGGCAAAATCCATAGATTGGTGCCAACGTCGACTTTCCAGTCCATGGAGCGAGCGGTCATGACATTTTGATGATCACCATGATAGACCACTCGGGTGCAGGCTTGAACAGAGGTCTCCAGTAATAAGCCAGCGCTGATTATTGCCATGAAAAGTAAAGCTTTGCTCATGATTCATCCTGTTGTTTTAATATTTTTAGGGAGGGCTTTTCTGCTTTCGCTATATCTAAGGGAACAATTTTAGTGGGCTGGGTTTGAATAATTTGGACCGGAATAAAGCGAATCTGTACATAGGTGGGATGTCCTTTTCGGTCAGGACTTATACTGCGATTGAGTTCGTCAATTTTTGCGGTGGAGGGCGGTGCTACACCACGAATGAACACTCGGGCTAAGGTGAAATCCTGTTGGGAGTCAAATTGCACGGTATCAATAATATTGGTTTCGGTGTTCAGCTCTTGTGCCAGCTGGTCGGAAACTTTGGATTTATACAGTTCATTTTGAACAGAATAAATTAGGTTAAAAGTCAGATAGACGGCCAATATAAGCAGAATGATTAAACTGACCCAGTTACGTTTCGCAAATTCAAGATATTTGCTTCGGACTTCTTCGGTTGATCCGCGTCTAAAGCCTGCAATCCACAGCACCATGGCCGAACTGACTTGAATAGCAATAATATTGGTAAAGGTCAGTAAAAAGGCATTGGCTGAAAGGGTAAATTCAGCTCGGGATAATAAAATACCGCTGGCCACCAGAGGGGGAACCAAAGCGGTTGCCACTGCGACCCCAACAACGGCAACGGACAGTCGGGGTGAGACCGAGGCAAATGCACCGGCAGCACCACCTGCCAACGCAATCATGAGATCAAGTGAATTGGGGTGAGTACGCGCCAAAATTTCATCGGTAATGGCAATATTGGGGTGAATAATCCCGATTACAAAGCCAATACCGTAAATCATGATGATGCCGAGCGCCAAGGTTTTAAAGGCGGTTTTGAACAATATCCAGCGGCTATCTATCAAGGCCAGTGAAATCCCAGCAATCGGTCCCAGCATCATCGCCACCAACATTGCACCGATAACCACCGCTGTAGAGTTACTGAGTAAGCCGTAGGCAGCAATAATGGCTGCCAACGCATTCATAATGAAAAAGGTTTTACTCGGGAGAGCATCTGCTTGAATATTGAGACGAACCTGCTTATGGTCGATAATTTTAGAATTTTCTCGCATCGCTTGTTGATAGCGCAGCTTTTCTTTTAGATGCTCGAATTGTTCCTGTTGGGGCTTGTCTTCATCAATAATGATGGTCGGGGTTTCTTTTTTGTCTGTCATGGCGATTTCTCAACTGAATCACGCTAACAAAAGCAGTACTTGTGGGGGTTCTTGTTTTAAATCTTGTGGTTTGAGTCATTTTATCATTTGGTTTAATTGTTATTTTAGATGCTTATTTGATCATTTTATAGCGTGGAATTGAGAGAATTACGTAATCAAAATTGCAAAAGCTGGTGCGAGGAGCGGCCGAAAAAATGCAGCAGTTCAGCGTTTAGTTGCAAAAGTACCGAGATCAATAGCAGTGATCTCGGTCATCTTTATAGTCACTTAGCGTTGTTCAAAAATACTGGCTAAGGGCATGGCCAGTTTTGCCGATAAATAGTCATCCGCTTCTTCAAAGGCTGGGCCAATGCGTTGCATCCACTCATGATCATCGGGGTGAATATTTTTTACATCGGTTCGGCGTGGCAAGGTGTAGGGGAGTTGTTTATAAAAGCTCCAGAAATCAACCTGAGTAAGATTACGAACCAAGACATATTCATTATTGTCGGTGCGCTTGACCAAGTTTTGTTGTTCGAGCAGTAATACATAAATTGGCCAATGTCCAATTTCTTCACGCCCAAGCACATCTAAGGCTTCTTTGTCGGACATGCTTTCCCCACTTTGTTGCTTTAGATAAAACAACTGGAGTAAATCGAGCAGCATAATCACGGGATGACGTTTCTGTTCTTTACCGGTGTAGAAGGCGGTCAGAGCATAGCTAATTTCTACCCCTAACAGCACAATGTTCCAAGACAAGAAAATCCACAGTAGAAAAATCGGCAGCGCAGCAAATGCACCATAAATGATTTCGTAACTGGTGAAATTGGTCATGATAAACCCAAACAGGTTTTTCAATAATTCAAAAATACTGGCACTAAATATGCCTGCAATCATTGCCGCTTTGACAGGAACGCTGCGATTGGGAATAGTCCAATACAAGATAAAAAATCCCAAAATAGACAGCGAAAATGAAATCAGCCAAAGCAGAAAGGCGCCATCAACTTCATAGCCCGCAAAGTTATTGCTCAAAATATTCATGGAGGCCACGGTGGAGGACAGCACAAAGGCGCTGCCTAAAATAATCGGACCTAGTGAAATAATGGTCCAGTAGCGCATAAAACCAATCATTCCCCCCCGCTTTTCTTTAACCCGCCAGATCCGATTAAAGACATTTTCAATGCTGGTCAGCATCATCACTGTGGTGATAAAGAGAAATAAAACCCCGATGATGGTTAAGTTACTGGATTTATCGGTAAATGCGGACAGGACTTTGTCAAACGCGATGGTGGTTTTGGGTAAAAAATTACTGTAGATCAACTGCTGAAGTTGTTGCCGAGCCGGTTCTAATGCTTTTATTGATGAAATAATAACCAAAAAAACGGTGAGCATGGGTACCACTGCAAACAGCGTTGTATAGGTAAGAGAACCTGCTTGTTCACGGCATCGGTCTGCTTCAAAACGTCGAAGGACAAATAAAACAAACTGAAACCAAGTCTTGCTGTAAAAAGGCAGTCGTACTAAATACTTTTCTATCATGCGTTTCTAGTCTCAATTCTTCATCATTTTATAGTGTATTCACGCCCAAGCTTAACCAAAAAGTTGGAAAAATACCGTATAGTTTTCATTTTCTGCTTAGAACATCACGATTATGCAATCTTATGTCCTTGTTTTATATTACAGCAAATATGGCTCCACCAAAGAAATGGCACATTTAATTGCTAACGGAGTTGAGTCAACAGGGATGGCGGTCAAGATTCGTACCGTACCCAATTTAGCCACAGTGGTGACCGAAGCCGAGGCGAGTATTCCGGCTGAAGGGGATATTTATTGTAGTTTGGAAGATCTGCAATATTGTTCGGGTTTAGCTTTAGGTTCGCCCACCCGCTTTGGCAATATGGCCTCTGAAATGAAATATTTTTGGGATCAAACCACCAGTTTATGGTTAAGTGGTGCACTGCATGACAAGCCTGCGTGTGTCTTTACGGCTTCTGGGTCGATGCATGGTGGTCAAGAAAGTACGTTGTTGACTATGCTGCCCCCCCTGTTTCATCACGGCATGATGATTATGGGGCTGACCAATGCGCATGCGGCTTTATCGAATACCAAAACTGGAGGAACGCCCTATGGTGTTAGTCATGTGAGTGGACCACGCCATGACCAGCAATTGAGTCAGGATGAGAAAATCTTATGTGAGGCGCAGGGCCGCCGTTTGGCGACCATGGTGCAGCAACTACAGTCTGCTTAAGCTGGAAAATTGTAAATTTGCCAGAAGTCATCGCAATAAGCTTGCTATGACTTTTCTACCTGTGCTTTGAAGCGATGTTTACATTTTAAACATTTAAAATCGAGAAAAATATTCTTATCAATCACGACGCCCGCTTTTTTGCCAAAATAGTTGCCCAAAAAGCCGCCGGTAATGCCGACACTAATACCCCCAATAAAGGTTCCGACGGTTCCTCCGACAATCACACCGAGTGGCCCTGCGACGGCACCAATTGCAGCTCCCGTCGAAGCTCCTGTTGCAGCTCCACCCACGGTGCCCGCTGCGACACCCGCAGAACCCAGCAAAAGACCACTGGCTTTTTTCAGGTGTTGATCGTGGTCGCGTTTTTCAATTTCGCTAGAGCCACATTTGGGACAGAGAATCGTATTTTCCATAGATGATTTGCCTTTGCGTACTGTAACTTCAAATAAAGGGTCACAGCATAGTTTTATGAAGATCACACAGGCAAGCAGGACAACCCTGTATTGCTTGCACTTATCCTAAAAAGGGTAAGTATATGGATCTAGAGTAAATTCTAAATAAAAAACAGACTGATGTGTTTATAGGAGTTGTAAAAAATAGACCAAACCGACCTGAATCATGAAG
This sequence comes from Acinetobacter sp. GQ146, assembly GCF_059758585.1. Taxonomy (NCBI): domain Bacteria; kingdom Pseudomonadati; phylum Pseudomonadota; class Gammaproteobacteria; order Moraxellales; family Moraxellaceae; genus Acinetobacter; species Acinetobacter sp. GQ146. The sequence goes on from NZ_JCAXDV010000003.1 coordinate 381,580, forward strand.
AGAGCATGAAGTCTGTTGATGTATTTTATAGTCGTCCGATGGCATCCTTAAACACAGGAGGATCAAAATGAACCCGATTACGTCCTGCTTGTTTGGCTTGATATAAGGCTTTATCGGCGCGTTTTAATACGGCTTCTGCATCGTGATCCGATGTTTGTGCGGCAGCAACACCAATACTGACGGTAAAACAAATAATCTCTTCCTGATAGGGGAGCTGCATCGCTTCAATGGCCATCCGCAGTTGTTTAAACAGTCTAACAGCGTCTTTCGGGAAACGTGCCGGCAAAATAATGGCAAATTCTTCACCACCAATACGCGCCAGAAAATCATGTTCACCCAAATAGGCTTGAATATTTTCACACATGCGCTGTAGCACATAATCCCCAGCCTGATGACCATAAAAGTCATTCAAGGTTTTAAAATGATCAATATCAAGCACTCCAATACTGAACGGTGTATTGTTGCTAAAAAACAGCAGCATATTTTGGTCGCTTTCTTGAGCAAACATGCGTCGATTAAATGTGCCTGTCAGCTCATCGGTCGAGGTGAGTTTTTGCATATCCTGAATTTGCAGATGTAATCTAATATTCAGGGCAATCCAGTTGGCTAAACATTGTAAGCGCATGGCTTGCTCTTCGCTGTAATGGAACTTGGCCTGATCGGCAACATTTAAAGTTCCCAAGCAAATACCGTTATGCAGTAAAGGCGCATCCATACAAGACCCCATGCCATGTTGGGCCAGCATTTGGCAATCTAGTTCCTCAAACTGGCTTACATCGTCACAGATTCGCAAGCAGGCGGTCCGAAATACTCGTCCAACGAAGGTATTCTGAATTGGCATTTGAAAGTTGAGCGGAATCGCATGATTACCTGAAATGGAATAGAGTTTTAGAAAGTCATGGTCATCGTATAGGGTGATGCTGGTACGTTCGGCCTGAAATACATGAGAAATCCAAAATGCGATTTTGTCGAGAAGACTTTGTAGGGAATCTGTTTGTGCAAGGTCGTGAATAAAATTGGCAGGCAACTGAATATATTGATTGTGGCTAAGTTGGTTGAGTTGACTGGGGGGATAGACGCGCTCTGCATCGTGATTGTTGTTCATTGACACATAGTTCTCTGAATTAAATGGTCAGTATTGGGTATTATTTTGCAGTACTCAGGCATGCGTTATGGTCAGTGACTGGGCGAATCACGAAGGTTGATCATAACGAGGTTAAACCCGGCTTTTATAGTAAGTGTTTTTTGTGACTTTTTCAGGAAAATTGTGAAACCGGTCAGGATAAGTAGATCGAGTTGTTATTCTTAAAATTGTTGCCATAAAAAAGAGCGCAATAGCGCTCTTTTTTAATCAGCTTGGGCGGCTTAGTCGCGTTCAAACTCGACTGTGCCGTTTGTCAAAGATTTCACGCGAGCAAGAGACTCTACGCGATAGCCTTTTTCTAACAATAAAGCACGACCAGGCTGGAATGATTTTTCAATCACAATCCCAATCCCGACAACTTCTGCATTGGCTTGATGAATTAAATCAGCCAAACCTAAAGCGGCTTGACCATTGGCCAAGAAGTCATCAATTACTAAAACTTTATCGGTCGCACTGATGTGTTTGTTTGAAATCGCAATGGTGCTTTCAATCTGTTTAGTAAAAGAGAACACCTTAGAACGGTATAAGTCATCTTTTAAAGTTAAAGACTGATACTTACGTGCAAAAATCACAGGCACGCCGAGTTCTAAACCAGCCATCACCGCAGGCGCAATTCCTGAAGCTTCAATCGTAATGATTTTGGTGATGCCCGCATCTTTAAACAGACGCGCAAATTCTTGACCAATCTGTTGCATCATAACTGGGTCAATTTGGTGATTTAAGAAAGAATCGACTTTCAGAACTTGATCAGAGAGAACGATACCTTCTGCTAAGATTTTTTGTTCTAGTGCGTGCACGGGAGAATCCTCAGGGGCAGGTGCTTTTTCAAGCAAAAGCGTATTTTAAAAAGCACCTGAAAAAAATCAAGTAGAAATCATCAAAATGGCTTAATTCATGGGGCCTTTATAGTCAGTTAGCAATAAACCATAAGAAGACTTTCCATCTTGGTGGCTGACTTTAACAGGGAGGTAATCCAGTTTCGGTGCAAGCCAGAATGTGGTATCACGGCCTGGTTTATCATGTTTCATCACCACTTTCACGGTATCAAAGGTACCGTAAGAGGTTTTGACTTTTTCTGAACCTTGTTTAATAAATTGGCGCGACTCGACTTCTTTGGCATCGGCAATTAAATATGACGATTTCATGCCTACACCCTTTAAGTCCTCACGAATTTGCAATTCGGCATTGAGTTCATCCAGAGTACCTGCCTTCCAAGCAAAAGAGCGCGCTTTATCGTCTTTTTTGGTGTTGATGGTTTTCGCACTTGGGTTGAATTTAATGCTCATGGTGTTGTTATGCACTAAAATTTTGCTGGTACGACTAAAACTGTTCGAATTGATTTTACCGGCATTAAAGCTAAAACGGCTGGTTTCAGAAGCAGAGGCGATGGCGCCTGCTTTGGCCGCAAAAACATAGGTCCAGTTATTGCCAGACTTGCTTAAGGTACGAGTTGCCGAGCCCATGTTTTTGCCATTGTAGTTAAATTGATAACTTGCTTGGAATGGACTCATGGCGAATGCTTGGCTCGAGAAGCCTGTAAATAGCAATGTAGAGGCAATGCCTGTGGTCATTGCTATTGTTTTTAAAACATTGTTAGCCATTGCTGAAAGTGTTCCTATGAAGTTTGAAATAAGTGTATCTAAAGATTACACCAGTTTATTATGCCGCAGCATTATGAAGATAAAATCTGCTTTTCAGTGCAAAATGTATCTGTACTGTAGTCTTTTACTTATGGCTACAGCACATTGTTTTACAGAGCGTCAGCTTATCTATTTTTTTGTTTAATCGGTGTGACTTGGGTCTCAGGAATGCCTTGGTGAGCCCAATCGTCAATTTCATCTTCCGACATTTTGCCAAACAAGGCAGCCAGATTTACATTACCCAAAACCACCAATTCAGCTTCACGTAACACGGCATGATTGACATGGACTTTGCTTAAGGTATCAATAATTGAACGTTGCTTACCGAGCCAGCGGTTCAAGTCTAAATGTAATAAATCATCTTTGACTTTAATAACATTCAATTTTTCTAAAATCATGCCCAACGGATCTTTGTTAAGAATTTTTTGATAAAAATACAGGGCTGCTTTGAAGCCTATTTTTTGAAATACATTTTGGAATTTGGCTTCGATTACTTGCGTGTCACTGATTTGCTCAAACACAATCAGCTGCATGTCTTTATTCATTTCCATTTGCACAAGCTTAAGATCCACCGACAGGGTGGTATACAGCCCTTTAAATTCTAAAGTGGCATATAGTCGGAGCCAGTCATCATGCAAATCGGCATGTAAATCTTTCAGCATTTTCACATTGTCGGTCACAAAGCGCTGAAAGGTGGCGTTCAGGAAAACTTGCGACAGAGGAAATTCGCGCTCATCCTCAATAAAGCCTTCAGCTTTTTGGTACACTTGATGTAGCCGTTTAGAAATATTGGAAAGTAGCGTTTGCATAAAGGCATCCTAGCAAGTGAATCTACAGGCTTTCGATTAATTTTGCCAAATTGTATTTAAAATACAAAAATTCAATCTTGCAGTTTAGCAAAATTAATTGCACCATTTTCAGTATTTTAATGCAGTGATTCTGTTGTATTGATGAACTTCAGGTTTTATCAAAATAATAGCAACCAAGTCAAAATTTTACTGTGCATGCAGTTTGGGGAAGGCAGTTTGTCGCTTACATATGATACTGAATAGAATAAATTATACGCCTTTATTGCGCGCTTGGTGGAAAGATCCGATTTTTACAACAGCGGTTATTCTGGCACTGGTTTTACATGTGTTGATTTTGGCGATTCAATTCGCGGCACCGACACAACAAGATGCCACAGTCAAAGAAATTGCCGTGACTTTACGCCCCAGCGAACAGAAAATTGAACATGCTGACTTTTTGGCACAGGCCGATCAGCAAGGTTCGGGGACTTTTCGCGAAGCGCATCGTATGTCGAGTGATATGCCTGCACCTATGACGGATCAAAGTGCGGGTGAGCAGCAAATGGAAACGTTGCAAAAGACACAACAAAAGCGTGAGTTGAATTTTGAAGAAAAAGTCTTAATGACGACGCTCAGCTGGCAAAAGCAAGCCGAGCAAAATCGCCGTAAAAAAGCCATGGAAGAGCTCAATAGCCAGTTTCAAGCCAAAGCTGCGATGGTTGCCAGTTTAGAAGCCCAGTATCTGCAACGTCAGCAAAACTTTAGTCGCCAACAGAAAATTAAAACGGTCGATGGAATTCAGGCCAAGCAAGATGTGACCGCAGCCTATATGGAAAAATTCAGACAAAAAGTCGAATTTTACGGGAACCGCTATTATCCAGAGCAGGCCAAGCAACAGCGTTTAGCCGGTGAGGTACGTTTGATGGTGATTCTGAATCGTAATGGCGGCATACGCGCGATCCGTTTGATTGAAAGTTCAGGGCATGAATTGCTAGACGAGGCGGCGAAAGCTTCAGTGCGTAAGGCGGCGCCATTTACAGCTTTTGACAGTCAAATGAAGGATATTTCGGAATTAAGAATTGTACGTACTTGGCGTTTTGATCCTGCTGAAGCAGAGTTTGAAGTGCATTAATTTAAATAAAAACCTTTAAACCAAATTGAGCTCTCAAGTGAATCACTGAGGGCTTTTTTGTTGGGTCTCATACACACCTATGAGGGTACAAAGGCATAACGACGCTCAACCTTGCAAATCTCGACACTAAAGAATTGGTACCAGTGTTCTTTAGCAAACTGCTGTGCGACTTGCTGTTCTGCATCTTGATGCCATGCTTGAATGTCACTCAAGCTATACCAATAAGACAATGCGATTTCAAAATCTTGCTCTGAAATGGTTTCAAATTTTTGGCAATTAAACTGGGTGAGTGCTTTTTCTCGTAGCAATTGTGCGGTTGCATAATATGCGTGATCTAAGGCTTTGGTTTTAGCTTTAAAAATAACCACATAATTCATCGCTGTCCCTTCTGATTTTGCTCAGTGCTGTGATACTGGATGACATAAAAAAGCGAGCCGAGGCTCGCTTTTTAAGATTTAGTCTTGTTCTAAATACGGATTTTCAAAGCCCAGTTTGGCGAGGATTTCGATTTCCAAGGCTTCCATTTCTTCTGCATCTGCTTCAGAGGTTTCATGGTCATAGCCCATCAGATGCAACGTGCCATGCACCAACATATGAGTGAAATGTGTCAGTGCGGCTTTGTTTTGCTCTTGTGCTTCTTGCAGCACAACAGGAATGCAAATCACCAAGTCACCGATCGGGAATGCCTCAAGGATTTGTGCCATCTCATCTGGCAGATCACTGGGAAAAGACAACACATTGGTCGGTTTGTCTTTGCCACGATATTCCAGATTAAGTTTATGGCTTTTATCATTGTCGACACAGGCAATACCGATTTCACAATCACTTTGCGTATCAATATGACGTAAGCTAGTTTCGACGACTTTTTTGATATAAGCACGTTTCAGCACCAACTCGGGTGACTGAAACGATTGTTGTAAGGAGAGGCTAAGTTTCAAAAGGAGTCCTTAAGGCGGTTAATCTTGTGCATCCGCAGCGGCATCATTTTCGGCAATTAACGCTTCTTGACGGGCTTTGCGCTCTGCACGTGCTTCAGCACTCAGGCGTTGTTGTTCGCTGTCCCAACCTTCGTAAGCTTCTACGATTTTTTGAACCAGTTGATGACGCACCACATCACGTGAATGGAAGCGGGTAATGTGAATTTCTTTAATGTTTTCAATCACACGAAGTGTATGTGCAAGGCCAGATTGCTGACCACGCGGTAAGTCGACCTGCGTGATGTCCCCGGTAATTACGGCACGCGAACCAAAGCCTAAACGCGTCAGGAACATTTTCATTTGTTCAGGCGTGGTGTTTTGTGCTTCATCCAGAATCACAAAAGAATGATTTAAGGTACGACCACGCATATAAGCAAGCGGTGCAACTTCAATCACCTGACGTTCAATCAACTTTGCCACTTTTTCAAAACCGAGCATTTCATACAAGGCGTCGTACAAAGGGCGTAGGTAGGGATCGATTTTCTGGCTTAAATCACCTGGCAGGAAGCCAAGTTTTTCACCGGCTTCGACTGCTGGACGTACCAATAAAATCCTTTGAATTTCATTGCGTTCGAGCATGTCCACAGCGGCTGCAACGGCAAGGTAAGTTTTACCTGTCCCTGCAGGACCAATACCAAATGAAATATCACTTTGTAGAATCCGCTGCACATAGCGGCGTTGGTTCGCTCCACGGGGATTAATCCGACCTTTACGGGTTTGGAGATAGACATCTTCTAAACCCGTGTGTTCATTGTCAGAAAAATCGGCTTGAATTTCACGGTCAGTCTGACTGCCTTGAATCATCATGTGGATGACGTCGGCGGTAATTTGTTGAGAGGTTTCAGCTTCTTCATGCAGACGTTGCAAGAGTGTCTCGGCTCTCTCGACTGCATCAATCTCCCCATCGATGTAGAAATAATCACCTCGATGGGAAATTTGGACATCTAGACGTTGTTCGATTTGTTTCAAGTGACCGTTATAAGCACCGAGCATGCTCTTTAAACGCTCCATTGAAATACCAGGAAAAGTTACTGTACGTCGAATCGCTGCAGTCAAGTGAGTTCCTTTATGGTAGCTTGGGTCTATACCCTTACATTACGCCACGTCAGGCTCAAGATTCAAGAGTTCACCATAAACAAAATTTAAAGTTTTAATTTCGGTAATTTCAATCTCTGCGAAACGTCCAACCCATGCGGCATCCCCGATAAAGCTTACGTAACGGGTGTTGTCAGCAGTACCAATCAATAAATTCGGATCTTTATCCGAAACTTTTTCAATTAATACGCGTTGAATGGTGCCGAGCATGGCATCAGTCTTTTCAATACTCGATTGCTTAATCCATTTTTGTACCTTCGCTAAACGCTCTTTTTTCACATCTTCAGATGTAGTGTCTTCAAGCTCAGATGCAGGTGTCCCTGGGCGTTTTGAGTAGACGAAACTATAAGAGTGGTCAAAGTCCATATCTTGGATGAATTGATAGGTTTCTTCAAAGTTCTCATCTGTTTCACCTGGGAAGCCGATGATGAAGTCGCTGGATAAATGCATATCTGGACGAACTTTGCGTAACTTGGCAATCTTCTCGATATACACGTCAATGGTGTGGTTACGTTTCATGGCTTGTAATACCGCATTCGAGCCACTTTGCACTGGTAAATGCAGGTGTGAAACCATTTGCGGCAAGTCGCGGTAGCATTGAATTAAATCGTCATTAAACTCAAGCGGGTGCGAGGTGGTATAACGTAAACGACCAATCCCTGGAATTTCTGCGACTAGACGTAACAGATCAGCAAAGGTGCAGATATTGCCTTCAAAGGTTTCGCCACGGTAGCCATTCACGTTCTGACCTAAGAGGCTGATTTCACGCACGCCTTTTTCAGCCAGCGTTGCGATTTCTGCCAATACATCATCCAGTGGGCGAGAAACCTCTTCACCACGGGTGTAGGGCACGACACAGAATGAACAGTATTTTGAACAACCTTCCATAATTGACACAAAGGCTTTGTAACCTTCAACGCGCGGCTCTGGTAAGAAGTCGAATTTCTCAATATCAGGGAAAGAAATATCCACCAATTTGATTTTGTCTTTCTTGGGCTTTTCAATTTGTGCAAAATGCTGATCGAGCATTTGTGGCAAACGGTGCAAAGTTTGTGGACCAAAAATCATGTCGACATAGTTGGCACGCTTTTGAATGTTGTCACCTTCTTGCGAGGCAACACAACCACCCACACCAATAATCAAATCAGGATTTTTATCTTTCAGTTTGCGCCAACGGCCCAGCTCGGAAAATACTTTTTCTTGAGCTTTTTCACGAATCGAGCAGGTATTCATGAGTAGAATATCGGCGTCTTTCGGATCTTGAGTTAGCACATAACCATGTGAATCGCCAAGTAAATCTGCCATACGATGACTGTCATACTCATTCATCTGACACCCTTGCGTTTCGATATACAGTTTTTTAACTGAACCGTCGGCTGGGGTGTGCTGTGGCTGGGTAACAGTGTTTTCTGAGGCAGCGTTGGCACCATCTGGAATGAAGGTTTGAACCGTCATGTAGGCTCCTAAGGGTAAAGCGGAGAAACGTGTATCCACTGTCTCTGAATTAAGCTGGCATGGTGTTTTTCAACACGGGCGAGCAGGGAAACAGGAGAAAACACGATGAAAATTAATGAAGGCGCATATTTTAGCAGGATTTACAGAAAAACGGACAGCTTTAAATATCAACGCAAAAATATTGATTTATGAAGCAAAAATGTTTGAAAATTAATATTGCCTTATCAGAAGGTTACACAACACAACAACAGCATGCTGAGAGAATAATCTACACTAGCAGCAGAATGAGGTGTTCACATTGAGATTAGGTCGACTAGGTAAAAATACAGGATGAAGGCGCACGTATGTTAAATCAGTGGTTCGATAAAAAAAATTATTATCACGTACTTGCATGGAGTGTGGCTTCAATGGGTCTGCTGGGTCAGGCCTATGCGGCAGATGAACAATTCAATGATGCCTTACAAGCCGCGAATTCGGGCAATGTTGAACTGTTACAGCAGTATCAGGCATCAATGCAAAATGATGTTTTGGGCTATTACCCAGAATACTGGACCTTGAATGCCAATCTGGGTTTTCAGTCAGCCAACAATATCATTAACTTTGCGCGACGTTATCCGCAATCGGCTATGGCGGAAAAATTGGCGGCAGATTATGTCGAAGAAAAAGTAAAACAGGCTGATTTCAATAGCGCACAACCTGTACTGCCTTATGTCACCAATGCCGATCAAGCCGAGAGCTGTGCAGTGGCACAGGTTCGGGCCAAAACTGGGGATGCATTAGTATTTGCTGAATATAAAGATGTGTGGCTGACCACCAATTCACAACCGGAGTCCTGTACCGGCTTGGCACGCATGATGCTGTCTAGCCCGTTAATGACCGAGCAAGACAAACAGCAGCGTTTATGGGTTTTATTACGGGCAGGACAGTCGGGACAAGCTGTTGCGACTGCACAGACCCTCGGATTGAATTTAAACTTGGCGCAGTTGAACCAAATTCAGGCCGATCCTTTAAATTATGTTTGGTCTGCACCGAAAGCAACAGCAGAAGATCAAGCCTACCTAATTTTTGCCATGGGTCGCATGGCTGATAGTGATTTGGATGCGGCCATTTCCTCTGTTCAGCGAGCGGCACAAGGGATGCCCGAACAGGTACAAAAAGCTTTGTACCGTGCAGTGGGCTATGTGGGTGGCACCACAGTCATGAAAAATAATTTTAAACGCGAAGTTCTGAATAATCTGGATGCCAGTTATGGATTGCCATTTAGCCCAGAAGAAGCTGAAATTTATGCACGTCAAGCCATTCGCTTTGGTGCATGGGAAAGTGTGATTCGTGCCATTGATGCCATGAGTGTCAATCAAAAACAAGAAGACCGTTGGCAGTATTGGTTGGCACGTGCTTATGAGCAACGCAATGATGCCAAGTCAAAGCGTGCAGCACAGGAAATATTTCACAAGCTTGCCCAAGGCGATGATTATCATAACTTGTTGGCGAAAGATCATGTTGGACAGCGCTATAGCTCCATTCCAGCCAATGTTCAGCCAAGCAATAGCGATATTCAACGCTTGAGTCAGGATATTCATTTTAATCGTGCTTTTACCTTGCGAAATGTGAATGCCCCAGACAGTTACGTCAATCGCGAATGGAATTGGGCGGTACGACAAGCCTATTTAAAACATGATGATGGTTTGCTTTTGGCTGCCGCTAAACGGGCAACGGACATGGGCTGGTATGATCGGGCTATCTATGCGGCGGACCGTACCGAGCGTAAGCATAACTACGCTTACCGTTATGCCATGCCGCACCAAAGCTATGTCGTGAGTCACAGTCAAAATGCGGGTATTGACCCAGCATGGGCCTATGGACTGATGCGTCAGGAAAGCCGTTTTGTTTCTAGCGCACGCTCTCATGTTGGAGCGGGGGGCTTAATGCAGATTATGCCTGATACGGCACGCCTGGTTGCGAAGCAGATGGGGGAAACTTATAATCCTGCCGCGTTAACGGATATGAATACCAATATTCGTTATGGGACATTCTATCTGTCGATGATTAATAGCCAATTAAGCGGTAATCCTGTGCTGGCAACAGCGGGCTATAATGCGGGGCCGAATCGTGCACGTCGCTGGCAACCGGATGATCGACCACTGGCTGCAGACCAATATACTGAATCGATTCCATTGAATGAAACACGGGACTATGTCAAACATGTCATGACCAATGCGACCCATTATGGTGTGTTGTTAGGTCAAGGTGCACAGTCGATTACCAATCGTATGCAGCTGATCCCGTATCGTGGTACTCCATAAAATAGATGTGCGAAAAGGTTTAGCATTGATGTGGTTTAAACAAGTTCAACAAACAGGGATTCAAATAGTACTGCTGTTTATCGGTGGTCTAGGCTGGTCTGTTTGTTCACTTGCAGCTAATGCCGCATCACCCTCTACGCCGTTGGGTTATGTCATGGAAATTCAAATGACCCCAGCCATGTGTATGTTGGATAGCCAAAGAAGCAAGAAACGAAAATGCTTGGAAGGCTATTCACTGAATATTGTTGGACTGTTGCCTGAAACAGCACAACGCAATTGTGAAACATCAAGCTCAGCAGCTCTTTCCCCGCTACAAGCCAAGGTGGTGGCTAGAGTCATGCCCGATGAAAATGCCCGAGTACAACTTTGGCGTTCTATTGGTGGTTGTGTGCCAATGGGAGCCAGTCAATATTTTCGTACCATTATTAACTATGCCGAACGGCTAAAAATTCCTGCGGAACTGTCCAGTCCTGAAACTAAAACAGTGACGCAAAATCATATCAAATTGCAATTTTTACGTCTGAATCCGCGTTTGCCGAATGGCGGTATTCAGTTAGGCTGTCAGAGTTATCGGGGTGAAAACTATCTGACCAAAGTCAATGTTTGTTATAAAACCAATGGACAGTATAAACAATGCTCATCTGCCGTGATTGGCAATTGCCCAACCCAGATCACGATTAAAGGTTCATATTAATTTTTTTTGTGACTGGCGATTTATATTTTCTATCAGACTTTTGTTGAAATTGACGCTCTTTTTTATGCATATCCTTAAGGATTGGAGTACAATCTTTGCCGTTTATGATAATTCGATGAAAACGGACAGACCCGTTTAATCATATTAACGATCCTCAATTGGAGATAATTACATGAAGCAACCTGTTCGCGTTGCCGTTACTGGCGCAGCTGGTCAAATCGGTTACAGCTTATTATTCCGTATCGCTAGCGGTGAAATGCTTGGTAAAGACCAACCCGTTATTTTGCAATTGTTAGAAGTTCCATTTGAGAAAGCTCAAGCTGCGCTTAAAGGCGTAATGATGGAATTAGATGACTGTGCTTTCCCATTATTGGCTGGCATGATCGGTACTGATGATCCTAAAGTTGCATTTAAAGATGCAGACTACGCGTTATTGGTTGGTTCACGTCCACGTGGTCCTGGTATGGAACGTGCTGACTTACTTAAAGTGAACGGCGAAATCTTTATTGGTCAAGGTCAAGCACTTAACGAAGTTGCTAGCCGTGACGTTAAAGTTCTTGTCGTAGGTAACCCTGCGAACACGAATGCTTACATCGCAATGAAATCTGCTCCAGATCTTCCAGCGAAAAACTTCACAGCAATGTTACGTCTTGACCACAACCGTGCGTTAACTCAACTTGCTCAAAAAGCGGGTGTTGCTGTTTCTGACATCGAAAACATGACAGTTTGGGGTAACCACTCTCCAACAATGTATGCTGACTACCGTTTTGCAACTGTAAACGGCGAAAGCTTAAAAGACAAAATCAACGATGCGGCTTGGAACAAAGACGTATTCCTTCCTACAGTGGGTAAACGTGGTGCTGCGATCATCGAAGCACGTGGTTTGTCTTCTGCTGCGTCTGCTGCTAACGCTGCAATCGACCACATGCGCGATTGGGCTCTTGGCACAAACGGCAAATGGGTAACGATGGGTATTCCTTCTGACGGTTCTTATGGTATTCCTGAAGGCGTAATGTTCGGTTTCCCTGTTACAACTGAAAATGGCGAATACAAAATCGTTCAAGGTCTTGAAATCGACGAATTCAGCCGTGAGCGTATCAACTTCACTCTTAATGAGTTAGAAGAAGAGCGTGCAGCAGTTGCTGACATGGTGAACTAATTTAATCTTCATCGATTAAGTTAAAAAAGCATCCTCCTTGAGGGTGCTTTTTTTATGGCTGAATAGAATCAACAAAAAATAACATGCTGAAAAAATATACAGAATGATTTTATTGTGCCATTCCGTTACCTTGAAAAGAGAACAAGAACCAATGTGAGGGCAGAATAATGTTTGATGTACAACCCACCCTAGAACTGCTATTTGAACAGTTAGGTTTAAGTGGCAACGAAAGTGATATCGATCAATTTATCCGTGAGCATCAATTGGGCGCTGATGTCGAGCTACATCAAGCCAGTTTTTGGACAGATTCGCAGCGAGAGTTTCTACATAGTCACTGGGACAAAGATGATGAATGGGCCATTGTGATTGACACCCTAAATGAACAGCTGCATGAAGATACTGGAACCATGAATATTAGTGGCTAATACAGGCTGTAGTGATTTTTCGTAGTTCACAAAAAGCTACAACAAAGTCTCTACAGCCTCTTTTTTTGTCTGTGTAATTCTTATAAGTTAATTAAATAATAAATTACAGATGAATTGATAAGGGGTAGGGCGATCATGAAGAACAATCCATCCTTAGAGTTACTGTTTTCACAATTAGGTTTAGCCAATAGTTTGGCGGCAATAGAGTTATACGTGCGTACACATCAGCTTCCTGCACATTTGTCCTTGCATGAAGCACCGTTTTGGAATAAGTCACAGCGAGATTTTCTGATCAGCCATCTTGTTCAGGATGATGATTGGGCGATTTGGATTGATGAACTCAACCAACAACTGCATATGGATGCCTCTAAATTACAAATGGCTTAAAACTGTCAGCAAATTGCGAATCTAATTGCCCCGTGACCGATAAAAAAAGCGCCTGTATTGGCGCTTTTTAGTGGGTTGTTTTTTTAATGCAATTTTTGTTGGGTCAGTTGTACAAACCATAAGGTTTCACGGAACGGCTCAAATGCAGGGTGTTGATGTAATAGGAAAGAATCAAACTCAGCCGTTTGGCTATATTTTTTTAACCAATGACGACTTAAAGCCGTTTCATTTTTACAGGCACTGGCATAAGCAAGGAAGAAATATACATCACCATGTTCATGCACGGTCAGCGGTTTTAAAATCTGCTGGGTAATGAGGGCAAAGCGCAGCTCTTTGGTGATTTCAAAATACAGCATATAGGCTTTGGCCAAATGCAAAGACAAATTTAAATACATATGTAACGGCATTTCTTCAAATTCAATCCGCCCTTGCTCCAGTAACACAATAGCTTCTTGTAAGAAATGTAATTGTTCTTGGCGTACACGACTCAGCGTCACTAATGCTAAACGCAAATCTGCACGTTCTAAAGCTAAATCAGGGGTATTACCTTCCAAATACATTTGGTCAGTTTCGCCAATTCGTGCAATGATTTGCTTTGCATCTTTAAGCATTGGTGCTGTCCTCTTGGGTGAAGTTGGGTATATGTGGTCAGTGCGCAGAATTTAAAGGTCTACCAGATGGAGTTACCACTTCTTAACCATGCCGTAATGGATAAACGCTGATGTTTGGCTTCAATCACTTCATGTAGCAAATCACTTTGGAATAACGCAATCCGATTCGGCTGAGGTTGAATAATGTGCCATTCGGCATTTTTATCTTGCAAGCGCAGCTGACCACCCCAGTCGTCTTGCCAGGTTTCATGTAGATAGTAAACGACAGAGATGACACGATCATTTTTTTGTTGTGGATTGTCACGGTGTAGAGCATAAAACTCGCCAGCATGGTAGCAGGCGAAATGGGCTTCGACTTCGCGAATACCGAAATAAAAAGCTTGGTTCAGTGCTTCAGACAAGAGCGATAAGGTGTCGACATGTTGTTGGGCAATGCTTAATTCGGGTTGAATCCATAAAATATGATCGCTGCGAATTTTACTGACCACTCCATTTTGAATGGCAGCCTCCCGAAACTGATTTAAGTGTGAGCTGCATTCCTGCACCAAATCAGCCACATATTCAGCAGGGTAGGCTTGATCAATCAGTGCAAAACCATGTTGATCAAGATCATTTAGGACTTGATCGATATTCCATGAGATAGGAAGCTTGGAAGCAAGCATAAAAGCACAACTCAAAACAAGAAAACAGAACCGCTTTATTCTAGAACAACATATCCATCGGAATGAAACTATTTTTCATGCTAAAATACCCATTGATTTTAGGAATTAAACAGCAATGAATTACCGTCACCATTTCCATGCAGGCAACTTTGCCGATGTCATGAAGCATGTGTTATTGCTTCAGCTTTTGACTCGACTCAATGCAAAAGATAAACCATATCGCTATGTTGATACGCATGGTGGTGCAGGTAAATATGACTTATCTACCTCTGAAGCACAAAAATCAGGTGAGTTCTTAAATGGTATTCACCGTCTAGTTAAACTGGATGACTCCGTGAAACGTACTGCGCCTGAAGGCGTACAGCAATATTTAAAAATTGTTGAAAAAATGCGGGGGAATTTTGGTAAAGGTGCATATCCAGGTTCACCGTGGTTTGCACTGGAAGGCATGCGTGAGGTAGATAAAGCCACCATTTTTGAAATGCAGCGTGATGTATTTCAGCAATTGCGTCATAACATTCATGACAAACGCGCAGGCTTGCATGAGCGCGATGCCTATGAAGGTCTATTGGGGGTCATTCCTCCGAAAGAAAAGCGTGGCTTGGTAATGATTGATCCACCCTATGAATTAGAACGTAAAGACTTCCCGCAATTGGTTGAACTCTTAGTTGCGGCTTATAAAAAATGGCCAACAGGGGTGTTCGCTGTTTGGTATCCAATTAAAGACCGCGCCATGATTGATCGTTTTGAGAAGAAAATGTTCAAAACGGGTATTCGCCGTCAGTTGATCTGTGAAGTCTGCGTATGGCCAGATGATACGCCAGTCGGTCTAAATGGTTGTGGTTTATTGGTGATTAACCCACCATGGAAATTCTCGCAAGATGCCGATGAAGCATTACAATGGTTATTCCCACACCTACGCATGCAAGAACATGGTGGTCATGCTGCCGTGCGTTGGTTAGTTGGCGAATAATTACTAAATATAAAATAAGTTAGGTTGCAGATTAGGATATAAAACAATGACAAACAGCTCGAAACCTGAAAGAGAGTTAAATGCTCCCGAACATGACTACGATGGGATTACCTTTGAAGTTGTAGAGGAGGAGCATACTCAAGAAGGGCATAAGGTCAAGCGTCGTGGTATTTATCTGTGGCCTAACTTAATTACCACTGCGGCATTGCTGTCCGGTTTTTATTCTATTATTGCCAGTATGAATGGTGATTTTACCCAAGCCATTTATGCGATTTTTCTTGCCGCATTATTTGATGGTTTAGATGGTCGTGTCGCCCGTGCTATTGGTGCGCAAAGTGCCTTTGGCGAGCAATTTGACTCGCTCTCAGACTTGTTGGCATTTGGTGTTGCGCCTGCAATTCTGATGTATAGCTGGAGTCTGCATGATTTAGGCCGTATTGGTTTGGCCTGCTGTTTTATTTATACCGCTTGTGCAGCATTCCGTTTGGCGCGCTTTAATGTACAAATTGGTGTGGTTGATAAACGTTATTTTATTGGGGTTGCCAGTCCCTTGGCGGCTGTGATGATTATTTCCATGGTCTGGGTCGGACGTGATTTCCCAGCAATTTTCAATTTGAATGAATTAGGTGTTCAGATTGTGAATGCAGCCATTATTGTGTCTGTTGGATTATTAATGATCTCTAACATCAAATATTATTCATTTAAAACAGTAGACCGTCGTCGAGTGCCATTCGCCGTCTTGCCGATAGCTGTTTTTATTTTGGCGGCAATGACCTATAACATTCCTGTGGGCATTTTAGTGATTTCGATCATTTATGCACTTTCAGGTTTTGTTACCACCTTTTTAGCTCGCAAGCAGAGTGTGAGTTAATTATGGATTGAGCTGTGATGAGGAGCTAGGTTATGCAATTGTTTCAAGATTTTTTAGATCGCTCCAAACAATTGAATCTGGCTCTCAAAAAGCCGCAGCTTCATTTTCATGCCCCGACCAGACAATACAAACTCATTTACTTCGGGGTTATTCTTCCCAATCTGCCAGCTCCTTTACATTATTTGAATTTCATTGGCTTATTTGCTGCCACACATGCACCGATGTTACGCAATGACAGTGCTATTCAAACCTCAATTGCAGATACAGCCATCCTGTTCAGTAGTTGCAGTCCGCATATGGTTGGACAGTTACGTAGCTACTCGATTGATCAAGATTGCTTTTTAACTAAAAATTTACTGCAATTTTCCAGTGTTGAGCATATCTCTGGAAATTTGCCACACTTAGAAATACAACGCGAAGACAGTGAATTAAGTTTTCAGCTTCAAGTGCATACGACTCAACATGTGAGTTACTTTAATAAAATGCGCATGGGCTTGGGAGAGCACTGGTCTACACGATGCTATTGTGAAGGACATTTGGTCTATAAAGAGCAGACCTATAAAATTGCACATCAAGGTGTGTTTGAATTTGCACGTGCCATCCAGTTTCCCTATTTGCCTTTGGCATTCTTTACCTATCAAATTATTCAACTCCATAATGGTGATCAACTCTTGATGGCGCAAACACGGGACAGTTTTAACCGTATTGTGCAATCACGTATGTATCTCAAATATGCCAATGTAGAACGTACGGAGTTGTTTGATGCAAATGTGCAATTTCATGTGCATCGTGTTTATCCTAAAGTTGTGACTCCAAATGGACAGAGCATGTATCTACCGCGTGAGTTTGAATGGCATTATCAAAATAAGCGAGGAGATATAATTCAGGTACAGGCACAAAGTCGTGGCGATTTTAAATTCGGTTTGGCTGCGGGCTATGTCGGCAGTTTTCAATACCAAATCAGAATTAACGCCAGGGAAGAAAGCGGTGAGTCAGGCTATTGTGAATACGTAGATTGTCGTGCGCTGAAGTGGCAGGAGAAAAATCAAAATGAAAAAATATGGGATAATTTAGCGGCTTCTGTACCTTTTATGCTCAAAAAATAAAGAAAATACCGCATTTAGTTTAAAAAACACCCACTCAAAAGCGTAAGTTG
>NZ_JCAXDV010000030.1:0-354 GCF_059758585.1 Acinetobacter sp. GQ146
TGATGGTTTTGGAGCTGACATTATTGCACCAGTAGTCAGCTTGAATGATCTAATTACTAATGACCAAACACCTGCACTGACAGGAACGGTCGATGACCCAACAGCTACGGTAGTTGTAACTGTTGATGGTAATAACTACATTGCAACCAATAATGGTGATGGCACATGGACTTTGGTGGATAATACTTTGCCAAGTCTAACGGAAGCGACCTATCCAATCACTGTGACTGCGACTGATATAGCAGGCAATGAGGGCACAGATACGGGTAGTTTAATCATTAACTTGACTACACCAATCCTGACGATTACCGAAGCAGCCGATGGTTACGTCAATGCCGATGAACTGTCGGATGG
>NZ_JCAXDV010000031.1:0-347 GCF_059758585.1 Acinetobacter sp. GQ146
AAATAAATGAAAAAACTACAACTGGTGTTCCAATTAATTATGATGATATAAACTCGTGGAATATATTTATATATAAAAGTACGACAAAAATAGCTGAGTGTAATCAAGACCAGAATGATTTTATAGATTTTAAAAGCTCTAAAGTATGAAATTTATTTTAATATTTCCTCTAGTTTTTCTCGTGATGGCTTGTTCACGTGCTAAAAAACCAGAGATCATTCCAGATAGGTTTAAAGACTTTATGGAGCAATATTTTTATGGTTATAAATATGAGTATAAAGATGTTAGTGCGCGTGGTAATTACAACTATGGGCAGCAATATGCACTCATTAAAATAAATAAAAGTT
>NZ_JCAXDV010000032.1:0-315 GCF_059758585.1 Acinetobacter sp. GQ146
TTCTGCATGGTCTTTAGGATAGCTGAGTTTGCCTAAATTAAGCTGACTTGCCGCATGACTGCTTTGCAACTGGGCACTGATTTGTCCCGTGGTGTCATCAAAGCGCAGCTGGTTAAAGCCCTGCCCCTGATATTCTTTAGATTTAATGCCTGCCAGTTTTTTGGTCTCAGGCAGTTGTCCAGCATTATCGAATTTGGTTGGGTGGCGTTGTGCTTCATGAATACGTCCCACCACAAAAGGACGGTCAATGTCCCCCTGAAAGAAGTCAATCACGACCATTTCCCCAATACGTGGCAAGAAACGTGCCCCGTAGCT
>NZ_JCAXDV010000033.1:0-315 GCF_059758585.1 Acinetobacter sp. GQ146
GGCTACGGGGCACGTTTCTTGCCGCGTATTGGGGAAATGGTCGTGATTGACTTCTTTCAGGGGGACATTGACCGGCCATTTGTGGTGGGGCGAATTCATGAAGCACAACGCCACCCAACCAAATTCGATAACGCTGGACAACTCCCTGAGACCAAAAAACTGGCAGGCATTAAATCCAAAGAATATCAGGGGCAGGGCTTTAACCAGCTCCGCTTTGATGACACCACGGGTCAAATTAGTGCCCAGTTGCAAAGCAGTCATGCGGCAAGTCAGCTTAATTTAGGTAAACTCAGCCATCCTAAAGAAAAAGCTGAG
>NZ_JCAXDV010000034.1:0-259 GCF_059758585.1 Acinetobacter sp. GQ146
CCATCCGACAGTTCATCGGCATTGACGTAACCATCGGCTGCTTCGGTAATCGTCAGAACTGGTGGTGTATCGGTTTCACCGTTGTCATCTGTATCACCAGGGACTGTGGCATCAACAGCAAAGTCCACTTCATTACTTGGGTCACTGCTGTTCCCCGCTGCATCACTGATTTGCGCCACAACACTGTAGTCACCATCTGCTGGAATTTGTGTATTCGGAATGGTGATGTCTACACTGCCTGCACTCAGATCTCCTGCCG
>NZ_JCAXDV010000004.1:0-325602 GCF_059758585.1 Acinetobacter sp. GQ146
GAAAAATGAAAAATGAAAAATGAAAAATGAAAAATGAAAAATGAAAAATGCTGAAGAACAGAGTATTAAATTTCAGGCATAAAAAAACCGCTATAAAGCGGATTATTTATTTCATCTTTAGAAGATGGTCGGAGCAGTAGGATTCGAACCTACGACCCCCTGGTCCCAAACCAGGTGCACTACCAGGCTGTGCTATGCTCCGAAATTGGGGTGAATGACGGGATTCGAACCCGCGACAACTGGAATCACAATCCAGGGCTCTACCAACTGAGCTACATCCACCACTATAAAGTTCTACAGTACCAAGCTACCAAATGGCGCGCCTGACAGGATTCGAACCTGTGACCATCCGCTTAGAAGGCGGATGCTCTATCCAACTGAGCTACAGGCGCATGACCGATGATACTTGGTATCATGCGATACTTTGCCTTGAAGAATTGGTCGGAGCAGTAGGATTCGAACCTACGACCCCCTGGTCCCAAACCAGGTGCACTACCAGGCTGTGCTATGCTCCGATTCATCTCAGCTTTTTTCGTATCGCACATCGTGCGGTACGGTGTGCATTCTAGGCGTGACGCCCGAGAACGTCAACACCTATATTTAAAAAAAGTTAAAAAAATGCTTCAAACGTATAAATATCAAGCATTTCAGACATTTTTTATACAATATTTATCGTTTTAAACTCGCGCTGAAACTTAGCATGCGATCTAGCGGTAGTTTTGCACGCTCGGCAAGGGCTGGATCAACATGAATTTCCTGATCGCCTTCCTGTAAGACCTGCAAAATACCATCGAGTTCATTCATCGCCATCCACGGACAATGTGCACAAGAACGACAGGTCGCGCCTTCACCAGCTGTTGGTGCTTCCACCAGAATTTTATTCGGCACAGCTTGTTGCATCTTGTAGAAGATACCGCGATCTGTCGCCACAATTAAACGTTCATGCGGCAAAGTCTGAGCCGCTTTAATCAGTTGTGAAGTACTCCCCACAGCATCCGCAATATCCACGACCGATTCAGGAGATTCTGGATGCACCAATACAGCAGCATCTGGGTATAAGGCTTTCATGTTGGCAATCCCGCGTGCACGGAACTCTTCATGTACAATACAAGCCCCATCCCACAGCAACATATCCGCACCCGTTTTTTTCTGGATATAGCGGCCTAAATGCTGATCGGGTGCCCAAATAATTTTTTCACCCAAGCTATCTAGGTGCTCAATAATTTCTACCGCGCAACTTGAAGTCACCACCCAGTCTGCACGTGCTTTAACCGCAGCAGAGGTGTTGGCATAGACCACTACGGTATGATCAGGGTGCTGATCACAGAATGCAGTGAACTCATCCACTGGACAGCCCAAATCGAGTGAACAGGTTGCTTCCAAGGTCGGCATGAGCACGGTTTTTTCAGGGGATAGAATTTTTGCAGTTTCCCCCATGAACTTCACTCCTGCTACAACCAAAGTTGAAGCAGCATGGTCACGACCAAAGCGTGCCATTTCTAAAGAATCAGAAACACAGCCACCGGTTAACTCTGCTAATTCCTGTACTTCAGGATCGCAGTAATAATGCGCGACTAGAACAGCATCACGTTTTTTCAATTCCGCTTTGATTTGTTCAAATTTTTCCTGTTTGGCTTGCTCAGTTAAATGATTGTCCTTTGGCTCGCCTAAACGGTCTAAATGCGCCTGCACAATCGATTTTGCGTCATTGGCAATTAAATTGGTCGCATCATTCATAAAAACGTCTTCTCTATCCCAGCTGCTTGTTTACAAGCGGTGCATCCATAACACGGTCAAACTCTTGCATAAGCCGTTGACCAGTCATTCAAAAAACCTTAATTGATAAAAAAGCCTCACATCGGAGGCTTTTCTTCACTCAAATTCCATTAAGAACGGTAATCCGCATTAATTTTGACATAGTCATAAGATAAATCACAGGTATAGACCGTGTCCTTCGCTTGTCCACGTCCCAAATCGACCCGAATGGTAATCTCTGGCTGTGCCATTACGCGTGCGCCTTCTGCTTCAGTATAATCAGCTGCTGCGCCACCATCCTTACAGATTTGTACATCATCTAACCAAACCTGAATTTTTTCAACCTCTAAATTTTTCACGCCTGCATAACCAATGGCCGCCAAAATACGTCCCCAGTTTGGATCAGATGCAAAAAATGCCGTTTTGACTAAGGGTGAATGCGCAATGCTATAGGCGATATCACAACATTCCTGGGTATCGGCACCACCTTCAACCGCTACGGTCATAAACTTAGTTGCACCCTCTCCATCACGGACGATGAGCTGCGCTAAACGCTTCATTACACGGTTTAACACGTCAAGCACAACAGCATAACGAGCATCTTCAACAGAGGTAATTTCAGCACCGCCCGCTTGACCTGTCGCGACAAAAATACAGGAATCATTGGTTGAGGTATCACCATCGATGGTAATACGGTTAAACGATTGGTTCACGCTAATATGTAACAGTTGTTGTACTAATTCACGCGAAATTGGGGCATCCGTTGCTACATAACTCAACATCGTCGCCATATTCGGACGAATCATACCAGCGCCTTTAGAAATCCCTGTCATGGTGTAGCGAACACCATCCAGTTCAAACTGTTCAGAAGCCCCTTTCGGCGTGGTATCTGTAGTCATGATGCCAAAGGCAGCATCGGTCCAGGCATCTTCCTGCACGCTGTCTAAGGCAGGTTGAAGTCCTGCAACTAACCGTGGCATTGGTAATTGCTCACCAATCACCCCAGTTGAAAAAGGTAAAACCTGTTCTGGGCTTACGCCAGCCAGTTGAGCCAATTGCACACAGGCTTCTTGGGCATTTTGCATACCTAATGGACCTGTCCCTGCGTTGGCATTGCCTGTATTAATAATTAAATAACGTGGATTACCGACAGCTAAATGTGCTTTAGATACGTGTACAGGTGCTGCACAAAAGGCATTTTGTGTAAAAACACCCGCGACATTTGAGCCTTCAGCCAATTCAAAAATGACCAGATCACGTCGGTTCTGATAGCGAATATATGCTTCAGCCGAACCGATTTTTACCCCTTTAACCACATGCATCTGTGGCATAGTAACGTCACCCACTGCCATTTTGAAATGTCCACTTTGTTGTTCAAGTTAGTGTCACAGCTTAGTAGAAATACGGCTAAAAATCGAGGTGTTTCAGGCAATTTCCTTCACGATTACAACGCTTGATGGAAACTCATGGTTAAGCACTCTAAAAATTAGGATAACGAGACAACAATCCCCCGCTTGGCTCAATAAAAACCATAAAAAAAACAGCCCGAAGGCTGCATTTTATAAATCAGATTTAGTTCGCAGCTAACTGCGGAGAATTTCCAGCAAGAGTCTGCTTGGCTTGCTCCTGACTTTCTACTGAAAGCGCTGGATTGGCTGCCACAATACGAGTTGCAGTTATTGGAGTCGCGGCGCTGACCGCAGCCGTTTTTAATACAATTGGGCGTTGCTGAGGATTTGGAAAGGTATATTTAATCCCTGTACGCGGACTCATAACGGTAACATTGGTATCTTGCACCGTTGCTGGCGCGGTAGTTGCCCCTTGTGCGGCTGTCACCTTTGCCATGGTCGTAGTTGCAGGAGTATTCGCCATCGCCAAAGTCGGGATTGCCAAAGCGGCAATAACCAAAGGTTGTAATAATTTTTTCATTGTCTTTCGCTTTTCAGTTTCCGATGAGCAACTTAATAACACTTAATGTTTAGCACTGCAAACCTTATTCACATCTTGCAAATATTTCACTACATTGCGTGCCGCAATAAAAAACCCTTGCCAGACATGAAGCATTTATCAGATCGGGCAAGGGCTAATTTAATCAATTGATAAAATTAAATTTTACCGTGACATTGCTTGTATTTTAGACCTGAACCACAAGGACAAGGCGAGTTACGGCTTGCAGGCGGTTCTATGTCTTGTGCAGAGGCTGGACTAAAGCCTGCATGTTGTTCGGGTTGAGCTTGCGAAGTCACTTCACCCGTTAAACCATCTACTTCATCATGCGATAAATTCAACTGCATGGCTTGGGCTTGGGCTTGCTTTTGTGCTTCCATGGCAGCCAACTCTTCAGGCGTTGGAACATGAACACGCGACAAATCAGTTACCACGTCAGTTTTGATTACCGCCAACATGTTCACGAAGAGATTGAACGCTTCTTTCTTATATTCTTGCTCAGGATTCTTTTGTGCATAACCACGTAAATGAATACCTTGACGCAAATAATCCATCGCTGCCAAATGATCTTTCCAATGGCGATCTAAAGCACTAAGCACAAAGTGACGTTCCAGCATTGCTGCTGATTCTGGCCCCATTTGCTCACGACGTGAACGGTAACGCGTCACGATTTCATCAGTAATACGATCCACCAAAGCTTCTTCGTCCAAACGACGTTCGCTTTCCAACCAATGGTTAATCGGTAAATCGACCGCGAACTCTTCACGTAAAGCACGCTCAAGTCCTTCAATATCCCATTGATCATGAATCGACTCAGGTGGAATGTAGTTGGCAATGACGGCTTTCATCACCTCATGATGCATTTCTTCAATATAATCTTGCAGGGTGTTTTCAGCTAAGACATCATCACGTTGCGAATAAATAATCTTACGCTGTTCGTTATTTACATCGTCATATTTCAACAAGTTCTTACGAATATCGAAGTTACGCGCTTCAACTTTACGTTGGGCATTTTCAATGGAGCGTGACACCATTTTGTGCTCAATCGCTTCATCTTCCTGCAAGCCCATGGCACGCATCATAGCCACTACACGGTCACCCGCAAAGATACGCATCAAGTCATCTTCAAGCGACAAGTAGAAACGTGAAACCCCCGGATCCCCTTGACGTCCTGCACGACCACGTAACTGGTTGTCAATACGACGCGATTCATGACGCTCAGAACCGATAATATGCAAACCACCTGAAGCCAAGACCATTTCGTGGTTTTGCTCCCACTCTTCTTTTAAACGCACTTCATCTTCAGGTGTATGATTTTCAATTTTGGCCAGTTTGGCTTTCCAGTTACCACCCAAAATAATGTCTGTACCACGACCGGCCATGTTGGTGGCAATGGTCACGGCACGTGGTGAACCAGCTTGAGCAATAATGTCTGCTTCACGTTCATGCTGCTTGGCATTCAAGACTTCGTGCTGAATGCCTGCTTCTTTCAGTTTTTCCGAGAGAATTTCAGAAGCTTCAATCGTGGCCGTACCAATCAGAATTGGGGCAACACCAGCCTCATGCACACGTTGAATTTCTTGAATAATCGCGTTGTATTTACCATTACGGTTTAAATAGATTAAATCGTTTTGATCCTGACGAATCATTGGACGGTGTGTCGGAATAATTACTACATCCAAACCATAAATTTCTTTCATTTCCGCAGCTTCAGTATCTGCAGTACCCGTCATACCAGACAGTTTTTTGTATAGACGGAAATAGTTCTGGAATGTCGTGGTTGCCAAAGTCTGGTTTTCAGGCTGGATTTCTAAGCCTTCTTTAGCTTCAACCGCTTGGTGTAAACCTTCTGACCAACGACGCCCCGGCATGGTACGTCCGGTGTTCTCATCGACAATAATCACTTCACCTTCGTGAATGATGTAATGCACGTTACGTTGATACAGGAAATGGGCACGAATCGCAGCGGTCACATGATGTACCAAGTTAAGATTCGATGCTGAATACAGGCTCTCACCTTCAGCCAAGAGTCCCATTTCGATTAATTCATTTTCAACAGTTTCAAAACCCACTTCGGTCATTTCTACCGAACGCTGTTTTTCATCAATCCAGAAATGACCACCATCGGCAACTTTTTCTTCTTTCTGCGCATGTAGTTTCGGTGGAATCGTATTGATTGCTGCATAAAGCTGAGAAGAGTCATCACTTTGACCCGAGATAATCAACGGTGTACGTGCTTCATCAATTAAAATTGAGTCCACTTCATCGATAATGGCATACACCAATCCGCGCTGCTTTTTCTCTGCAAGCGCAAATACCATGTTGTCACGCAGGTAGTCAAAACCAAATTCATTGTTGGTACCGTAAGTAATGTCGGCACGGTAAGCATCTGCTTTTTCCATCGGGTTTTGCATGGAATAGATAATGCCAATGCTTAGACCCAAGAATTCAAACAATGGACGGTTTAACTCGGCATCACGCTGGGCCAAGTAGTCATTGACAGTAATGACATGCACACCCTGACCACTAATTGCGTTGAGATAACAAGCGAGAGTCCCCATGAGGGTTTTACCTTCACCAGTACGCATCTCAGCAATTTTACCTTCATGTAGGGTAATACCACCAATCAACTGCACATCATAGTGTCGCATTCCCATGACACGTTTTGCGGCTTCACGACAAACGGCAAATGCTTCTGGCAATAATTTATCGAGGCTTTCACCTTTGTTATAACGTTGTTTGAATTCTTCGGTTTTTGCAGATAAGTCTGCATCGCTTAAGGCAGATATCGTCGGCTCGAGCGCATTAATCTTGTCTACGATTTTACGCATGCGTTTGAGTTCGCGCTCATTTTTGGTACCGAAGATTCCTCCGATCAGACTTGCCAACATGAATAGACTCTCTAAATCTTGCTTGTCAATGAATAAATTTTTTCTCAGACGTTATTATGGTGCTAGAAATTTGAAGTACAAGGGTTTTGCACAAAACCAATAAAAAAATTCTGATCACTGGTTCTAGCCCCTGACCTAAGGCGAAATAATGTAACAAATTTCAGCCAAGCGATATAGAGCGTTGATCTTGAATCCCTGCTTATTTTCTCAACAAGACGGATTTTACTTATTCTATTGCTGTATAACCAAATGCAAAAAAGCTATTTTTCTTAGTAAAAGAATTGCGCAATAGTCTTAGCTATAGCAAATACACAACAGCATTGAGGGAATTTAAAATGTCATTACGTCTAGGTGATATCGCACCCAATTTTGAACAAGACTCCAGTACAGGTCGAATTAATTTTTATGATTATTTAGGAGAGAGTTGGGGCATCCTGTTTTCACATCCCGCAGACTATACGCCAGTCTGTACCACAGAACTCGGTTATACCGCCAAACTACAAGACGAGTTTGCCAAGCGAGGAGTCAAAGCCATTGCCCTATCTGTCGATGATGTTGAATCCCATCAGGGTTGGATTCAGGATATTAATGAAACTCAGAATACCACTGTTAATTTCCCAATTCTTGCTGATCATGATCGAAAGGTCTCCACCCTGTATGGTTTTATTCATCCCAATGCCAGTGAAACTTTGACGGTGCGTTCTTTGGTAATTATTGACCCGAATAAGAAAGTCCGCCTCATCATTACCTATCCCGCCTCTACAGGACGAAATTTTCATGAAATTTTACGCGTAATTGACTCTTTGCAACTCACTGACCAGCATAAAGTGGCCACACCGGCCAACTGGACACAAGGGGACGACGTGGTGATTATTCCATCCTTACAAGATGAAACTGAACTGCAACAACGCTTTCCGCAAGGTTATACCGCGGTAAAACCCTATTTGCGTCTAACGCCACAACCGAATCTAAAATAAAGCATCCCAAATTCAATCATTCTTTTAAACCTGTTTACGGACAGGTTTTTCGTCTGCTTAATGCCTAGATACCAAGTTGTATTTGGTATTTAGGCGACAGTCAGTTATAAATACTGCAGCACATTTTAAGAATAATTCCTGTGATTCATAAAATTCATCATTTACATTGTGGCAGCATGTGCCCCATTTGTGGTCCCTTATTTGGACAAAAGGGACTGCATGCCCATGTTATTTGTCATTGCTTATTGTTAGAAACAGACCGAGGCTTGGTTCTGATTGATACTGGCTTGGGTGTTCAAGATCTGCTGCATACCAAAGCCCGCCTAGGTAGCATGATCGCGCGTTTCGGTAACATTGAAAATAATTTAGAGCTGACCGCTATCGCGCAAATCCAGAAACTCGGTTTTCATCCGAAAGATGTCCAGCATATTTTTATCTCGCATTTAGACTTTGACCATGCGGGAGGAATTTCAGACTTCCCTCATGCAACCGTGCATGTCCTGTCATCAGAATACAATGCCACACAAAACCTCAATCACTACAAGCGAAAAGCACGCTATAAAGTCAAACAGTTTCAACAACACCGTTACTGGAACTTTATTGAACCCATTGCTGAAGAAAACTGGTTTAATCTAAAACAGATTCGTAATTTTGATTTGTTTGAAAATGACCTCTTAATGGTTCCTTTATTGGGGCATACCGCAGGACATAGTGGCATTGCTGTGCGTAATCAGGAGAATTGGCTACTCTTCTGTGGTGATGCCTACTACTCACATTTACAGCTTGACGGTCAGCATCCGTTAAGAGCCTTGAACCAACTCGAGCAATTTTTTGCAGAAGATAACCAAGCACGTGTAGACAATCTGAAACGGCTGCAGACACTTTCTCAAACACATCCTGAAGTGCAACTCATCTGCGCTCACGATCCTGTTGAATTAGCACGATACCCATCAAGATGAAATCTAAACTCCTCCTCTGCGGTCTAATCATTTCTACCCTGAATCTAACCGCTTGCATGACCACACCCGCACTTCCAGCCGACAGCCGTCCTCAGCATTGGGGAAGCGTACTGGATCGGGCCAATAATTTTTATCAAGTCAGTGCCGATGTGTTCCGTAGCGAACAACCCAATGCTGCAATGATCAAACAACTGCAAGCCAATGATATTGATGTGGTGATTAATCTAAGGTCACGTGACCACGACCCAAAACAGCTCAATGCCGATCAATTCAATCTGGTTCATATCCCGATTCATACTTGGGCCATGAGCCGTGAAGATTTGCTGGCGGTGATGCGTCAAATTCAACTCGCAAAAGCACAACAACAAAAAGTACTGATTCACTGCTATCACGGCTCTGACCGCACTGGTGCCAGTATTGCCATGTATCGAATTATTTTTGAAAAATGGGATATTGAAGATGCGCTACAAGAAATGAAATATGGTGGCTATGGTTTTCATCCGATTTGGCAAAACATTGAAAATTTATTCAGCCCTGAAAATGTAAAATGGATTCAAGAACAACTCTCGAATCCATCTTAAATAGGTCATCTAAGCCGCGATTAACGACGATCGAGCGGTACCCAGTCAATTACCCACGCCGATTTCATATTGAGACTGGCATCAGTTGTAATTTTTTTACGGGTGACATCTGCGATATCTCGGCTTTTGGCTGGGCCGACCATAATGCGGATTCCCTTAGACGTCGGGCTTTGTACCACTTTATAGCCCTTAGCTTTTAACTTAGAAATCAGTGCATCGGCATTGGCTGCATTGGCAGCAAGCGCCACTTGCACCATCCACTGCTTATCACCATTTTCCAGCAACTCACGGGCTTTTTCAGCTTCGGCCTTTTTCTTGGCATCTTCTTTACGTTTCGCTTCAGCTTCACGCAGTTTCTTTTCTTCTGCTGCTTTCGCCGTTGCTTGACGTTCTTGATCAGCTTTACGCTGTGCTTCAAGTTTACGTTGAGCTTCTACTTCACGCTGTTTTTTCTCTTCAGCAGCTTTGGCTTGGGCTTTACGCTCTTCCTCGGCCTTACGCTGAGCGTCTGCTTTACGACGTTCTTCACTTTGTTGTTTATCAGCATCAGCCTGTTGTTTTGCTTTCTGCTGATCTAACTTCTTTTGTGCAGCAAGTTTTTCCTCAGCTAAACGTTTTTGTTTAGCTTTTTCATCCTCAACCAATTCTGGTGGAATATTATCTGAACTTTGCTGTGCCCCCGTACGAGCCGCATTTAAAGCAGCATACTCTTCGGCAGCTTTACGTGCCGCATCCGCTTCAGCCTGTTGTTGCATCGCTAGAAATTCAGCAGCGCGTGCTTCCTGTTCTGCAACCGCTTTCTCACGGGCACGACGTTGTTCTTCCAGTAGACGTTTTTCAGTTTCCACATCTACAGTGAGCCCCTGAAGCTGAACTGAACCAGCATCGGGCTTAACATTGTTGGACTGAACTTGTTCAATCGGTTCAGCCTGTTTCACATTATTTTGATGAATTTCTTCTTGACCTTTCAGAAGCAAGGCTGCCAATAAAACACCGCCACCCAGTAAAACAACGCCACCCATCCAGCGTTGTTTGTTATTCATTGACATTCTTCCAAATACTCCCAGACTGCTTCCAAGGTATGAAATGAACCACATACCAAAATCAGCTGATTATTTTTAGATTCATCGAGCGCTGATTGGAAAGCGAATTGTACATTCGTAAATTGTTGTACTGCCTGATGTTGCAATGCTTCATCTAGCTGCGCGATTTCCGCAGCCCGCGGCACAGTTAAGGGTGCAATTTTCCACATTGAAACATCGCTTTTCAATGCCTCCACCACAGATTTAATATCTTTATCTGCCAGCATGGAAAAGACTGCAACCACTTCCGTGTATTGTTTATTGTATTTTAAGAAATTTCGCAATTGCTTTAACAAAAATTCTACGCCATGTGGATTGTGTCCAGCATCAAAAATCACGGTTTTATCGGCAATCTGGCGAATTTCAAAGCGCCCTGCCAGTTGTGCCTGTTGAATACCTTGCGCAATCGCTGCTTGATTGACTGCTAAACCACTCACCAAAATTGCGGCAACGGCGGTTGAAATATTTTCGAGTGCCAAACTTCCCAGTGGGAGTTTTAACGTCGTGCCCGAAGAGGCAAACATCCAGTACTGACCATCTTCACTCGGCTGATAGAAATAATCGCGTTCAGCAACAAAAAGTGGTGCATTACAGTCCCGTGCTTTTG
The DNA here is from genome assembly GCF_059758585.1 of Acinetobacter sp. GQ146. NCBI lineage: Bacteria > Pseudomonadati > Pseudomonadota > Gammaproteobacteria > Moraxellales > Moraxellaceae > Acinetobacter > Acinetobacter sp. GQ146. Next base: position 10,800 of record NZ_JCAXDV010000004.1, read on the forward strand.
TCGCAATAGCATCAGGTAAAGTTTGTTGCCCCCCAAAAACTACAGGAATATTCGGTCGAATAATCCCTGCCTTTTCATAGGCAATTTTCTCAATGGTATCGCCCAACCAGTCAATATGATCTAGACCGATATTGGTAATGACCGCAATGTCTGGATCAATCACATTGACCACATCCAAACGACCACCGAGTCCGACTTCAAGTACCCAAACATCGCAAGCTTGCTGTTTAAAAATCAAAAAAGCAGCCAAAGTGGTTGCTTCAAAGAAGGATAAACTGAGTCCACACGCACGACGTGCTTGATCAACCTGCACAAAAGCATCAATCAGGCTTTGGTCATCAACTTCCTGACCTGCCAGCTTAACGCGTTCATTAAAACGATAGATATGCGGAGACTGATACAGTCCAACCTTGTAACCTTGCGCATTTAAAATGGCCGCTAAAGTTGTAGTGGTTGAGCCTTTGCCATTGGTGCCGGCAACCGTGATGACTTTCGCCTCAGGTTGCGTTACACCAAGCATTTCAGCGACGGGAATGACGCGTTCTAAACCTAAATCAATCCCCGTAACGTGAACATGGCCCCAATACGAGAGCCATGTGTCTAAATTATCTTGTGCAAGTGGTGCAGTGTTGTTCAAGGTAAATTCATCAATTTGGTCACAATACGATATACAGTATCACGTAATGCATGACGATGAACGATTTGATCGACTACACCATGATCAAGCAGGTATTCAGCGCGTTGGAACGGTTCTTCCAATTTTTCACGCACAGTTTGCTCAATAACACGTTTACCCGCAAAACCAATCATGGCTTTTGGCTCAGCAATATGCACATCGCCTAACATGGCTAAAGATGCAGTTACACCACCATAGACTGGGTGAGTCAGAACCACGATATAAGGTAAGCCCGCTTCTTTAACGCGTTGAATTGCAGCAGAGGTACGTGCCATTTGCATCAAAGACAACATGCCTTCTTGCATACGCGCGCCACCAGAAGCAGCAAAACAGATAAACGGTTGTTTTTTCTCAATCGCACTTTCTGCCGCTTGAACAAAACGATCGCCCACGACTGTGCCCATTGAACCGCCCATAAAGTCGAATTCAAAAGCACACGCCGTCATTGCAACGTCTTTAACCAGCCCCTGCATCACGATCAACGCTTCAGTTTCACCCGTTTTCTTTTGTGCTTCAGCCATACGCTCAGGATAAGGCTTGCTATCGACAAATTTAAGCGGGTCTTTAGCCACAAATTCTTGACCCAATTCAGTTTTTACTTGATCGAAGAACCAAGTTAAACGATCACGGGCTTTCATACGTAAATGTTCATCACATTGCGGACAAACATAAGCATTAAACGTCATCGCTGTGCGTGTTACCAATGCATGACATTCAGGGCATTCAACTGTGGGTTCTGTAAATGTTGCTTTTAGTGCTTGTTGCTCATCTGGAACTTCAATGCCTGGAACGCCACGTTCAGTCCACGGTGTCGATGGGCTAAGAATTTTCCCTGATTTCACTTCTTGATTCATACTAACTCATCGAGCGCTGCTCGAAGCTCCTTGACTTTATTAACCGTTTCAATCACGGCTTGTTCTGGCGCCAAGCTTGCAAATTGTTTTACAAATGCACTGCCGACAATCACAGCATCGGCTACACTGCCCATCGCTTTCGCGGAAGCAGCATCGCTAATACCAAAACCTACACCTACAGGAATATCTGTTTCTGCTTTAATTTTTTGGATACGTGCTGCAGCTTCAGACATGTCTAAAGTTGCTGCGCCCGTTACCCCTTTCAAAGAAACATAATAGATAAAACCACTTGCTTGCTTGACCACATGACGAATACGTTCATCCGTAGAGGTTGGAGCCAGTAAGAAAATTTGATCCATGTTGTACTTTGCGAGGACGTCATCCAGAGCCAGTGCTTCTTCTGGCGGTAAATCGACCAGCAAGATGCCATCTACACCACATTCATTGGCATAGGCTACAAATTTTTCATAGCCAATCACTTCAACAGGATTGAGATATCCCATTAATACCACTGGTGTTTCCTGATCCTTCTGACGGAACTCTTTCACCATATTCAAAGCATCTAGGGTATTGGTTCCACCAGCCAAAGCACGCTCTGCGGCCAAGGCAATGACAGGACCATCCGCCATAGGGTCTGAAAATGGCAGTCCAAGTTCAATAACATCTACGCCCGCCTCAACCATTTGATGTAACAAAGGTACTGTTACTTGTGGATGAGGATCTCCAGCCATCACATAGGAAACCAGCGCTTTACGCTGTTGAGATTTAAGTTGTCCAAAACGAGTGGCTAAACGTGACATAGGGTTGTACATTCCTTGAATTATTTAAAACTGAGGAGTTGGTTTTGTAGAAATACAAGACAACGCATTGTAACGCTATTTTTTACACATTGAATAGAGTTCATGCACTTCCTTTGAATTTCATACGACATCACATGATTCAGAACAACCCGAAAGCTACATTTACTAATATTTGAAGAGTTTTCTCAATGATCAAAGATGCCTAATTTTCGGGTTTATGTAAGCTTGCAGAATGGGGCAAATCTTTGCCCTGAAGCAAGGAAGCCCATTTGCCAGCCTCAGGGCATTTTACATTTTAAGTTTTCAGAAATTGTATCGGCTACATTATACTAAGCCGACTTATTCGCTGTTTCCTTAATTTTATGACCTCCGACCCTCAGAGCAAGGTGCAAGCCCGAGCGCTTGCACTACTCCCCCTTATTGTTTTTTTGGCTATCTTTTTGGGTAGCGGAATTTATCATTCGCTGATTGGGACTGAATTTGCCTTTTATCAAATTAAGGCTCCTGTTGCAGCATTACCCGCAGTGATCTTGGCAGTTTTAATTTATCGCGGGAAGTTAAATCAAGCAATTGACACCTTCCTCAAAGGGGCGAGCCACCCGAACCTTATTTTAATGTTCATGGTGTTTATGCTGGCTGGAGCATTTGCCAGTACCAGTAGCGCGATTGGCAGTGTCGATGCAACCGTACAGCTGGGATTATCACTGATTCCTCCTGCTTTTGTGCTACCTATGCTGTTTATTATCTCGGCATTTATTGCGACTGCAATGGGCACCTCAATGGGCACGATTGCTGCTTGTGCACCGATTGCTTTTGGCTTTGCCCAAGTGACGGATATTGAGACGGTGATGGCAATTGGTGCTGTGGTAAGTGGTGCAATGTTTGGTGATAACCTGTCTATGATTTCAGACACCACCATCGCTGCCACCAGTAGCCAAAAAGTACAATTGCGAGATAAATTTCGGGTCAACATCTGGATTGCAGGTCCCGCAGCGATGATTACCATTTTAGTTTATATTTTGATGAGCAAAGATGCTCAAAGTATTCAATATAAAGACTTTGACCTATGGCTCATTCTGCCTTATGTCGCAGTATTCTTTTTGGCTTTTAGCCGATTACACGTATTGGCGGTGCTCAGCATTGGCATACTCATTTCAGCCATGATTGGCTTAATGCAACATGCTGAATTTACCCTGCTAAAGCTTAACAGTGCCATTTATGACGGCTTTGTCGGCATGTTTGAAGTGGCATTATTGTCGATGTTACTCGGTGGACTCTCGGCCATTATGCAACGTGAGGGTGGTTTAGAATGGCTGATTCAGCGAATTTATAGCCTGACCCGACTGTTAAAAGTTGGACAACAGCGTGCAGGAGAGTTTGGGGTCAGTTTCTTGGTGATTTTCTCCAACCTATTTGTGGCCAATAATACCGTTGCAATAATTTTGTCGGGGGATATGGCGCGTGAAGTTGCTCAAGAATACGGTTTAGATCCCAAACGTGTGGCAGCCTTACTGGATATTTTTTCCTGCGTCGTACAAGGTTTGATTCCTTATGGTGCTCAACTGTTATTGGCATGTTCGATTGCCAAACTCTCTCCTGTTGAGCTAATTGGTCACATTTATTATTGCTGGGTATTGGCGATTTTTGCCATCTTAGCCATTACCTTGCGCTATCCACGCCTTGCAGCCAAAACCGACTAAACATTATTAGTGAAGAATAATTCAGTGAATCATCACAGCACTGAATTATTCTGGCAGTTTTAATTGCTGTCTACGCATCAACAAGGTCTGCCCTGTAGCCGTTTTAAACGCACGTGCCAATGCAGATTGGTCCGAATAGCCCAACTCCACAGCGATTTCACTCAAACTTAAATGCTGTTGCAACAACAGCTCACAGCGTTTCATTCGTTCGGTTTCAATAATTTTCTTATAGGAACAATCAAACTGTCCTAGCTGACGCTGTAAAGTTCGTACCGAAAGATGCAGCTCTTGTGCAATCCACTCCAATTTCGGCACATCCTGATGAAAAATCAAATACTCAGCGACAAGGGTCTGCAAATGTGTCATTAAATTAATACGCTCGGATTTGGCCGCAATCACCTCTTCGGCATGTTTAAGCAGTAAATGATTCAGCGATGGATCTGGTTGTTGTGATTTTAAGAACAAACTTTCACGATTCAAGGCGAGCGCATAATGACTTTGATTGAAGCAGACCTCACAACCATAAAAACGCTGATAATGATACACGGCGCATTGCGGCGGATGAGCGAAATACAAAGTCTGAAAAGCAAACGCTTCGGCAGAAAAAATCTGGCGTGCCAGTTGCACCATCGCAGCTACCAGCATTTCATTAATCAGCACTAACGCTGGATGCGAAAAAGCCCAATAAAGATGAATAGCCGTTTCGGACTGCGACATATGCATGGGTAAGGATTCACGACCATCAATCACCAAGCGATTAAAACGCAACACGAATTGTAAGGCTTCCGCCACACTACTGCTTTTAGATGCAAGATAACCCAATATGCCAAAATGCTCAGGTTGAACATATTGCACCATATCGAAAATCAGATGTGGGCAGTTGAGTTGGAGTCTGGTTTGTTGTATTAAATTGATAAACAAAACGTAGGATGATTGTGCATCTATCGGCTGTGATAAAATAAAACTTAGCTGTTGTTTTTGCGTGGTCGTGAATGGCAAAGCAAAAGCATCAATATCACGTGATTTTAGATAACTATGCCATAAGTGAAAAAAGCCATTGGGGATTTGTAATGTATACATGGCTCCACCCGTCTGTTTGACATTTTTTTATTTTCAATATGGCGTAAAATGTATAAAAATTGGCAAGTAGTGTCAAAACTTATCCGACCAATATCGACATACTGCTCTTATCAAAGGTTCTATTAGTCAAAACAAAGATGAATACAATAGTCCGCACCCAGCTCCATCCTGTTGTTCGTACCGAATTCAATTTTAAATTGGATGAGGCGCCTCGCTATTGGATGAACAATGACCCCTTTCTCACTCGTGTTTTTGATGCACTCAGTCTGACCTTTCCAGACGGGGAACGCTATTTCATCCAATCGGTCCGATTGTTTAAAGACAAAATTAAAGATCCTGAATTACAACAACGTGTGGCCGATTTTATCCGCCAAGAAGCCCAACATGGTATTGCCCATGAAAAAATGAACCATGTCTTGCGTGCTCAAGGTATGCCGGTCGACCAATTTATTCAACGCATTAATAAAGTCTTTAAATTCGAGCTTGAAGAACGCTCCCCCCAGTACAATATTGCCATGACGGCAGCGGCCGAACATTTAACCGCGTTAATGGCAGAAACCTTTTATGGCAAGAAAGAAACTTTAGCCCATGCCCACCCTTATGTGCGGGCACTTTTGGCTTGGCATGCTATTGAGGAAATGGAGCATCGTGATGTCGCATTTGATGTCATGCAACAAGTCGGTGAAGTTTCTGAACTGATGCGACGTTGGGCATTAATTCTCACCACCCTGATGATGATTGGCTTTACCCTCTATCGTGCCAATATCATGCTTACACATGATGGTTTTGGTCGTTGGCAACGCCTGAATATGATTATTAAGGGCTTACCTTGGTTTTTTGGACGCAAAGGTACGCTAACCAGTATTCGTAAACAATATATTGATTGGTTTAAAAAAGACTTCCACCCCTCGCAGCAACCAATTATTCGTCAATACGATGTCTGGGTGAACACCTTGGCTGAAACCAATGATCCGATCCAAGCTGGTGAAGCATTCTGGCAAGCGGCACAGAGTCAAACTTAAATATTTTTTGCATGTTTAGCTCAGCTCAAAACAGATCCCGACCTGAGCTAAACATCAGTCCAAGCCACTACCATTTCGCATAATGTTGTTCTAAAAGACCATACTCATCCAGCAGTACAATTTCCTGATCATTTTGGACAATCGTGCCACTAATACGCGCTTGCCACTGGCTAAATTGACTTCCAACCAGTCTCAAATTTAGGTTTTCATAACGGCGCCAGCTGGTGGTGACATTCAAATTTAAACGCTGATCTAAAGACCGAATGGTCCAACGGCCTTCTTCCTGCTGTTGAAATAAAATGTCGGTTAATGGAAAGAGTTCACCATTAATCCATAAACAGTTTTCGTTGCCAAAACTTTCATTCACACCTGAAGCCAAATTCAGCCCAATGCGCTGATTGTTAACATCCCAGAAATTACAAGATAACCAGAACCATGCCGTCTCAGGACGCAAAAAACCACAGGTGTCGTCTAAGGAGGCAAATGTTTTTTCGTGAAATTGCACCACTTGACCCTGCTTATTTACAAAGTAGCCTTCACAACCCAATGTGGTCAGCTTTTGGGTATAGGTCCAGCCATTAATCCCTGTCGGGCTACACATACTTAAAGCATTCGTTCCCGCACAAAAAATACGGGCATTCAGCTTGATTTCACCATACTTGGTGACACGTATATAACGCACCCCATTGGCATGCTGCATTTCGATTTGAAATGGAGATTTGTGAAAAAAACTTTGATTATATAAAGGCTGTTCATCCAAAACGGTATTACGCGCTAAAAAATTAATCGCATTCCATTCCATAACTTCTTGCGAAAGATGGTTATAGACATAAAAGAAACCATGCCCTGCCCATGCAATATCCGCAATTGCAACGCCAAGGGTGTAATGCTCATGTTGTATAGAACAGAATTTGAATTTTTTGTATTTTAATCGCTTACGCCAGCCATTGAGCACCTCGCCATAAGGCGTTTTATATTGGTATTTTTGAACGTCAATATTCCGAGGTAATGTATCGAACCGCCCATAGTGCGGCTGACCATTCGACTGAATTAAATCCATTTATTCAATTCCCTAGCTAAGTCTATGCTGATTTTTCGTCGTATAACCACCCAATTTTTACAACCACTTATACTTCACGACGAAGGATCATTTTGATGTCTGCCATCTTAGCACAAAAAAACAGCACTACTGTACACTCAGCACAAAATGTTGAATATTAATCATTTAATAGCAGATATGTGTTTTTCCAATCATTTTTCTGTGGCGTCGCTAATTCTAAATGAATATGTTGATTTTCAACCTGAGCCAACGCAATGCAGTCATCCACATCAAGGACTCGATCTGTATGCGGCTTTTGCCACTGCTGCGCAAAATGCAGCTTCGCTCGTTGTTTTGCCTGCTGTGCATTATTAGCGACGATCAAAACATAACGGTGTAATTCGCCAAATTCCTGCGCATCATAACCACCCAAATTAATCAAAAATAATTTTGCCACATCTGGCTCTGGAGCCGTGTTACTTAGCCGAATTTGATAATACTGACCTTCAGATTCCACCGTATTGATTTTCATCCAAGCATCAATATGTAAGCCCTTTTGTTCAGCAAACCATGCTTGTCTTAATTGCGGAAAGGTCGCTTCCAAGCTATCCCCCCAAACCGCCACAACATCATGCACTTCGGTATTGGCTCGTTGATGGCGTCCACCCAACATCACAACAAATAAATGGGACATGGCATAGCTCCTCAGTAAAAGTATCTGGTTCTTTCTACACTCAAAACTTCAGTATGAGTTTGAGTTGGGTTTTATTGTGATGACATGATGGAATATCTTTTGAATAATGATCATGTTGAAGAAATGCAAAGTATAAGACAAATCACGGCTTGTACATTCCTTGTTTTATTTAAATGGACCAAACGATCAATAAACTAAAATTTTAAGCATAAAAAAGCACGAGTCTAGCCCGTGCTTTTGAAACTTATATTGAAATTACATCTCAACCATTTCCACGCCATCAATGCGTGCCACGGTCATCAAGTCTTTATCACCACGTCCAGAAACCGTGGCAATAATGATTTGATCCTTGTCCATGGTTGGCGCCAACTTAGTGACATACGCCATGGCATGCGAGCTTTCCAATGCTGGAATAATCCCTTCAATCTTGGTTAAATCACGGAAACCTTGTAAAGCTTCATTGTCATTGATTGGCACATATTCAACACGATGCATATCTTTTAGGAAACTATGCTCAGGGCCTACACCTGGATAATCCAAACCTGCCGAAATTGAATGTGTTTCAATAATTTGACCTTGCTCATCCGACATCAAATAAGTCCGGTTACCATGCAAGACACCGACATGCCCCGCATTTAACGGTGCGGAGTGCTTACCAGTTTCAATGCCATAACCGGCCGCTTCAACACCATACATTTTCACTTCAGCATCATTCAAGAATGGGTAGAACAAGCCCATTGCATTTGAACCACCACCGACACATGCTACAAGCGCATCAGGTAAGCGCCCTGCTTGCTCTTGAATTTGACGGCGTGCTTCACGACCAATAATCGACTGGAAGTCACGTACCAATTGTGGATATGGATGTGGACCTGCCACCGTACCAATCACATAATAAGTAGAATCGACATTGGTGACCCAGTCACGCATCGCTTCGTTCATGGCATCTTTCAGAGTTTTTGAACCACTTTCTACAGGTACAACAGTTGCACCCAATAGACGCATACGATACACATTCATGGCCTGACGTTTAACGTCTTCTGCACCCATAAAGACCACGCATTCTAAGCCTAGGCGCGCTGCAATCGTGGCGGTTGCCACACCATGTTGACCTGCACCTGTTTCGGCAATAATGCGTTTTTTACCTGAAAGCTTAGCCAAGAGCGCCTGACCAATCGTATTATTAATTTTATGCGAACCGGTATGATTCAGGTCTTCACGTTTTAAATAGATTTGCGCACCACCCAACTCTTTCGACCATCGTTCAGCATAATATAAAGGACTAGGACGACCTACATAGTAGGCGAGATCACGGTCGAATTCTGCCAGAAATTGCTCATCGTTTTTCATACGGAAATAGAGCTTTTCTAAGTCCTCTAATGCCGCCATTAGAGTTTCTGACACAAAACGTCCGCCATGGATACCGAAATGCCCTTTTGCATCAGGGTATTGGGTATAGTCAATCACATTATTTTGCTGATCCACGTTGGACTCCTTGCATAAATCGTTGTATGAGTTGTTGGTCTTTAATACCTTTTGCGGACTCTACACCGCCACTAACATCTACAGCAAAAGGCTGGGTAGTGTGTATTGCATCTTCAATATTGTCAGGATTTAAACCACCTGCCAAAATCAAAGGAATATCGAGTTGTGGAAACTGAGTCCAGTCAAAACTGTGCCCTGTCCCACCTTTTAGTTCAGGATGCCAAGCATCCAATAATACTGCGCTTGCACCTGCTTGTTGATATTTTTCAATCGTTGCAATCACATCCAAATCGGGTTTGACCTGAATGGCCTTATACCAACGTCGCGCCATTTGCTCTGCAATGGCCTGACATTGTTCGGGACTTTCATCGCCATGAAACTGCAACATATCTAAAGGCACTTTCTTTAAAATATCGGCAATTTCTTCCACCGTCGCATTCACAAACAAACCCACAACCTGCACATAGGCAGGAATGTGTTGAACCAAGATTTGCGCTTGCCCCATACTGACATTCCGCGGACTGGGCGGATAAAAAACCAAACCAATTGCATCAGCCCCTGACTGTACTACAGACTGAACATCCTCAATACGGGTAATTCCACAAATTTTGGCACGGGTTCGCATACAGTTTCAGCTCTTACTAGATGAAGTTCATAGCCTGTCTATGAATATCGGGGCGAATCATTGTAATGCAATTCTTTTCTCTTGAGTAAAGTTCATCCTGAATATTCTTTACATAGATTGTTTAATTCGCATACAAACCTTATACTGCGCGCAAATGCAATAAGTCATAGCAATATGCTTTAGGGAAGTTGGTGTAAATCCAACACTGCCCCCGCAACGGTAAAACGAAACGTATACCTTTATAAGTTTGCACTTACATCACTGCACTCGTGTGGGAAGATGGGTATACCAATATTGTTCGCAATATTTATATTTGAGTCCGGAGACCTGCTTATTGTCCGTTTAACTCAATCATTCACGGGGGGTGAATGTATGGAGCAAGCATGTCAAATTTATTTCAGCCTACTGCTTTAGTGGGCGCAATCGCTATTGCGATGGGTTTCTCTACGTCTGTATCTGCACAAGACAATTCCAATGTTGTTAATGCTTCTTTAGACACTTTAGTAGTCACAGCTACACGTTCTGAAGAAAAGATTGAAAATGTGCCTGCGCGTATTTCAATTATTGAACCGCAAATTTTAGAGCAATCTCCAATTGCTTCTTTACCAGATCTGTTAATGACTGATGCAGCCATCAATATGGTACAAAGCGGTGGATATGGTCAAATTTCTTCAATTTTTCTACGTGGTACCAACTCAAATCAAACATTGATTTTACGCGATGGTGTTCGACTAAACTCAGCAACTACGGGAACAGCGTCGCTACCATTTATTGACACTACAGATATTCAACAAATTGAAGTGCTCAAAGGCCCAGCCTCTGTACTCTACGGTACCGATGCAATTGGCGGTGTCGTTCAACTCGTCTCAAAAACGCCAGAAAAAAATAGTGCATTTGTAACAGGCGAGATTGGTGAAAATTCGACTTACAAAACATTGGTTGGTGCTGATCTCGCAGAAAATGGATTCTATGCACAAATTCGTGGTCAACATTTGGAAACCGATGGTACACCTGTTAAAGACAGTAAAAATGCACCTAATGCGGCTTTTGATCAAACTGGATATTCGGCAAAATTTGGCGTAGAAAAAGAAAAATATGCACTTTCACTCGATTATAGTGAGAACGAAGGTAATTCCCAATACGACAATTATGGTGCGGTCGCTAATCAAGATTTCAAAAATGAAATTGTGAACCTCAAAGGTCGTGTAAATCTTACCCCAAATGTTGAATTAAATGCCCGTTTATCACAATTCAAAGATGATATTGATCAAAATGATCTAAATTATCTTGGGACTTATGATTTCGTTCATAGCACTACACAAGAAGCTGAACTTTATAGTAAATGGCATTTCACACCTTCACAAAATATTTTGTTGGGTACAACTTTTCAAAACATTGATGGCGACGTAGTTTCCTACGGTAGCCCATATGCCGCTGATGTAGACTCACAAGGTTATTATGTGCAACATCAATACAATGCCAATGGCTTAAATACACAAGTTGGTATTCGTGTAGAAGACAATGAGAAGTATGGCACGCACACCATTGGACAAATTGCTACACGCTATCAAGTTTTACCTTTAACTAGCATTTATACCAATATTGGTACAGCCTTTCGTTCACCAACTTTGAATGAACTTTATAGTGCTTATGGGAATCCAGATTTAAAGCCGGAAGAAAGCACATCTTATGAAATTGGCTTAGATCAAAATCTCAACCACGGTTTTACCACAGGTATTTCTTTGTACCGCACTGAAGTTGAAAACTTGATTGATGCAACCAGTGTTACTGGCTATATCTTCCAAAATATTGACCAAGCTACATTTGAAGGCAGCGAAATTTATCTGAAATGGCAAGGTGAAAATCTGTATGTTAATGCAGGTTATAACTATGTTCGTGCTAAAAACGATAAAACTGATGAAGACTTAAGCCGTCGCCCTCGACAAAATGCGACGCTTACCACAGGATGGCAAGACAGTAAATTTGGCTTCTCAACCACTTTGATGGCAAGTAGTTCGTATGATAATAGTGCCTACGATAATGTTACTGTTCCTGGTCACTTAAGAATTGATATGAATGGTTATTACAATCTAAACACTGCTGTCAAATTATTTGCCAATATCCAAAATGTAGGGGATAGCAACTACCGTACAGCTTATGGTAGTGGTAGCTACTACATCAATGGCGGTCGCCTTGCCTCTGCTGGGGTAACTTTCCGTTACTAATCCTCAGCTTCAAAAAAATATATAAAATAGCGCAGTTTATGGATAATGTTTTGACCGGCATTATCCTTTTTTTCATTTCAACCTTAGGAAAAATTATGGGTCATCGTTTAAGTAAAATTTATACCCGCACGGGCGATTCTGGCACGACTGGACTGGGGGATGGTTCACGTGTCGCCAAAGATGATTTACGTATTAATGCACTAGGCGATGTTGATGAACTAAACGCTTGTATCGGTATTTTACGTGCTCAAATCAATCAAAGTGATCTAGCTGAACAAGCTACTTGGGATAAAAGCCTGAGCCTGATTCAACACTGGTTATTCGACTTAGGTGGCGAAGTTTGTATTCCTAACTATCATTTAGTTCAACCCCTTTCAGTTGAATTTCTAGAACAAGACATCGACCGTATGAATGAAGCTTTACCGATGTTGAAAGATTTTATTCTGCCATCAGGTACACTGGCATGTAGCTTTGCCCATCAAGCACGTGCCGTTTGCCGTCGTGCTGAACGTAGCCTGATGTCCGTCCATCATCGCGATCAAAACATTCAACCAAGCTCTTTACAGTTGTTAAACCGACTCTCTGACTGGCTCTTTGTGGCTTCGCGTACATTACAACGTGCTGAAGGCGGTAGTGAAGTGTTATGGCAAAAAAATATTAACGAGACTATTTAAGACCCGTTGAATGATCGAGGCTAAATCATAGAGATTGAGTCTCGATTGATTCTCTGAACTAACTGATGACCGCTCTTCTACATGCCTATTCAGATGTACTATTCAATCCTTAAAAAATGTATAACGAAAAAATATTCAAACTCCAAAATCAAAGATTGAGGAAAGCTCCTTAACTCCGTAATAATCAAAACTGAAAAATAAAGGCAGATCAGCACATGCAAATTATTGGACATCGCGGCGCACGCGGTGAAGCACCTGAAAATACCCTAGGTGGATTTCAATATTTACACGAATTAGGTGTTCGAGCAGTTGAGTTTGATGTCCGTCAACTCCACGATGACAGCTTAGTGGTCATGCATGATGATAACTTTTTACGCACCACGTCCATCAATTATGATTTGTATGCGTGCAGCGTTCATGATTTGTCTCGCTTCAATCAAGCCTCTATCTGGACAAACTGGCAACATGAAGTAACCCCCACTTTGGAACAGAGCTTGCAGATTCTACGTGACTTTTCCCATCTTGAAGTTGAAATTAAAGCCGTAAAAGATATGGCAGCGGCGGAAAAGCTGGTTCAGCACTTAAAATTAGCCTTAACTGGATTTGAACACAATGCCGTGATCACCAGTTTTGACCTGAAAATTCATCAAGCTTTACAGCAGTCCAACTCCCGATTTAGACGTGGGCTTCTCATCGAAGATGACATCAAAGAACTCGCCATCGAACAAGCCTTGGCTCTTGGCTGTAGCCGTATTGGCTGGATGAATCAATTGGCGACAGATGTCATGATTCAAGCGACTCAAGCTGCGGGCTTAAAGGTCAGTGTCTGGACCGTCAACGATGTTGAACGCGCCAAGCATTTACAAACCTGTGGCATTGATGGCTTGATTACGGATTTTCCTAAAATGATGCTACAACAGCTTGAGCTAGGCTAAATCTTCATGTGTACACTTAAGATAAGTTGATTCAACTGAAGATCCGTCATCCAGTTGACTCAAACTACAATGAAAATTTATCGAGCAACCAATAAAAATAGCCGATTGTTTACGATAAATTCAATCACGGCATAGTCTTATTCTGTTACTGTTTAGTACAATACAACTGTACAATAATGCTAGAGTACAATTGTTGCTCATGCTAATATGCCAGAATCTTAATCCATACAAATTGTATTGAATTAAGTTCTCAATTTTAACCTGTCTCAGGTTTCTAGGAGTGCTGTTGGAGATGAATCCTCCCCTACCTCAAGCCCCAATCAACTGGGTTGCAATTTTTGCCCTAGTTTTTTTACCTATTGTTGCGGTTATCGCTCTTCCCCTCTATGCCATCAATCATGATTTTAGCTTAAGTGCTTGGGTCAGTATGATTGTGTTACTGGGGGTAAGCAGTTTAGGTATTACTGCGGGTTATCATCGCTTATGGGCGCATCGTGCGTATGAAGCGACTCTTCCCTTAAAAATCATTCTGATGATTATGGGAACTTTTGCCGTTCAGAACAGTATCTTGTTCTGGGCTTCAGGTCACCGTACCCATCACCGCCATGTAGATGATGTTGAAAAAGACCCCTACTCAATTAATAAAGGCTTTTGGTTTGCCCATATCGGGTGGATGTTACGTGATTATCCAGCAGCAGAGCCAAATTATAAAAATGCGCCGGACCTGTTAAATGACAAACTGGTCATGTTCCAACACAAATATTATGTCCCTTTGGTTATCTTGGTTCATGCCGGTATTTTAATGCCGATTGGTTGGGCCGTAGGCGATATGTGGGGTGTATTGTTACTGGGTGGATTGGTTCGTTTAATCCTCAGTCACCATGTGACCTTCTTTATTAACTCGCTTTGCCATATGTGGGGTAAACGTCCATATACCGATGAAAATACCGCACGTGACAACTTCCTCCTTGCGATTGCAACTTGGGGCGAGGGTTATCACAACTATCATCACATCTTCCAATACGATTATCGTAATGGTGTGAAATGGTGGCAGTATGACCCAACCAAATGGTTGATCTGGTCATGTTCAAAAGTCGGTTTAGCAAAAAATCTACGTCGTATTCCAAGCTTTAATATTAAGAAAGCTGAGCTTGCGATGAAGTTTAAATATGCAGAACAAGATTTGGCGGTTTACGGGCACAATGTCAACGAAGATATGGCGAATGTCAAACAACGTATTTCACAAGAATACGAAGCATTCACCCACACCTTGAATGACTGGGCAAAACTGAAAGAACAAGAAATTCAGGCCAAGAAAGCATCTGTGGCTGAAAAAATTCACCAAATGGACCATAAACTCAAAATGGATTTCCAATTGGTTGAGCAACGTTTAGGACATCATCGTCAAACGCTCAAAGTCCTGATGCGTAATATTAAGAAAAATGCAGTGTCTGAATAAGTCCTTATTCAACTCACGAAAAGCTCCCTCTAGGGAGCTTTTTTCATTTTAGCCCTGAGATTTGTTATAGTGAGCGGAGTCCCATCGTCCGATTCCATTTCATGCTATTCAATTCACGCTACCCTACGCTCGATTCAAAACTTTTCCATCAACAAATGCCTGTGCCTCTTGTTGGAGCAAAAGCAGGGCATTTTAATCAGGCCTTGGCTGAAGAGTTGCAATGGAGTGAAGCAGATCAAGCGGATTGGGTCGAGATTTGTAGCGGACAGAAAACCTTTGCTGAATTTCCACCACTGGCCATGGTGTATGCGGGACATCAATTTGGGCAATGGGCTGGACAGCTCGGAGATGGTCGCGGTTTATTGATTGCGCAAATTTTGGATCAAAACCAACACACCATTGATCTGCATTTAAAAGGTGCTGGTCAGACCCCTTATTCACGCATGGGAGATGGACGTGCAGTATTGCGTTCCGTGATTCGTGAATATCTGGCAGGACATGCCTTAAATGCGCTTGGTGTCCCTTCCAGTAATGCAGTCGGATTCACATCTTCTACCCAAGGCGTACAGCGCGAAAAACTCGAACTGGGTGCGATGCTGTTAAGAACCTCAGATTGCCATATTCGGCTCGGGCACTTTGAGTGGATCAATCAATATCAGCCGACCCTACTCAGCAGCTTCACACAGAAATGTCTGGAATGGCATTATCCTGAATGTTTAGACGCTGAACAGCCTATTTTGGCCTTTGCCACACAAGTGATACAGCGTACTGCAATCATGATTGCCAAGTGGCAACTGGTCGGTTTCGCCCATGGAGTCATGAATACCGATAATTTGAATATTACAGGCTCAACCCTCGATTTTGGTCCCTATGGCTTTATGGAACGCTTCCGCCCCAATTGGATTAACAATCACTCCGACTATCAGGCGCGTTACACCTACCAACAGCAACCCAGTATTGGACATTGGAACCTGTGGATCTGGCTCAACAACTTAATTCCTTTGTGCCCAGAAGGCTATGAAAAAGAACAATGGAAAGAAGATCTCGCGGCCTGTTTAAACCACTATGAACCTACTTTTCTGGAACATTACCGTTTAGGCTTGTGTCAGAAGATGGGGCTCCCTGATTTTCATAAAGACAGCTTTGACTGTGGCATGTTGTTCCTACGTATTCTGCAATCTGAACAACTGGATTACACCCAGAGCTTTATGCGTCTGCAAAATCAGCAATATCAACAGATCCTGGATGACTGCTTAGACCGACGTCAATTTGAACAGTTCTTAGATCAATATCAATCGATTCGAGAACATCAAGATCTACAACTTTTAGATCAGGCCATGTCTGAGGTTAACCCCCATTACATCTTGCGCAATCACATGGCACAACGCGCAATTGAACTGGCGGAGCGTAATGACTTTACCGAGGTGGATCGACTCTTCAAGCTGCTGAGCCAGCCCTTTACCCAACAACCAGATTTAGAACACGCTGAAGATTTAGCCCCATTACCGAATGATGTACCTGAGGTCATGGTCAGTTGTTCATCTTAAAATTGTCGATTTAGTCAACGTGGTTATCCACATTTTCTGTGGATAACATTGTGATTATCCACAGGAAAACTCGGTTCATCCTCAACTATCAGTCTTCAGGGTACTCAAAACGGTAACCTACGCCATACACCGCCTGAATCCATTCATGGCGATTTCCTGTCTCTGCAGCATCGGAAATCTTACGACGCAAGTTCTTGATATGACTATCAATAACACGGTCAGCCACATCAAAACTATCAGGATTAATATGATCCAACAATTGAACACGAGAATACACCTGCCCCACATGTTCCAAGAACAACTCCAATAAACGGAACTCAGTTGGGGTTAAGTTGAGGGTCTTTTGTTGATACCAGATGCGTTGTTGTGCTTTATCCATACGGAATAGGCTATTTTCTTCAGGTTCAGCCTTGCGATCTAAACGACGAAGCACCGCTTGTACCCGGGCAACCAATTCTTTCGGACTGAAGGGTTTACAGACATAATCATCAGCGCCCATATTTAGTCCCAACACGCGATCAATTTCTTCCGTACGTGCAGTGACCATAATAATTGGTAAATCCGACTGTTCTCTCACTTTACGGCAAATGGTCAGACCATCCATTCTAGGTACCATCAAGTCCAAAATCATCAAACTTGGTTTACGTTGCATAAAGCTGTCATATGCTTCCTGTCCATCATGGAACAGGCTAACTTCAAAACCCGCAGCTTCTAAATAGTCACGGACCAATTGAGCCAGTTCAACTTCATCTTCAACCAGCATAATATGCTTCATGAATATTTCCTTTATGATTTCATTTGTTTCGGGAAAGTAAGTTTGCAACGCAAACCACCCAATGGGGAATGTTCAAAACTCAAACGTCCTCCAAGTGCTTGCGCAATCTTACAAGAAAGTGCCAACCCAAGTCCTGTGCCGCCTGTACTTCGAGTGCGCGAGTCATCGACACGGTAAAAACGTTCGCCTAAATGTTGCAACTGTTCATCCGTTAAACCATAAGGACTGTCATCAACATAGAGCGACCACTCATGTGCAGTTTCTTCAGTATGTATTTGAATCGCTCCACCTTGCTCGGTATAGCGAATGCTATTGCTGAGTAAGTTGACCACAATTTGTTTAAACCGGTCTGTATCTAATTGTAAGAATGGACTATCGCCCTGCACAGCGACTTGTAGTTGTGCTTGTTCAAACTTTGGTTTGAAGTTTTCGACTTCTTGTAACACCACTTCCCACGGGTTAACGGAAGTGAAATAACATTTCAATTGCTGTGCATCTGCCTGTGCCAGATCAGCCAAATCCTGCGTTAATTTTTTCAAACTACTGACCTGACGCATCATCGCCTCTAAATGTTCAGGCGTTGCTTTGCGAATACCATCTTGCATCGCTTCAATTTGAGCCTGCAACACCGCCAACGGGGTTTTCAGTTCATGCGAGGTATCAGCCACCCACTGACGACGTGAAGTTTCGTGTTGATTCAGAATTTCTGCCAACTGATTCAGCTCATTGGATAAGTCACCCAATTCATCATTGCGGTTAATTTTAACCTGATGCTGGTAATTGCCTTGGGTTAATTCACGAGTGGCATTCAGTAAGCGTTGTATCGGCTTTTTGAAATAGGTCGCCAAGAGTAAGGCTGCGATCAAACTTGCCAAAATGGTCAAGCCATAGACCAGAAACAAATAACGTTTTTGATTACTAAAGAAGTTGATACTTAAGGCATCATCCTGATCAAGAACAGGTTTTAAGCCCAAATACCCCACCACTTTGTCATCCACAAGAATGGGCCGATAAGAAATCTGATCTGAAGAAGGCTCACCCACCACAAACTGCCGTTTTGCATCATATAAAGATAAGCGCGAACTCAAGCCCAAACGGTCAGGCATAGAAATGAACTGTTTCTTCTGATTATTCTCTTTTAATTTATTCTGCCCTTCTTTACGATCGGGCGGACGGAAGGCATTTTCATTCGAGCGCAATGGGAATTTCAAGCCTTCAAAAGGTTGATATTCTGAAGGCAAGTTTAACTCTAACCACCGTAATTCTTCTTGATCAAGCATAGGCTTGCCCTGATCAGCCTTCGCCAAAGTAGGCGGTATATTCACAAAAGTATGTTCTTGAAAATAGCGCTGTTGTAAGGCAATGTCATATTGTCGTCTGAGCCACCAACGAGAAAGACGATCATAATCATCAGGGTCAGCCTGCCCCTCGATTTGCAAAATCTGAGCCTGAATGGCATTGCCCCAGTCATGATAGACCGAATATACCCCCGCCAAATTGGAAATCAGATGATCGAGTTTTTGCATCTCGACATCTGCAACATATTTGGTAAAGTTTTTTTGCATGGTCCAATGCAAGACTCCCAGACTCATGGTAATAATCACCAAAGTGGTGAGCAGTACGGTCAAAAAAAGGCGGAGTGCAATCGGGACACGTCGGGTATTCAACAAGGGCGGCTCAGTGGTTGCTTGCTTGAACTTATTGTAACCAACCTATTTTCAAAAAACCCTCCATTGTTTCTTCATCTTTATTATTTAATCTTTAAGAACAAATTTAATAATCGCGGCTGGGGTAACTTGTAATGAACTTGACGAAAAAAATACTATTAGCAACCTGTGGTGTTTTAAGTGTGGGGGCTTTAACTGCTTGCCAATCACACCCAGAACCACAAGAGCAACCGCATCGCATGATGGATGGTCGTCATGCAGATCGTATGACGCCTGAACAACGTGCCGAACATGAACAAATGCGCGCTGAACACAAAGCAATGTTCAAACAGATGAAACAAGCTTGTGAGGGAAAAACTGCTGGACAAACGGTTCAGGTTACCGCTGGTACACAAACAATTGATGGTCAGTGTCAGGTGGTGTTCCAGCCTGATCAAAAGCATGGTCGCGGTATGCATTTTGGACACCATTCTATGCAAGATGACGCAGGCATGATGCATCCTCAACGCGGTGAAAAACTAACCGATGCACAACGTCAGCAAATGGTGCAGCAATACGATCAACGTCTGAAAGAAAAACAAGCTTTCCAACAAGCAGTCGAAACTGCATGTAAAGGTCAAGCCGATGGTAAAGCGGTGCAAATTAAAGCGGGTGAACAAACCTTATCGGGTAAATGTGCGGTACGTTTCTTCCCGAATCAGCCGCAACCGAATGCCATGCCTATAGCAAAACCAGCAGCATAAGCAGATGAACAACAAAAAAGACGCCGCAAGCGTCTTTTTTTATGCCTAAATAGCAACATAACTTTTTACGTTTTTTGACTATTTGTATCATTAAAAAAAACATAAAAACGTTTACACTCAATGTACTTATAAAATTCAAGCCACCTTTTTTTGACTTTACAGTCACTAAGAAATGGGGGGCAAGTGCTTGTACCTTATAACAAGATGTTGCACGATTAACTTGTACTTAAAAACGTGTCATTGAAGGCACGTCACCATGTTTATTAGGATTATAACGCTGGTTGAAACCAGTATTGAGGAAAACCGACATGCCACAATACAAAGCGCCCTTACGTGATATGCAGTTCGTTTTGCATGAATTACTAAATGCTGAACAACATTATGCAAAACTCCCTGCGTTCCAAGAAACCGTAAGCCGTGAATTGGTTGACCAATATTTAGAAGCTGCGGCAGATTTCTGTGAAAATGAATTGTCTCCGATCAACCAAAGCGGTGACCAAGAAGGTTGTACTTGGAATGATGGCGTGGTGACTACGCCGACTGGTTTTAAAGAAGCATATCAAAAATATATCGAATTAGGCTTCCCTTCTCTTTCTGCGGAAGAGCAATATGGTGGCCAAGGCTTACCAGTTTCTTTAGGTAACGTGATTTCTGAAATGGTCGGTACTGCGAACTGGGCATGGGGCATGTACCCAGGTCTTTCTCACGGTGCAGTGCGTACCCTAGAACACCACGGTTCACCTGAACAAAAAGATGCATACTTACCGAATCTGGTATCTGGTGTTTGGACAGGTACCATGTGCTTAACCGAATCTCATGCAGGTTCTGACCTCGGTATTATCCGTACTAAAGCTGAACCAAATGCTGATGGCAGCTATGCAATTACGGGTGAGAAAATCTTTATTTCTGCCGGTGAACATGACATGGCAGAGAACATTATTCACATTGTTCTTGCTCGTCTTCCTGGCGCGCCTAAAGGCACCAAAGGTATTTCTCTGTTCATCGTGCCAAAATTCAACTTGAATGCTGATGGTACTGTGGGTGAGCGTAATGCCGTACGTTGTGGTTCGATTGAACACAAAATGGGGATCCATGGTAACGCGACTTGCGTCATCAACTTTGACAATGCAAAAGGCTACTTGATTGGACCTGAAAACCGTGGTCTAAACTGTATGTTTACCTTCATGAACACGGCACGTATTGGTACAGCAATTCAAGGTCTTGCGGCATCTGAAGGTTCATTCCAAGGTGCCTTGGCTTATGCTAAAGATCGTTTAGCAATGCGTTCACTTTCTGGTCCGAAAGCACCTGAAAAAGAAGCCGATCCAATTATTGTGCACCCAGCTGTACGCAACATGCTATTAACGCAAAAATCTTTTGCTGAAGCAGGTCGTGCATTGGTTTACTTGTTGTCTTTCCATGCAGATATCGTAGAGAAAGGTGCAACTGAAGAAGAGCGTAAATACTCTGACAACATCCTGTCATTGTTGACTCCAATCGCAAAAGCATTCTTAACTGAAACAGGTTCTGAATCTGCGAAACACGGCGTACAAGTGTTCGGTGGTCATGGCTTCATTTCAGAACATGGTATGGAACAAATCGTTCGTGATACTCGTATCTCATGCTTATATGAAGGTACCACTGAAATTCAAGCGTTGGACTTGTTAGGCCGTAAAGTTTTGGGTACTCAAGGTGCAATGTTAAAAGACTTCACCAAGATTATTCACAAATTCTGCGAAGCAAACAAAGACAATGCTGCGATGAAAGAATTTGTAGAGCCGCTTGCTGCATTGAACAAAGAATGGGGCGACCTCACCATGCAAATTGGTATGCGTGCGATGCAAAACCCAGATGAAGTCGGTGCTGCTGCTGTAGATTACTTGTACTTCGCTGGCTACGTAACACTTGCATACCTCTGGGCGCAAATGGCATTGGTAGCTCAGCAAACGCTTGCTGCTGGCACGACAGATGTTGACTTCTACAATGCCAAAGTGACTACTGCTCGCTTCTACTTCAAGAAAATCTTGCCACGTGTACGTTCACACGTTGACGTGATTGCTGGTGGTGTAGAGCCATTAATGTCTCTTGATGCAGAACACTTTGAGTTCTAATCACACTTTAATGTTGCTTGCAATGTTAAATTAAGAAAAAAGGACTGGTCGGTTTTGACGGTCCTTTTTTTATGGAATCAATGCTAAATTTAATAAAGTCGAATCGGTAATACATCACATTGCGTGTTATTCCCAATTCGAAACACGCATATGTATACAACAAAGGTGAACTAACTATGCCAATTTATAATGCACCGCTTGCAGATATGAAATTCATCTTAAATGATGTTTTTAACGCAGAACAATTCTGGCAGTCTAACGAAAATCTAGCTCATTTAGATGCAGCAACTGCAGAAGCTATTTTAGAAGAAATGGCAAAATTTGCGCAAAATGTAACGCTTCCGCTGAACCGTACTGGTGATGAAGAAGGTGCAACTTATAACAATGGCGCAGTGACGACACCGGCCGGCTTCAAAGAGGCTTTCCAACAATATGCCCAAGGTGGCTGGATTGGTTTAGGCGCAGAAGAAGAATGGGGCGGTCAAGGCATGCCTAAAATGCTGACTGTACTTTCTGATGAAATGCTGTTTGCAACCAACCCTTCTTTCATGCTTTACCCATTACTTTCTGTGGGTGCGGGTATGGCGTTAAACAGCTATGCATCTCAAGAGCAAAAAGAAACCTATTTACCTAAAATCTACTCAGGCGAATGGTCAGGCACCATGTGCTTAACTGAACCGCACTCGGGTACAGATTTAGGCATTATTAAAACTAAAGCTGAACGTAACGAAGATGGTACTTATAACATTACCGGCACAAAAATCTTCATTACTGGCGGTGACCACGACTTAGCTGAAAACATCATTCACTTGGTTTTGGCTAAAACTCCAGATGCACCCGCGGGTTCACGTGGTATTTCATTGTTCATCGTGCCTAAATTCTTAGTCAATGAAGATGGTTCTGTAGGTGAGCGTAATGCCGCAGGTCCGGGTTCTATCGAGCATAAAATGGGCATCAAAGCCTCTGCAACTTGCGTCATGAACTTTGACGGCGCTAAAGGTTACCTCGTAGGTAAAGAAAACGAAGGTCTGGCAGCAATGTTCGTCATGATGAACTACGAACGTTTATCGATGGGTATTCAAGGTCTTGGTGCTTCTGAGTTTGCTTACCAAAATGCAGCACAATACGCGACTGACCGTCTACAAGGTCGTAGTGCTTCTGGTGTTAAATCGCCAAACAAACCAGCGGATAGCATTTTAGTGCATGGTGACGTTCGTCGTATGTTGTTAAACGTCCGTGCCAACAACGAAGCTTCTCGTGCATTTGCCGTTTATGTCGGTCAACAGTTAGACATCACTAAATTCTCTACTGATGCTGAAGCAGTGAAAAAAGCCAATGACCGCGTTGCACTTTTAACACCAATTGCGAAAGCATACTTAACTGACACGGCTTTCCAAGCAACTTTAGATGCACAAATGTGCTTCGGTGGTCATGGTTATATCCGTGAATGGGGTATGGAGCAATGTGTCCGTGACTTACGTATTGCGCAAATCTATGAAGGCACGAATGGCGTTCAATCTCAAGACTTAATCGGTCGTAAAACCATTAAGTGTAACGGTGCGTACATTGCAGAATACATCGAAGAAATTCGTGATTTTGCTAACAGTTTAGATGCTGATTTGAACTTCATTAAAGATGCGACTTTAGATGCAGCAACCGAAGTAGCTGACCTGACTCAATTTGTACTGGCGCAAGCCGCGGAAAATATTGAATTCCCAAATGCAGCGGCAGTTGATTATTTACATGCTGTCGGCTTACTCAGCTTCGCCTACATGTTTGCTCGTATTGCCAATGCCGCAAAAGATAAAGATGGTGAGTTCTTCCAGAACAAATTGGCACTGGCTCAATACTTCGCACAACGTATTCTTCCTGAATTAGACATGCGTATTGCGAAAGTCAAAGCGGGTTCTGACTTGATCATGAACTTCAGTGAAGACTACTTCACTAGCCAAGCTTAATCACGACATATAAAAAAACGCCTGCATTGTCAGGCGTTTTTTATGGAAGACATTAATCTTAGAGAACGTCGATCCAAGACAAAACTGAAGTGCGAGATGAATAACTCGGATTTACATCATCATCCATTAAACTCGAGTCATATGTAATTGTCATATTCCCCCCACCAGAAAATTGAGTCGGACTGCTTGAGAATTGGTAACCACCACTTCCGTTTGAACTAATATTCGCGACATATAAAGCACCAACATAATCCCCACCATTGCCTCGCACATCATAATTTCCGCCTAGGACGAGGAGAATACCTTTAAAAGAACATTGATTCCCGTTTGTACGTAGACTTCCAGTAATAATGACAATACCTGAACAGGCCGGTAGATTCGTGGCATTCCCCTCAACATAAGTCACACCTGGCGCATTTTTGATAGAGTTCACCAGCTCCATTACTTGATTGGCATCCCCCCACAGACCGAGATCCGTATTCTTTACACAAGCACCTGAAGATGGACACCCACTACCACCAGGATAATGGGCTGCATCGTTACGATTGTTTGGAATACCATTTTTAACAGTATTATTTGAGTTGACATCATCCGTAGCAATTGCGAGTTTATGCCCCCCATCAATCCTAAAGACATTACTATTTGCACCAGAAAATGAATTAACGTCACCAGCCAATGTCAGCGCTGCAGGTAATTCTGGTAATCGCACTGCTTGCGGTGCAGCAAATTTAACTTGATAAACGCTTTCACCTAAAATCTTCGTATCGCTGCCCGTACCCTTAATCAGATTTCCTGTAATTTGTACAGTCACCTGCTGATGAGTATCGTCCCAACATGGATTGGTATTGGCAACTGAGCAACCTGCAATATTGGCATCTGTTTTAATCCAATAATAACGCCCATTCTGGATATTCGATGTACTCACACCATTTATAGGGTTTGTATAAGGAATCAAATCAGCTGTTAAACTGCCTTTCCATGAGTTCTTATCAGAGCTACTTGTTGGCCAGCCTGATGTTTTAAATCGATTATCCGCCCAGTTTAAAAATTGAGTAGCCCCATCTTCTGCGGCATTACTGGTCGCCACTTTATTATTTATATTAGCGGTCATCTTATCCTGCATGATTGTGCCACGCATTGCATATAGACTAATCATGGTCGCGGCAAAAAGCACAACTACAGTAATAATGAGGACGGAACCTTGTTGATTATTGTTCATAATTATGCCCTCATTTTGTACTTACAAAATCTAACGAGCCTTTTAGCTCGCCATTACATTTCAAACTTAAACTCATAGACCTATTATGTGGATTTGGCATACTAAAACTATTAACCAACTTTAAAGGCGTGAAAATATTGTCTGCCGCAATTTCCCAATTCGTTAGATCCATACTATTGTTCACATTTACAATGACTGAGGATTTTTTAACCGCATAAATCGTATTACTAACATCTCGCCAGGTATATGTATCCCCATCTACAGTTATAGTTACATTACTTAACATCTCATTCGAACAACTCTTTGTTGATGGTGTTTCATTATCGTTATTGTCTTCTTCGGAACCATCTCCATTATCATTTCCATTAGAAGTATCTCCCCCCTCCTGACCACTCCCTGTAGAGGAATCCCCTGAATTATTGTTATTTGAAGGGTTGGCGTGACTTGTACCGCCACTGGATGCCAGTTTGGTTAATGCCAATAGATGTGATGTTGAAATAAAATCAATGGTGGGTTGCTTACCATTGCCCTCAGTAACAGTCATCTGAGTTAAAACACTGGTTACCGTGTTCCACGCATTTACAACCGCAGTATTTTCTGTGTTGCTATTACCACTATATCTTGGTTGATAAACTAAAGAGTTAGCACCAACACCATTCTGAATACCATATGAAAATTTAATTTCAGAAATGTCCTTAGCAAGCACATAACTTAAATTTTCATCATTATTTAAAATGCAAAGCAATTCATTATTTGCATTCACTTTAAATGTATTGACCCATGAATTATTCAGTTGCCCCAAACAGTCTCTTTGAGTTCGGTCAAATGTCACAATCAATTCATTATTATTTACAGGAATACCCAGTTCATTTGCTTGTCGAACCAACCGAGTAATTGTCATTGAGGCAAAACGAAAATTCTCTTGTGAGCGATCCATGACATCTTTTTCCAGAATAAGCTTCTGGTTTGAAAATAAAATGGTTAAAGCCCCTGCCGTAATAATCATACCAATGGTTAAACCCACCATCAGCTCAATGAGAGAAACGCCAGCTTGTGAAAATCGATTACTCACTATTTTTCTTTTCATACTATTTTCCTCTATCTACTAAATTTCACACTTCGGCACTGAAAAATAATAGATAAATTCTTCCTTATCCCCTGGATTTGTTGCATACCACTTGGCTTTCTTATTTTCCCATTGAATCGTAATTTTATACCGTCGCTTCGTCGCACTCTCGATTTCCAGATTCCCCGACCAGCCATTCATACGGCTATGTAAAGCTTTTTGATTATTCGTTAGTCCTTGCACAAAACTGCTGCTATTTCCCGTAACCTTCCAACGATTTTGCCATTGCACTTTAAGTGCATTGATTTGCCCTGTGGAAACCTGACCCGAGCTATCATCTAAAGAGCAAACACTGGCCCACATCCGATCAATCAAATCATTGGCTTGAATGGTCGCAATGGTACGTTGGGTGGTTAAGGCACTTTGCTGCATAGACTTCAAATGCAGGATCCCTAACCCCAATAACACCCCTGCGGTAATAAACATTGCGATAAGCGCTTCAAAGAGCACAAACCCTTGTTGAGCATTTATTTTATTCATGATTTAGCACCCTGTTTTACTTTTGAATGCTCTGCCAATGACTTCGACACAGATTGAATAAGTATCAGCACCAGAAATTGCGACCGTAATTTCATGTTCAGCTGTAGTTGATCCCACTGGATTGAAAGTGATGGTTTCCGGTGCGGTAATCATGAGTTTGGAATTTTCAAAAGTTAACTTCTGAATCGGTGTAGCGGAAGCCGAAGATTTGGCGATTAATCCCGTTGACCAATTGGTTTTATTGGCACTTAAACAAGTCGTGCCATCTGAACTCCCACAAATTGTGACAGTTTTCCCCAGTCTCACCGCTTCGGTTCGGGCTTGTTGAAGAAAATTAAAAATATCCCCTGTACTGGTTTTCACTTTGGAGTTATTTAATACGCTACTGAGGTTGGGAGCGGCTAAAGTAGCCAAAATTGCCAAAACGGCTATCGTCACCATTAACTCAACGAGGGTAAAAGCTCTTACTGTTTTCATTTCCAGCACCCAGATGTCGTTGGTGTTTTAGCCCCATCTTCCTTTAGCGTTAAAGTTCCACATACGCTGTCAGATTGTGCACTGGTTGGTGTTGCGGTAATCGTATAGGTCTGAGATGAATTGGCGACATTAATTGAAAAGGTGTAATACGTGCTGACATTTGCAGGCGATTTTAATGCTGCAGGAATATCCGCCACCGCTGGATAACTAAATGAAGCATTGTATTTGCTCTCTAGAAATTGAGCTAAATTTAACATGGCCGCTTGTGCTTCTGTTCTATGACTCGCCACGATATATTTTGAATAGCTCGGTATAGCAATTGCTGCAAAAATTGCAATTATTGCGACAACAATCATTAACTCAATTAAAGTAAACCCCGATAAAGATTTCATTTGTCACCCTAGCTTAAAGCTTAAGCATTTATAAATATTTCTTAATAAAATTTTGCTTTGCAATAATATAATCAATCCAACTATTTATCAAAAATAAAAAATTGTGTGACACACAGCGTCATTTATTTATTTTTATTGTTAAAAAACTGCTTAATTTTGACTTCAAAAAAGGCCAGAAAAATACAACAGATTGATTGAGAGCAAAAAATAGACACAAATACATTTGCTCTAAAAAGTACACTTCACCGTGATTTAGCTTTCCCACTCACAAAAACGGAGCATAATGATTTGATTTTAAAAAACGTCTGCACTGTCAGGTGTTTTTATGCCTTCAGCTTCATGTGCATGAAATTTGCTTATGTTTGAATAGCGAATAAATTCATCATCAGGAGGTAAAAATGTCTACACACGATCCGAAAGTGACTCAACTTGAACGCCTCCTCGACCGTTTAGGCAATATGGCGGTAGAAAGTTTCCACTATATTGCCCTCTTCATTATTGGCTGTATGGTGGCGTGGTCTGCTGTACATACTGTGATTGAAATTTTAACGGTGAAACAATATGCCAGCATTGATGACATTCTTTTATTGTTCATTTATTTAGAATTAGGTGCCATGGTGGGAATATATTTTAAAACCAACCATATGCCCGTTCGTTTTTTGATTTATGTGGCAATTACCGCTCTGACTCGACTGCTTATTTCCGATATTCAGCATGACCATAAAGCCGATATGGATTTGCTAATTATTACAGGCTCAATTTTAATTCTCGCCTTTGCCATTCTGGTGGTGCGATTTGCCTCTTGGAACTACCCATCCGTTATGCGGGACAAGCATCAAGATAAAGCTTTAGCAGTAGGAAAAACCCCTCGTCCAGAAGATGATGAATTGGCTTAACTGCATCTACTTTCGATCATGATTGCTCGAAAGTAGGCCGCATCGTCCTATCTTGGGACTAAAACATAGCGCCCATTTTCAAAAATCCAGTACATGTTCTGTGGCGGTTCTGGCAAACCCAAGCGTTGCCAGTCATTGATGATCCGATATTGAGAACTTTCAATTTTTGAGTTCGCATCACCAAAGACATAGCTGGTGCTTTGATGGTTATACTCGGTATAAGTCGGAGCTTGTAAATTAATACTAACATTCGCCTGTGGTCGATCCCAATGGGGCGGACGATGATCATGTGGCGGATAAGGTCGGTTCGGATATGGCGGGTGTGGTGGGTAAGGTCGATCATGCGGACGCTTAGTACTGGTGCCCTGATAATTTGACCATCCATTGGCATCCGCGGATGCATAGCTTGAACTCAACATAAGGATCGCCATACCCCATGCGAAGTAGAACTTGGCTGTCATCTGCTTCTCCCAATTGTCTTTATTCATATTTTAACCGATCTTTTCGTCTAAGCATGTATAAAATAGAATGCGCTACAAAGATTTTTGCTGGACGGATCTACCCTGATTCTCAATTTTGCTTTTCATGCTTTATGCTAATATAAGCCTTTTCATGGATTAGGCTGAATATTGTGGCGGAATTAAGCTTTGAACGACTGCATCAATTTTTCTGTAAAGTCCCGAGTGTACAGAAAGAATTTATTGATTCTTATGGAACAGATGGTCAACATGCTTGGTGGTTTAAATTTCAGATTAATATCGATCACCCACTGGCTTGGCAAACGGTACAAGAACTTGGGCATGTTTTAAATTACATTTCGACCAACGAACGCTTACCCACCCAATTTCTCCCTGTGTCTCCCCCCCCTTATATGAATGGGGAAGCCAAACAATTCCTATCTTGGGTCATTCAATGTAATCACCCTGACTTTCCACCTGATGTGGTCTGTGACTGGCTTGAAGCACGTCTACCGAACCCAGTGGACAATCTTGAACAATGGAAAATTAAAACTGACATCCGCGAATTGGATAACATGACGGATAAAGATTTGGATCAAATCATTCCACCGAATCCTGAGATATAAACAATATTCCCCCCTCTCAATTCCTGATATGACTCAGGTATTTCCTCCCTTTATTCAAAGGGAGGCGAGGAGGGATTAAAAATTAAAACGTCGACAAACCACTCCATTCCATGAAGCGATATAAGCCATATTTCAACTTCGACTCATCCGCATATTGTGCATAATCCACACTCATCTGCTTACCCTCTAAATTCGACCATGCCGTATTAAAATACTGCGCTGCGTCACGGAAAACCGCAGCTTGAGTTGGACCGACTACACGCAAATCTGTTTCCAAATTATAGTTTTTCACATTCCGTGCAGTAAAATTGGCAGAACCCAAAATCAGTTCACTGTCTTTGCCACTGCGTTTAACAATCATCTTACTGTGACATTGTTCACCTTGCGTATTGCACCAACGCACCGGGATCCCTGCTGCGTGCAGCTCAGAGGCCACTTGACGGTTAGGAATGCCATTTTTCTGACGTCCAAAAGCATCTTTATTGGGATCAAGTAAAACGCGCAGTTGTACGCCACGCTCTTGCGCAGCCAGCATGGCATTAATAATTTGGCGTTCCGATAAATAGAACATGGCTAAATCAATCTGGTCTTGCTTCTGTGCCGATTCAATTAACTTTAAGGTTGCGTCAAGAATGGCCTGTTCGGTCAAAACTTGAACCTGAGGCTCAGTTTTTTCCGCCTCAAATTCACCTAAAATCACCACAGGAATATCTCCTCCCGACATCCGCCCCACAGCTTGCTCAGTCTTAAGGATGTCAATTGCAGTATTGCCTGTTACCACCAAAGCCACATTGGAATGACGCGAACTGCCATCATGCGGGTTCATAGACGTCACTAAAGCTTTCCAACCTTCCGCCGTATCTACCACCAAGGTTTTACGATGATTGGCTTTAAAATTAAATAGATTAAAATAACTGCGCAAGGTAATCGGCGCTTTCCCAAATGGATTTGGCAACCAGCCTTTTTCAGGGTTATTGCCTATATCTTGACAACATAAATACCAAAAACCCGACCAAGCTGGATTGGAAGCCCGCAATGGTCGTAAATCGGTTTCAATCACATCAATACCCGCCTGACGTAGTTGGCGATAATGTTCGGGAGCCAGACCGGCATATACTGAATTAATCGGATCGGTAATGAATTTCACTTCAAGGCCTGGATACTGACGGCGCTTTGAAATCAGAGCATCCGTTAACTGCTGGGTTAAAGCTTGTTGTTGTGCTTTCGACTCTCCCACTTCTTTGTTGAATAAAAACATATCCAAGACAATGGTGGTTTTAGCCTCATCAATCATCTTCAGCATTTCATTAAAAATGACATGCTGTTGCTGCTGTTGACCATTGGCAGTCAAATAGGTCTGATCGGCCAGGAATTTCACTTGGGCATGGCGTAACTTACCTGTGTAATTTAGCCCTTCAGGTAAAGGTTTTACACTGTGATAAATGCCTGAAGCCAAATAGCCCAGTGCCAACAGCCCCACAAAAACCGCCATATAGCGTCGTGGAGACCAATTTAATTTATGTTGAACTTTTCGGAGAATACGCATAACAAAAAACCTAACCCAATAGCATCAGGCTAGGTTTTCTGCGCTGTATTTTCAAGTGGCTTTCTGTGACAAGGTCTTGATTCAATTCCAAAAGCCTAATCATGCTTAGAAAGCAAATTCGAGACCTACAGTAAAATTGCGCCCCATTTGCGGGATATTGGCCAAGAAGGAAGCATGTTGATAGACCTGCTCATCCAATAGATTATTGGCTTTAAAATACACACGATAGTTGGTATCTGCGAATGCTGGCGCCGCATAAGCCACACCAAGATTGACCATGTTATAGCTGTCCGTTTCCTGCTCATAGGCGGTAATTTTGTCCTGTTTAAAGACATGATAGTACTCGGCTAAACCAGACCAGCCATCGGCAAAATCGACATCGACTTTACTGCCTAAACGACCAGCGGGTACGAGGGGTGCATTGGCATTGTCAATTTTGCCACGGACATAGTCCCCAAAGACACTGAGCTTATACAGGTCATTCAGGGCATAAGACGCTTGCGCTTCAGTCCCGTAAAACTTGGCTTTGTCTTGGGTGTAATCGACTAAGCGGAAGTTTTCGAACTGGTCTGCGGTTTGCGCATAAATATAAGAATCAAACCAGTTATGGTAGACATGCACATGATAATCAAAACGATCGGTTTCGTAGTGCAAGCCCAGCTCAAGATTATTCGACTTTTCGACATCCAGATTTTGATTGCCACGTTCATAGGTATTGGTGGCTAAGTGTTTGCCATCGGCATACAGCTCTTGCGCTAAAGGCAAACGCTCTTGATGCGATGCCACCAATGACAATTTATAGTCCGGTGCAAAGGCCCAGTTGGCTGCACCTGAAACAGAATAAGCATTGCCATCGTAGTCTTTTTTATCCGAATCAATCTCAATATTTTGATGATCGAAACGCGCTCCTAACTCGATATGCACATCCCCAAACTGCCTATGCTCAAGCGCAAAAAGACTCCATTTTTGCGTTTTGGTTGGATCAAGTAAGGATTCTTCACCGCTAATGTTCAGTTTCTGCTGATTATACTGGGTGCCCAATACCCCTTCCCAATCCGCAATCGGATTGTGTACCAATTCTAAGCGAGCATCATAACCCTGACTTTTAAATGTAGTTGCAGCCACGCCATTTTCAATCTCGTCATGCTTGTAATCGGTATAACTGGCATGCGCGCGAAGTTTTTCAAAACCGTTAAATGGATGATTCAGCTCCGTACGGAAATCATAACGTTCGGATTTTAGGTCGACCCATGGGCCTGCTTCATGTTCGTCATGCGCATGCTCATGGCCTGAGTGATCATGTTCATCCGTATGGCCATGGTTATCACCTCCATCGCAGTGCAAATGATCATCATGCGGATGGCAGCTTTCATATTCATGACTATGCCCTGGTAAACCATACTGATCCTGACGGTTGCTGTAGGAAATTCCAGTAAAACCACGATCGTGAATCCAAGATAATCCAAGATTGACCGTTTGGCCTTCGGCAAAGGTATTGTCTACACGACGTTGTTTTTCCCACTCTCCCTCATGTTCATGCCCATAGTCTGTGGCAATATAACTATTGGCTTTACGCTTCAGCCCCTCAACGCGCACGGCAACCTGATCAGAAAGCGCCACTGTTGCCCCTGCACTCGCCAGCTTTTCATCATTGCCCGAGTTATAACGAAGTCCAACTTGTCCTGTATAGCCTTTTTCGGGCATTTCGGTTGGAATCTTATTGTCTGTCACATTGACTAAACCACCCACGGTACCTGCACCATACAGCAGGGTTGAGGGTCCCCGAATAAGTTCAACTTGCTTGGCTAAAATCGGATCGACAGTCACGGCATGATCGGGCGAGAGCGTGGATACATCTGCCGTTTCAGAAGCGTGCTCTAGGACTTTGACCCGTGGTCCCTCTTGACCACGTATCACAGGACGACTCGATCCCGCACCAAACTGGTTGGAATACACCCCTAATTCACCTTCCAACGCATCGCCAATGGTTGCGCCACGCTCTGCCAATTGTTTATGCTCGACCACATGATCTGCTACAGCAAAATCTGCGGCACTTTGCACCAAAGGATGAGCTTGTAACTGAATGGTCGATAATTTTTGTGTAGATTCATCTTCCTGAGCAAATGCGGCAGGTGCGATAACTGCAAGAATTGCAAGAGAAAGTAAGTTCTTATGAAATAACATGAGTCAAACAGGATCTGGTGGAATTTATTAAATGTTATAATATAACATTACAATAATTTTGCAATAAAAAACATGCATTGTCTTGTGTCTGCTTGAAACTTGCTGTAGCTATAGATAGATCTTGACCTCAAGCAACGCACTCGCTCAATTAAAATCAATGCCATTTACTCTTTCACATGCAGTCCTTGCCCCACCATTAGCCAAGTTAAGTCGGGGACATTTACCGATTGCGGCTCTCGCCATTGGCTCAATGACCCCCGATTTAATCCGTTTGTTCACACAACACGATGGGGGAAAAACTCATTTATGGCAGGCATTGATTAATCCCAATTTATTCATTGCGCTCGGTTTTTGTCTGTTGTGGTACGCCCTATATCGTCCCGTACTGTTTCGTTTTTTCGGATTGCAGGATAGGTTGCAGTTGAACAACCTCCAGAGCCTCATCGGCTTTGTTCTTGGGATGATTCTGGCAATTTTATTGGGGATCAGCACTCATCTGATTTGGGATG
The DNA here is from genome assembly GCF_059758585.1 of Acinetobacter sp. GQ146. Classification (NCBI taxonomy): domain Bacteria; kingdom Pseudomonadati; phylum Pseudomonadota; class Gammaproteobacteria; order Moraxellales; family Moraxellaceae; genus Acinetobacter; species Acinetobacter sp. GQ146. The sequence goes on from NZ_JCAXDV010000004.1 coordinate 44,782, forward strand.
GGCTGACGCATCTCGACTTTCGCACTTTTGCTTTTCATGATTTTCTGGGTCAAACCGTAACACTCTTCGGGCTAAACTTTCCCATGCATCAAGTACTTCAGATTGGTACTTCGACTGCTGCCTTACCCTTATTATTTTGGATGTGTGCACACTATTATCAACAAGTTAGACAAGTCCGAAGGGTATCCCCAAGCATTAAAGTCTATGCGTGGAGTTTGCTGGGCCTAACCCTGCTTATGGGCAGTTATTCGGCATGGGATTATGCGCGTTATTTCTCTCAAGAGCTGTGGATGTCCAACCTGTATTATTTTACAGCGCGAAGTATCAATGAATTTACCCAAGCGGCTCTCCCCTGTTTTAGTTTGGGCTGTATCTTGTTTTTATTCTTGGATTACCGAGATTATTTCCGCGCCATCCCAGACTGAAAATTTGCATCCAAATGACCTGAAATACTGAGGAATTTTGATCTAGTCCTTGTGACAAAATCCTCAACGAGGCATAATCCTCCCTTTACAGGCGGTACGCTGTTTACGTATACGCTTCCTTAACCCATATAGTTGGATTTTACACGCTATGATGCGAACTCATTACTGCGGTTCTTTAACCGAAGCTCAAATTGATGAAACCGTTACCCTCTGCGGTTGGGTACACCGTCGCCGTGACCACGGTGGTGTCATTTTCCTTGATATGCGTGACCGTGATGGTCTTGTGCAAGTGGTTATTGACCCAGATACTCCTGAAGCTTTCGCAACAGCAGATAAGGCTCGTTCTGAATTCGTATTAAAAATTACAGGCCGTGTACGCCGTCGTTATGAAGGCACTGAAAATGCCAATATGGTCAGTGGTCAAATTGAAGTGTTGGGCAAAGAAATTGAAGTTCTTGCCGCTTCTGAAACTCCACCATTCCCATTGAATGATGACAATACCAATATTTCTGAAGAAATTCGTTTGAAATACCGTTTCTTGGACATCCGTCGTCCGGAAATGCTTGATCGTTTACGTTTCCGTTCTAAGCTTACCAACTTAATTCGTAACTATTTCGAAGACAATGGTTTCCTAGACGTTGAAACCCCAATTTTAACGCGTGCGACTCCTGAAGGCGCGCGTGACTATTTAGTACCAAGCCGTGTTTCAAATGGTAGCTTCTATGCCCTTCCACAGTCACCACAGTTGTTCAAACAATTGTTGATGGTGGGTGGTATTGACCGTTACTACCAAATTGCAAAATGTTTCCGTGATGAAGACTTGCGCGCAGACCGTCAGCCTGAATTCACCCAAATCGACGTTGAAACATCGTTCATGAGTGACGATGACATCATGGATTTAATGGAAACGTTGACGGTTAAGATGTTCAAAGAACTTCTAAACGTGAACTTCGATAAATTCCCACGCATGACTTATGCAGATGCCATGCGTGACTATGCATCGGACAAACCAGACTTACGTATTCCTTTGAAATTGGTTGACGTTGCTGACCTTATGCAAGACGTTGAGTTCAAAGTATTTGCAGGTCCAGCGAAAGATCCGAAAGGCCGTATTGTTGCTTTACGTGTGCCAGGCGCAGGTTCTTTACCACGTAGCCAAATTGACGAATACACCAAATTTGTTGGCATCTATGGTGCAAAAGGTTTGGCTTACATCAAAGTCAACGAGCTTGAAAAAGGCATCGAAGGTTTACAATCTCCAATCGTGAAGTTTATCGAGCCAATCGTACTTGATCTCTTGCAACGTGTTGGTGCTGAAAATGGCGACATCGTGTTCTTTGGTGCAGACAAAGCCAAAGTTGTGAACGATGCCATGGGCGCTTTGCGTATTAAAGTCGGTCATGACTTGAAGATGTCAACGTGCGAATGGGCGCCACTTTGGGTGGTTGACTTCCCAATGTTTGAAGAAACCGATGATGGCAAATGGACTTCTGTTCACCACCCATTCACGCTACCGAAATCTAGCGTTGAAGACGTGAAGAACAACCCAGGTGCTGCACTTTCTGTCGCATATGACATGGTGTTAAACGGGACTGAAATTGGTGGTGGTTCACTGCGTATTCATAACCTAGAAATGCAAAAAGCAATCTTTGAAGCTTTAGGCATTGGTGAAGAAGAAGCTGAAGAAAAATTCAGTTTCTTACTCAATGCATTACGTTACGGTGCTCCTCCACACGGTGGTTTAGCATTTGGTCTTGACCGTTTAGTTATGCTCATGACAGGTGGTGCATCAATTCGTGATGTGATTGCATTCCCGAAAACCAAGACTGCTGAATGTCCATTAACGCAAGCACCAGCACCCGTTGAAGCGAACCAATTGCGTGATTTAGGTATTCGCCTACGTGAAAAACCTAAAGCTGAAGCCAAAGAAGCTTAAGCCTTAATTTTCAAATAAACCCTGTCTCGTGCAGGGTTTATTTATTTTTGAATCAAGAATTTTTTCTGAACATTGTATTTTTACAGATCATTGCCATTTTTCTTTTGAACTTTTTCTCAATCACGCTTAGAGTAAAGCCCAATAGTCGATATGCTGCTGCGACGGTTCTTGCCCTAATTCCACTATTCAAAACTTTATTTTGTTCTTAAGACGCTCATCTTTTTTTGATTATATCGATCGTAGATTTATCAGTTTCTTTACAAAATTTTCTCCCACCCTTTCTTGTAAAAAAGATTCTTGAGTCAAAATATGGCTATCTATTTCCTGCTTAAATGTATTGCGATTTTACCGTTATCCTTTTTACAAAAAATTGCGAGTTGGGCGGCTTTTTTTCTATTTCATACGCATTCAAATATTAAGCGAATCACATCCATCAATCTTCAATTGGCCTATCCAGAATTAGATGAAATAGCACTGCAACAACGGATTCGTCTCAGCATTCGAAGTCAATGTCTCACCTATATCGAGTTTGTAAAATGTTGGGGAATGCCGCCTCAATACAGCCTAGATTTACTCAAAAATATTCATGGTGCAGAGCGGTTAGAAGATGCCTTAGCAAACCAAAAAGGTGTGATTGTGGTGATCCCCCATTTTGGCTGTTGGGAGTTACTCAATGCATGGTTGAATGTCTATACCCAACCCATGATCATGTATAAACCAGACAAAATAAAAGGGGTGAATCGCTATATTTTAAATGCCCGCCAGAAATTTAATGCCACCTTGGTTCCAACAGATGAAACTGGAATACGTCAAATTTTTAGACATTTAAAGCAAGGCGGTCTGACAGTGGTTTTGCCAGATCATTTACCTAAAGCTTCTGGCGGAATTTATTCGCATTTTTTCCAACAAAATACCCTATCAACAACATTGGTTTCGAAAATGGCGGCCAAGACCCAATGCAATGTCATTGGTTTAAGCTGTATCCGTAATCCTGAATTATCAAGTTTTGATGTACATTGCATCGATTTACCCACAAGCATTCAGTCTAGTGACTTGCAGCAATCTGTAGACAGCTTAAATCTGGCAATGCAAGAAATGATCCATCTCGCACCAGAGCAGTATATCTGGTCATATAAACGCTTCAGAAATTGTTATGGCAATGTGAATGTTTACTGCAAACACCCGAGCAGCTGACTTTTTGTAAGAATGTGCGGATTATCAAAATAAAAGCCCCAATTTATGTAAATTTGTACGGCATTGAGCTGATTGCTTTTATTCATTTGAGATCAATTCTGAGCAGTGGCATAATAGCCGCTGTTTTTATGATGATAGATGATCAAGCTTATGGCTATGCGTCCTGAAGTCCGCCGTCGTGGTCTAGTGGTAATTGTGTTTGCAATCGTCCAGTGGTTATTCATGCGCTATATTCTTGCCAACGGATTATTTAATTTAGACACTTCTGACCGCATCCTCTATTTCTGTGTGAGTAGTTTGGGCGGTGCCTTTGCGATTTTTGTCGGCTTGATTTATATGGTATTGAAGGGTAATCCGGATCGTTAATCATGTCTGATCATAAAATCCTTGTAATTGGAAAACGTGGTGGTATTCTGCAATGGTATGAGAATCTTTTGGCCATTAAAAATTCTAATACATCTTTACAAATCCAAGGATTTGCACTTAATCATAATAACTCTACAGAACGTTTTTTAAAGAAAATTCTGCCCAATAAAGAGCATTATACTGCCAATCTATTACGCAAAAAAATTCAAGAATTTCAGCCCGATCTGATTTTAATCGCTGATTTATTTTACTTTAATGACTCTTTATTACAGGTTTTTTCTGAATATTCTGGCAAAATCGCACACTGGATCGGTGATTTTTTTGACCAAAGACTCATCAAATCCCAAAATCTTATTGATCTATACTGCTTTACTGACTCAAGTTTCCTTGAGGATGCGGAAAAATTAGGACTTACAAAAACAACCTATCTGCCGCTCGCATTTAATCCTGACATTTTCTTTAATGATGAGACTGAACAGAATAATCGATTATTATTTGTAGGTGCTTGGTCTCCAGATCGTCAACAATTACTTGAGCAAATTCCATTACCCATGACAATATATGGTAAAGGTTGGGATAAGCTGAGTAAGCCGGACAGTGCCATTTACCCACATAATATTAGTTTAGCTAAAGTTGCTGATTTATATCGACAACATCGATATGTACTAAATGTCATTAATAAAACCAATATCCGCCAAGGTATGAATATGCGTTGCTTTGAAGCTCCAGCATGCGGATCTATTCTTGTCAGTGAGTATGTTAAAGACCTTGAGTTCGTGTTTGATATTCAAACTGAGATTATTTGTTTTACAAAACCCTCAGATTTACAATTCAAACTTAATGACACTTTAATGAATCCAATAAGTGCTATGTGTAAGGTTCAACAAGGTCATACTTATAAAAATCGCTTAGAAACGATAATTGATCTCTTACTCTAGTAATTCATTCCACTTTAAAATATAAGGTTTATCCCTCCGTGTTTGTGAGCGTTATTGTCCCAAGTTATAATCATGCACAATATTTAGAAGAAAGAATTGAAAGTATTCTGAATCAAACGTATGCAGATTTTGAGCTGATCCTTTTAGATGATGTATCTCCCGACAATAGTGCTGAAATATTGCATAAATATAAAAATCATCCAAAAGTTTCGCATTGCATTATTAATGAAGAAAATTCTGGTTCAACCTTTTATCAGTGGAATAAAGGCATGAGTCTTGCCAAAGGCGAATTAATTTGGATTGCAGAATCTGATGATGTCGCTGATGCTACTTTTTTAGAAAAACTGGTTTCTCATTTCATTCACAACCCAGAACTGGTGTTGGCCTATAGCCAATCACATCGCATGAATTCAGAAGGTAAAGTTACTGGTTCTTGGAAGGATTTTACCGATGCGACTGACCCAGTCTTATTTGCTCAAGATTTTGAAATGTCTGGTCTTGAATATATTGAGCGCTTTTTAAATACACAAAATACCGTACCGAATGCTAGTGGTGTAATATTCAGAAAAAAAACCTATCTCGATGTTGGCGGTGCAAACCCAAGTTTAAGGTTTATTGGTGATTGGGAAATCTGGGCTAAAATTATCTCTCAAGGAGATATTTTCTACACTGCTGAGTGTTTAAACTATTTCCGCTATCATGATACCAGTGTGATTGCACAAGCTAAAAAGAAAAAGGATCACTTTGAAGTACGTCGGCAAGTCATTCTCTTCAGGGAGAGTATGAATACTTTTTTAGATAATTATAGAAAGACACAGCCCTTAGCCAATACAGTCTATTTGAAAAATAAAAAGGCATTATCCAAAGAGTTACGTAAGAATGCTTCTTTAGCGATACGACGTCGCTATTATGATCGGATTATTCCAACAACGCTAAATGCGATTCGTACACTCCATTTTTATGTTTTACCCTTTTATCTTCTAAAGTTATTTATACAATTAATTTTATCTGTATTTCTAGTTGCACCCTACAAAAGTATATTTAATAAGCCTAACTAAAAGAGGAGCATTAGCTCCTCTTTTTTTTATTTAAATGGACTGGCCTGAATATCCTTATCACTGACTAAAACCTCTTCAATTTCATGTAAAGGCCATTCAATTGCAAGCGTCGGGTCATTCCAAATAATTGCACCTTCACTTTCTTTATGATAATAATTGGTGGTTTTATAAAGAAACTGGGTATTGTCTTCCAAAGCTAAAAAGCCATGAGCAAAACCTTCCGGAATCCAGAATATTGTTTTATTTTCAGCGCTTAATTCCACACCGACCCATTGACCATAAGTATCCGATTCAGGACGTATATCGACTGCAACATCCCAAGCCCGTCCTTGTACTACACGAACTAATTTACCTTGCCCATAAGGGGCATTCTGATAATGTAAGCCACGTAACACGCCTTTTTGGGATAGAGAATGATTATCTTGCACAAATACAGGCACAGGCTGCTTCAATTGCTCTAGTGCTTGTGCAAATCGTTGCTGATTAAAACTTTCCATAAACCAGCCACGGTCATCACCAAAAACATTCGGCTGAAGAATGAGTAAACCTTCAATTTTCGTGGTTTCAACCTGCATTTGCTTCTTCCCAAATCTTTTTCAAATATTGACCATATTCAGTTTTTTGTAATGCTGTTGCGCTCTCCAAGAGTTGTTCAGCACTAATCCAGCCTTGATGAAAACCAATTTCTTCTAAGCATGCAACCTTTAATGATTGGCGCTTTTCAATAGTATAAATAAAGTGACCTGCTTCGAGTAAAGACTCGTGCGTACCCGTATCTAACCAAGCAAAACCACGCCCTAAAAGTTCAACATTCAACGAACCATCTTTGAGGTAAGCATTATTAATATCTGTAATTTCTAGCTCACCACGTGCCGAAGGTTTTACTTGCTTGGCAAACTCAACCACTCTGTTGTCATAGAAATACAACCCCGTTACAGCATACGGTGATTTGGGTTTCAATGGCTTTTCTTCAATACTTAAAACCTTACCTGTAGTATCAAACTCAACCACACCAAATCGCTCAGGATCTGTTACATGGTAACCAAACACAGTTGCACCCTGCTCTCGTGCACTTGCTGCTTCTAATTGCTTACCAAAACTTTGACCATAATAAATATTATCGCCCAAGATTAAGCAAACATTGTCTTGACCAATAAATTCTTCACCAATCAGAAATGCCTGAGCAAGACCATCCGGAGATGGTTGAACCTTATAGCTCAACTCAATACCAAATTGAGAACCATCCCCAAGTAATTTTTGATATTGAGGTAAATCTTCTGGAGTCGAAATCAATAAAATTTCACGGATGCCTGCCAGCATTAAAACCGAAAGTGGATAATAAACCATTGGTTTATCATAAATCGGTAAAAGTTGCTTAGACACCCCTTTAGTAATTGGATGCAAACGGGTACCTGAACCACCCGCCAGAATAATACCTTTACGTTTTAAGCTCATTTATTGATTAGCTCCGCTAATGTTCGTTCTACACCTTCTTGCCACTGTGGAAGGATAAGTTCGAAAGTGGTTTGTAATTTTGCATTATGCAATCGAGAATTATGAGGGCGAGCAGCTGGTGTCGGATATGCTGATGTAGCAATCGGATTGACTTTTTCAACTTGCAAAGATTGCCCTAATATACGTGCTTGTTTGAAAATAAAACTCGCATAATCAAACCAAGTGGTCTCACCACTTGCAACCAAATGATAGATGCCTGCTTTTTGCTGATTTGCTAAGACTTGAGGTATGGCATGTGCGGTAATATCTGCAATTAATTCAGCAGAAGTTGGTGCCCCAATCTGATCATTAATAATGGAAAGCTCTTCTCTTTGCTGCGCCAAATTGAGCATCGTTTTCAAAAAGTTTTTACCTTTTGCAGCATACACCCAAGATGTCCTAAAAATTAGATGAGCACAGCCACTATCAATAATTGCTTGTTCGCCCAAGGCCTTGGTTTTACCATAAATATTTAATGGCGAAACCTGATCAGCTTCTAAAAAAGGCTGATCACCTTGACCTGAAAACACATAATCTGTCGAATAATGCACCAATAAAATTTGCTGTTTTTGGCAAACTTCAGCAAGAACTTTTACGGCTTGATGATTAATTAAATCTGCTAATTCTGGCTCTGATTCTGCTAAATCGACAGCAGTATAAGCGCTAGCATTTACCACGACATCAGGCTTGATTTTTAAAATCGTGGCATGAATTGCTTCTGGTTGAGACATATCTCCAGAATAATCTTCAATCCCTGCTCGATCTAATGCAATGACTTCCGCCAAGGGAGCTAATGCACGTTGCAACTCCCAGCCAACTTGACCATTTTTTCCAAGTAATAATATCTTCATCACTTATCCTTGGTATTGCGTGCTTAGCCAAGATTGATATTCACCACTTTGAACATGACTCACCCAATCGGTATGAGTCAAATACCATTCAACCGTTTTTCTCAAACCTGTTTCAAATGACTCTTGGGGCACCCAACCAAGATCGGCTTTAATTTTCGAAGCATCAATTGCATAACGAACATCATGACCTGGGCGATCTTTTACATAGGTGATTAAGTCTTGATAATGCTGAATTCCTTCAGGTTTATTAGGTGCTAATTCTTCGAGTAATTGACAGATTGTATGGACAACTTCAATATTGGCTTTTTCATTATGACCACCAATATTATAAGTTTCTCCAACTTTACCCTGCGTGGCCACGATATATAATGCGCGTGCATGATCTTCTACAAAGAGCCAATCACGGATTTGCTGACCATTGCCATAAACAGGTAATGCTTTACCTTGCAAGGCATTCAAAATCATTAAAGGAATGAGTTTTTCTGGAAAATGGAAAGGTCCATAATTGTTAGAACAGTTTGTTACAACAACAGGCAAACCATAAGTACGATTCCAAGCACGAACGAGATGATCAGAGCTGGCTTTACTTGCTGAATAAGGTGAACTTGGTGAATATGAAGTCGTTTCTGTAAATAAATCAGTCGTGCCTTCTAAGTCACCATAAACTTCATCTGTCGAGATATGATGAAAACGGAATGCCGCTTGTTGATCAGCAGTGAGTGTATTCCAATAATAGCGGCTCGCTTCCAATAATTGATATGTACCAATTATATTGGTTTCAATAAATGCATAAGGCCCTGAAATTGAACGGTCTACATGTGATTCTGCAGCCAAATGCATGACCACATCAGGTTGGAATTCTATGAATAATTGATCTAATGCCGCTCGATTACAAATATCAGTTTGGGAAAAGTGATATCGCGCATTTTCAGCAACAGAAATTAACGACTCTAAATTACCCGCATAAGTTAATTTATCTACATTTAAAACTTCATGTTGAGTGTTTTGAATAATATGACGAATAACCGCCGAACCAATAAAACCAGCACCGCCAGTAACTAAGAATTTCATAATGAATTATTTGACTCCACATTCTTAGTGGGAAATTTTATCATTTATTTAAGGCTAAATTTAATGATTCAATTGTGAATTGGGGGAATATCTTTAGCAAATTAAAAAAAGAACTAGATTCATAGACATCTTTGCAAATTTTGTTCCATTTTTTTGGCAAGTGCCTGAGAATGATTTTTAGGTGTCAACATTGGCATTATATTTTGCAAATTTACTGCATCAGATATTTGATATAAATACAGCCATCGCTGTTGTGCTAGAAAGTGCAACTGATGCTGAATCTGAACATCATTCATGCCACTTTCATTACAAAGTATAACTAAAGGCCGACCAGACATAACCACTTCCGCGACCATTGAGGTCGAGTCTGCACTCGATAAGACCCAATCTGCTGCAACAATATAATCTTTAATGTCACACTGTTGACCTTGAGCAACCCAAGTGATCTGATCTGTATTTTTGAACAGATGCTTTTGTTCACAATATTCTGTCAGCGCTTGTTCAAACTCGATTGGTGTTCTACGTGAAGTTGTTACAAGTAATCGAGCATCTGGATATTCACTACGAATTTTATGTAAAGTGGTGCCCCATGCGTGCGCAGAACCTATGCTAACTGTTTTGGTATCTGCTCCAATCAATACGGCGATAACTTGATCCGAAGAATTCAAACCCAAATTACTTCGCGCCTGCAGTTGAGTTAAAGGCAGAGCACACATCTTATTCGGTGCAATTGGATAATACAGATAATGCTCAAGCGCTGCCTGAGCTGCATGAATGGTAAATACAACATCAAAATAAGTGGCTTTAATGCCTCGTAAGGAACTGGCAACAATATTTTTGACATCGCCATGTTTGAGCAACTCTTTTTTTAGTAAGGCATTCGCCAATAAGGTATTACCACCTGCAGAGACAATATAAGCCACCTTGTATTGTCTGATTTTCTCTAGTTGATGTTGATCAACAAAATAAGATAAGCTGCGACTTGTTAACAGTGGCAGGAACCATTTAAGTAAGCGATATTGCCATTTATTAGGTATTGTGAGATGAATCCACTCGACTTGATATGCCTGCTGCTGATTTAACAACTGTACAATGCCTTGGGTCTGGGTTTCATGACCAGCCTTGCTATCAGTTAAGGCTAAAATCACAGGCTTATTACTTTGCATCTAAGACCTCTTGATAGATCTTTTCTATATTTTTAAGCATGCCATCAAGCACCAATTCCTGTTCAGCAAACTTAAACACTGCTTGGAAATCTTGCTGTAAATGTACTAGATTATCTAATGAATACCTTATCAATTGATTCAAGGCCATAGGGTCATTGGCAGGACATAAATATTGTTTGGGTAGAACCATAGTCATAGCACCTACTGCAGTTGATACCATCGGTATTTTGCACAACAAGGCTTCGATCATCGTATAAGGGCATCCTTCATAATGTGAGGACATGACATATAAAGATGCTTGTTGCATGAGCTCAGGAATATCCAATCTAAAACCTAACAATTTCACAGATTGTTCCAAATTCGATTCTCGAATTAAATGCTGTAATTTTTCTTGTTCAAAGCCATCACCGACAATCCAAAGCTCAGCATTTTTTATACCTTTCCAAGCTTCAATTAAGACATCAAAGCCCTTCACTGGAACAAGTCGCCCCACTGCAAGAACAACAGGTGGATCATTTTTTGTTATTTGTGGATTTAAGATAGGTGGTTCAATCCCATTTAACACCACATGCTTATGTGGATGCTCCAATACTTCTGCCGCGTTTGGACTCACAGCAATGACTGCATCAAAACGTTTAAACATTTTGGTATTTTTTTTACGACTATGAAGCGTTGCAACACTTTTGAGCTTTAAGAAAGGTAAAAGTAGCCCCACCATGGCCGCAGCTTTATTGCCATGTATATGAATAAGTTCCGGATTGATATTTTTTAATACCCTATAAAGTTGGTAAAGCACAGCAATATTCCTGCGACTTTTACTCAAATCGACTGCGACAAAATTGACCTTTAAGCGCTCCCGATATTTTTCATGGGCTACCACCGTTACATCATGACCACGATGCTGAAGACCATGTGCCAACTCAACCACATGCTTTTCTAAACCGCCTTCTTCATCACCTGCCATGACCATACAAATGTGCATTATCTTTTCTCTCTTTTATAGCCCACGCTGACCCAATTTAAGTCTTAACTTCACTGCAAATAGTGAATCCTTGCCACTAATTTTAATACGTTGTAACTGCATAAAATCTGGTTGTACAGTATCAATCCCTTCTATGGTCGTGACTGCATTTTCATAGCCTGCCTGCTTGGCAAGTTCAACATCACGCGCTGAATAAATACCAAAGGGATAAGCAAAACTGGTGACAGGTTGCTGAATTAGCTGCTCAAGCTGCTGCTTAGATGCAGTTAATTCCTCTAGGCATTGTGCAGCATCCAGTTTATCTAAATTGGCATGGGTCATGGTATGCGAACCAATTTCCACTAAACCGCTGTTCGCTAAGAATTGCACCTGTTCATCATTTAACTTCGGCTCACGAGCTAATTCACCACTATTATGATGCGCCTTTTTATAAGTTGACCAATCGCGATCATGGCGATCAACGACCACATAAATCGTGGCTTTGGCTTGATACTTTTGCAAAATTGGATAAGCATTTTCAAGATTATCCAAATAGCCATCATCAAAGGTAATTGCAACGGTCTTTTCAGGATGATGCCCCCAGTTGGCTTGTAATTCCTGCATGGTGACAAAATGAAAACCTTGAGCTTTCATCCAAGCTACCTGTTGCTCGAATTGAGCAGGTGTAACTCGCAGTTTATTGAATTTTGCCCCGTCAATATGTTCACGCACCATGTGATACATGAGGACACGTGGTCGTTTCCAGTCTACTGCAGGTTTCCACCAGGCAAACTTAGAACTCAACACTACAACAATCACAAATATGGCAAGAACAAAATAAATCACAGGCAATTTCTGCTTAATGGGCCAACAGATATGTTGCCACACGCTCTGCTTCTTTAAAAGTATTCGGTTGTGGCAACTGTAGGATGTGATCACTTTCTGCGATCACAGCATTTCTCAAAAGCTGATCTATCGAAGTCGTGATACGATCCTGCTGGATTCGATCCATACTAACCACCCCGACTCGACAGCCAGCCGTCAGTGCCTCATAAATCATCGAAACACTGTCTTCAGTGACCCAAACGGCTTCCGCTTTCTGCATTTCTTCAAAAATCCAGCCTTGCGGGGTATGCTCTACAGGGAAAAAATGTACATTCGGTAAAAAAGGATGAGCATTAAGTCGGGCTACAAATGCTTCAGGAGTTCTTCGTGAAGTGGTAATCACAATTTCACTATCCAAATGTTGCGCGACGATCTGTTGAATTGCAGAAAAAACTTTTTCTTCATTCCACTGATGACGTTTGGATGAACCGCCCAACGCAATTAAAATTCGTCCGGTTTGATGTCGCTGCTCATTCACAATCGGATTCAATGCACCCTGCGTTACAATCACGCGATCCGAAGCCTGCACGCCATCATGTTCGGGAATGACACTATAATCAAACCACGCACTTGGAAAATTCGGCTTCATTAAAATTACGGTCTTGGCTGAGGCATAAATTTTCCCCAGTAACAACACCCGTAAATGAGTATGACTACCCACACCCAAAATAAAATCAGGTGCAGTCTGTAATTGTGGAATCGATCCACGAAAGAGACCTGCAATGAGCGGCAATATTGCTAAATCATTGATGGAGATTTCTTCAAAACTGACGGTTTCTGTAGATTGTCTTTGCATGGCCTTAAATAAGCCGAGGGCTTGAGAGCGATGCCCTGCTTTTCCATCACTGACATAGACAATATGCATAAACGACAACCATATTAAAAACTCAAAGAAAAAAGGCGAAACCGAAGTCTCGCCTTTTGATCTTAACCGATCAACTTAGTTTACGTAAGTCAACCAGTGTGCATATTTGTCGTTACGACCTTGAACAGCATCAAAATAAGTCTTTTGAATTTCAGTAGTGATTGGACCACGTGAACCGCAACCAATTTGACGATCATCATACTCACGAATCGGTGTCACTTCAGCAGCCGTACCTGTGAAGAACGCTTCATCGGCAATGTAGAATTCATCACGCGTAATACGGCGTTCTACTACGTCATAACCCAAGTCTTTGGCAATGGTAATCACGGTTTGACGGGTAATGCCGTCTAATGCCCCACCTGCAATATCAGGGGTATGTAAAACGCCATCTTTGACTAAGAATACGTTTTCACCAGAACCTTGACATACATAGCCTTGTGGATCCATAAGCATCGCTTCATCGTAACCTGAATGCGCCACTTCTTGGTGAGCAAGAATCGACAAAGTGTAGTTACCTGATGCTTTTGCTTTACACATGGTCACGTTTGGATGGTGATGGGTAAACGATGAAGTTTTTACGCGGATGCCTTTCGCCATCGCTTCTTCACCTAAATATGCACCCCAACCCCAAGCAGCTACAGCAGCATGAATGGTGTTATTGGTTGCTGCAATACCGAGTCTTTCCGAACCAATCCAGATTAAAGGACGTAAATAGCATGATGCTAATTTATTTTCACGAACCACATCAATTTGAGCTTGTTCTAGCGTTGCTTGATCAAATGGAACTTTCATTTGATAAATTTTTGCAGAATTAAGCAAACGCTTTGTGTGGTCTTGTAAACGGAAAATCGCTGTACCTTTTGGTGTTTCGTAAGCACGTACACCTTCAAAGACACCCATACTGTAGTGCAAAGTATGCGTTAAAACGTGAACTTTCGCTTCGCGCCAGTCAACCAATTGTCCATCTTGCCAAATAAAACCATCACGATCAGCCAAATTCATGGCACACACTCCAAATTTTTTTATACACAGTCATTTTTATCCAACACTGCCGTGGCGGTTGGATCTATTAATCTTTGCCATAACTTGCAAACGATCACGCGGGTATCGTGCCAGTCCGCAGCATTTACTTGCATGGATTGGTTCGCAAGCGCTAAACGGTGGCTCTCGGCTCGTTCACTGAGATAAGCTTGAATCAATGCTGTTGCATCGTCACTGGATAAGCAACCTGCTTTTGCAGCGTCTTCAAGGATTCGTACATTGTCGGAGTAATGGGCGAGATCCGGATTCGACCCACTCCAGGCTAACACAGCATACTGTGCCATAAATTCAATATCAACGATACCACCTGCATCCTGTTTTAAATGAAAAATTCCATCTTTTTGCTGTTCCTTGGATGAGCCCAAATGGTCTTTCATTTTCTGACGCATTTTAAGCACTTCTTCGCGGACATTTTCTTCAGCTCTAGGCAAAGTTAAAATGCGGCAACGTAATTGCTCAAACTTATCTCTTAAGCTTTGTTCTCCCGCGATGGAACGCGCACGCACCAGCGCTTGATGCTCCCATAACCAAGCATTTTTCAGTTGATACTGTTCAAAAGCCTTCAAGCTGGTCACCAGCACACCCGCCTCACCAGAAGGACGCAATCGAGTATCAATTTCATAGACACGACCATCTAAAGTCTGCGTGGTCATGAGTGAAATAAATTTTTGGGCCACGCGCATGGCAAATTCAAAGCCACTGATGGATTTTGGGCCATCGGTATCGGCTTGCTCATCCATATAATGAATAAACACCAGATCCAAATCTGAACCATATCCCAGCTCAATCCCACCGACTTTGCCATACCCCACCACAGCAAAAGCGGTATGGTCAATGGCGCAGCGCTGCCCTTCAATGTCAAGCGGGAAACCATGTCGTTTAGCCACCATCTGATAGGCCATATTCAGGGTGGCATTCACCGACACTTCCGCAATATCCGTCAAGGCATCCGACACTTTCATCAATGGGCTTTCCGCCAAGACATCGCTGGCAGCCACTGCCAACACATTCGATTTTTTAAATAGGCGTAAGACCCGCATTAAATCTTCAACGTCATCCAGCTCAATGCGCAGCAATTGCTGACGTAATGAATCCTGTAAATCCTGACGGCGTGGCAGTTCAAAATCCATGGACAAGAACTCATCCAACAAGACTGGATAATGCGTCAATTCTTCACAAATCCATGGGCTGACAGTGGCCATTTTGACTAACCGCTGCAAAGCGCCTTTACTTTCAATCAGCATCACCAGATAGACCGTACGACGCATGACCGATTCAACCAAGGGCATCAAACGCAATAGCGCGGTTTGCGGCTTATCGGACTCTAAAATGGCTTCAATCAAATGCGGCCAGAACATTTTTAAACGCTGTACCGCTTTGGCTGGCAGTTTTTTTAAAGCATTGCCATGCCAAAACTCATGCACCAGATTTTTGGCATCCTCATCCAGTACCGCTTGTAAGCGCTGTTCTAATTGACCAAAACTTTCGAGCAATGGGTCTGGTTCTTTTTCTTTAATCAGATGTTCAAACTGATAAATGACTTTGGCACGCTTTTGATTCAGCACCTCAAGAAATGCCACCCAACTCGGATAACCCAAGGTATCAATCATCCGTTGGCGCAATTCGGGTTCACTCGGTAGTGATTGAGTTTGCTGATCATTTAAGGCCTGAATGGCATGTTCAATCCGGCGAAGAAATAAATAGGCATCTTCCAGCTCTAGCACCACTTGCGGATCCAATAATCCCACTTCTCCCAAATGATGCAAACTGACTAAGCATTGACGATCTTGCAACTCGAGTTTGGACCCCCCGTAAATGAGCTGAAACACCTGCACAATAAATTCGACTTCGCGAATCCCGCCAGCACCCAACTTAATATCATCTTCAATATTACGTCGCGCCACCTCGCGTTCAATCATGGCTTTCATTTCACGCATGGCTTCAAAGGCGGTGTAGTCCACATAACGGCGGAATACAAATGGACGGGTCATGGCCAGCAGCTCATCCCCTTCCTTACCGCCCGTGACAATGCGTGCCTTAATCCAAGCGTAACGCTCCCACTCTCGTCCATGCTGGCTCAAATATTTTTCTAATGCCACATGGCTGATCGCCAAGGCTGAGCCATCCCCCCATGGACGCAAGCGCATGTCGACGCGAAACACAAAACCATCCGCGGTGATGTGATCCAGCAGGTAAATCAGTTTTTGTCCCCAAAGCACGCAAAACTGCTGCACATCGATACATTTACGCCCATTGGTTTCTCCTTGCTCGTCAAAGGCAAAGATCAGGTCAATATCACTCGACAGATTTAACTCTTGCGCACCATGTTTCCCCATCGCGATGACGATCAGGTCTTGCACTTTCCCGTTATAACCGATGGGCTCACCATGTTTGGCCACCAAAGGCACGCGAGCAAAGGCTTTAGCCGCGCAAACCATAGCATCAGCAAAATCAGACAGCTCCCGGGTCAAGGTCACCACATCGGTGAGTTGATTGGCATCTTGCCAAATCCAGCGAAACATTAAGCGTGCACGTAAAATACGGCTAAGACGCAACCATGTACTTTCATCAGTAACGCTTTGCAATTCGTGTTCAACTTGTGCATAGATTTGCGCGGTACTTAAGGAGGAGTGAAACTGATCAACAGCATAATCTTGTTCTAATAATATGGGATGAATGGCTAAGATTTGTTCTGCATATTGGCTGGCACACAAGGTTTTTTGCAATTGTTCAGCGTTCATCAAAAGCTGCGCTCCTTATTCTGGTAAATGCCTGATCAGCTGATCTGTATTTTTCGAAGTTCATGCTTTTGCTATTTTCATGACAATAATCAGAGCATTGTTCAATTTTATTTAATCTGTTCAGCACAATCTCATGGCGATTTTGATCTTGCATCGATGCGATATGCTTTTCTAGCGTGACAGCATATTCCAGATAACTTTTTTATGAAAATACGGCATTGGTATGAAGTCGAGTTAAACCTGAGTGTACTCAATCAAGCGACTGGATACTACAGATTCTCTCGCGATTTCACTGAATTTTCTGAGCGAAAAGCAACTGGCCAAGCTTGAATAAACCTAACCTTAAGGAGAGACTTCTTTTTTCTTTTGTACAAAGTCTAAGGCTAAATGTGACTCTGCTTGTGGCAAACTTACTTTGAACAAAGTACCTTCACCTTCTTTCGAATAGACCTCAATTGCGCCCTGATTAATCTCGACGAAACGTTTACATAACACCAAACCGAGCCCCATGCCTTTTTCGCCATCTGTGCCTTTTAAACTCACGGTCATGCGTGGCTGGAACAATTGCTCGATTTGTTGTTGGGTCATGCCTAGCCCCGTATCTTGTATCGAAATTTCAATGTCTGTATCATGGGCGATGGCGGAGATTCTCACAACACCGGTGCCATCCATATGGGTAAATTTCAGCGCATTCGAAACCAAATTCTGAATCACGGAAGTCACCATATTAATATCGGCAAAGACCTTAATCTCTTCAGGCACCGCATCAATCAATTGAATTCTTTTCTTAATCGCTAAACCATTCAAAACATCAACTACAATTTTAGTGGCTTGTTTCAATTGAAAATTAATAGGATGGAAGACAAAGCGTCCACCCTCTGCCATCGCCCAATTGAGTAAGCTTTCCAGCAAACTATAGGTAGACTGCGTGGTGTCATGTAAATAATCAGCAATATTCTGCACACTGGTTTCATCTAAAGTTTCACGCTCTTGCGCCAACACTTCGGAAAATCCGAGCAAACCATGAAAAGGCGCTCTTAAATCATGCGCAATAATCTGGAAAAATTTAGTTTTACTGAAATTTAAAGCGGACTGCTGCTCATACATTTCTTTTAATTCAGCATAATCAATCTTGAGTTCAATATGGCTGATCAAACTGTTAAACAGTTCCCGTAACATCGGCAACTGGGCTTGGTTAAATGCTGCTGTGTGTTGATCAAACAGAATCACTTGCCCAATCATCTGTTCATCCGAGTTTTGCAAATGCAGTACGATCAGACGCGGATTCACCATAAAACCTAAAGCAGAGAGGTCTGCGACAAAGCTGGGATACAAGGGATGCTGGTCATCAATCACCTGATCTACGGCAGCGTGTATCGGCATGACCATGTTGCGTTCACAGGCTTTGAGCCCCTGTTCGGTCGCAACCCATGCATAGGGCTCATTATAAAATTGCAATAAGGCGAAATCGACGACAAGCAATTGCCGCGCAAGCTGAAGAAAGGTAGCAATTTGATTGGGAGTTGTCGAAATACCCAACAACAAAGATAATCGACATGCACTCAATTGCTCTGTTTCCGAGCCAATCTCAAGGAGTTGTCTATTCATAAGTGCCTCGGGAAAACACGACGATCAAACCCTGTGATCTATCATTTTGATTATTTATTCAGAGACTCAACAGCAGATCAAGCTTTTCAATGAGGATACAAAAAATAAAAATATGGTTACAAAAACAATATAGTCCTTAATTACAGAATTGACCAGTTTTACAGGTGATGAATAGATGGATAAATTTCATCAAAACTAGATTTTTATCTCATTTCTCTATACATTGAACGACATTGCGCAAGTTTTATCGCAAGTATATTGATTCGCCCTTCGCTACGCTTTGCGTCAATTGAACTGAAACCTGATTTTGCAGAATATTTCCCATAATGTGATGACCATGCTGAAAAGGCTACTTTCAACTCTGAATCTAGATTTGAGAAAACTCATTCTTTTTCTCGCTATGTTTAGTGTGTTTAGTCTATTTGTGGTTTCTCTCGCGGTCAGCTACTACATTCAACGTCAACAGCTGATTGAAAACTCGCTTTCTGTCAATTTTGACTATGCTTCGAAAATTGCGCATGGCACAGATTTGCAAATTAAAAGTCTCGTCAAGGAACTGGCCTATAGTGCTGAAATTCTCGGGCATTCCTTTGATGATGCTCGCGTCTTGCAAAGTGAAGTCAATCGCCTACGTTATCAATCCGATTTCTTCGACAGTGTGGTGGTGATTAATAAGGATGGACGCTTTGTATCCTTTGCACCTGAACAACTGGCTTTTAATAAACAACAAGTCAACAAAACCTATGGCATTCAGCTTTCCTTAGAGAAAAAAGCCCCTGTCATTACCCCACCATATTATTCAGTCAGAAAAAATCTGATTGTTTTTATTTCACAACCCGTATTTGACCGCAACCATCAATATCTCGGCTTTATTGGCGGTGCTGTTTACTTAAAAAACAATAATATTATTCGTGAATTGTTGAGCATTAAATATAACTATCAAAACAGCTATATGTATGTACTTGACCAGTACAACCGGATTATTTTCCATCCTGATGCTAAACGTATTGGAGAAACGGTTTCGAATAACACGGGACTGGCCTATATACAGGCCACCAAATTTGGTAAGACTCAATTGGTCAATAGCGAAGGCAAGGACAATCTGGCTGGTTTTGCTTATGTTCCATCCACCCAATGGATCGTGATTTCACAACAACCGACCGCTATATTGCTTGAACAAGCCACCAATATTGTCTATAAAATTTTGTTTGGCATGTCGATCTTTTATTTAATCATTTTCTTTATTGTTTGGCGTATTGCGTATTTAATTTCTAACCCTCTAGAACAGCTGGCGAAAATGGCGAGTATTCTGAATACTCCTGATATTGATCAAAAAATTAAGAGTATTGAACCGTGGTATTTCGAAGTATTGAAATTCCGACTTTCGTTATTACTGAGTGCCCAAAACTTTAAAAAGCGGATCAATGAACTGAATTACCACGTAAATACAGACCCACTGACTGGTTTTTATAATCGCCGTGGCATGGAAGTTTTTACCCAAGAGCTAATCAATGCGCGCACCCAGTTTTGTGTGATCGCAATTGATATTGACCACTTCAAACAGGTCAATGACACCTATGGTCACGATAAAGGCGATCTGGTATTACAAAAAGTCGCCGAGTTAATTCAGGCCAATTTCCGGGACAATGATGTATGTTGCCGTTTTGGTGGGGAAGAATTTATCGTGCTCACCCCAACGACCGACCTGACGATTGGTTATAAATTAGCAGAACGGCTCAGACTAAAACTGGAAACCACACTGATTGAAGGCATCGGTCCAGTGACCATTTCGATCGGTCTGGCGCATTGGCCTGATTCTTCCGTACACATTAAAGCGGTCATGAAGCTGGCTGATGAGAACCTTTACCAAGCCAAAGCTGAAGGACGTAATCGTATTTGTATGTAATGAGGGCTGTTCTCAGGCTCTACAGGCAGCGGTGTGACCGCATAAACACTATCTACCGACAAGGTTTATAGACTGAAGCAGAAGCCTAAACTACACAGCCGTTCAGAGTGAGCGGTGGCTGTCATCGATAACTCAGCTTAGAAACGTTCCAGTTGTTCAACTTCCATCGGCATCGCCAACAAATAGCCCTGTAATTGCTGGCAGCCTAAACGAGATAAAATCTCAGCTTGAGAGGCACATTCCACCCCTTCTGCGGTCACCACCAAGCCGAGTTTAATCGCCAGCTGGATAATACTCTCCAGAATCATTTCTTCTTTAGAGTCGACTTCTAGGTCATAAATAAACTCGCGATCAATCTTCAGTTCATCCACCGGCAAATTCTTGAGATACAGGAAGCTGGAATGACCTGTACCAAAATCATCAATCGCCAACTTGATGCCCATTTGACGTAAACGCTCAAAACTCAGAATGCTCGACTCAATGTGATGCATGGCTGTAGTTTCAGTAATTTCAATCATCAAATGACTCGGATCAATTTGATATTTTTCAAATAGGTTTTCTAGATTTGTAAATAAATGCTTATGCTCAAACTGTACGGCCGAAAGATTCACCGCCACAGGAAAAAATGGCGCATTGTTCTTTTCCCAAATTTGAATTTGGCGACAGGCCTGTTCCAGCACCCAGTAGCCCAGTTCAATAATCAGTCCGGTTTTTTCAGCACCCCGAATAAACATGTTTGGGGTGAGCAAGCCTAAGGTTGGATGTTGCCAACGAATTAAAGCTTCGACTCCACAAATTTGATGATCTTGTGTGGTGAATTTCGGCTGATAAAACAGCACAAACTGCTGCTCTTCAACGGCTTTATACAGATCATTTATCAGCTTGGTTAAGCTTTTGGTTTCTTGTTGATCCACGGAATAGTTGAAGACCGAATAGGTGTTTCGACCTTGATACTTGGAAGACAGCATCGCGGCATCCGCATTGATCAATAAATCCTGCAAATTATTACCATGCTCAGGAAACATGGCGATGCCGACACTGGCAGAAATATTAATTTCTTTGCCTGCAATCAAAAAACTATTTTGGATTTGTTCGAGTGCAACCCCTGCCATCTGTTCCGCTTGTTCAAGGCTCGCATCTTCTATCACCAATAAAAACTCATCACCACCGATGCGAAGCAGTTTTTGACGATCATTTAACTGTGCATGAATTCTGCTCGATAACTGCACCAACAATTGGTCACCGACATGGTGACCAAAGACATCATTCACCCCTTTAAAACTATCTAAATCAATAAATAGAAAGGCAATTTTCTGATCGTTATAACGATGATTGGTAAATAGAAAGTGCGCGTATTCGGCCAAATATAACCGATTCGGTAACTTGGTCAGGTTATCTCGAACAGCCTGTTTGGCCAATTCTTGATTGGCCGTATAGAGCTGTAAATTACGCTCTTCTAAGCGCTGCTCGAGAACCGCCACAAAAAATGCCGCAATAAAAATTAAAGCGGTGACCAGAAAAACGGTAAATAAAATCAAACCATAACCCGACTGATTCAGCCCAATTAAGTAACTGGGGTCTTTCACAAATTGTGTTGCCGCCATACCACTAAAATGCATACCGACAATAGAAATCGACATCATTAAAGCAATACCCAGCTTTAACCAGAACTTGTATTTAATCGCGGCTTTATATTTAAAGGTTAACCAGAACGTCAGCCCAGAGCCACAAACAGCGAAAATGATAGAAAATACCACCATCATGGCATCATACTGAATCTGATAAGATGGGAATTCTAGGGCAAACATACCTGTATAGTGCATGCCTGAAATCCCTACGCCCATCAAGACCGCCCCCATCATCAGGCGAGCAAAAGAGAGGGTTGGGCGTGTCACCAACCAAATGGCAAAAGTTGAAGCCACAAATGCAATAAAATAAGAACTTAACGTCAGACCCACATCGATATTAAAAGCTTCTGGAAATTGACCTGCAAATATCGCAATAAAGTGCATACACCAAATTGCAACAGCCATGACCAAGCCACTCACCAGTAAAATGACTTTGCGAAGCTTGTGCTGTGATTCACGGAATAATAGTTGTTCGAGTGACACGACCATTAAACATGCCAACAAAGCAAATAAAATAGAACCTACAACGAGGCTTAAATCATAATGAATATGAACCATATAAAGCTTCCGTTTAGGTCATCTTTTTTTTATCAGTACATTCAAAGTCGAGCTCTCAAACGATAAAAACGTAAAGTTTTTTCAAATCTTATAATCCCGTTAAGAATCTAATACTCTATCGTTTTGGTCAAGTGCTTATTCGTGAATTTTTCTATAAACCAATGACTAACTTGACTGATATCCATTTATTTTTTAGGAATTTTTTATAATCCAAGCATTAAAAAAGCCAGTCTCAATAAGACTGGCTTTGATCGGTTCAGGATCAGGCTAATGTTAAGACTTGGCTTTTTGCAACTTCGCGTAGTCCAACAATACATTGGCCGCTTCAACAACAAAAGTTTCCTCTTCAGGCAATGCTGGTCGCTGGGTGGCTTTCATTTTGGCACGCGACTCGGCTAAAGCATCTAAAGAGGCTTGATAACTTTCCCAGTTAGCATAAGGCTTTTGACCTGTTGCTTGTCGACGCTGATTTTCCGCCTGCAAGGTTTCCTGTTCTAAAGCGATGAGCTCTGCTTTACGTTGGTTCAAATCTAGAACAATACGTTTTTGCTCATCCGACTTTTTCGCAATCGCCTTGCGCTGCTCTAGATACTTAAATTGCGGATCAAATTTAACCCGTTGTTGTGAATATTGCTCAAGTTGCTGAACATAAGGTTGGACAGAACCTTCGCGTTTAAACGGTGCCGTTGGAATCGTGTCCCATTTCAATGCATTCTTGGCTTTGCGTTCACCAAACTCTTCATTGTAAATATCGACCAAATTAATGTCAGGAATTACACCTTTATTTTGGGTACTGCCACCCGTCACGCGGTAAAACTTACGCTGCGTTAAGGTTGCTTGCCCGTAGGCTAAACTATCCAATTGAACTTGAGCGGTACCCTTACCTGTGGTGGTACTCCCAATCACAATACCGCGCTGGTAATCTTGAATCGCTGCCGAGTAAATTTCACTGGCTGAAGCCGAGGCTAAATTGACCAAAACAGCCATTGGACCTGCATAGGTTTGTGCACCGCCATCATCATCTTCAAACACACTGACATTACCGTTACCATCACGGATCTGTACCACAGGACCCGACTTGATCACCTGCCCGAGCATTCGCGCAACCTCTTCTAAAGAACCGCCAGGGTTATTGCGCAAATCGACAATCACACCTTCAACATTTTGGCTTTGCAGTGCTTTAAATGCATTATTGGTGTCTTCTGAAACAGAACGATATTCATTGCCGGCACGGCGCGCACGGTAATTCAAATAGAAAGATGGAATTTCTATCACGCCCATGCGGTGAACTTTACCATCACGTTTGACTTCAACCACACGTGAGCGTACCCCTGCATCTTCTTCCTGAATCACATCACGCACAATCGTGACATTTCGTGCCTGACTCATAGCAGCGCCTGTCGCCAATAAGCGAACGGTAACCTTGGTTCCACGTTTACCACGAATCAAACCGACAATTTCATTACTTGGCCAACCAATGACATCAATCATTTTCTCGCCGTCTTGTGCCACACCAATAATGCGGTCACCTGATTTGACTTGTCCTGTTTTGCTGGCTGGTCCACCATCCACAATCGTTTCAATCTTGGTATAGTCTTCATTGCCACGTTCCGGACGAATCGAAACCCCAATCCCTTCTAATTGCAATGTGGTTTGTCGATTCAGCTCCATCGCATCCACAGGCGGGAAATAGTTACTATGTGGATCATAGGTCAGCATCATTGCATTCAGGGTTTTATCCAGCACATCATCACTCTTGGTACGGCTAATGCGTTCCAATTGACGTGTATAACGCTTGGTTAAGGTCTGAACAGGTGTCAGATCTTCTGGACTGGTTAAGTCCTGACCATTCGCAAGCTCTGGATTATCTTTCAGTACTTTTTGCTTGGCCTGCTCTTCTTGTTTGCTGATGGTCAAATTAATCAGCTGCGACACCAGCATTTTCTGCCAATAGCTACGTTGTTCTTGCGAATTTTTGAAATAGGCGGCTTTTTCGCGATCAACATCAATATACACATTAGGCTGATTCAAATTTTGCGGCTTTTTCAGCTCTGCCAACATAAATTCATAAAACTGCGCCAAACGCTCACGATATTGTGCATGAATCGCATAAGGGCCCGTTAGGTCGCCTGCTTTTAATGCCGCACCAAAAGTCGCCCCATATTGTTTTTTATACTGTTCAACTTCTGAGTTTAGAAAAATGGTGTGATCAGGGTCTAGACTATCCAAGTAAAAATCAAGAATACGGTTCGAGGTTTCCGCATCCAAACGCATATTCAAATAATGTTGACGATCGACTAAAGTGGCCAATTGTCGCGAAACCAACGCCTGCTCTTTGGTTGGCACGATTGCTTGAGAGACAGCAGCCGTATCATTTGCAGCAATTGCTTCATTAATTGCGTGAGTAAAGAACAATCCACCAGTCGCAATCGCAACTGCACAAGCTATTGTTTGAAGTTTCATAAATAATTTGTACTTCCTTGGTTTTCGACCAAAATTACTGCGTCGTTATTCAACTT
Organism: Acinetobacter sp. GQ146; assembly: GCF_059758585.1. Taxonomy (NCBI): domain Bacteria; kingdom Pseudomonadati; phylum Pseudomonadota; class Gammaproteobacteria; order Moraxellales; family Moraxellaceae; genus Acinetobacter; species Acinetobacter sp. GQ146. Next base: position 69,993 of record NZ_JCAXDV010000004.1, read on the forward strand.
GAATGGTGCAGATTCAACATCTTAAACAACTGAATATGTTTATGTCGTGTAGTTTTATCATAATCTGTGCTGACAAAATGTAGCAAATCATTGCAGAATTCGGGTATTGTTTTGCGGATGCTGACTCCCTCAGCCTCTTTATTTAAATAATTCAAACACGGACACCGATATGATTGGCGCATTGATGCTTGACATCGCTGGCACAGAACTTACCCAAGAAGATATTGAACTATTGCAAGCTCCGCAAGTCGGTGGTGTGATTTTATTCGCACGCAACATTCAATCCCCTCAGCAAGTCCGCGCACTGACCGACCATATGCGTCAAATTCGCCCTGAAATTTTGATTGCTGTCGATCAAGAAGGGGGGCGAGTGCAACGCCTAAAACAAGGCTTTACCCTCTTGCCAGCGATGGGACGTTTTGGCGAGCTGTATCAACAAGACCCTGCCCAAGCACTGCAACTGGCGGAACAATGTGGTTGGCTCATGGCCACTGAAGTGCTTGCAGTGGGCATCGACTTTAGCTTTGCACCCGTGCTCGACTTAAATGATATCAGTGATGTCATCGGTGACCGTAGTTTTGCAACCAATATGCAGGACATTGTGCCTTTAGCCAGCGCATTCCTCAAAGGGATGAAACGTGCAGGCATGGCTTCAACAGGGAAACATTTTCCTGGACATGGTTCAGTCAAAGCGGACTCACATGTAGCTGCTGCCATTGACTCTCGTACCTTTGATGAAATTTATGCCAAAGATATGCAAAGCTTCATCCAACTGATGCCGCAGCTCGATGCCTTAATGCCAGCACATGTCATTTATGATCAAGTTGACCCGAACCCAGCAGGCTTCTCGGAGTTCTGGATTCAAAAAGTGCTGCGTGAGCAACTGCAGTTTGATGGTGTATTATTCTCGGATGACTTGAGCATGCAAGCGGCTTGTGTCGCTGGCGGGGCCGATGCACGTATTCAAGCGGCACTCAAAGCTGGTTGTGATATGGGCTTAGTCTGTAATGACCGGGCTGCGCAATGTGTGGCACTAAGTGGAATCACAACCTTACCCCTGCCAAATCAGCAACGCTTAGAGCGTATGCGCGGCAAAATTCCAAAGCTTGCAATTGGTGAAACGCTAGACCTCGGCCCTGAATGGCAAACTGTACGAGATACGCTCGTCGCCTTTAGAAACGCCAGCTAACTATTCGACGGAAGGAGCACGACAAGGTGCTCCTTTTTCTTTATGATGTGAACACTTTCAGCGAATCTTGCTGTACTCAAAGCAAAACAAAAAAAACAGGTCAGGAAGACATGACACAGCCCCTTTCACGACATCGTCATATTTCATTTACGGCGCACTATACTGGCTACATTTGGTATCAGATGGGCATTTCAAATCCAATTTTTGCCACAAGCAAAGGTAAATTTCTGGCAAAACTCGTGCATCCTTTAGAAGCATGGGCCGAGCGCCATGTCGGTGGCAGTATGCGCAGCACCCTCAAACAACGCCATCGCATGATTGATGAACATCTTTACCAATTACTGGCGCAACACCCCAAGCTTCAGGTTCTAGAAATAGCCTGTGGACTTTCTCCACGCGGCTGGAATTTTCGGCAAAAATTCCGCAATTTGGTTTATCGAGAATTGGACTTACCTGAAATGGCACGCGTCAAAACACAGGCTTTGCAGCAACTTGATCCAAACAGCCCCGCAGTATTGAGTGCTGATATTTTTAGTGCTGAGTTTGCCCAAGTTTTTCAACAATTTGATCCAAACTCCCCGTTGATGGTCATTAGTGAAGGACTCATTAATTATTTTGATCAACCCTTATTGTCTCAGCTCTTCAAAGCCATTCATCAATATGGGCAAAGTTTTCCCGAAATTCATTATCTCAGCGATCTTTACCCCGAGCCTGTCAAAAACAAATTGGCACATATTATTTGGAGCAGTAGCAAGCTATTAAAGTTCATGTCTCGCAGTGCCTTTAGTTTTCATTTCACTCGTCCCAGTGAAGCCCAGCAGTTTTTACGACATGCAGGTTTTGAAAATGTCCACGTGCTTCAACCGCAACTTTATTTTCAAGTCGAGAATAGCCAGACCTCTTCCGAAGAACATCTCGGGGATTTGGTTTGGATGCTACATGCTTACAGTAAATCTCAGTCTTCCAGTTAAATCCTGCAAATAAAAAAAGGGAGAAATCCAGACATTTCTCCCTTTATATTATGCTGGCTGAATTTCAAAACCCTCGATCAAGCAACCTCAATTAAGCAGTCGCAGACATTAAAACGGACTGCTGACGCTGTATATAACGTAATAAGCGTTCTGCCACCTCAAAACTGCCATGTTTAAATAACGCTCGGACATAATCTTGCCCTGTTTCAAAAATCAGGCATTCAATGGCAAACGCCCCTTCCTCATCCTCAAGATGTAAAGCCAAATCACGGGGATACTGTGCAGCGACAGTAACTTGTGTAGGCATAAAATTCAGTTTGAGCCCAAAGAAGTTTAAATCTGCGATTTCGGTAGCCAAGCGTAAATCTGAGTGTCGATGGCTTAAATGCGTATGCGCATAACGCACCTGAATACGTGCTTCTCCGCGGCGCTCCATGGTTAACAGTTGTGCACGTGAAAGTGAAATAATTCCGTCAAGCTGCTGAATGGATTCTCCACGCAAATACGTAGCGAACAAGTGCATAGTTTCTTTACGACGTTGTAACTGCGGCACATGATCCGCATTGGCAATCATGGCAAATTCCATATCAGGACATTGCAAGGCAAAATTGGCATTTTCATGGGGTAAGGTAAAACTGTCATATTGTCCACAAGCGACTAAAACCTTACAGCGTGGAATCGGGACGTCGGTTAAACGCAACAGCCGATGACAGTTAATTTCATAACGCTCCTGCTCGGTTGCAGTGAAGTCCGCCATCTGCCGAAAGAACAGGCGCTTGGCTGTCGGTGACATACGCGTGACATCCAGTTTGGCATGATTGACCAAATACAAAATGACGGCTTGACCAAACTCCTCCATACGCTGTTCCTGCATCAAGAACAGAGACTCTTCCAAGAGCATGCGCCAGCTTTTCCGAGTTTTCTGCATCACCCCCATCAAAATCATGCGATCAATCAATTCAGGACGTGAGTCTGCCAAACTAGACGCCACCACAGATCCCAACGACATCCCCATCACCGAAACCCGTTTTTGGCCGACAATATCGAGCCACTGCCCCAGCATGGCAGCGAGGTCACTCAGTTCTAATGTCCCTGCTGAACGCCCTGTATCTACATTGGTAATTTGCTGATTAGCCCCCATAGAGGGTAAATCAATTAAAATCACGGGTCCCGCAGCAAACAGTTGTTCTACACAATATTTATAAGAGTTAAAATTTTGAAAAGCGCCCCCAATAATCACAATGGGCGTACAGTGCAGCGTTTCAGGTTGAGCAATCGCCATATACTCAATTTTCCAGCCATCTATCCACGTGGTTCGGGCTGCTTGTTTAAAACTGTGTTTATTGTATAAATCGAAAAAACCATGACGATTTATAGATGACGGTAATTCCGCGTCCATTTGGATAATGGAATTCATATCCCTTACCTCCAATCCTTGTTTTATTTTTATTGTGCAAGACACTTGCTTATGCAACGAATACACCGATGATTTTGGTGCAAATCCATTCTCATTTTTTGTTAAAGACATCAATGTCATTATCGCTAGCCATCATATACAAATGATGTTTTTGGGCGCAACTCATTCCATGACCGCTTATCTTTTTTTTGCCACAAAAGCGATGTGAGGCACCATGCATACGAAAGTTTCAGCAATTTTCACTGAAGATGCTTCATTGTAGGAACTCAGGCTGTTACTATCGGAACTGAAATTTCTAAGTGATCAAACCGCCATGCAAGAGTCGATTGAACAATATATGCAAACGGTAGGACAACAAGCACGCCAAGCATCGCGCGTGTTAGCCAGCGCTTCTACCCAAATGAAAAACAATGCTTTGTCAGCTATTTACACAGCATTACAAAACAATGAGTCTGCGATTTTAGCGGCCAACCAAATAGACATGGATAAAGGTCGTAACAATCAATTAGACAGTGCCTTGCTTGATCGCTTAGAACTGAACCCCACACGCTTTAAAGCCATGTTACAAGGCTTAAAAGATGTGATTAGCCTGGTCGACCCGATTGGTGAAATCACAGATTTAGCTTATCGCCCGTCTGGTATCCAAATCGGTAAAATGCGCGTGCCACTCGGTGTGGTCGGCATGATTTATGAGTCACGCCCAAATGTTACCTTAGAGGCGGCATCGCTGGCGCTCAAATCAGGCAATGCCATTATTTTACGTGGTGGCTCAGAAGCCTTAGAGTCAAACAAAGCCATTGCCGAAGCCATTCAGCATGGACTCAAGACCTCTGGACTGCCTGAAACTGCGGTACAAGTCATTAATACTGCAGACCGTGCTGCTGTCGGCCAACTGATTACCATGTCGGAATATGTGGATGTGATTGTTCCACGTGGAGGCAAAGGTTTAATTGAGCGCATTAGCAATGAAGCACGTATTCCAGTAATTAAACATCTCGATGGCAACTGTCACGTTTTTGTTGAAGCTCATGCTGACTTACACAAGGCATTACCGATTGCCTTGAATGCCAAAACCCATCGTTATGGCGTGTGTAATGCCATGGAAACCTTATTGGTTGATGAAAAGGTTGCTGAAGAGTTTTTACCGCGCATTGCTGAACTCTATGCAGAGAAAAATGTGGAATTACGCGGTTGCCGAGAAACTCAGCGGATCCTCGGCAGTGGCGTCAAGCCTGCAAGTGAAGAAGATTGGTACACCGAATATTTAGGTCCAATTTTAGCGATTAAAGTCGTGACTGGCATGGATGAGGCGATTGAACATATCAACAAATATGGTTCGCACCATACTGATGCCATCATTACTGAAAACTTCAGCTTAGCGCGCCAGTTCCTTGCGCGTGTTGATTCAAGCTCAGTCATGGTCAATGCTTCAACTCGTTTTGCTGATGGCTTCGAATATGGTCTTGGTGCCGAAATCGGTATCTCGACAGACAAGATTCATGCCCGTGGACCCGTCGGTTTAGAAGGTTTGACTTCGCAAAAATGGATCGTGTTAGGCGACGGCCAAATTCGCCAATAATTCCTCTTTATCTAAAGTATCTTTAAGTGTTCAGTTTCAACCATGAAGCTGAACACAGCGACTACACCATCCCTGCGCTAAATTTTGTAACATGATAAAAAAATTGAAAAAGATAAAAGGGAAATCGCATGTTTTACTATTTGATCATTTGTACCTTTTTACTGGCATTACTGGTTTCTTTTACAGTAATGAAAATTTTTTCCAATTCGATTAATACTATTCTGGCACGCATTATTCACGACCCGATTCATGAAGCTTGGGCAAAATACACCAAATTTGCTGGCATGGTGGTCGGAACATCTTCAGGCATTCGTATTTACGATATGGAAAAATACATCACGCCGCTCACTTATACTGATAATGACAAGAAAATTGTGATTGAACTGACTCAAGAGCGCTGGGTACTGGAAATTTACCGGACGATCATTGAAACCTTACAAGGTCTGGCTTGGATGATGCTGGTGTTTTTTATGGTGGCATTAATTGCCTATGTCATTGTACGCTGGTCAGAAATCAAGTATCAAAACTAAGCATAAAAATAACATTTAGCTCCTGCCCAAAATTCATTTCTCATGCTAGGGTTAAAGGTATACAGGAAAGAGAATTGATGCTTGAGTACTATTTCATTAATAAATGAAAACCATCAACCAATAAATTCTATTTATTATTATTTCACTGGTCGATAGTGCTTAAGTCTAATCTCCTAAAGTCTATCTAGGACAGAAAATCAACACATGATAAAACATTGCTACTGATCTGGATTGCATTGATAAGTACTGCATAAAGATCACTTTAGGGACGACTTATTTCAATTAAAATTCGGGTATATAAACGTGTCTACATCAGTATTAGTTATTAACTGCGGCTCATCTTCAATTAAATATGCACTTGTTTCAGAACGTCGTGAAGATCGAATTTTTGGTTTAGCAGAGAACTTAGGTTCTGCTGAAGCGCGCATTAAAGGCGTCACTGTCGGTGGCGCACCACTAGAACTGTCTATTCCACATGCGGATCACGAAAAAGCATTAGAAACCATCTTAGAACGTCTTTCTCACTACAATCCTCAAGCGATTGGTCACCGCGTTGTCCATGGTGGGACATTGACCAAAGCTGAATTACTTACACCAGAAATTATTGAACGTATTCGTGAAGCAACGCCACTGGCACCGCTTCACAACCCTGCACACCTTGTGGGCATTGACGCAACCATGCGCTTATTCCCAGAATTGCCACAAGTTGCAGTATTCGATACAGCATTCCATCAAACTATGCCTGCACACGCTTACCGCTATGCAGTGCCAAAATTCTTATATACAGAACACAACGTGCGTCGCTACGGTTTCCACGGCACCAGCCACGCCTATGTTTCGGAGCGAGGTTCAGAGTTAGCGGGTAGCCTAAAACAAGGCGGCTGGCTCACAGCGCACTTGGGTAATGGTAGCTCAACCTGTGCCATCTGGAATGGTCAAAGTGTCGACACCTCAATGGGCTTAACCCCACTCGAAGGGATTGTGATGGGCACGCGGAGTGGTGATGTAGACCCGAGTTTACATAGCTTCCTTGCTGCAAATCTCGGTTGGGATGTCTACAAAATTGACAAAATGCTGAACAAAGAAAGCGGCTTGCTCGGCTTGTCGGACAACCTTTCTAATGACATGCGCACCTTGATTGAAGCATCTGAACAAGGCAATGAAGATGCAACACTGGCGATTGAAGTATTCTGCTATCGTCTAGCGAAATCATTAGCAGCGCTCAGCTGTGGCTTACCACGCTTAGATGGCTTGTTCTTCACTGGTGGTATTGGTGAGAACTCGGCTTACATTCGTGAAAAAACCATGGCGTACTTACCGCACTTTGGTTTTAACCTAAACAAAGAACAAAATAACACCCTCAAACGTGGTACTGAAGGCCGCATTGATACTGGTACAGGTCCACAAATTTGGGTGATTCCGACTGACGAAGAAGGCCGCATTGCCAAAGAAACGGCAAGTGTGGTTGAAAATGAGGTTAATCAGACAACCTCAAAAAAGCCTGAATCTAATGCCGTGATTGCTTAAGCAATCACGCATTTTCGGCGTTCCCCTTTTTTCCAAATTAAAAAATTAACGACTATGAAAACGATTCTTTTAGTCCCTACCGGAGAAGGCGTTGGTCTGACTTCGGCATGTTTAGGTTTAATTTATGCGCTCGAATGCCAAGGTGTGAAAGCGGGTTTTCTTAAGCCTTTTTCGCAAGAATGCAAAGTTGAAGCTGACCGTACCAGTGCGCTATTTCACCACCTTACCAAAAGTGACACAGTTGAACCCATTCCTTATGCCAAGCTTACCCAGCAATTAAACAATGGTGAAAGTGACGAATTACTTGAAGAAGCGGTTCGTTTACATCGTCAAATTGCGAAAAAACACGACATCATCATTGTAGAAGGCTTATTACCGAATGCCCGTGATGCATTTGCTTCTGAACTCAATTCAGCTCTCGCCAAAGCTTTAGATGCCAAAGTCATTATTGTCAGCAATGCTGACATTAACAATGCTCAAGCAACCGCGGACAAAGTGGAAGCCCAGTTACGTCATTTTGGCGGTGCCACCTGTGAACGTACTGCTGGCGTATTATTAATGCGTACCAAAGGCTTACCTGAAGGTTCGGCACAAATTCCACTGACGTTTGATCCTAGCCTACGCCTGATTAGCGATAGCAACAATTTTGTGGCAAATATCCAAAAAACCCATGCGCATATTGGCTCTGCTCAGTTACCTGTGATTGGATTAGTCCCATTTAGCAATACGCTCAGCGTACCGCGCATGACCGATTTAGCAGCCAATTTACAAGCCGAATGGATTAACCAAGGCGAAGCTTCACAGCGTCGTGTTCTGCACAGTAGCCTGATTGCCGCGAATATTGAACATGAACTGGACAAATTTGTGGCGGGCGAGCTGATTATCAGTGCTTCAGACCGTATTGATGTATTACTGGCAAGTAGTTTGGCCAGCAGCAATGGCACACCTTTAGCGGGTCTTCTCTTGACTGAGCATCATGCCCCAAACAGCCAGATTCTAGATTTCTGTCAAGCCGCGATTAAGCAAGGTTTGCCAATTTTACATACACCACTCAGTACCTTTGAAACAGCACAAAGCTTAATGAATTTAAGCAATGAAATTCCTGTAGATGATACTGAGCGTGCAGAGCAAGTCACGCGTTTTGTATCCAGCCACATCAATGAAGAATGGTTGGCACAATTGATCAAAGGCACGCATAAACCGCGCCTTTCTCCTTCTGCTTTCCGTCATGAGCTGGTACAAAAGTCGATCCATGCCAAGAAACGGATTGTCTTACCGGAAGGTGATGAACCACGTACCATTCAAGCCGCTGCCATTTGCCAATCTCGTGGTATTGCAAATTGTATTCTGTTAGCAAAACCAGAAGCTGTGGTCGAAGTTGCTAAAGCACGCAATATCGAGTTGCCATTTGACCTTGAAGTTATTGATCCTGATCTGATTCGTGAAAACTATGTCGCGCAGATGGTTGAATTACGCAAAGGTAAAATTAACGAACTACAAGCACGCGAACAGCTACAAGATACTGTAGTGTTAGGCACGATGATGCTAGCACTGGATCAAGTAGATGGCTTGGTGTCTGGTGCAGTACATACCACTGCCAATACCGTTCGTCCTGCATTCCAGCTGATTAAAACTGCGCCAGAATATTCACTGGTATCTTCAGTGTTCTTTATGCTGTTGCCAGATGAAGTTTATGTGTACGGTGACTGTGCAATTAACCCAGATCCAGATGCGGAACAATTGGCTGAAATTGCGATTCAGTCGGCAGACTCAGCTAAAGCCTTCGGCATTGACCCGCGTATTGCCATGATTTCCTACTCAACAGGAACTTCTGGTGCAGGTGCAGATGTGGAAAAAGTAGCGCAAGCAACTGCGATTGCGAAACAACGTCGCCCTGACCTGTTGATTGATGGTCCGTTACAGTACGATGCAGCATCGGTTGAAAGTGTGGGGCGCTCAAAAGCGCCAGACTCGCAAGTTGCAGGTCGTGCGAATGTCTTTATTTTCCCAGATTTAAATACAGGCAACACCACCTATAAAGCCGTACAGCGTTCTGCCAATGTCGTCAGCGTTGGACCTATGCTGCAAGGTTTAAACAAACCTGTGAATGACTTGTCTCGTGGTGCCTTGGTGGATGATATTGTATTCACGATCGCATTAACTGCTATTCAAGCCGAACAGCAAGTTGAAGCTAAAGCCAGCAAAGCATCCTAAAAACTCGCGTTTTCCAAGCCACTCTCTCGAGAGTGGTTTTTTTTTGCTTGCTGAATCTAATTGTTATGCTCATGGCTATATATTATTCAGCTCTATCCTGCTTCACAGTCATGGCATTTAGATGTGAGATCTATGCCATCTTCTAGCTACTTGCATAAAGAAAATTGCATTACCCGCCAGAATTAAATCACCCCAATCACCGCATTAATATGCCATTGATAGTCTTCTCGTCCAGTAGAGACCAGTAAGGCAATCAATGGAAAAAGTAAGGTGCTATACGCGGCCTTGCCAGAACCCATTCGACCAATCAAATAAAAATATGCGCTAAACCCCTTCGCAAATGCAGAAAGGTGTAAAAAATTGATCACGCTGAGATTCTTGAAGATTTGAAGATTTGAAGATTTGAAGATTTGAAGATTTGAAGATTTGAAGATTTGAAGATTTGAAGATTTGAAGATTTGAAGATTTGAAGATTTGAAGATTTGAAGATAGATTAAAACAAAAAAAAGAAGATAAAGCTTAAGCTTGATCTTCTTTTTGACCATACATCCAAGTCGCAGCAATAAAGAAACTAAAACCAACAACCATAAGAACTGCAGATGCCATAACGATGCTCTCTCTGTTTGGGATGCGGTTATTATGTGAAAGTTTTATTACAACTTTATGACAGCCCTGTAATTTTCTAAAACAGCCCACACCTAATCAACATAAAATCATATAATTCATGTATTTATTCCAGTTTTATCTGGTGAAAAATACCCCAATCAAGCAGTATAGCTTGGATCAGTTCAGTTTAAGGGTGAAATATTTCTCACTGAATAACCGATTTTATCCATTAAACTTTAGCCCAAAAATGCAGCAAAACACCCACAACAGCAACGTTATACCTTATAATTTAGCCCGCTAGCTAACAGCCCGCTCAAGAGATATTTGATATGACAACTATTATCAAGCAAGATGACTTGATCACTTCGGTCAAGGACGCGCTTCAATTCATTTCGTACTATCACCCACAAGACTTTATCCAAGCGATGAGCCGTGCGTACGACCGTGAAGAAAACAAAGCTGCGAAAGACGCCATTGCACAAATCTTGATTAACTCTCGTATGTGTGCAGAAGGTCATCGTCCAATCTGCCAAGATACTGGTATTGTTAACGTATTTGTTGAAGTGGGCATGGATGTTAAATTCGATTTAACCATGAGCCTAGACGATGCTATTAACGAAGGTGTACGCCAAGGTTACCTCGAAAACTCAAACGTACTTCGTGCATCAGTTCTAGCTGACCCTGCATTTGGCCGTAAAAATACCAAAGACAACACTCCTGCAGTGATTTACCACAAACTGGTTCCAGGTAACAAAGTAGACATTACTGTTGCTGCAAAAGGTGGTGGTTCAGAAAACAAATCTAAATTGGCGATGTTAAACCCATCTGATTCTATCGTGGATTGGGTACTCAAAACTGTTCCTACGATGGGTGCAGGCTGGTGTCCGCCTGGTATGCTCGGTATTGGTATTGGTGGTACTGCTGAAAAAGCCATGATGCTTGCAAAAGAATCGCTCATGGAAGAACTCAACATGGACGAATTGCTTCGTCGTGGTCCACAAAACAAACTTGAAGAACTTCGTATCGAAATCTTCGAAAAAGTTAATGCTCTTGGTATTGGCGCACAAGGTTTAGGTGGTTTAACCACCGTTCTTGATATCAAGATCAAAGACTACCCTTGCCACGCTGCGGGCAAACCAGTCGGCATGATTCCAAACTGTGCAGCAACTCGTCATGCACACTTCCAGTTAGATGGTTCAGGTGTTGCACACATTCAAGCACCGAAACTTGAAGACTATCCTTCTGTGACTTGGGATTCCTCAACTTCTAAACGTGTTGATTTAGACAACATCACTCAAGAAGAAATGAACGCTTGGCAACCAGGTGATACACTTCTTCTTAATGGTACAATCTATACTGGTCGTGACGCTGCACACAAACGTATGGTTGACATGTTGAATAACGGTGAAGAGCTTCCTGTTGACCTTAAAGGTAAATTTATTTACTACGTCGGCCCTGTAGATCCAGTTGGTGATGAAGTGGTTGGTCCTGCTGGCCCGACAACTGCTACACGTATGGACAAGTTCACTCGCCAAGTTTTAGAAGCGACGGGCATGTTCGGTATGATTGGTAAAGCAGACCGTGGTCCTGCGGCTGTTGAAGCCATTAAAGACAACAAAGCCACTTACTTAATGGCCGTTGGTGGCGCAGCTTACCTTGTGTCTAAAGCCATTCGCGAAGCTGAAGTGGTTGCATTTGCTGACTTAGGTATGGAAGCGATCTACAAGTTTGTTGTCAAAGATATGCCTGTATCGGTTGCGGTAGACGTCAATGGTACTTCTGTACACGCGACCGCACCTAAAATCTGGCAAGCTAAAATTGGTAAAATTCCTGTAGTAGATGCTGCAGCAGGCTAAGCCCTAAATTTTGCTTTTTTCAATACCCTTAACATGCTAAGGTCATGTTAAGGGTATTTTTTTATCCAAAATTCTTATTTCAATAATGATAGACAATACACAAGACTATGAAAAAATTACAGCAGACATTTACCACGCTCATACTTTGCACACTCAGCTTCACGACTTTTGCCAAACCTGCGAGCGAAGCATCCGTTGAAAAAGCACTGAAACTCAGTGATATTCGAGGCACTTTGGCACAATCTCAACAAGAAATGCGCCCTGTCTACCAACAGCAGGCAGAAGAAACAATTAAACAAATCTTTAATACAGCAAACTTAAATCCAGAACAACAAAAAGCGGCCAATCAAATCGCGGACATTACTGCATCTTTCAGTAACAAGCTAATTTCTGATCCCAAGTTTATGCAAATGCTGAAAGATGTTTACCAGAAAACTTTTACTGAAGAAGAAGTGCTTGCCAATATTCAATTCCTAGAAACACCACTCGGGCAATCGATTAACAAGAAAAGTAGCAAAATGATGAGTGAGGTCATGCGCAATAGCATGGATTTGTCTACCCAAATGATGCAAGACCCAGCCACCCAACGTGAGATCAACCATCAGATTGAGAAAACCTTAGCACCACTTTTTGAGCAAGCACAAAAGAACCCATAGATCACTTACCAAGTCCGAATATCCCAAAGTTTAAACGGCTGCGTTAATTGCACATCAGAACCAGCATCATATTTTTCTGCTTTGATTTTTTGCGCTTTATGCCGCAGCTCCCCTGTTTGCTGATCTTGCGCAACAAAGTTATAACTGGAGGATTTCAACTGGGTAAAGGCGATTTCATGTTGTCCCACTTGGTTGGGAACAAGAATCAGAGGACCGGAAACTTCCTGACGCGTATTCAGATTTTCCTCATCGTATTTCACATAATAACTTTTGCCTGCTTCCACACTAAAATCGAGATATTTCGGCTTTTGAAAATGTTGAATCCCCAAAGGTCGACTACTGGATAAACGATACGTTCCCGCAGGTAGCTCTAGCCAGTAATAATGATTATTTAGCAGACTAGGGATACGATATTTATTAATAAACAGACTCGATGCCACAATCTCCTGCCGGTTCCATTTACTATCGGGTCGATACAGATACACCACGGCCGCCTGATCATGTTGGGGTTGCACAGGATGATAATACTGTCCCAACTTCTGATTGACCCAACCACCGACCGAAGTCATGCCGAAACGGTATTGCTCAACTAACCCCGGTGCTTGACTTGTATTTACGGCATCAAGGGTTGAACTTAATTCAGGCTGCTCTAAAACCACCTGTTTATGACATCCAAATAAAAATAAACTGCTACATAACATCAGACAAAGCGAACGCATGTTGGTCCCTCACCGCGTATTTCTTGTATTTATTGGTGTGAATTTAAAATTTATTACAATTTTAGGCATCCTCGCCTTTGCCCAAGATTACCATTGCGCTTTTTGCTTGCAAATAAAAAAACGTGCGGAAATCTTAAATTTCCGCACGTTTCAGACGAATAACCATTTAAGCTGATTTTGAATTAATCACCTTTAAATCAACTTTAGCAGTATCTTCAGTCGCAGCTTTTGGTTGACGCTCCGGCTTTAACTCAGGCTTAGCCGTACCGTTAATTACTGCTTCACTCACCACAACTGTCCCGACATCTGTGCGACTTGGTAAGTCATACATAATTTCAAGCAAGGCATTTTCCAGAATCGAACGCAGACCACGCGCACCCGTATTACGCTCAAGGGCTTTCTTCGCCACAGCACGTAATGCAGACTCTTCAAACACCAAATCCACATGTTCCATATCAAACAAATGTTGGTACTGACGAGTTAAAGCATTTTTGGGTTCAGTCAGAATTTGCATGAGTGCTTCTTCATCCAACTCATCCAAAGTCGCAATTACAGGCAAACGACCAATAAATTCAGGGATTAAACCGAATTTCACCAAATCTGTCGCTTCAACTTGACGGAACAAATCTGAAAGCTGTTTGCCTTCATCTTTCTTCTTCACATCTGCCGTAAAGCCAATACCACCCTTCTCTTGACGCTGTTGTACAATTTTCTCTAGACCTGAGAATGCACCGCCACAGATAAACAAGATATTCGAGGTATCAATCTGGATAAATTCTTGCTGCGGATGCTTACGACCACCTTGAGGTGGAATCGATGCCACAGTCCCTTCAATCATTTTCAGCAAGGCTTGCTGTACACCTTCACCCGAAACATCTCGAGTAATCGATGGATTTTCCGATTTACGGGTAATTTTATCGATCTCATCGATATAGATAATGCCCTTTTGCGCCTTTTCTACATCGTAATCCGCTTTTTGTAATAACTTCTGCACGATGTTTTCAACATCTTCACCCACATAACCTGCTTCGGTCAGTGTCGTCGCATCCGCCATGGCAAAAGGCACATCTAATAAACGTGCTAGCGTCTGAGCCAGTAAAGTTTTACCCGAGCCTGTTGGTCCGACCAACAGAATATTACTTTTCGCAATCTCAACCGCGTCGTCGTGCTTATGTCCACCATGGGTCACTTTAAGACGCTTATAGTGGTTATAAACTGCAACTGAAAGGGTTTTCTTCGCCACATCTTGACCAATCACATACTGATCGAGTGCCGCACGAATTTCTTGAGGTTTCGGCAAAGGCTTAGCCGCCCAGTCACCAGATTCGACCTGTTGACTGGTTTGTACTAAGTCTAGGCATACGTCCACACATTCATTACAGATGTACGCGTCCTCACCTGCAATCAGTTTCCCGACTTCAGACTGCGTTTTACCGCAAAATGAACAATGCTTTTGTCCTTGAGGATGTTCGGACATATTTACTCCAATACTAAAATCTTAAAACTTATGGACGTTTGCTAAGCACTTCATCCACAAGACCGTATTCTTTCGCTGCCTGTGCAGTCATAAAGTTGTCACGGTCTGTATCTCTTGCCACAGTTTCATAGTCTTGACCACTATGCTCTGCCATTAAGCGGTTTAAACGCTCTTTAATGAATAAAATCTCACGCGCATGGATTTCAATATCCGATGCTTGACCACGGAAACCACCAAGCGGTTGGTGAATCATAACACGTGCATTTTCTAAACAATAACGTTTACCTTTCGCACCTGCGTTGAGTAAGAATGCACCCATCGATGCAGCCTGACCCATACAGTAAGTCACAACATCTGGCTTAATAAACTGCATGGTATCGTAGATTGCCATACCCGCAGTTACTGAACCACCTGGCGAGTTAATGTATAAATGAATATCTTTATCTGGGTTCTCTGCTTCTAAAAACAACATCTGCGCCACAATTAAATTGGCCATGTTGTCTTCCACTTCACCCGTTAAGAAAATAACGCGTTCACGCAAAAGGCGCGAAAAAATATCAAATGAACGTTCACCACGAGACGATTGCTCAACTACAACAGGGACTAACGCGTTTTCAATAGTTGGAACATACATACGTTTATTTATTCCTAAATTTTTTGTGACTTAACCCATATCCACAATATGAGGGATAATGACCGAAATTGCAAAATATTCCCCATTAAATAACAGATATTTTTTGCATAAGCTTTGTGAATTTAGGACAAGTCGATACACTGCTGAGATAAAAAAAGGCGCTTAAAGCGCCTTTTTCCACTACAGCTAATTAGCCTTGTTGACGAGCTTGTTGCTCTTTCAACAATTCTTCATAGCTCACAGTTTTATCAGTTACTTTCGCAGCTGCTAAAATGTGATCAACAACTTGATCTTCTAAAACAACAGCTTCAATTTGTGAACGTTGTTGCTTGTCATTTTTGAAGTATTCAATAACTTCAGTTGGATCTTCGTAAGAAGAAGCCATGTCTTCGATGTAAGCTTCAACACGTGCTTGGTCAACTTCAAGTTTAGCATCCGCCAATACTTTGCTTACCAATACGCCAAGTTTTACAGATTTCTCAGCTTGCTCTTTGAACAATTCATCTGGAAGCATACTGCTGTCAAATGCTTTAGCACCTTGAGCACCAAACTGTTGCGTGAACTGCTGGATCATTTGTTGACGTTGACGATCAATTTCTTGAGCAACCATTGCTGCTGGAAGTTCAACTTCGTTTGCAGCAACTAAAGCATCAAAAGTTGCGCCTTTCACTTGGTTACGAAGACCGTTTTTCACTTCGCGTTCCATGTT
This sequence comes from Acinetobacter sp. GQ146, assembly GCF_059758585.1. Lineage (NCBI taxonomy): Bacteria > Pseudomonadati > Pseudomonadota > Gammaproteobacteria > Moraxellales > Moraxellaceae > Acinetobacter > Acinetobacter sp. GQ146. The sequence continues at coordinate 86,077 of NZ_JCAXDV010000004.1, forward strand.
TTTACGTACGTCAGCTTTTAACTTCTCAACGCCTTCTTCTTCAGTTAAACCAAAGATTTGTAGGAATTCAGCGTCAACTTCTGGAAGTTTTTGCTTTTCAACAAGCTTCACAGTGATTTTGAATTGCGCTGCTTTACCAGCAAGGTTCTCTGCTTGGTAGTCTTCAGGGAAAGTTACGTCAATAACTTTCTCTTCACCTTTCTTCATACCAACGATACCGTCTTCGAAGCCAGGGATCATACGACCAGAACCTAATACAAGTTTAAAGTCTTCAGCTGCGCCACCTTCAAACTTCTCACCATCAACAGTACCTTCGAAATCGAAAGTTACTTGCATGTCTTTTTTCGCCATGCCTTTGGTTTCAGCCCAAGTTGCACGTTGCTTTTGCAGGTTTTCGATCATTTGATCAACGTCTTTGTCTTCAACTGAAGACGCTTTACGTTCAACTTCTAAACCTTCAAATTTAACGTCAACTTCTGGATAAACTTCAACAGTCGCTTCGTATACAAGCGCATCGTCTTTGTTTTCCACTTTATCAATGTTTGGCATGCCAACAGCATTGATTTTTTCTTGTTGAATTGCTTCGAATACTGTGTCACGGATTACGTCATTTACCACTTCTTGGTAAATACCCGCGCCATATTCACGGCGAACTACGTTTAATGGCACTTTACCTGGACGGAAGCCGTTAATCTTTACAGTTTTAGCAGTGCGTTTTAAACGTGCTTCAAATTGCTCGTTCACACGGCTCGTCGGTACAGATACATTTAAACGACGGGCAACGCCCGAAACCGCTTCAGAAGTTACTTGCATGGCTTCCTCGAAATTTAGTAATAACAGTTTATAAAAAAGTGCCACATTATATGACAACATTTAAAGATATACAAAACTGGATGTTTAAACTACAGGATTTTATCTTATTTTCTTTAAGTCTTTTGTTTCTTTTTCTAAATTTCCGATCATTTCTCCTTTTTTAAACGGCAATTATTGCAAATGATAAACTTTATCATTATCATACACACAAACATAATATTTATTTTTATTTTCAGATATTTATCTCGTCCAACTTTGGAATTCTATTTATGAGTAAGTTCAACCTTCGCCCCCTTACCCTTGCGATACTCAGTTTATCGAGCAGTGCTGCTTTTGCGGAAAGTCGTACAGAAAACTCCTCCTCTACGCATCAACTCTCCACCATTGTGGTTTCCGCAGCGGGGTTTGAACAAGATATTAAAAATGCGCCTGCCAGCATCAGTGTGGTAACTAAAGAAGATATTGAACGAAAAAATGCGAGCAATATTGCAGATCTGTTAGCCGATGTGCCTGGAATTGACATCCGCTCAGGTGTCGGTAAAACCGCAGGATTAAACATCAAAATGCGCGGTTTAGGCAATGATTACAGTCTAATTTTAATTGATGGGCGACGCCAAACCACATCTTCTGATGTAACGCCAAATGGCTTTGGAGAAACTTCCAATAGCTTTCTCCCTCCTCTTTCGGCGATTGAACGTATTGAAGTGATTCGTGGTCCAATGGCTACTCGCTACGGTTCCGAAGCAATGGGAGGTGTCATCAACATTATTACCAAAAAAATCAGTAATGAATGGCATGGTAATGTTACTGTAAGTGGCAATGTGATGGAGCATAAAGCTGAAGCCGACTCATGGAAAACGAGCTTTTTACTCAATGGTCCCATCATTGAAAACCGTCTTGGTCTACAGCTTCGAGGGAGCTATTTAGATCGTCAAAGTTCTGAACGTATCGTTACTGGCTCAACCTCACGTGACCCTCGACCGAGTGAAGCGGATAACTATGATGTTGGCGGTAAACTCAATCTGAGTTTGAATGACCAGAATTCGCTTTGGGCTGATGCCTTTCATTCAAAACAAATCTATAGCAATGCAGGAAACCGTTTAGGTACCCAAGATACTCCTGCTCGAGCACGCGGCTATAAAGATGAATTAGAGTTTAACCGTGAGCAGTATTCTCTTGGTCATGATGGTAATTATGACTTTGGTACTTGGAACACCTATATCAGCCAAACCAAGACAGAAACCATTGGGCGTACAATTCCAACCAATACTTTCCCCAATAATGCGTATGCAGGTCGTGATCGTACATTAGAAAATACAGATTTAGTTGCAGACAGCCACATCATTACCACACTCAAAAACCATAAATTGACTTTAGGTGCAGAATACAAAAAAGCTGAAAGTGTGGATGATATTGCGGGCTTAGGTGCGACGTTCGAGAAGGATTCCTACTCATTCTATGCTGAAGATGAGTGGAATCTATTGGATAATTTACATTTTACCTTTGGCGGACGCTATGAAGACCATTCAGGTTTTGGCGGGCATTTTAGTCCGCGTGCCTATCTGGTCTGGAATACCACAGATGCTTTGACTATTAAAGGTGGTGTGAGTACAGGCTACAAAGCTCCTTCTGCCAAAGCCTTACACAATGGCATTATTAACTTTAGCGGCCAAGGTACAACGCCTGTACTGGGCAATCCAGATTTAAAGCCAGAAACCTCAGTCAATTATGAACTGGGTTTAAATTACCAACCGACAGACCGACTCGATTTTAATACCACCGCTTTCTTTAATATTGTCGAAGATAAAATTGTATCGAAAGAATTTGATTGCAATATTAGTGATTGTTCTGGCTTAGGCAGCGGTGTGACCTCTTATTCCAAGAGCTTTAATGCAGACGAGGCAGAAATTTATGGACTCGAAACTTCACTAAAATATCAAATCATTCCCGAGTGGGACATTAAAGCCGCTTATACCTTTACCGAATCTGAAATTACCAAAGGTGAAAACAAAGGTTATGCACTCGAGTCTACGGCTAAACATCTATTCAATCTGACGTCGACATGGCATATCAACGATGCTTTTGATCTGTGGTTACAACATGAATATCAGTCTGGTCGTCCACGCTACTTAACAAGCCAAACTGGCGATGCGCTGAATATTCAGCAGCAAACTGGTAATGAATTCTCTGGTTATAACTTATTTAACTTAGGTACCAGTTATCAACTCAGCGATCAGGTACGTATTAATGCCGCTGTAAACAATTTATTAGACAAAGACTTTACCGAATACATGGACTACTACGACTTAAATGGTGATGTACAACAAGCCTATAAGTACCTTTCCATCGGTTCTGGAATGTCTGGAACGTATATTTCTGGGCGTAACTACTGGCTATCTATCTCTTACGACTTTTAATATTTAAAATCCCAATAAAAAACCCTGTTTTGGCAGGGTTTTTCTATATTTATATAAAATCATGTACTTACATACAAACTGTTACACAATCTCATTAATTTTTACATTTTCATTACGCCTATTAATCGACAATTCCAATCATTTACAATTGGTAAAATAAATAAGAATTATTATTATTCGCATACGAATTTTTACTACTCTTTGTGAGTTCAGAAATGTCTTTTATTAAAACGCGTAAAAAATTAGTGTCGACGGCAATTGCCTCTTCTTTATCTGTTATCGCAACAACTGCAATCGCTCAGGATGACGCGACACAACTTCCAACAATTCATACTGAAGCAACTCAAGAAGAATCTTTAAAAGTTGATCAATCTGCAAATACAAAATTTGTCGCACCACTAAAAGATACGCCTAAATCCGTTTCTGTGCTTTCGCAAAAATTACTCAAAGAAACCAATTCAAATACCTTATTAGAAGCCTTGCGAAATGAACCTGGTATTACCTTAGGAGCTGGAGAAGGTGGTGCACCTTATACCGATATTCCATACATCCGCGGTTACAATGGTCAAAGTGCAATTTATGTAGATGGTGTCCGCAATTCCTCAACCCAAAATCGCGATATGTTTGCCATTGAACAAGTAGAAATTACAAAGGGTTCTAGTTCTGCTATTTCAGGAGGAAGTGGTGTTGGTGGCAGCATTAATCTAATTCCTAAAGTAGCTCATGCTGGCGATGAATATCAAGGAACAGTCGCAGGCGGAACAGATAACTATAAACACATTGTATTAGATGCTAACAAAGACTTTGGTAATGGCGTGGCTAGTCGTGTCATCGTCATGGGGCATGAAAATGAAAAAGCCGGACAAAATGATGGTGCCGAATATGCTCGTGTGGGTATCGCGCCAAGTATTGCATTTGGCTTAGGTAGCCCAAATCGCGCAACGCTCAGCTACTATTTCTTAAAAAGTAATGATGAACCAGATTCTGGTATCCCATTTGATGTAAATAATGGTGGAAAACCAGTTAATGTAAAACAAGGATCTTATTATGGTTGGAAAGATCGTGACTTTGATAAGCGTGAAAATCATATTGGTTCATTAAAACTTGAGCATGATTTAAACGACGATTTAACTGTAACTAATATTTCGACATATAGCTTATCTAAAGCAGATTATATTTATACCAATCCAGATGATTCCAAAGGCAACATCTATGATGGAAAAGTATATCGTCGTGCAACACAATCAATCCGCGATACTGAAGCATTTACAGATCAATTATCATTAGCTGGTAAATTTAATACTGCAAGCTTGGAACATAGTTTCAACATCGGTGCAGAATACAATCGTGAGAAAACAAATCGCGGTAATTATAATATGACCTACCCTGGATATACGGGTTCAACAACCGCTGGATTTAATTCTGATTGTTCTCAAGAAAATGGTTGGTGTACAGATTTAAATAATCCAAATGCAAATGATGCGTGGTTAGGCACAACAACAGCAAACAAAAAGCAAACCACATTAACCAATGAAACAGTCTCACTATATGCATTAGATAGCATCGAATTAAATAAATACTGGTTAGTCAATCTTGGAGCGCGTTGGGATCAATTTAATACCGAGTTAAAATACAATAAAGATGTAAAAACTAGTAGTAGCACTACAGTAGCGGGTACAACGTATTCAAATGATACAGACTACTTCTCTTATCAGGCTGGTATAGTATTCCGCCCGACTGAAAATGGCAGCATTTATGCAAGCTATGCGACTTCAGCCAACCCTGTGGGTATTGATCCAGATATTGATGGACTAAGCGAATCTACAAAGAACTTAGAGCCAGAAAAAGCACGCACCTATGAAATCGGTACAAAATGGAGTCTTTGGGACAACCGTGCCAATGCAACTGCTGCGATCTTCCGTACAGAGAAACAAGATACGCGTATTACTGATAGCACAGGCGCATCTACAAATGCTGGTTCAAGTAAAGTAGATGGTGTTGAAATTGGCTTAACAGGTCATATCACTGATCAATGGGAAATGGCTATTGGCTATAGCTACTTAGATAGCGAACTTGAAGAAGGTGGTATCGTCAGAAATGAGCAAGTTCAATCAGGTGGCCCAATCCCATTCGTTGCTAAAAACAGTGCAAACCTGTGGACAACGTATCAAGTATTACCGCAACTCACTGTAGGTGCAGGCGTCCAATACCGCGATAAAGTTTACACATATCATGATCAAAGTCGTGTTTTACCTACATTCACCATTTACAATGCCATGGCAAAATACAATGTCAATAACAACATTGATTTACAGTTAAATATCAACAATATCTCTGACAAACGTTACTTTACTAGTGCACATGCACGTCATTATGCAAACGAAGGCGAAGGTCGCAATGCGGTATTAGCCATCAACTTTAAGTACTAAGACTTAATTCCATAAATTAATTATGGAATTAACTTAAGTTAAGATAAAATAGCCTCTGCCCAGAGGCTATTTTTATAACCATTTATTAAGAAGGATATAGGCTGTGATTCATCACATTCCAAATGTTTTATCCAAAGAACAAGTCGCTGAATTCCGCCAATTAATGGCAACAGCCAATTGGGTGGGTGGGAAAGTCACAGCTGGCACCCTTTCTGCTTCAGTCAAACAAAATCAACAATTATCCGAAAATGATCCGCTCACCCATCATCTGAGTGAATTGGTAATTCAAGCCATTTGGAAAAATCCAATTTTTCAAGCCGCTGCATTGCCGCATCAAATCATTCCCCCGCTGTTTAACCGTTATGACGAACATGAAAGTTTTGGTTTTCATGTTGATAACTCGATTCGCCTGATTCGCGGGACCTCACAACAAATGCGCACGGATTTATCCTGTACTTTATTTTTAAGTGAGCCCGAAGAATATGATGGTGGCGATTTGGTGATTGAAGACACCTATGGTTATCATGAAGTGAAGTTACCTGCAGGCGATGTTGTGCTCTATCCCGCAACCAGCTTACATGAAGTAAGTAGCATTACTCGAGGTACACGTTTTGCTTCTTTCTTTTGGGTACAAAGCTTAATTCGTGAGGACCAGAAACGACATCTCCTGTTCAATCTCGATGAAAGCATTCGTCAATTACGTAAAGATCATGATGATGCTTATCCAGAAGTGATGAAATTGACCAATATCTATCACAACTTAATTCGAATGTGGTCAGAATTATAAGTATTGATCTCAGTTTCTTATCTAATTTTTCAAAAATTACAATTTTCTTGGGAAATTTTTTCTTATATTAAAATAATAACGCAAAATTAGAAAAACATTTCCCTTGCAACCTCATTAGAATAAATGATGAACCTTTGCACGATATCCAATTTTCGCCTAGACTCCATTGAGCTATATGCGAATGATTGCATAAGTGAAATCTCTGTCTTGATCTTGATGGTTACATGATGAAAACGAATGATATTTTTGCTTTTCCGACTCACGCTCAACCTAGAATGAATCTCCTGATGCTGCGCCACGCGCGCGTATAAAAATTTTGCTATTTTTAAGCAATCCCCCCTAAATATCCCTTTAATTTTGTTGAAATAGACACCATATATTAGTAGTACGTTGCATTTTAATAATACCGAGCAACGGACACTACACAAGGAGTTCCTCATGATGTTGGCTGATCCAAGTAAAAAATACCGTCGCATGTACCAGCGTGTAGACTTGCCTGACCGTCAATGGCCAAACAAAGAAATTACCCAAGCGCCGATTTGGATGAGTACCGACCTTCGTGACGGTAACCAAGCAATTTTTGAACCGATGGACATGGAACAAAAATTTAAAATGTTCCAAATGTTGGTCAAAATTGGCTTTAAACATATTGAAATTGGCTTCCCTTCTGCATCGCAAATTGACTTTGACTTTACGCGCAAGTTGATTGAAGAAGGTCACATTCCTGATGACGTCTATATTGAAGTTTTGGTTCAAGCACGTGATCACTTAATTCAACGTACCTTTGAATCTTTACAAGGGGCTAAACGTGCCATTGTGCACATCTACAACTCAAACTCTCCGACCTTCCGTCAAAAAGTATTGAATGTGGATATTGCAGGTGCAAAACAATTAGCGATTAACGCAGCAGAAAAAGTCAAAGAATATGCAGCACAACAACCAGAAACTGAGTGGGTCTTCCAATACAGCCCAGAATGTTTCTCTGCAACTGAATTAGAAGTTGCAAAAGACGTCTGTGACGCTGTGACTGAAATCTGGGATGCTCGCCCAGAACAGAAAGTCATTTTGAACTTGCCTGCAACCGTAGAAGTGTCTACACCAAATGTTTATGCCGATCAAATTGAATGGATGCACCGTAACATTGCTCGTCGTGACGGCGTGATTATTTCTGTGCACTGTCACAATGACCGTGGTTGTGGTATCGCTGCTTCTGAATTGGCGATTATGGCGGGTGCTGACCGTGTAGAAGGCTGTGTGTTTGGGAATGGTGAACGCACAGGTAACGTTGATGTTGCAGCAATTGCCTTAAACATGTACACCCAAGGTGTGGCACCAAACTTAGACTTCTCCAACATTAATGAAGTGATTGCCACTGTAGAAGAATGCACTGGCTTACCTGTGCACCCACGTCATCCATATGCAGGTGACTTGGTCTTTACTGCGTTCTCTGGCTCACACCAAGATGCAATTAAAAAAGGCTTTGAATACCAGAAAAATGAAGAAATCTGGGACATGCCATACTTACCAATCGATCCAAAAGACTTGGGTCGTGACTACGATGCGGTCATTCGCGTCAACTCACAATCAGGTAAAGGTGGTATTTCGTACTTATTAGAATCGAACTACAATGTGGTGTTGCCGCGTCGTTTGCAAATTGAATTCTCTCAAGTGGTGCAGCAAGTAGCGGATGAAGAAGGTGTTGAAGTTTCAGCACAACAAATCTGGAACTTGTTTAAAAATACCTACGTTGAAACCAAAGATGCACATTATTCAGCGAAAAATTACCGTTTGTCGGATGAAAATGGCAACCAAGTGATTGAGTTAGATATCGAACTTAATGGTGAAACTCAACATTTACGTGGTGAAGGCAACGGTCCGATTTCTGCAATGTTGAATGCACTTCAATTACCGATTGATGTCTTGAACTATGAAGAACGCAGCATTGGCTCTGGTGCACATGCGAAAGCCTTAGCCTTGATTGAGATTCAGGTGAAAGGTACTGGTAAGTCAGCCTTTGGTGCTGGCATCCATGACAACATTGTCACTGCATCGATTGAAGCAATCCTTGCTTGTACCAATCGCTTAATTGAACAAGGCGTGCTTAGCACTGAACAAGTGATTGCTGCCGCAGTTTAAGCATAAAAAAACTTTAGAAAGGATACCCTCAAGTGGTATCCTTTTGTTTATTGATCGAAAAAATTTAAGGCGAAGTATTTCTGTGTCTTTTCCAGCTGACTCAGTGGGCCTCGTAACCCCACAAAAGTTCCAATTCGAAGAGCCGTTAGAACTTGAATGTGGTCGTGTTTTACCACGTTTTGAAATGATGGTTGAAACCTACGGCACACTCAACGCAGATCACTCGAATGCCATTCTCATTTGTCACGCCTTGTCCGGACATCACCATGCTGCGGGTTATCATCATGCAGATGATAAAAAAGCAGGCTGGTGGGATGCGTGTATTGGTCCTGGTAAAGCGATTGATACTTCTAAATTCTTTGTGGTTGCCTTAAATAATATTGGCGGCTGTAGTGGCTCTACGGGTCCAATCTCACCCAATCCAGAAAATGACAATCGTCCCTATGGCCCCGACTTTCCTTTAGTCACCGTGCGAGACTGGGTCAAAACCCAAGCCATGCTGTCTGATCGCTTAGGTATTCAAACTTGGTACGCGATTATTGGCGGCTCTTTGGGTGGCATGCAGGCGTTACAATGGTCGGTCGATTATCCTGAGCGTTTACAAAAATGCGTGATTATTGCCAGCGCACCAAAACTCTCCGCACAGAACATTGCCTTTAACGAAGTGGCGCGTCAGTCGATTTTGTCGGATCCTGACTTTCATCAAGGTCGTTATTTAGAACATGACAGCTATCCGAAACGCGGCTTAATTTTGGCGCGTATGGTGGGTCACATTACCTACCTGTCTGAAGAAGCCATGAAACAAAAATTTGGACGTGACTTAAAGTCTGGCAAATTTATGTACGGTTTTGATGTCGAATTCCAAGTCGAAAGCTATTTACGTTACCAAGGCGAACAGTTCAGCCGTAATTTTGATGCCAATACTTATCTGATAATGACCAAGGCGCTGGATTACTTTGACCCTTCCCGTGAATACGAACATTCATTGACCCAAGCGATGTCTCAGACCCAATGTAAGTTTCTGGTGGTGTCATTTACCACCGACTGGCGCTTTACTCCTGAACGTTCACAAGAAATTGTAGATGCTTTAATTACCAATCATAAACCGGTCAGCTATTTAGATATTAGCGCAGAACAAGGTCATGATTCGTTCTTGTTCCCGATTCCGCTGTATGTCAAATCATTACGTGCATTTTTAGGTGGTGAAGAACACCTCAAATCTACCCCTAAGGAGGCTGTGTAATGCGTATCGATCATCAACTGGCAGAAGCATGGATTAAACCAGATTCTAAAGTGCTTGACTTGGGCTGTGGTGATGGCGAATTGCTGGCACACATGAGCAAACAGCACAACATTCGTGCATATGGCTTAGAAATTGATCAGGAAAAGATTGCAATTGCCATCAGTCGAGGGTTAAATATTATTCAGCAGGACTTAAATTTAGGTTTAAGTCGTTTTGCCGACCAGTCTTTCGACTATGTGGTCATGGCACAAGCTTTGCAAGCAGTAGATGCGCCTGACGTATTATTACGTGATATGGTGCGCGTGGGGAAACAAGCCATTATTACCTTTCCAAACTTTGCGCATTGGAAGACACGTTCTTTCTTAGCTTTAAAGGGAATGATGCCTGTTTCAGAAGCATTACCGTATATGTGGTATAATACTCCAAATATCCACTTATGTACTTTTCGTGATTTTGAAGCACTTTGTGCAGAAAACAACATCCGAATAATTAATCGACTTGCCGTAAATGGGGATCAGCAAGGTAGTTTACTGAGTAAACATATCCCGAATCTGTTTGGTGAAGTCGCAATTTATCGAGTGAGCGCACTATGAAAAAATTATTACTAAGCACACTAGTTTTTGGACTTTTTAGCATTCAGTCTCATGCTGAGTATGTTTCGCCATCTGCTTCCATTGCTAGTCAAGCTGCCCAATATTCTACCATGGACATTGGTAACCTAGTGAAAGCGGCAAAAGCAGGACAACCTGCGGCACAGTTTTACTTAGGCACCAAATACCAAACTGGTAAAGACATTAAGCAAGATGACCGTCAGGCATTTGCTTGGTTTAAAGCTGCTGCTGATCAGGGCTTATCCCCTGCTCAGTTAAATGTTGGTCGTATGTATGCCGATGGTGTCGGTGTGGCCAAGAATGAAACTTTGGCTCGCCAATACTTTGAAAAAGCAGCCAGCCATGGCGACAACCGTGCCAGCTTTAACCTTGCCATGATGGAAGAGCAAAAGAAAAACTACATTGGTGCTTACCAGTGGTACGAACTTTCTACCCGTGATGGCATGCTCGACAACAAAGTGATTTCGATGTCTGAAGGCAAGAAAACCGCTTTGGCGGCCAACTTGACTCAAGACCAGATTCGTTTGGCACGTGACCGTGCGGACAAATGGATTCAGGCGCAGTAATTTGTATTGCATTTTAAAAGCACCTTCGGGTGCTTTTTTATTGCCCTGTGGTTTAGGCTGGTAAGTTTTGCAAACACGAAGTCTCAGATTAATTTTCGTGCGCTCTCAATCTCATTCAAAAAATCGCCTGCTTGATGGCGGCTAAAATCGACTACACTAAGCCAATTCCAACATAAGGGTAATTTTCATGTCTGCACAAGATTGGCTATCTCAAGGCACATTGGTACTTGCCAGTAATAACAAAGGTAAAATTGCTGAATTTGAGAAACTCTTTGCCGAGCTTCAACTCCCAGTCCACGTTGTGCCACAAGGGCAACTGAACATTGAAGATGCGGTTGAGGATGGCTTGAGCTTTGTTGAAAATGCCATCATTAAAGCCCGCCATGCCAGCCGTATTTCAGGCAAACCTGCAATTGCCGATGATTCGGGCATTTGCGTGCCGGTTTTAGGCGGTGCACCAGGCATCTATTCTGCGCGTTTTTCAGGTGAACATGGCGATGATGCGGCCAACAATCAGAAACTCTTGGCCGAACTCCAACCATTGCGTAAAGATGGTGAGGCGATTGAGGCCATGTTCGTTTGCGTACTGGCATTGGTGCAACATGCCGATGATCCGCTACCACAAATTTTCCAAGGCATTTGGACAGGTGAAGTACTCGAAGCTGCACGGGGTGAAAACGGTTTTGGTTATGATCCACTGTTCTGGCTACCGGAACTTGGACTGAGTAGTGCCGAGCTTTCAAAGGCAGAAAAAAATAAGATCAGTCATCGCGGTCAAGCCATGCAATTATTTAAGCACAGTTTAGAAAAATAACGTCCCCATCTGTTTATGTTTCAAGTCCTCTCTCCGCTCAGGAGAGAGCTGCACCTCAAGAAAACAGATGCAGTAAAGCTCCATACAGACTCACCACCACGCAACTTACAATTGTCCCTGAAGCAATATACTTTGCTGAGGTTCCAGTACCCTGATAATGGGTTTCCAAAGCCACAATATTGGCAGCCGGCGGCAAACAAAACAGTAAAAACATCACACCGATATAGCGTTCGATATGTGGGATAGGGACCAAATAATAGGTCAAACCGCAAAGTACGATGCCACAGAGTAATTTTAGTGCCGCCATTTTGCTACTTTGCCACAAGTCAGTTGCGTACACTTTGGTATGTCTTAACCACATGCCCAGCACACACATGCCTGAAAAGCTCATGCCAAATTTGGCTGCGCTATACAGCCCATCGAGCCCCTGATGGTCCGACCAGTGCTGCATCCCCATCGCACGAAAAAGTACAGCCAAACTCAAGGCTATCATTGGCGGAGAGCGCATAATTTTTTTCAAAAGCAAAGAGAGTGGCTGCGGAGTCGCACTAACCGCAGTGACTGCCCACACATTGCCAAAGATTGATCCGCCAATATACAGTGCCACCATCGCTGCACTGATTTGTGAACCAAACAAAGCGATTGCAAATGGAAAGCCCAACCAGGCCATGTTGACGTAACTAAAGCACAATGCTTTCAGCTTATTCTTGGAAAAAGCGTAGAAAAAATAGAAGAGTACTACAGCAACCATAAAGCTGAACAGCATCAGGCTCAAACTGCCAGCCTGATAAAACACCATGTTGTAAATAATCACTATCGGGATAAAACAACGTGCGAGCAGACTCGATAGTCCAGTCTTGAGCTGAGGCGCAAACCTACTGGTTGCGAGAATGAATCCTGTTATAAATGCCAGCACCGGTAGCAGCAAATTCACCTGAATTTCCTTGAAATTTCACAAAATCATCATAGCACTGGAATTTGCATGTTTGCCTGTATTTTGCCGTGCTGTCTTAAAACTGCAACCTGAGCGTCACACCGCTGTCATACCAAGCTGTTGTGATATGGCTTAAATTAAAAAGAGGAAAAAACAATGGCAGGCTTATCAATTTGGCACGTACTGATTTTTGCTATCGTGGTGATTTTGTTGTTTGGCACATCAAAACTCAAAAATCTCGGGAAAGATGTCGGTGGTGCAATCAAAGATTTTAAAAAATCAGTGAAAGAGGATGAAACAACATCAACACTGAGTGAACCACGTACTCTCGAACATCAAACTACGGCTGAAGTTAAATCTTCAACACGTTCTTAATTTGTAGGTATTCAGCATATGCTCAATATTGGAATGACGGAGTTACTGACCTTCGGCATCATTGCATTATTGGTGCTCGGACCAGATAAGCTTCCTGAAGCTGCACGTTTTGCAGGTAAATGGTATGGCAAACTGAAACGTATGATCAGCAATGTCCAAAATGATATTGACCGAGAATTACGGATGTCTGAACTACGCGAACAAATGCAAAATGAAATGAAACGTATTCAAGAACTTGAGCTAAAAATGCAAGCTCAAATGCAGGAATTACAACAACAAAGTCATAGCGTGATCGAACAACAACAGCAAAACAACGTTACTGAAAATAAAAATTTAATTTTAAATTATATTCCGCTTACGGAGCACAAATGCTCCATGATTCATCGTCATCCGTTTCATTGTCCTGCATCAAAAACAGATAAAAGCATGACACCGACTACAGATACTCTTGTTCAATTACCCGAATTAAAGGTGGCGGTATGAACATGCCCATAGAATCTCAGAATCTACCCAACCCATTACAACACCCCCAAGCCCCTTTAGAAGAAATGCCAATTACCAAGCATTTGGTGGCTTTAAGGCAGCATTTGTTCAAAGTTGTCGGCTTATTAATCGCACTGTTTTTTTGCCTATTGCCCTTTGCAAATCACACCTACCAGTTAATGTCTGAACCCTTACGTGCGCAGTTACCCGTGTCATCGTCGATGATTGCAACTGATGTAACAGCCACCTTCATGGCGCCTTTTAAGCTGAATTTTTTTGTGGCACTGATGCTTGCCATGCCGTTCATCATTTATCAGGTTTGGGCTTTTATTAAGCCGGCCCTATATGAAAAAGAAAAATCGCTTGCCCTGCCACTTTTGGTCGGCAGTATTGCTTTGTTTTATGCAGGGATTGCCTTTGCTTACTATGTAGCTTTGCCTTCCATCTTACATTTCTTTATGAGTGTCACACCCGAAACTGTGGCGCCCATGACCGACATTAATAGCTATCTCACTTTCTGTTTAAAGCTGTTTTTGGTATTTGGCCTAACCTTTGAAATTCCAGTGATCACCCTGCTGCTCATTTTAATTGGTTTGGTTTCAACACAGCAATTGGTCGAGAAGCGCCGCTTTATTGTGGTCGGTTGTTTCTTTGTCTCGATGTTTGTTACCCCACCCGATGCCTTATCCATGATTATGTTGGCAGTGCCGATGTGGTTACTATTTGAGCTCGGTCTATTTTTTGGCAAGCTGATTGAAAAGCAACGACGTATGACCTAAACACTACGGGTTTAACTCAGCAGACTTCGGTCTGCTTTTTTTTCATCAAAGTGACTTGATTTCTTCACCAGATTTTCACTGTTTGGTAAAAGCTTTGTCATATTTATTCCATAAGTTAATGAGGACTTTATAACTTATTGATGAATTGGGAAAAATCATGACCGAGCTGACGCCATATCATGAAGATCAGGAACTAGATAACAACACCTCTAACAATGTGCATTTCCGTGACATTTTAGAACAACGTATGACTCGTCGTAGCTTGATTGGGAAAACCGCAAGCGGTGCAGTCGCGCTAGCTTTGGCATCCTCATTAACCGCGTGTAGCGACGATGATGATAATTCAACCCCGCCAAGCACTCCTGTAGATCCAGATCAAAAACCAACCGAATTAACCTTCTCTGTGGTTGATAAAAACCTGAATGACATTGTGACTGTACCCGAAGGCTATCAAGCAACAGTCTTATATGCACTAGGTGACTCAATCAACCCAAGCTATGCTGATTGGGACGACAACAATGTTCCTTCTGGTCCAAGCTTCCAGTTCCGCTCTGGTGACTGCCATGATGGCATGCACTACTTTGGATTAAACAACAGTACTGGTAAATTCGATGACACGGTGTCTACCGAAGGTTTACTGGTCATGAACCATGAATACATTAACCAAACCTTCTTACACCCTCAAGGTGCCACCAAAGTAGATGGTCGTCGCCCTGAAGATGAAGTGATTCGTGAAACCAATGCCCATGGTGTTTCAGTCGTTCATATTAAGAAAGACAGTGCTACACAAAAAGTTGAGATTGTAAAAAGCTCACTGTTTAACCGTCGTATTACCGCTTCAACCGTGATGGATTTTGCCGGTGCCGCAGCTGAGTCAAATTTAGTCAAAACTAACTTTTCTCCAGCTGGCAAGCAAACCCGTGGTACACATAACAACTGTGGTAATGGTTACACGCCTTGGGGCACTTACCTCACCACAGAAGAAAACTTTATTGGCTATTTTGCTCGTAGCTCAACAGATGATGCTAACCGCACTGCTTCAGAAATCATTGCCCTTAAGCGCTATGGTCTAAAAGCAGGATCTAGCTCACGTTATGGCTGGGAAACTGTACAAGGTCAACTTGAATCTCAAGACCTGTATGATCGCTGGAATGCTGATGCCGTCGCAGACCAAGCTATTTCAGACTATCGTAATGGTCCAAATACCTTTGGTTGGATGGTTGAAATCGACCCATTTGACCGTGGTCATAATCCAGTAAAACGTACCTCTTTAGGTCGTTTTGCCCATGAAGACAGTGCTTGTCGTGCAGTAGAAGGTGAACCTTTAGCCTTCTATATGGGCGATGACTCACGTGGTGAATACATCTATAAATTTGTCTCTTCTGCCAACTGGGACAGCAAAGATGTGAACGGTGGTTATACTGCTGGCGACAAATACATGAATAACGGTACGTTATACGTGGCGAAATTTAATAGCGACGGTTCTGGTCAATGGCTAGAGCTGAGCTATGGTAAAAATGGTTTAGATGCATCCAATAGTATCTATCCATTTAGCTCACAAGCGGATGTGGTGACTTTTGCCCGCCTTGCAGCCGATGCCTTGGGTGCAACCAAAATGGACCGTCCGGAATGGGCAACAGTTAACCCTGTGAATGGTGAAGTTTATGTGACTTTGACCAATAACTCGAAACGTGGCTCAGACTATCCAACCGATGCAGCCAACCCACGTAACTATACCGACCCTGAAGGTGGCAAAGGTAACGTCAACGGTCATATTATCCGCTTTAAAGAAGCAGACAATAAAACCACGGCGACCAGCTTTACATGGGACATCTACCTATTCGGTTCTGAAGCCTCAATGGATTCAAACATTAATTTATCGGGTTTGACTGACAATAATGATTTGTCATCTCCAGATGGCATGTGGTTCGACCCACGTGGGGTACTGTGGATTCAAACGGATGATGGTGCCTATACTGATGTAACCAACTGCATGATGTTGGCAGCACTACCGGGTCAAATTGGAGATGGCGGAGCGACTACAGCGATCAGCGGTCAAGCGACCATTGCTGGTGCTCAAGTAACGGATAAAACCTTACGTCGCTTCTTGGTTGGACCGAAAGAATGTGAGATCACGGGGATTGCCATGACCCCAGATTACAAAGCGATCTTCATTAATGTGCAGCATCCAGGTGAAGACTCAGACAGTTATGATGCTGCAACCAGCCACTGGCCAGCAACCCAAACTGATCCAAGCAACAGCACCGCACGTCCACGTTCTGCAACGGTCGTAATTACCCGTAAAGATGGCGGTGTGATCGCAGGTGTTTAATCCATAATCAAAAAATGCCGACCTAGTGTCGGCATTTTTTATGTGTCATTTTGAACAATTCAAAGGGGTTTGCAACTGAATGATCTGCCCTTGCGTTTCACCTTGCTGTGATTTTTCCAGCCATTGCCAACCTTGGTGGCTCATTCTGAGGAAATTAGAGCAACGTGTGCCATAGACTGGACTCTGAATAAAAGTCGAAGACAATAACGCTTCCATTTCAGCACTAATGCCCGTATTTGGCAGTAACTCAGGAATGATTTTTCGCTCATCCTCCAAAATATCCCAAACTGCATATTGCAACTCTGCTTCGCTACTGTGCCCGCCTTGCAACATTGGCAACAGCTCTTGGGTAAAGCGTTTCCGTAGATGTCGGGTCTTTTCCCAATGCTCCGTCATCAAGCCATTGGAAACCACATACACTCCTTTGGCCAACACTTGGGGCGCTTCACCGCGATTACTCATATAAACAGCTTGTTCACGATCTCCAACAAACAGATTGAAACCCGCATATTCACATTGATGTTGCTCAAGCTGTTGGGCAAAACGAATCGGAGGCAAGTCCGACTGCAAAAAGGATTGCACCAAATGTCCACGTGACGTCACGTAGCTTTTCTGATCGCGTCCATCCCGAAAATTGGTCACAATTGCCCAACGTCCCGAAGGGGTAATTCCCATCCACGTCCCACCCGACTGCAAATCTTGGCCGGCAATAATGCCCTGATCGGGCCATTCAAATAAGGCTTGTGTGGGACGATGATAGAATTCATCACGATTAGAAATCAGGCATAACGGCGTTTGCGCTAAAATATGCCATGCGATTGCCACAATACACATAAATTTTGCTCTATATCTTTACACATTGAATGTACAACATTTTTCATTGTATTCCGCTAAAATCTGTGCAAAACATAATGACAAGGAACAGGAATGCTGACCTATCCAAATATCGACCCCATTGCCATTTCATTGGGTCCTTTACAAGTCCATTGGTATGGACTGATGTATTTATTGGCCTTCTTGTTTGCATGGGGGCTTGCGACCTATCGTGCCAAACTCAGAACAGGCTGGACCTCAGAAATGGTTTCCGATCTGATTTTTTATGGCGCACTCGGTGTCGTCATTGGCGGGCGTGTTGGTTATGTCTTCTTTTATGGCTTTGAACAATTTCTGGCAAATCCTCTCTGGTTATTCCAAGTCTGGACTGGAGGAATGAGCTTCCATGGTGGCTTCTTAGGCGTCATGATCGCGATGTTACTCTGGTGCAAGAAATACCAGATGACATGGTTCCAGACTTTAGACTTTATTGCCCCTTGTGTGCCGACAGGCTTGATGTTTGGTCGTATAGGTAATTTTATTGGTGGTGAATTGTATGGTCGCCCAGTTACTGACCCGAACTTTGCCTTTGGCATGATCTTCCCTACCGACCCACTCCAGCTGGTGCGTCACCCTTCACAGCTGTATCAAGCGCTGTGTGAAGGACTGATCCTCTTTATTGTGCTGTGGTGGTTCAGCTCTAAACCGCGTCCGCGTATGGCGGTTTCAGCACTGTTCTTAATTGGTTATGGGGTTGCCCGTTTTGTGGTGGAATTTTTCCGCGAACCAGACAATGGACAACTCTTCATTGCGTGGATGAGTAAGGGACAATTCCTCACCATCCCGATGATCCTGATTGGCTTCTGGATGATGTGGTATGCCTATCAGAAGAAAATTTATGATTGGGGTCCACTCAAAAAATAATTCATCTCCTGCATCTCGCCCGCTAGAGCACGATTCGTGCGTCGTGCTCTAGCATATGCTAAAGTTTAAGCTGTCTTTCTGATCTTCTCCTAAACCCTATGCTCGAATTCTGGTTTGATCCCAAAATCGCGGTATTCAAGAAACTGGTTCTTTTCATTCTGGTTGCTGTGGTCACCGCAGGCATGTATTGGATGCAACCCTTAAAGCCTGATGCCATTTTAATGTTTGTCGGTACTGGCGTCGTGTTCTTAATCTGCCGTTATTGCAAAATTCATTTCGCAGCTCAAAACCCGACTGGACTCCTCTATCGCTTACTGACGTGGATTCCACTTGCCCTGTTATTGGCATTAATCTTTATGCACATGCAGGCGGGTGAAATTTTACTGCCTGGGGCTCAAGGCATCGGCTTTATGACCTTATCGATTTGCCTGTTTTCCCCCTTGGCTCTACTTAATCGCCAAGCTTCAGATCAGGCACCCTGATGCTCGGCTTTTGGTATTCAGAATCATGTAGCCGTGAAATTAAACTCGTCAGCAGTATCGCGGTCTGTATCGGCATTTATCTCTGTTCTAGCATTGCTGCGTTGCCTCCCGTTTGGGTCGGATTAAGCCTGCTATTGGGTATGCTCAGCGATGTGCTTTATCGGCAATATCTGAAGCTCGACCCCACGCATGCTTACCGCAAAGCCCTGCATCACGGGATTTATGCGATGCAACTGTTCGCACTTTTTAGTCTGGTCTATCTGTTACCAGAACAGCATAAATGGGCGCTGTGGTTACAAGCCCTCGGTTTTAATGCAGTTGGCTTATTTTTGGTATCGATTTATCACAATCGTGCTAAACGACAAGACTAGCGGAGATTCAGTTAGCCTGGCCTTTTACCCGCTGATCGACCCTAAAAAAAGACCGTGTAATGCTCGGCAATACACGGTCTTTTTTATGCTTAAACACAGCAATGTTTCAGTGATCTAAGCGGTAATAACTATAACGAACATTGGCATTTTTATAGACGGCATAACCTGTCTGTTTAAAATCCGATACCCAACCTGAACCCGAATAGCCTGCGATATGCCCATAGGTGTGACCTTGCGTACGGTCAATAATATAAATATCACCTTTTTTGGGTTGATCAAACGACGGACTGATACGACGATAGCCCAGTCGTTCTAGCGTACTGCCCCAATCCGCAGCAGCCACAGGGTGACCCTGTACATTTGCACCCGCAGACTGAAGTGCCAGACGAATACTCTTGGCACATTTCTGTGTGCTGGTACGACGGGTAATGCCCTGTAGTTTTTGCGTGAATTTATCAATATCTATACGCTGTGCATTACTCGATGTATAAGTACGACTGCGTTCTTTATTTGCTGGTGGGGAATCAGGTTTTTGTTGTGCATTGGAACGAACAATGATTTGAGTTGCGGCAGGAGCATGGACATCACTCATACCCGTATTAACATCATAAATCATCCTGAAACCTCAAACTTCTTGCATCTAACATCAAAATCACTGAGCGCTGATAGTAGCCCGTGAAACTTAATTTTTCATACAGAAAATGTAAAAAAATATAAACATGTAACAGACCAAGCGATAAGCCCCTCTTTTTCTGAGAGTTCCATTTGTGCCTGATTGGTTTCTTTTGAATAAAAAACAAACACACCAAAAGTTACTGCTGCAATCAAATGCGGTTAATCCGGCTCGATTCAATACTTTTTACCTCACTTTGTAGAGCAGTAATCATGCTGACTGGGCCGAGAATGTTGGGTGCGTTATACCTCGCAATTCAGTATAATCATCCCCAGATTTTATAATTTAAATTGGGAAGATCAGGCGATTCCATTAGCGCCCTGCTCTCCCAAATTGTTTATTTGAGAGTTTTATGAAAACGTATTTAGACCTCCTACAACACATCCTCGATCACGGTGGTGATAAAGGCGACCGTACCGGTACAGGTACGCGCTCAGTATTTGGTCATCAAATGCGTTTTGACCTCAATCAGGGTTTCCCTTTACTCACCACCAAAAAAGTGCATTTCCGCTCGATTGTGATTGAACTTTTGTGGTTCCTGAAAGGCGATACCAATGTTCAATATTTGCAAGACCATAAAGTCAGTATTTGGGATGAATGGGCAACCGCAGAACAAACGGCGCGTTTTGGTCGTCCAGAAGGTGAGCTGGGGCCTGTGTATGGTCATCAATGGCGTAACTTCGGTGCAACCCAACTTGAAAATGGTTTATATGCCCAAGATGGTTTTGACCAGATTACTTGGCTCGTGAATGAGATTAAGACCAATCCCAATTCACGTCGTCTGATTGTGTCAGGCTGGAACCCTCAAGAAGCTGGTCAGGTCGCGTTACCGCCTTGCCATACCTTGTTCCAGTTCTTCGTACAAGACGGCAAATTATCTTGTCAGCTCTATCAACGTAGTGCCGATGTGTTCCTTGGCGTACCCTTTAACATTGCCAGCTACGCCCTCCTGACGCACATGATCGCGCAGGTCTGTGGCTTAGGGGTCGGTGATTTTGTCTGGACAGGCGGTGATACTCACCTCTATGCCAACCATTTTGAACAAGCCAAATTACAACTGAGCCGAAAACCTTTAGGGTTGTGTCAGTTAAAACTCAATCCAGACATTCAAGATATCTTCGATTTCAAATTTGAAGATATCGAAATTGTCGGCTATGAGTCACATCCAGCAATTAAAGCCCCTGTCGCAGTTTAAGCTACGGGTATGATGTGCCTTAGCCTTCAGGCACATCTTTTCTTCAAAATTATCGAACAGGTGATGGGTAAATGGCATTTCAAAATTTAGAAGTTGTACATGTCGTAGCAATGGATCAGCAACGTTGTATCGGTAAAGGCAATGACTTACCTTGGCATATCCCTGCCGATCTCAAACACTTTAAAGCCATTACCCAAGGCGGTGTGGTGGTAATGGGGCGCAAGACCTTAGAATCGATGGGACGCACCTTACCCAAGCGGGTCAACTGGGTGATTACTCGCGATCCTAACTGGTCATTCGAAGGCACTAAAATCGCCTACAGTATAGAAGAAGCTTTAACCCAAGCCGTTGCCGATGTCCAAGCTTCGGAAAAACCTGAAAGCATCTTTATTATTGGTGGTGGTGAAATCTTCAAGCAAACCCTAGATATTACAGATCGACTGGAATTGACTCATGTTGAACTGGATGTACAGGGAGATGCCTACTATCCCGCCATTCCTGCTGAATTTAAAAAAGTGTCTTCCAGCAAACAACTGGATGAAAACACGGGAATTGCCTTTGAGTTTGCCACCTATACCAAATAAAAAACCACATGAGTGACTGAATATGCAGCAACCAGGATCCGACACCTTGCTGATAAAATCTGTAAAATGGTTGATCCACTGTA
Source organism: Acinetobacter sp. GQ146 (assembly GCF_059758585.1). NCBI lineage: Bacteria > Pseudomonadati > Pseudomonadota > Gammaproteobacteria > Moraxellales > Moraxellaceae > Acinetobacter > Acinetobacter sp. GQ146. The sequence continues at coordinate 107,921 of NZ_JCAXDV010000004.1, forward strand.
TATTCAGTCTGTTCGTGCTGCTTTCTTCGCTCTGGCTCTGTCTCGCACTCTGGGTACAGCAACCCATACATCCGATTGTGAGTTACGGCCTTATTGTGGCGTGGGCATGTTTTTCCCTCAGCATTTTGGGGATTTATTTTAGCCAACACCTCATCAGTCGGAATAAAGATATTCTGCTCTATATTTTGGGGTTTGTTTGCGCACTCGGCTGGTACTTCAGCTTAGATGCCCGTCAAGATCGTGACTGGAATCCTGAGGTTTCGCGCTTGCTGAGCTATGAAATACAAGGCAATCAGGTGACCTTGCATAATGTGCGTGATTTTCACTGGCATGCCGATGGTCGCTATGATGCCGTTTGGCAAAACCGTGTACTGAATCTCAATCAAATTACGGGGGTCAATATTATTACCTCGTATTGGACTGGCCCACAAATTGCCCACACCTTAGTCAGTTTTGATTTTGCCGATCAAGCACCGCTGACCTTTTCCATTGAAATTCGTAAAGAAAAAGATGAAGAATTTTCTGCAATTGGCGGCTTTTTCCGCAAATATGAATTAAATCTGGTCGCGGCCAACGAAACCGATATTATTTATACCCGCAGCAATATTCGCCATGAACAGGTGTATTTCTTTCCAATCAAAATGTCGCAAAAGCAGAGCCAAGCTTTGTTTCTGGAATATTTAAATAAAGCCCATGAACTGGCTCAGAAACCCAAGTGGTATAACACCCTAAGCAGTAACTGCACGACCTTGGTCTTTGACATGATTCAGGAAGTCAGCCAAAAGCCTTTACCGCTCGATTACCGACTGCTGGCTTCCGGTTATTTGCCGAATTATCTTTACGATCTGCACGCGATCTCTCACCGTTACAGCTTGCAGGAATGGTATCAACGTGCCCACGTGAATCCACGGGTACAATCCCTCGCATCGCTTCAAGACTATTCCAGCACGATTCGCCAAGGGCTACCGAAAGATTAAGCATAAAAGTCTGTGCCAATTTGTCTGAATAAATACGATTTTCAACTAGAAATTTAATTTCACATTGTTTATAACTAAAAAATAACCTTAAAAAAACTGGAATTACAACATGTTAAAAAAATCGCTTAGTGTCGCGCTACTCGGCTCAGCACTGCTTTTTACAGGCTGCCAATCCATGTCTGCTTCCTCCACAACTGAAGTGAATAACCTAGCGCAATTACAAAACCGCACGTGGATTGTGACGCAAATTGGCGCGCAAATGATTAAAACAGCTCCAACAGCCCGTAATATTCCAAGCTTACAATTCGATGAAGCCAGCAAACGAGTCTCTGGTGCAGATGGTTGCAACCGCATCATGGGTACCTATCAAGCTACTGGTGAAACTTTAGTCCTGTCGCAAATGGCATCCACCCAAATGGCATGCATAGACAGCACTATTCCAAATCAGTTTAATAGTGCCCTCGCCAATGTCACCAATTACCAAGTGTATGGCAAAACCCTCAAACTTTTAGACCGTCATGGCAACTTGTTGATTCAACTGGGCAGCGCCAAGCAGCCACGTTAAGGATTTAAGCCATATAAAGGTCTGTATTACAGACCTTTTTCATATATACAACGGAACGCACATGGTGATGCCATAAAGTTCTCGTATTCTGTAGATCAATTCGTTATATAGGAAATTTTCATGCAACAGGCATTATTCGGTGGGGGCTGCTTCTGGTGTGTCGAAGCCGTGTTTCTGCAATTAAAAGGCGTCACGCAAGTGGTGAGTGGTTATGCTGGTGGACTGACCGAAAACCCAAGCTACGAAGATATTTGCCGTGGGGATACCGAACACGCAGAAGTGATTTTAGTGGATTTTGATGAAAACCAAATTCAATACTCGCAACTGCTCGAAGTCTTCTTCGCCACACATGATCCGACTACGCTCAACCGCCAAGGTAATGATATTGGCACACAGTACCGCTCAGTGATCTATTATTTTAATGCCGAGCAACAGCAGCTTGCGGCACAAATGATTGAGGAACTGCAAGCCCAAGGGCTTAATATTGTGACTGAACTGAGTCCTGCACCGACCTTCTACCCTGCCGAAGAATATCATCAGAATTTCTTTGCACGCAATCCATCCCAAGGCTATTGTAATTTTGCCATTCCACCCAAGCTGTTAAAGCTCCACAGTAAATTCCAGACACTGCTAAAAAGTGACTAATATGACCATAAAAAATGCGACCATATCGGTCGCATTTTTTCACAGCAGTAATAATTAGTTTTCACTCACAAAAGCAATATCACTGAGTCCGGCTTCACTCGCACGTGACATTACTTGTGCAACGGTATCATAGCGAGATTCTTTATCTGCTCGTAATTGCACCGTTGGTTTCTGCTGTTGCTGACCCGCATCGTTAAAACGTGTTTGCAGTTCATCTAAGCTGATGATTTGGTCATTCCACGCCACTTCCCCGTTGGCATTAATACTGACGGTAATGGCTTCAGGCGGTGGATCGACAATATCCGCTGTGGTTTTTGGTAAGGTTAATGGAATTGATGGGTTGGCAACGGTCGCAGTCACCAAAAAGATGATCATCAATACCAACATAATATCGATGAGCGGAATGAGGTTCATCTCATTCATGCCCGAATCGTTGTCTTCACCCAATTGAAAAGCCATTAAGCTTGACCTCCAACTAAACCTTCTTGTGTTGCTTTGACGTCAACTTTTTTGCTCGCAGATTCTTGCTGCAACATGGTATCAATCAACAAGCCATGAGCTTGATCTTGTAGTTCATTTGATAAAGTACGGTTGGCACGCACACAAATGTTGTATGCCAATACTGCTGGAATGGCCACAGCCAAACCTAGACCGGTCATAATCAGGGCTTCACCCACTGGGGTAGCCACTTGTGCCAAACCGGCTTGACCACTTTTACCTACAGCTACCAAGGCATGGAAAATACCCCAAACGGTACCGAATAAACCCACAAAGGGTGCAATAGACGCAATCGTACCTAAAACTGATACGCCTTTTTCAGCATTGGCTTTTTCCACTGAAATTTGACGAAGCAACGCTTGTTCAGCCACGGCTTTACGCTGTTCAAAACTGAGCGGCATTAATTTCGCTTTCAATTGTGTCAATGCTGCTGAAAGTTGAGCATGTGCTTGCTGTTTAAGTTGACGTGTGCCCATCAGACGTAAAATAAAAATCGTCCATGTTGCGATAGACATTGCCAATAATACGAAATACAGGGTTTTACTCACTGCATCCGCATGTTGCCAATAAACTGAAAAGTTCATACTCGAACTCCTAAAAATAGTTAGCCGTTAGGATTCAATTCCAATTCAAATGGTTGCTCTGCTCGGATTGGATAAGCAACACCATTTTCTTTGTAAGGTTTGAATTTTGCACTGCGCACTGCGCGTAAAATCTTTTCATCTAAAGCTGGAAGACCGGTCGATTTGGTCACACGAGCATTAGTAATTTTACCTTTCTCATCTGCTTCAATCAGTACCACAATGGTACGTGTTTCACCTTTCAAGTCACTATTGCCGTAGCTTGGTCTTGGTGAACGACTCCATTGTACCCCTGAGCCACCAATCGAAACTCGCTTGGTGGTAGGTGTTGGTGCAGGTTTTTCAACAACAGGTTGCGGAGCTGGTTCTGGCTTACTTACCACTTTTTCTACCACGGGTGTGCTCACCACGGCAGGTTTCTGCGGTTGCACTGTCGGCTGAGTCACCGGTTTAACCGTTTCTGCTTTTTTGACTTGTTGAACTTTTTCCACCTTCTTCGGAGGTTGTGGCTGTGGTTTTTCCACCACTTTGACCTCTTTCACTTCTTTCGGCTTAGGCTGCTCTTGTTTCGGTTCAGCTTTCGGCTTTGGAGGTAAAGGCTTAGGTTGTTCTTGAATTTTGACAAATCGTACTTTTAATGGCTCTTTTTCCACTTTAGGGAGTTCAGGTGCTTTCATCTGGCTCACCGCCCACAATACCCCAACATGCCCAATGGCAACTGCAATTAAGGCTGAGATGATTTTCTTTTTCATCGGATTTGGAGCTTGCATAGAAGGAGTAGAAATTTGACCCATTAGAATCTGCGACCTAAAAGAAGCGACTGCTCACGACAGTGTAATCGTGGATTTAACAATCAAGCTCATCGGTTAGTACAATTAAAGTATCGCAATAATAAATGAGAAGTGTTTTCATTTGCAACTATTAATTTCACTGTTTTGATGAGTTTTTTGAATCAAAATAAAAAAAGGACCTGTAAAAAACAGATCCTTTTTGCAAATGCTAATAATCGTTATTGAAAAACAACGGTTTTATTACCATCGACAATAATACGGTCTTCTAAATGCCACTTCACTGCACGTGCCAATACATTACGCTCGACGTCTTGACCCAATTCACGTAATTGATCAACGGTAAAGTCATGATTCACACGCTCGACATCTTGCTCAATGATCGGGCCTTGGTCTAAATCAGCCGTTACGTAATGTGCCGTCGCACCAATCAACTTCACCCCTTTCTCATAAGCTTGTTTGTATGGATTTGCACCCACAAAAGCCGGCAAGAACGAATGGTGAATATTGATAATTTTCATTTCCCAATGCTTCACAAATTCTTCATCCAGAATTTGCATATAGCGCGCGAGCACAAGCAAATCATTGCCTTGCATCAATTCATCAATCTTGGCATAGGCTTCGCGTTTGTTTTCTTTATTGACTGGTACCACTTCGAATGGAATACCGAAGTTTTCAACCGCTTCACGTAAATCAGGATGATTGGAAACCACTTTGGTAATTTCACATGGCAAGCCGCCACGCGCATGACGCCATAACAGCTCAAGTAAGGCGTGGTCGACTTTAGACACCAAAATACCGACTTTTTTCACGTCACTCACGAACGCAAAACGCCATTGCATGGCATAACGCTCTGCCACATTCACTGCAAAGGTCTGAATCAAACTTTCTTTACGTGACTGTAGGTGGTCTAATTCAAACTCAACACGCATGAAATAACGCCCGCCCGTAGCTTCCGTCGCGTATTGATCAAGTGCGGTAATATTTGCTCCCTGATGATACAAAAAGCTCGATACAGCCTGCACGATCCCTGGCTTATCTTCACAAGTAATCAGTAAGCGTGCCGTGTTAGCAGTGGTCATGTTCATGTTGGTTCTTGTTACACCTAATTTAAATAAGCCGAGTATTCTAGCGCGTTTTAAACGCTTTCTAAATAGCTGGTTTCAGTTCAATTGTTTTTCGCAAGCGAGAGGCTGGCAAATAACTCTGAAGGACCAAAACTTTCCAGTAATCGCTCATAAGTTTCACGGCTTTCGCCACGTAAATAGGCCCCTTCAAGAAACACCATTTGGCGCAGCGCTTGCCAAACCCATTTTTCTTCCAAATGGTTGGAATCACTGATATGACCAGACATATATAAAAAGTTGGTCCAGTTGGTCAGCACAATCCACAAGTTAATCACCAAGGCTTCAATTTCAGAAGCCGTCATTTGCATAAGCCCTGCATCCACAAAAGCCTGATAAATCTTTTGACCTTGTTGCATCACCTGCCCTGCAAAACGCGGATACATTTTGCGGAAATCTTCATTATTTTCCACCAAGTGATATACATCACGATGTAAAAAACGATACGCCCACAATTGGTTGCTGAGCACTTGGAAATAACTGATTTTGTCATTTACATCCAAAGCACGGTCGTCAGGCAAAGCGAGCATTTCCAGCGTTTCTTTCTGATACTGCTCCATCAATTCTTTAATAATTTCGTTTTTATTACGAAAGTGGTAATACAAATTGCCCGGGCTCATGCCCAATTCAGCGGCAATATGATTAGTCGTGACCGAGCGTTCACCACGTTCATTAAACAACTGCAAACTCAATTGCAAAATGCGTTCTTTGGTTTTCACCGTTTTGGAGTGAGACATCCTAAAGTAACCATATATTCAATGGGTTAGAAAACTAACACAGAAAGTGACTTGACTATTTAGAGCTATTACTCTAAAAATTAATTATCCGCTTTAATGTAACTGGTAGTGCGTCATGAACAGTCAAACAAAAACAACAGCAATGACACCCAATGCTTTTGATCTCCAATACTTACACGACGTACTTGAACAGCAAAAACATGCTTACCAACGTTATCCTTTACCTACAGCAAAGGAACGTATTGATCGTTTAGCACGGCTTAAGCGTATCTTGGTTAAGTACCAAGATCAATTCGCTGAAGCAATTGATCTCGATTATGGTAACCGTTCTATTGCCGAAACCAAAATCGGGGAATTACTCACTTGCCTAGAACAGATTAAATATTATAGCAAGCATTTAGCCAAATGGATGAAGCCCTCCAAGCGACATGTCGGAATCATCCATCAGCCTGCGAAAGCCTGGGTACAATACCAGCCTTTGGGTGTCATCGGGATTATTGCACCGTGGAACTATCCACTACTCCTCTCTGTGGGCCCACTGATCTGCGCCTTAGCCGCAGGCAACCATGCCATGATCAAGATCTCAAGTTCTTCCTGTAATTTTGGTCGTGTGCTTGAAATGGCTCTGTCCGAAATCTTTCCACAAGAATTGGTTGCAGTCATTAATGGCGGTGGGGTCATTTCCGATGCTTTCAGCCATTTGGCTTTCGACAAAATTATTTTTACAGGCTCCACCAATGTCGGAAAAACCGTCATGGCAGCCGCCTCAGAACATCTTGTGCCGGTAATTCTCGAGCTAGGGGGGAAATCCCCTGTCTTGGTACACTCATCAATTGATCTGGACGATGTGGCACAGCGCGTTGCGGTCGGTAAACTCTGGAATGCCGGTCAAACCTGCGTGGCTCCAGATTTTATGTTCTTACCGAAAGGCAAGACTCAAGAATTTGTGGAGAAGTTTCAGTCCTATGTCACCGAGATGTACCCACATCTTAAAGATAATCAGGATTACACCTCGATGATTAACGACAAACAGTACCGTCGGATTCAGGGCTATTTGCAAGATGCTGAGGTGCATGGGGCAAAAATTATCGAGATCAATCCTCAACAAGAAAATTTGACGACTGTTCGTAAAATTGCGCCAACCATTGTCGCAGGCGTGACACCCGACATGCAGATTATGCAGAACGAGATTTTCGGACCAGTACTGCCCATCATGGAATATGATCAAATTGACGATGTGATCGACTTTATTAATAGCCGTCCACGTCCACTTGCTTTATACTACTTCGACTTTGATCAGGCGCGTGCGGATTATGTCGCACAGCGTACCCATTCAGGGCATTTTGGACAAAACACGGTATTAACCCATGTTGCGCAAGACGACTTACCTTTTGGTGGCGTTGGTGCATCAGGAATGGGGAAATATCATGGTCCAGAAGGTTTCTTCAGTTTGTCGCATGAACGGTCTATGATGTCGAATCCAAAGCTGTATAGCTTTAAATACATTCTCCCACCGTTTAATAAGCCGATTCACAAATTGATTTTGAAAACTCTTCTTCGTTAAGTGATCAAGGCATGAGCTATCGCACTAGTTCATGTCGAGTTTTAATGAAAATCGCTTGTCTTTTAAGCGCATTTTTGGTATAAAACGCCCCTTGAATGAATTCAATCCGTTTATTTTTGACTGGCCATACAGATTTGCTGTTGGCTAAATCAATGGAGTTACACCATGTCTAAGGTTTGCCAAGTTACCGGCAAGCGTCCAGTCGTTGGTAACAACGTCTCACACGCCAACAACAAAACTAAGCGCCGGTTCGAGCCGAACCTGCACCACCACCGCTTCTGGTTAGAAAGCGAAAAACGTTTCGTACGTCTTCGTCTTACTACTAAGGGTATGCGTATTATCGACAAATTGGGCATTGAAAAGGTTGTTGCTGACCTACGTGCTCAAGGTCAAAAGATCTAAGTAAGGAGTCAGGACAATGCGTGATAAGATTCGCTTAGTTTCTACAGCTGGTACAGGTTATTTCTATACCACTACTAAAAACAAACGTACTATGCCGGAAAAAATGGAAATCAAAAAATTTGATCCAAAAATCCGTCAACACGTAATCTTCAAAGAAGCTAAAATCAAATAATTTTAGATTCTTAAAAGAAAACGACCTTATCTGGGGTCGTTTTTTTTTGCATTTTTTTTATGCGCCTTGATAAACTTAAATAACTTTTTGGCATTCTTTGTGCTTATTTTCTTTTCACCCTTAACCTATGTTTAAGGAGTTCTTAGTGCCACATAATGTAGACCTGATAATATTACTGGCTGTTGGTTTTGGGCTTGCGCTGATCTTTGGCTATCTGGCCGCTCGTTTACGCCTTCCCCCGCTCATCGGGTATTTAATTGCAGGCATAATTATTAGCCCGAACACTCCGGGTATTGTGGGTGATATTCAACTGGCCAATCAGCTGGCCGAACTTGGGGTCATGTTCCTGATGTTCGGGGTCGGCATGCACTTTTCCCTAAACGACCTCTTACAAGTCCGAAGAATTGCCCTTCCTGGCGCCATCTTACAAATTGCGGTGGCGACCTTGCTGGGTATCGGACTTTCCATGCTCTGGGGATGGAGTTTTGGTTCCGCTTTGGTCTTTGGCCTGAGCTTATCTTGTGCAAGTACAGTGGTCTTACTCAAAGCCTTAGCCGATCAAGGCCTCCTCAACTCAATTAACGGCAAAATTGCGGTTGGCTGGCTGTTGGTTGAAGATCTGGTCATGGTGCTGGTTTTGGTGCTCCTACCTGCAACAGCGATGTTACTGGGCGGAGAATCTATCTCAGGGCATGCTGGCCAGGACAATATCTGGCTGACCCTCGGCTTAACCTTATTAAAAGTCGCAGGCTTTATTGCCTTTATGTTGATCATTGGCAAACGTCTCGTGCCACTGATTATGCAGTTTGTTGCGCGCTTGGGTTCCCGTGAGCTGTTTACCTTAACCGTTGTCGCTGCTGCCGTCTCGATTGCATTTGGTGCCTATAAGGTCTTTGGTGTCTCTATGGCGCTCGGTGCCTTCTTTGCAGGGATGGTGGTGAAAGAATCGGACTTTAGTCATCGCGCTGAAGAAGAAACTCTGCCTTTACGCGAAATTTTCGCCATCTTGTTCTTTGTCTCGGTAGGCATGCTGTTCGACCCACGTATTTTATGGGAAGAACCTGAACACGTTTTGGCCGTCGTTGGCATTATCATGATTGGTAAGACCATTGCCGCCATGGCATTGGTCTTATTCTTTCGTTACCCCATCAATACAGCCCTCACCGTCGGTGCGAGTCTGGCACAGATTGGCGAGTTCTCCTTTATTCTGGCCACACTGGGTGTGTCCTTAAAGCTCTTGTCATTAGAAGGTCAAAACTTGATTTTGGCGGGTGCGCTGATTTCCATCACCCTAAACTCCTTTATTTTTGCTGCGATTGAACCGATTCAAAACTGGATTCGTGAACGTTCTTCACTGGCGCGCTTATTAGAGCGAAGCAGTGACCCCTTGGCGATGCTGCCAGATGAAGTCTCGCAAGATTATTTACGTGACCAAATTGTGATTGTCGGTCATGGTGAAGTCGGTCGTCGTATTACCAAAAGTCTGATGGCGAAAGAAATTAAGGTGGTCATTGCTGAAGAAAACCGCGATATTGTCGAGAATCTACGTGAAAAAGGCATTGCTGCGGTATCAGGGGTGGCAACTGAACCTGGGGTACTGATTCAGGCCCATATTCAGCATGCCCGACTTTTGGTGCTGTCTCCGATGGATATTATCGACATCCATAAAATTGTCGATATTGCCAAAACCTTAAACCCTCAAATACAGGTCTTGATTTGTGCCGAAAGTAAAGAAGAGGCTGAAGTCATTCGCAAGGAAAACCTTGGCGAAGTGTATTTAGCCAAAGAGGAAATGGCGAAAAATATGAGCAATCATATTCTTAATCAAATTGAACTGGCTCACCATCAATCCCCGAGTCATTAATTCTCAGACATAAAAAAGCGCACTTCATGTGCGCTTTTTGGGCTAAAACAGCTTAGCTCATAAACTGTGGTTTTTCGTCCACAACCTCGGCTTGCCATTCATTCACTTGTTTTTCAAGCAAGCCAAACAATGCCGCCTGAATCATGTGCTGTGCAATCACGGCGGTCTGATCACCCAACAAGGCTTTTACTTCATCGTTAAACTGAATTTTCACCAGAGGTTCTTTCTCTGAGCCTGCGTTACGCAATGCCAACTCACCACCTTCAAGTTGAACTAACTCTAAAACCGCTTCCTGATTCCCGAATAACTCTTTCAATTGCTCTATAGACATATCTTCCTCCATGTTCAACATGGTGGCAAAGGCCGTTGCACTTTGCATTGCTTAGATTATTAATATCGGGTCAAAAATCTAAACTTCAAGCATTTGCCTTGATTTACTTAAAACTCCACCATTTCATTGCGGAAACCATCAATCAGCTGAGTCAGATCACGATGCCACTCACGTAAAATTTTCGTATCAGGTAACCACGCCTGCGGAGTTTGCGTCACTTTAATAATCAAGTTAGATGAGGTTTCATCTTCTGGTTCTGGCGCAGTTGGCTCAGGTGCGTACTGGCACATCCGATAGGCACGCTTTAATTCCGCAATAAAGCCATCTTTAGCAAGTTGCTGCATCACCGTAACTTCTGGTGAAACCTGACCTTTGGCCGCCATCAGTTCCTCAATGGACTTTAAAGTCGGCTGAAAGTCATTTAAACGGTAATAACGCACCAGCTCCTGCAAGAAAGCCAGTACCGCACCATGCAGATGAAAAACTGCTGCCTCACGATAGGCCTGTGCTTGTTGAATATGATCGATTTGCTCTGCTTGTTGGCACGACAAACGTGCAAAATATAATTTCTGATTGGTACGGTCGGCATGGAAGCGAGCAACACGGGACATACGGATTTCCTATTTTTTGGGCATTTTGTAACAGCTCTAAGATTAAACTCAATTCAATTCGATGCACAATAAAAAAATTACATCTGTTCCTGTTCTATCCAAGATATTTTAGGGCGAGTCACAGTTTTTATTGGGGGTGTATTGGTCTGACATTTTCAATGACCCAAGCGTAATAGCGTGTCCTCAATAGAAAGCTTGGCCGAAATCAATTTCAGGATTTTCTGAATATGAAGCGAATGATCATCAACGAACGCAACAACGCAAGCTACCTCTATAATGCCGTGGCGATCCCAATAATGCCTCGGCTTCGAGCATCAGTAAATCCTTGCGTTGTACTGATCGCCTAGAGCGAATTTCCAATACTTGTCTACCTTGAACAATATATTTACTCGCAGGTGCCGACCTAGATTAGGCTGAATCAGAGTTTTTATAATTTTTATCAAAAAAAAGGAGCAATTATTGCTCCTTTTAATTTAAGCCTGTGGCTTGTCTTCAGCTTGCTTGACCCGAATACCAGTGCCATGTAAACGCAAGGTATTTAAACCTTTAATCGCTTTTACCGCTTCACGGCCATGTGGCATTTCCACAAAAGCAAAACCTTTGGATTTACCGGTTTCGGCATCCAACACCAACTGACAAGTGTCGACTGTACCGTATTGCTGAAACAGCTTCAGTAATTCATCTTCTGTGACAGTACGTTCTAAATTACGAACTAAAATTTTCATCTTTAAACCTTAAAATAGGCAAATACTCAAAAAGCAGAATGGAATTGGCTTTCAAGCTTCGCAATAGCGATAGTTTAATCGAGATTGATCCCAAAATCTAAATCAATTGACTGACGTTCAATTAAAGCACTTTTCACCGTCTGCTGACGGGTTTTATGATGCGTTTCTAGCGTACATAAATTTCGCGTCAAATCATTCAGGAAATAACTTTCAACAGTACGCCCTTGTTCATCAATCACATCGCGCGCCCACAGATTTAAGTTCTGCTTCGTTAAAATCAGCTCATTTTTCGCACGAGTCATTGCAACATACAGCACTCGACGCTCTTCCTCAACCTCATCAAAATTCCCCTGCGCTCGCGCATGTGGATACTGCCCTGGCGTGACATTCGCTACATAACATACCTTTTGCTCCGTCCCCTTGGCAGAATGGATGGTAATCAGGGTCACCACATCACGATCAGACTGACGTTCAATTTCAGAAATCGACACAGGATCAAGCACATATTCCTCAAGAAATTCGCTTAATTGAGCATGTTTGGCAGCCAACTGCTTCACCAGTTCAAAATCACCTTGGCGACGATTCCAGTCTTTTTTATAATTTTCCGCCAGTTGAGCTTCAATCGCCTGAATCCCCAAACTGACACAGGCTTGTACTTCTTGTTTCAGCACCGTCATTTGTTTCATGATCAACAAGACGTCTGCTGGAATACGCCCAAACTGTTCCAGCTTCGTAAACATTACCTCGAACTCAGGTTCCAGTAACAATTGCTGTGCTAAACGGCTCGCACCGACATCACCAACACCATTCCACAAGGTAAGAAAGCGCATCCAGGCAATATCATCCAGCGGATTGGCAATCACGCGTAACAGACTCAGTAAATCTTTCACATGAGCCGTTTCCAGCAACTTCATGCCACCAATAAAACGGTACGGGACATTCGCTGCAATACAAGCCGCCTCGATATGCCGTGCAGCAAAGCTAGAACGCACCAAAACCATATGATCTGACCACGGATGCCCCTGCAAGTAATGGCGCTCTTTAATGTCTATGGCGATCCATTTGGCTTCATCAAATTCATTCGGAAAAATATGCATCCGGGGCTTAATTCCCTCCCCCCGATATGCATCCAAACGTTTGTCATAATGAATTTCAGACTGATCCAGCAACCAATTGGATAAATCTAAAATTTCTTGGGTAGAACGATAGTTCTGCTCCAGTTTATAGACCACTGCATCAGGTACGCGTTCTTTAAAATGGTGAATATTTTCAAAATCGGCACCACGAAACCCATAAATCGACTGGGCATCATCTCCGACGCAGAACAGGCTAACTTTGTCTTTTAAGGGATCGAGTAGTGCCCACTGTAAGGGATTGGTATCCTGCATTTCATCCACCAGCATATGCTGGCAAATCGAGGCCACATAATCCACCAAGCCTTCTGACTGATCGAGCGCCGAAGCAACAATGGCTAAAATATCATCATAGTCCAAAAAGCTGCGGGCACGCTTGCGGCTTTCATATTCTTGCATGATTGCAGCGATTTGATCTTTAAACACCAAATGCTCAGGATGCTGTTTTTCTAAAGCCTCGCTCAATTTCTGACGAGTATTACGTGCAAAAGAATAGAGATCGCATAGCTCTTGTGGCTTAGGCAATTGATTGGGATTTTTCTTGTCGTCTTTACCCCGAATCAGTCGAAACATCATCAACTGGTCATCCCGATCAATAATCGAGAATTGTTCTAATCCAAAGGCTTTCGGTACGCGGCGCAACAGATACATACAAAAGGTATGAAAAGTCGATGCACGCAGCCCTTTGGCTTGCTCACCCAAAGCCAGTTCTACCCGCGCCACAATTTCACTGGCTGCACGACGCGTAAAGGTGAGGATTTGAATTTGATTGGCAGGCACCCCCTGATCAATCAAATAGGCCGCACGCGCCACAATGGTTTTGGTCTTACCACAGCCTGCCCCTGCCAGCACCAGACTATGTTGTGACGCTGTCGTGGCTGCTTGCTTTTGTTGTGGATTTAATTCATCAATTAGGCTGGCTAAACTCATAATGGCTCATCGTGCTAGATCGATGCCTAGTTTAACAAAATCCCCTCTAAAATGCCGATTTTGCTTTTTATCGCGTACCTAAGCTAATCCTTTAAGTTTCAAGACATGGCTGTAAGGATAAAAGCCGTGCCACATTCTCACAGCTTCGTTCCAAATTATTTTGACCATTTTTTAAGGCTGTAGGTAAATCGCACGCAGCATCCACAATTCCAAAAATGGCAGTAAAACCTTCGGCATATAATTCATCAACGCGATCACCAATTGCTCCAGCAAAGGCAATCACAGGCTTATTAAATTGCTTTGCCACTTGCGCCACGCCATAGGGCGTTTTACCCAATTTGGTTTGAAAATCGATCCCTCCTTCGCCGGTAAAAACATAATCGGCATGAGCAATATGCTGGGCCAGTTGTGTATACTGAATCACCATTTCCACCCCAGAACAGATTTTTGCCCCCGTGAACACCATCAAGCCATAGCCCAAGCCACCTGCCGCACCTGCGCCAGCAACATCGGCATAATCGAGCTGCAATTGAGCTTTCACCACATCGGCAAAATGCGCCAGATTGTGATCCAATTGATGCACCATGGCTGGTGTTGCCCCTTTCTGTGCTCCAAAGACCTGAGAGGCACCATTTTCCCCGCAAAGTGGATTATTGACATCACTCGCAATCACGATCTCAACCTGCTCTAAGCGTGGATCACGTTGTGACACATCAATCTGAACAACCCGATGCAACTGCCCACCCCCTTGAGCAACATCGTTCCCGTCGCCATCTAAAAATCGCACCCCTAATGCCTGTGCCATACCCATACCCGCATCGTTGGTCACACTGCCACCTAGCCCAATGATGATTTGAGTCACCCCTCGATCCAATGCTTGTTGGATCATCTGCCCAGTTCCATAGGTCGACGTCAATGCAGGATTGCGTTTAGAGGGTTCCAGGAGATGAATTCCATTGGCTTTGGCCATTTCAATCACTGCGGTTTTACCTTCATCCAGCAATCCCCAATAGCTAGTGATCTGCTGTTCGACCAGAGGGCCAGAAACCATGCAAGGTACTTTCCTACCGTGTACTGCCGCGACCAAAGCATCGACCGTGCCCTCACCGCCATCTGCCATTGGAACCTGAACACACACCGCATCTGGATATACACGCTGAATACCACGTTGCATAGCTTGACAGGCTTGTTGAGCGGTCATACTTTCTTTAAAGGAATCTGGAGCAAGCACAAAAGTTTTAGGCATAAGTGTATGAAGAATAACTGGAGTATTCTTGCATCATACGCAATAAAAAAGAGCGCACATAGCACTCTTTTTTCGGTGACTCTAAGGCTATCTTCCCCTATAAGTCTGCCGAACTTTTAGGAACTTCGTGCTTGATATATGAGGCTAAGGTTAAATAATTGATGCCTTGAAATAGAATATCCACAGCGAGGAACATGCCCAACACCCAAAATGGCGCAGTCGGAGACATTAAGATCACCACCCCTGTAATGAAGGTGAGCACCCCTGAAAAAAGCGTCCAGCCCCAGCCTGCCAAAGGTTTTAGCATAAAGGCATTTATACTCCGCACAATCCCCGCAATCACCAAGAAAATGGCCAAGAAACTGGTTAATACAATGGCCGTTTTGACAGGCGTGGTAAAGGCATAATAACCCGCAATCAGATAAAAAATCGCAAATGCGGCCCATAGCCAACGATATCCCCCCTCAAAGATTTTAAATGCCGCGACCAAGTGTAGTACCCCACCGATCATCATTAAAATACCAAACAAATAAACCGCTGACAGGGTCGCAAATGGCAAAGCCGCCAACAAAATAAAGCCAAACACGGTCAACAGAATGCCGAGTGCCAAGTACCATTTACGGTTTTCATGTAATTGATGTCGAACCAGATCATTACCCACAGTTTTCATATTTTTTCTCAATTTTTTTGTGATGGATGACCATGATTATTATCGATTTTAAATGACCTGTCTGTTACCAATCTGCATCTTTTTTATCCACAGCAAAGTAAAGAACTGTGGATAAAACTGAAGTTATACCCAGCTTATTTTATCCAACCAATTTCTAGTGCGGTAATTTGATTAATCAATGTGTCTTGTAATGCTTCAGGCATTTTGCTGCTTTGTGCCGATACAGGAATATGCCCGGCCATTAACTCCGCTTTAGCCTGCGGGAATAACGGCTGCTGCATTGGATAAGCATAACCTTGCGGATACAGGGGCTGTCCTGTCGCAATATCGTATTTGTCCGAAGCACCAAAGGCATGTAACAGCTCATGAACCAAAACGATCTGATTCTGCCCATTTTGCTTTTTACTGGCATAAAGATTGACCGAACCAATCCGCCCTTTTTCTAAGGCAGTAGAGTGTTTTAACTCATTTGTAAATTGAGGATCGTAATAATTTAAATACAGCGTCACTGCCGAAGCACCATCACTACGTTTATGCTGTTGCCAGTCATAAAAACGAAATTTAAGGCTCCACCATATAATGTCCAACATGTTGGCCTGTTCAGGCACTTTGGGTGGTTTTTGACTCAGTGCCCGTCCAAAATTTAAATACAACTGAATGGGTTGTCCACGATACTGTGCTGACATCTGCTGTAAATAAGGCTGTACATCAGCAAGATCGTGTAGAGATAATTGTTGAATATAGTGTTGCGTGCTTGCCTGACCATCCGCATTAATCGGATGTAGTAACACGATAATCGGCTTATTCCAATTTTGATTTTGATCACGCCATGCGTTTACCGCCACAATCAATAAAATCAGCAATAAGCATAAAATTCTTATTTTTTTCCACATACCGTATCCTCTTATCTAAATACCAATTGCATGTTGGTTATCACGGCATGACCTTATTTGTTCGAATGAACTTAGATTCATTTACAATCTTAACTTCAATCCATCCCTGATGAATTGAATCAATAGCTTCTTCATAATTTTTTATATTCAAATCAGACTTTTTTAAAAAATTAATTACTTCTTGAATATGTACCCAATCATTTACTTCTGATTGTTGACTAATTGCCTTCTGTACTAGTTTAATAAATGAGCTGAAACTGCTTTTTCTCAGATACATTTGACTACCTTGCATTCTGGTTTCAAATAGCCCTAATCCTTTTATTAATCCAGATAACTTATCATAGCCATAATTACGGGTATCGAAATCAGGTTTAACAGTAGAAATATAAGTTCCTATAGTGCCTAAATAAGCCCACCCACGCTCATCAGAGTTTTCTTTAACCGCCTTATAAATAAGATTTAGCGTTGCTTTATCTATTTGTTGTTTAATATTTTCTCGCTCAAGAGTAACTATTTTAATTGTTTCTTTATTAATTTCTTTTTTCAATTCATCACTTTGCTTAATATCTTCTTTTTCCTCAATAATAAGATTCTCTACTGAAATAAATTTATCACAAGCCTTTTTAAAAGCTTCTGGCGTGGATTTTTTACCAAATCCATAAACACTTAATCCATTTTCACGAATACGCGATGCTAAAGGAGTAAAGTCACTATCACTGGATACAATACAAAAGCCATCTAATGCTCCTGCATACAGCAAATCCATTGCATCAATAATTAAAATCATATCCGTCGCATCTTTACCTTTTGTGTAGGCAAACTGCTGAACGGGCGTAATTGCATGAGGCAATAAAACATCTCTCCATTTCTTCAGTGTGTCACTACTCCAGTCACCATAAACCCGCTTTACACTCGCAATCCCATATTTAGCGACTTCTTCTAAAACCGATGAAATGGCGCCAATTGATGAATTATCGGCATCAATTAATACAGCAAACTTTTTCGTTTGAATGTCCACAGTTCCCCCAAAAAAAATATTTTTTACGTTTTTATATGATTTATTGTGACATAAAAAATGCCCACCGAAGTGAGCATTTATAATCAATCATTTAAGACTTTAAGCTTCAACCCACTTGCCATCTTGGAACACCAGTGACCATTTGGTTTGCTTACCTTCAGCCGTTTCCGAACCAATATACTGTGCTTGGTTTTTACGGCTAAATTTCACCAAAGTTGGATTTCCTTCTGGATCAACATCAGGGGCTTGCAAAATAAATTGATACTTTGGATCAAGCTGCTCGGCAACGGAACGTAGCTCAGACACTTTCGGGGCACGCGTTTCACGAATTTTCGGGAACTTGCTTGCAGCCAAAAATAGACCTGCAGCACCATCACGTAAGACGAAGAAGTCATCATGCTTGGTCGAGCGCAAATGTTCCATTTTAATTGGATCAACCCGCGGTGGTGCCGGCTGACCGCTCTTCAATACTTTACGCGTATTATCACAGCTGGTGCAGGCAAAATAAGGACCAAAACGACCCGTCTTTAACTGCATTTCACCATCGCACTTGTCACATGGAATGGTTGGACCGTCATACCCTTTAATTTTGAACTCGCCTTCTTCCAGTTCAAAACCAGCGCAATCTGGATTATTACCGCAAACATGTAGTTTACGACCACCATCAATCACATAACTGTCCATGGCAGTTGCGCAAATTGGGCAACGCTTTTTCGACATCAAGTCCGCTGTTTCAGCCGCATCATCATCAGACAGGGCCGCAAGAGATTCAACAGGCGTCAAGTTCAAGGTGCCTTTACAACGCTCTTTAGGCGGCAGGTTATAACCTGAACAGCCCAAGAACACACCCGTCGTTCCTGTACGAATCTGCATAGGACGTGAACATTCAGGGCAATGCACCTCTCCCACTTCAACAGGTTGATTGCGACGCATGCCACTATCGCCCTGAGCCGTGGTTAAACGCTTTTTGAAATCACCATAGAAACTGTCTAGCAAGTCTTTCCAGTTGCGCTCACCTTCTGCAACTTTATCCAACTGACCTTCAAGATCAGCCGTAAAGTCATAGTTCATCAGGTTATTGAAACTTTCATCCAAACGATCTGTGACGATCTCCCCCATCTTTTCAGCAAAAAGACGACGATTTTCCAGTTTTACATAACCACGATCTTGAATGGTCGAAATAATCGCAGCATATGTTGATGGACGACCAATACCCCGCTTTTCCAATTCTTTCACCAACGAAGCTTCGGTAAAACGCGCAGGCGGCTTGGTAAAATGTTGTGATGGATCGAGTTTTTCCAGATTCAGGACTTCGCCCACTTTTACCGCAGGTAACAAGACATCATCATCGGATTTGTTTTGACCGCGAACTTTGGTAAAGCCATCAAACACCAAGGTACGACCTTTGGCCTTTAGCTCTACGCCATTGGCATCGACTAAAATTGTAGAAGATAAGTATTCCGCTGGCGTCATCTGACAGGCCACAAATTGACGCCAGATTAAGTCATATAAACGCTGAGCATCACGCTCTACACCCACCAAACTATCGCCTTTTAAGCCAACATTGGATGGACGAATGGCTTCATGCGCTTCTTGTGCACCTGCTTTATTGCCATAACGATTCGGCTTGGCAGGTAAATATTTGGCACCAAACTCTGACTCAATATGCTGACGCACCATATTCACGGCATCATCACTCAAGAACGTTGAGTCGGTACGCATATAGGTAATAAAACCGGCTTCATACAAACGCTGCGCCAACATCATGGTTTTCTTGACCGAGAAACCTAAACGGGTACTGGCAGCTTGTTGTAAGGTCGACGTGATATACGGTGCGCTTGGATTGACCTTAGTCGGTTTATCTTCACGTGCTGAAACTGTGTAATCGGCATCTTTTAAAATTTTCAATAAAGCATCAGTTTCGGCTTTATTGCGTAATTTCAGTGTTTTACCGGCTTGCTTCACCGCCTCTAAACGAATCTCATCGCTCGAAGATTTGGTATCCGCAAAGACTTGCCAGTACTCTTCAGGAATAAAGGCACGAATTTCACGTTCACGCTCTACCACCAGTTTGACTGCAACCGACTGTACCCGTCCTGCAGATAAACCACGGGCAATTTTTTCCCAGAGTAATGGTGAAATCATGAAACCAACGACACGGTCCAGAAAACGACGCGCCTGTTGTGCATTGACTTTATTGGTATCTAAACGTGCAGGATGCTTAAAGGCTTCTTGAATGGCATTTTTGGTAATTTCGTTAAACACCACACGTTGATAGCGCGAATCATCACCACCAATCACTTCTTTTAAATGCCATGCAATTGCTTCCCCTTCACGGTCCAAGTCCGTTGCGAGGTAAACTTCGTCGACTTGCGAAGCCAGTTTTTTTAATTCAGCAACCACATTTTCTTTACCAGGCAGCACTTCATAATGCGCTTTCCAGTCATGTTCAGGATCGACCCCCATCCGATTGACCAAAGCCTGTTGCGCTTTTTCAGCTTTTTGTGCTTCGGTCAATTTGGTTCGGGTCGCTGCCGCTTTCTTATCTGTACTTTTACCAGAGCCACCCGTCGGCAAGTCACGTACATGACCTACAGAGGATTTCACAATGTAATTTGAACCGAGATATTTGTTGATTGTTTTCGCTTTTGCAGGCGACTCCACAATCACTAAGGCACGCTTATTCCCAGCATCAGAAGATTTTGCTGTAGTGCTTTTGGATGTGGATCGAGGAGCATTCGCCATAGTTAACCGTTTTTCCTATTTCAGTGAATCTAAAAATTAAAGTTCAGCCAAAGAATGTAAATATGCTTTGATGTCTTCTAATTGGGTTGCTTTTAAATCAGCTTCTTCATCCCAATAGAGTCCTACACAGTTTGCCTGCATATCAATAGCATAAATGCCCTTTAATGCAATTGGAAAATTATTAAATTTTTCATCACCATGCACGAGCTTAAGTTGCTGATCTTCAACACGGGCACGCATGAGCGGCAAACGCGCATCGGGAATCAGTACGCTATAGTATGCAACCATACTGGCACGATCTGAAGATGCTTTGGGAATTTTGGTCCAATCGGGAGCTGCCACTAAACGTGGGTGTAGACCCATTTTGCGTGCTTTTTCGCGCATTAAGCCCAAAGCCTTTTCACGCGGACTGACACGGAGACCAAAAATTGATCCCAGCACAAAAACCACAATGACCACAGCAACCCAAATGCCTGTATGTTCCATAACAAAACCTTATTTATCTTTTATTAGATTTGCATAAGCACAATATAAAACGCAAGTTACAACGACGAAATTAATTCAGGAACATTTCATGACTATATAAGACTTCATGCCCATTCCAGTAAATATATCCCTTCTCAATCAACTCTTTGAGCAACAAACGGATATCTGCTTTGGGAAACATTTGTTCCAGTAAATCGCGTAAGGCATAGATGTCTTTAGGCTTATCATTTTTCAGTTCGCGCAGTTTTTTGGCGACCTGAAGCTGCACAGGATCAATTTTTCCAAAGTCCTTAAATAAGGCCTCTTGTGCATGTTGAGTCTCTAGCGCTGAACAGGATTGCTCAGCCGCAGTCTGCAATTGCTCTACCGCTTGATCAAGATTGAGAGACGTCTCCAATTCAGCCTGATCTTGCGCCAAATGCAGTTGTGCCCATTGTTTTAAGACTTTTTTACGAAAATTAATCTGTTCATCATAACGTTTGACGATTTTCAGATTAATCAACATGCCGACCACGTGCTGCGCTTTTTCAGGCACCACATGCAAAATATTCATCACTGAATTTTTTAATGAATCGACGGTATTTGGTTTACCCGACATTTTGGCCAAGGCATCACAGTACTGCTTGACCATTTTCAAATACGGTTTACTTTGAATGACATCCAGACTTGGAATTTTATATTTGGGTTTGCTGATTTCCGCCGCATCTTGAATTTGAATTAAGCTGCAACTCAAAGATGAACTTTGCATTAACTCAATTAATAGCACACTGCTTTTTGCCGCAGAAATCACTTCCACATGGGTATCTGGTTCCAGTAAAGCAATCAGTTGCCCCACTAAAACGGCATATTCAAACTCTTTCTCTTTGGCTTGTGCAGTCTCTAAAATCACCACTTGACCACTGCTCACCCAAGTTGCAAATTCGGTTAGATCTTCCAACGAATATGTAAACTGACCTTTACAGTTAAACAAATACAAGGTGGGATAATGCTCCACGAGATCGCGTAACATCTTTGCCGTTGGCATATTATTTTCTAGATCGAACAAAACCGCTTTAGCAGACATAAATTTACAGTCATGAGAGATAAGCAAAGAGCGTGCATTAGAACGGGAAGCGGACAAAAGGTCAAGCCTCGCCCGGCGTTCCCTCATTTGAAATCAGGCTCATGAACAGAGACATCTTCATGCTGCCGACAAGATTAATAATGCGGAGGCACATTGGCTAAAGGATCAAAAGCTTCAATGCCTTCCGATATATCAGCCGACTCTACCCGCTGATACAATAACTGCATTTGTTTCTTTAAATCAGCGATTTCGAGATTTTGGCGTGCCACCTGATCATTCAGCTGATCAACTAAATCATCCAAAAATGCAATTCGGACTTGCAAATCTTCAATGGGTGCGGAAAATGACGCCTGATTATCTAGATTTTTTTGTTTAGTCATTTAAAGTCCTCATTTGAGATTTCAGGAAACATTATGGCCTATATTACTTTAAGGGACGTCCAGCTTGCATTTGGTGGACCTGCCTTGCTCGACGGCGCGAATTTTAACCTAGAACGTGGCGAACGAGTGTGTTTGATTGGCCGTAATGGTGAAGGTAAGTCTACGCTACTTAAACTGATTGAAGGTAGTTTATTGCCCGATGCCGGCGAAGTATCCATTCAAAATGGCTTAACCGTATCCATGTTGGCACAAGACGTTCCTATGGATTCTGGCAAAGTGGCCGATATCGTCGCCGATGGTGCGGGCGAAGCAGCCATCGTGCTTAAAGCATACCACGAAGCCAGTGATGCCTGCATCTTAGGTGATATGGAAGCTTGCGATCGCATGGGCAATTTGCAACACAAATTGGATTTGCTAGATGGCTGGGCTTTAGAAAATAAAGTTAATTCCATTTTAAGCAAGATGGGACTGGATCCGAATGCTGATTTAGCAGATTTATCGGGTGGACGTAAGCGTCGTGTGCTGTTGGCTCGCGCTTTATTGACGCAACCAGACGTATTATTGCTGGATGAGCCGACCAACCATTTAGATGTTGAAAGCATTGAATGGTTAGAGAAATTCTTGCTCGACCAAAACAATTTAACGTTGTTGTTTATCTCGCATGACCGTTCATTTGTGGACAGTATTGCGACCCGTATTGTCGAGCTAGATCGTGGTACTTTGCGTAGCTACGAAGGCAACTATTCGCGCTACCTCGATCTTAAAGCGCAACAAATGGAAGCCGAAGAAAAACAAAATGCTTTATTTGATAAAAAACTGGCTGAAGAAGAAGCTTGGATTCGCCAAGGGATTAAAGCACGTCGTACCCGTAATGAAGGTCGTGTTCGCGCCCTGAAAGCACTTCGTGAAGAATCCAAAGCACGTCGTTTCCAACAAGGCAAAGTCAGTATGGCCACCCAAGATGCCAATCGCTCTGGCAAACTGGTGTTTGATATTGAGCATCTCAGTGTCGCATACAATGACAAAGCACTGATCAAGGATTTCTCTGCGTTGGTGATGCGTGGAGACCGCATCGGCCTAGTTGGGGATAATGGTGTAGGAAAAACCACCTTAATTAAAGCCATTTTGGGTGAAATTGAGCATGGCGGTTCAGTCAAAACAGGGACACAGCTTGAGGTTGCCTATTTTGACCAATTACGTAATGCACTTGACCTTGAAAAAACTGTGATGGCAAACGTGTCCGAAGGCTCTGACTTTGTCGATGTAAATGGTAATCGTCGCCATATCTACAGCTATTTACAAGACTTTTTGTTCTCGCCTGAACGTGCGCGTACACCTGTCAAAGCCCTTTCTGGTGGTGAAAGAAATCGTATTCTATTGGCTAAACTGTTACTCAAACCGTCCAATTTAATTGTGATGGATGAGCCTACCAACGATCTAGATATGGTGACGCTAGAACTCTTAGAAGAAATGTTGGCGGAATATAAAGGCACCCTGTTATTAATCTCGCATGACCGTGCCTTCATGGACAACGTCGTGACTTCAACTTGGGTGTTTGACGGCAAAGGCAACATCGATGAATATATTGGTGGCTATCAAGACTACTTAGAACAACGCCCAGATCAGAAAGTGGTTGATCAAAAAAGTGACGTGAAAAAAGCACAAGCCAAAGCTGAAGCAGCAGCAACGCCTGCACCGAAAAAGGTCAAACTCAGCTATAAAGATCAACGTGAACTGGATAGCTTGCCTGCAGAAATCGAGGCTTTAGAAACTGAGCAAAGCCAACTTTCAGATAAATTGGCAGATGGTTCATGGTTTGTCAGCGATGCCGAAGCAGCAACCAAGGCTTCACAGCGTTTGGCTGAAATTGAAGAGCTCTTGCTGGAAAAGCTGGAACGCTGGGATGAACTGGAAAATCTGAGCAAAGGCAATTAATTCAGCCATGCTTTATACCTCAAATGCCTGTTCGGCAGGCATTTGAGGAGATTCGAATTTTCAAAAAATAACTAATATTATCAACGGTTCTGACGCAACCGTATCTATTTTATTTTTGCCAAAGTCTACTGCTCGGTTTGACTAACCACAACGATAGTTTCCGCAACAGTTGATCAAAAACACTTTGTCTCAACACCCAGCAGGTCATGATCGAAAGTACCACACAAACTCCAATTTTGATGGCAATTGGAGCATCCAACTGTATCCAGTGCGCCAGCCAAATCACCACAAAACCATGTAATAAATATACAGGCAAGGTGTTTTTTCCTAATTCCGTAAATCGGCTGCCTAGACCTTGAAATAAGGTCAAAAGGGTTAAAATGCCCCAACTCGACATCAGCATACAGGCAAATCGAATCAGACTGCCCTGCCAGACGTCTACTTTAAGTTGCATATAACTTAAACTGCCATACCACCAGAACTGGCTGAGATGGGTGTAATACAGAATGAGCATAATCATACCAAGGCTCACACTTCCCAACAAAAACGTATGCTTTTGCTGCTGTAACGCTTCTAATATGCGCTGCCCATAACGACATCCCAGTACAAAAAAAGGTAAAAACACCCCAATTCGACCAATCGAATAGGCATAATTATTCCAAGGCGATAAACCAATTCCGAACGCGACTAATATTGCCCACAATAAGACGTATTGACTGCGATAAAACACATGCATGAATAAGGTCCATGCCATCATGCCCATGAGATACCACATCAACCAATATGGTCGTTCAAATAGGGTAAAATGCCACTGCCCAGTCATCAAAGCATTAGACGCCAAGTACAACAATTGAAAAGGCACAAATAAAGCAACAAAGAAGATGATATTTTTCAACCAGTTTTTATCTTTATACAACATACCGGAAATAAAAATAAAAGCAGGCATATGCATTGCATAAATGGTTTCCAGAATTAAATGACTCGCAGGTTGCGACCACCCGATCATTCGTTCCAGAAAATGCCCCAGCACCACTAAAAAAATTAGTCCAGCTTTGGCGGTATCAAGTGCTTCATTTCTCATGAATCGCTACAGTGATTTAACAATATCAAATAGTTTAACATTAGTACGCTAGGGTTGATTCAGCATAATCATTTTTGCTGATTGGAATAAAATAAACGCCTTGCACTTCAGTCTACACAGCAGAGACAACAGAACCCAATTTTTCATAAATCTTTTGCCATTTACACTGAATTTTAGGGTGATTTTCTGATTCACCTCTCAGAAGTGATCACTTCGCTATTTCATTCTGTTAAATCTGATTTGCCCTGTAAAAACTCGCTCAATTGAACACTTAAGAGCAACAATCACGTCAAGCACTCAAGTTGCCCCAGTTTCAGCCCAATGGTGTCCAATTATTTCCGCTTCATGCTAAACTCAAGGCTTTCTTTTCTAAGCTTTTCATCAGTTATGAGTAATAAGCCAGACTATCAGCCCGGTGAATTTCAATGGTCCTTTCTGCTGCCTCAATATTGGGGCATTTGGCTTGGCATTGTATTTCTGATGATACTGGCAATTTTACCGTGGGCCATACAGCACCGTTTAGCCACTTTTCTAGGCAATGTTGCATTTAACAAACTGAAATCACGCCGCAAGACGACCGTGCGTAATTTGGAAGTGTGTTTTCCTGAGTGGAGTCCAGAACAGCTTCAAGCCAATGCACGTCAAGTTTTTGTCGATCAGATGCTCGGGGTATTTGAGACGCTAAATGCTTGGTATTGCCCGCAATGGTTTAAAAACCGCGTCAGCATTGAAGGCTTAGAACATATTCAAACGGCACAAGCCGCAGGTAAAGGTGTATTGCTATTAGGGACACACTCCACTTTATTGGATGCCGGTGGTTATTTATGCGCACAATATTTTGAACCCGATGTGGTTTATCGTCCGCAAAACAATCCTTTGTTAGACATGCTGATCTACCGTTGTCGTGCCACGATTTATGCAAATCAGATTGACCATGACGACATGCGTGGCTTAATTCGCAATTTAAAAAATGGACATGCCATCTGGTATAGCCCAGATCAAGATTTTGGTTTAAAGCAAGGGGTCATGGCCCCCTTCTTTGGGGTTCCAGCTGCAACCGTCACGGCACATCGACGTCTGTTAAAGATTTCGAAGGCCGTGGCTGTGCCTTTATATTTTTATCGTCATGGCGATGTTGCCAATCCTCAATATCACTTATTGATTGAACCCGCTGTTGAAAACTTGCCAAGTGAAGACGAAGTCGCTGATGCAACTCGAGTTAATCAGATTATCGAGCGACAATTGCGCATTGCACCAACCCAATACATGTGGTTCCACCGCCGCTTTAAAACCCGCCCAGAAGGCTATGAAAAGATTTACAAATAGCTAAGTCACTGGCGAGTAAATTCGGTTCCGACACCACACGCTGTTTTTAGTTTTTCGGTAACTTGAACAGCGCAACCTCTCAAATAAGGATAAATCCAATGAAAGTGATGCAGCTTCTTCCTGAACTCAATAGTGGTGGTGTTGAACGTGGTACGCTCGAAATTGCCAGAGCTTTAGTCAGTCAAGGGCATACATCACTGGTGGTTTCCAATGGTGGTCGTCTGGTGGCGCAGCTTGAAGCAGAAGGTTCGACTCACTTAACCTTGCCGATTCACAAAAAGTCACTGTCCAGTTTATGGCAGATTCGTCCACTCAGACAGTTGATCCTGCAACATCGCCCAGACATCGTACATGTCCGTTCCCGTGTCCCCGCGTGGTTAACTCATTTTGCCTTAAAAGGCATTCCTGCCGCACATCGTCCCCACTTAATCAGCACGGTGCATGGCTTTTATTCTATTAACCGTTATAGCGCCATTATGACCCAAGCAGAAAAGGTCATTGCTGTTTCAGATAGTGTGGTGCAATACATTACCGATCACTATAAAAATTGTCCGCCTAAAGATATTGTACGGATTTATCGTGGTATTGATCCCAAAGCTTTTCCGCATGGTTATCAACCTTCGGTACAGTGGATCCAGCATACCTTAAAAGACTATCCTCAACTGGAGCACAAATTTTTGTTGTGTCTCCCGGGGCGGATTACTCGCCTAAAAGGACATGAGACCTTAATTGAACTCATTCAGCAACTGCAAGATCACTATCCGTATTTACATGCAGTGGTGGTGGGTGGTGCAGATCCGAAAAAAGCGGCTTATCTGGATGAACTGGAACGGACGATTCAAGCTAAGGGCTTAGACCATCACATCACCTTTGTCGGTCACCGTTCAGACATTCGCGAATGGTTGGCCTATAGTGATGTGGTTCTTTCCTTGTCGAATCAAGCCGAAACTTTTGGACGTACCGCATTAGAGGCACTCTCCGTGGGCACACCTGTGGTCGGCTGGAATCGCGGAGGGGTTGCCGAGATTTTATCTCAGCTCTATCCAGAAGGACTCATTCCGGTTGATGATCAAGCTACCTTAATGCAAGTAATTCAGCAACATATTGACCATCCTAAACATGTTGCCCCAGTGACGCAGTTCAGCTTACAAGATATGTGTGATCAAACCTTGGCTCTCTATCAACAGGTTTTACAATCGTCATCATGATGAAATAAATTTCAGCTAGACTAAAACACATAACCCGAGTTCTGCATCCTGCAAAACTCGGGCATATGAGGTTGTGCTTTCAATCATCATTTTTGTTTTATCGTGCGGTCATCCTAACCTGCCATCATTTCCGTGATGTTTTCCTTCAGCGTTGTCTTCCTTAGTGGGATTATCCATTCCCTGTTCCGTGTGCTGATGAAATAAGAATAAGATAAATCTGTTCATCCGACCATTCGTCAGAGACCTAAACCTTTGTAAGCAATTTCGTACACTATTTTGATTTGAATTTGCCGACCAATTCTCACTTTTTATAATCTTGCGCAATTTCATCGGTCACGCATTTTTCTTCTTGCTCCGCTTTTTCTATCCCCTCTTGAATGGCTGCCTGAGCTTCCTGTTCATCGGCATCGGTTTGCTCAAGCTCTTGTTGCTGCTGTTCAAATTTACGCCCCGACTGTAACTCCACATAAATCGGGAAATGATCCGAACCAATATGCGGTAAACGCTGCATTTTAATCAGCGCAAAGTCTGTGCTATGAAAGACATGATCTAAAGACCAGCGAAAAAAGGGATAGTCGGCATGAAAGGTATTGACATAATGCCGCCCGACGCGAGGATCCAATAAACCACTAATGCGCTGAAACAGTCGGGTCGTTCTCGACCATGCCACATCATTTAAATCCCCCATCACAATGCAGCTTTGATCCAATTCTTTGATTTGATCTCCCACAATCAACAGCTCAGCATCACGTAAGGTAGAATCTTTGGCTTCTGTTGGACTCGGCGGTTTGGGATGCAGACAATACAACTGCACGGGCTGCCCTGAAGGCAGCACCACTGTGGTATGAATCGAGGGAATTTCATCACTCAGAATAAACTTTACTTCGGGCTCTAATAATTTTAGACGGCTGTACAAATGCATGCCGTATAAATTATCTAATGGAATCGGGACGCGATAGGGATACTCCGCCTCAATCACCTCTAGGGCCTGTTGCCAGCACTGATCGGTTTCCAAAGTGAGTACCAGATCGGGCTTCAATGTTAAAATTTGTTCAATCAATAAATGATATTGAGTATTTTGTGTCAGCACATTCGATACGATCAGGGAAATTTGGCGATCGGGTTTTAAGTCCGCAGCAGAAACCGTTTGCACCTGTTTTTTCCAGAGAAAGGTATAAGGCAGAACCATTTTTAACTGATAGGCCAGAGCGGCAATTAATGCCACTAAACTCAGCTCACGTGCCATATCCCAATCAGCTGGACTGAAAAGCAATAAAATAAAAGCCAATATTCCGATGGCCAAAATTTGCAGCCTTGGAAAATCCGCACCGCGAATCCACCATTCATCTCGGGGAATCAGTGACCAAAAGGTCAAGACCACCACCAACATCGCCAAGATTTCCACCCAGATCATTTTGTTTTTCTCGGTTTATCCTGTTCGCAGAATTGATTTTCCCGAACTTTATCAATTTTGTATGTATCATAAACAAGTTATTTCTCTCAATTATATTGATGTTTTACTTATGTAGTGCTTGCAGTTGTGGTCGCTTTTGATACACTCAAACCCCTTTTAATTTTTTAACGCACCGAGGCAAAATGACATGAAAGTAGGTCTGGTCGGTTGGCGCGGGATGGTTGGTTCCGTCCTTATGCAACGTATGGTTGAAGAGAATGACTTTGCTCACTTTGAGCCATTCTATTTTTCTACCAGTAATGCAGGTGGTGAAGCCCCTGCATTTGGTGGTAAGACTGCCCCAGCACTTATGGATGCATCAGACATTAACAGTCTGAAGCAAATGGATGTCATTATTACCTGCCAAGGTGGCGACTATACCTCTGAGGTTTTTCCAAAGCTGAAAGCTGAAGGCTGGAACGGTTATTGGATTGATGCTGCTTCAACGCTTCGTATGGATGATGAAGCCATCATCGTGCTTGATCCAGTCAACATGAATGTGATCAAAGACGGTTTAGTTAAAGGCACTAAAACCTTTGTTGGCGGCAACTGTACCGTTTCCTTGATGTTGATGGGCTTAGGTGGTCTATTCCAGAACAATTTGGTGGAATGGGCAACATCCATGACTTATCAAGCGGCTTCTGGTGCAGGCGCGCAAAATATGCGTGAACTGATCACCGGTATGGGCTACTTGTACAACAACACCAAAGATTTACTGGATGACCCGAAATCTGCGATTTTGGACATCGACAGTAAAATTGCAGCGCTACAACGTGGCGAAGGCTTCCCTTCTGCTAACTTTGGTGTGCCTTTAGCAGGTTCCCTCATTCCGTACATCGACAAGCAATTAGAAAGCGGTCAATCGAAAGAAGAATGGAAAGGTCAGGTTGAAACCAACAAAATTTTAGGTAATCAACAGATCGTTCCAATTGATGGCCACTGTGTGCGTATTGGTGCCATGCGTTGCCATTCACAAGCCTTAACTTTAAAGCTTCGTAAAGATGTTCCGCTTGATGAGATCGAAGATATCATTGCCAGCGCCAACGATTGGTCTAAAGTAGTTCCAAATACCCGTGAAGCATCGATGACGGATCTTACCCCAGTTGCAGTCACAGGAACTTTAACTGTGCCTGTTGGTCGCCTGCGTAAACTGAACATGGGTAAAGAATACCTAGGTGCATTCACAGTTGGTGACCAACTGCTTTGGGGTGCTGCAGAACCGTTACGCCGTATGCTCCGCATTCTGATTGATTTTAAAAATGCATAAGTATTTTTAATTATTCACACAAAAGCCGATCAAATATGATCGGCTTTTTATGTAACTAGAATGTTATCCATTTACAATTCCTCCACATCTCGGTAAGGTATAATTCTCTCGTTGCGATATATGACCAGAGTCAAAAACTAAGATGACTGTATATAACAAATTAAAAATAGCTATTCTCGCCATTATTGCATCGCAGAACCTTCATGCGATTAGCATAGAGCCATTACAAATTCAGTCTGCGCCTGGGGAACTACTTTACGCAGAAATTCCGTTCCATCATGCCAAAACCGATGCTCCTGTACAGGTCAGCTTAGCGACGCCTGAAGATTTAAATTCGCTTGGTGTCATGCATCAGCCACCTGGTCATTTAAATTTCTTTTCACGCCAAAGCAGTTCCGGTGAAGGGGTCATTACTATTACGTCCTCACGTCCATTGACTGAATCTGAACTGAATATTGTGGTCAGAATTCAAGAAGGCAATGCGGTACATTTACAGCATATTCGTACACCAATTCAGCGTAATGCCTTGCCTAAACCTAGGTTCAATGCCAAGGCCAATGAAACAGTCCTCAGCCCAATCATGATTGTGAGTGAAAAGGATATTGCGCTAAATTTACCAACCAGTACCCAATTACAGCCACCCGTCATGGCAGCGCAAAGTCCTGCAATACCGGATCAAAAGGTTGCAGCTCAAAATCAAATCCAACCTGTAAAACTCGAAGCACGACCAAGCACAAATGATGCCCCGATTGTGGTGTCAAGCGTGGCCAATACATCTGCTCCAAGCGAGCAGACCACAACTACAAACGTGAAAACGAACGCTGTAACCAAACAAGCAACTAATGTTGCAACGACAGCAAGTACACAATCGGCAGATCCTTTGGTCCAGCAATATCAAAAACGGGTTGAGGCCGAGAAGCTTGCGGCTAATGCTGCCCAAGCACCGGCTCCTGCTCCCGCAAAAGCCGCGAAAACACCTGCAGCTGAAACGGCAAAGTCCACTCCTGCACCAGTAGCCGCTAAACCTGCACAGTCCAATCAACATGTGGTACAAAACAACGAATCATTGTGGGCAATTGCACAACGGGTTGCTACTGAGCAAAATCGTCCCATTGGCGAAGTGATGCAACAAATTAAAACTGAAAATACCCATGCCTTTATTCAAGGCGATATTAATCGCTTGCGTCGCGGGGCAACCTTAAACCTACAGACCAACACCAACAAGCCGCAAAAACAGGTGGTGAACCCGACGACGACAACTGCAAAACAGTCTGGAAAAGCCAAATACCGCCTTAACCAAGCCGAAATGAGCCTCGTAGCGGAAAAAAATCCAGAATCCACCAATGGCAGTGCCAAACAGAAAGCTGAGAACGAACAAATATCAAATGAATTGTCATTAAAAGTTATGACATCACGAGAAAAAACCGTTAAATTACAGAAAGACGTAACCCAGCTGGAATTGGCACTCCGTCAAAAGGATCAAAGAATTCAATTATTAAATGCTCGTCTTGCACAATTGCAACAACAGTTGAAAGCACAACAAGCACAGAAAAAGCCAAACAGCTAAAGTGTTATATAATTTTGATATTAGAATCAGTGTCTTAAATTTGCATTCGATTCATAAGGGGTAAAACATGCTGATTTATGTGATTCCGTTTGTACTTTTGTTAGTCGTCGCAATTGTTTTAAAAAAGCGCGAAGCAAGTAAAGAAGCCGACACGGCACCTAAAAAAACGGCGGCGGCACGCAACAAAGCTAAAACACCTGCAAGCAAACGGAAAACCCCAGCAAAAGCACAAGTTGTGGAAGAAGAGCCCGTTATTGAGCACAAACAGGCAACCGTACTCAATAATGAATTACGCACTCAAATTCAGGGTCTGATTCGTGACCGCAACTTTTTTGCCGCAGAAGCTCAGATTAATCAGGCCCTGAATAAAGATAATTCGCAACATGAATTGTATTTACTCTTGCTCGAAGTTCATCTTCAACAAAAAGATGAATTTGCTATTGGTCAACTCTTCAATCATTTACGTTCTTTAGAGCTAGATGAGACACTAGCTCAGGCTGAACAGAAAAAAGCTGAATATGACAAAGAACATGCTTTTCAAGCTGAAACAAATGAACATCAGCCTGTCGCTGCATCTTTGAATGCTACGCCTCAATCCAATCTAAACAACAGTTTAGATTTTGATGCCCTGATTCAAGATAAACAGCCGACTCTAGCGAGCCATCAGGCCCAACCAGAAACGCTCGAACAAGATAAACCCTTAGAGTTCAAATCCTTTAGCATTAGCTCTGAAACGATTGAACCCGCGTCTGAACCTGCCGTAAAAGAAAAAACTGTAAGCTCTCCGTCCGACAGTTTAGAGTTAAAGCCACAAGCTGAAGAAATCTCAACGGCAAAACCAGAAGCTGAAGCTGCAGTGACCGAGTTGAAAGATCTGGAATTCTCATTCGCGCTGGACCCAGTTTCAAACACTGCTTCTACAACCGAACCGGCCGTTACAGCCGCTGAGGAAAAGTCTGAAACTGAAGATCAACCTGAATTTAAATTCTCATTTGATCTTGAGCCATCTACATCGACTCAAGCAGCACCGCAGATTGAGCCAGACATTGCTGCACCAGCAATATCATTTGATCTCGAGCGGCAACAAACAAATCTGGCAACTGAACAGGCCATCACACAAGATCTGACTGAATCTGCACCAGCTAGCGCACAAACAGAGATAAATTTACAAGATCCTTTAGTGCAGTCCTTCCCTGAGCTGTGTGAGGTCAATGAAATTACACTTAATCTGGATTTAGCCCAACAGTACATTCAGTTAGGCGCTTATGAAGCGGCTCGTCGTCTGCTCGCTGAAAAATCGAATAAATTTTCAACGGAACAACAGCAACAAGCTCAACAGTTACTGAATCAAATAGCTTCTTAAAGCATTTCCCTCTACTATAAAGCAGTCATACTTGACTGCTTTTTTATGATGAAAAAAATTGCTTTAATTTATATGGGTGGAACTTTTGGCTGTGTTGGAGAACCGCTGAGCCCAATGCCAGCAGCTGAATTTATTCCTCAACTGGAAAAAGTACTGCCCCTCGACCTGAATATTGAATGCCTAGTTGCTCCGGTAATCAAGGATAGCAGTGCCTGTACAGCTGCTGATTGGCTGCAACTGATCCAATTTATACAACACCTGCAATTACAACAATTCCAGCATTTCGTGATTATTCATGGTACAGATACACTGAGTTATGCCAGTGCAATACTCGCTAGATTTATTGGGCAATCGGCCCATGTTGTGCTGACTGGCAGCCAGTATCCTTTACTCAATATAGAGGGAAGCGATACACGCGAATTTACCGATGCGATTGATAATCTGAATTTTGCCTTACACGCTGTACACAACCAACCTGTCGGGGTGTACTTGGCATTCCATCAGCAGTTATTCCACGGTCGTAGTGTATTAAAACAACATACCACTGAATTAGATGCCTTTGCAGGGCTGGACAGCCACGTTGAACTTGCACAGCCTGCTGCTTATGTTGTGAGTGATGACGATCTGGTGAAAGCGCAGGGCTTTAATTGCTTGAATCTCATGGTACAACCGATTGACTTAGCTCAACAATTACAAAATTTACAGTTGATCGCCCAACGCCCTCCGCGCTTCCTGATTTTACAAGGCTTTGGTACAGGCAATATGGCCGTCAATGCCGCTTGTATTGAGTTGTTGCAACAATTACGTCAGCAAGGATGTCTGGTGATCCTCACCACACAAGTCTGCTTCGGTACGCTTGATCAGCGCTATGCCATCAGTCGCTGGATTCAGGATGCTGGGGTCTTGGTCAGCGACTGTATCAGTCATGCGGATTTATATGCCAAAGCATTACAGATGTATTTAAAATACGACACAGCTGAGCAATGTTTCGCACATTGGCATGCTTCAGTTTAATTTGAGGTAAGTAACCCTATGCAACGTTTCGCCATCGGCATCGAATTTTCAGGTGTTCATTATCGTGGCTGGCAAACTCAGCAAGCTGGTGTCATCAGTGTGCAAGAAACACTAGAAAAAGTGCTCAGTAAAATTGCGAATGAGCCAATTATGCTGCATGGCGCAGGCCGGACAGACGCAGGGGTTCATGCCACCAATATGGTGGCACATTTCGATACAAATGCCATCCGTCCAGAACGTGGCTGGCTGATGGGAGCCAATAGCCAACTCCCCAAAGATATCGCGATCCAATGGATTAAAGAAATGGATCATGAATTTCATGCCCGTTTCAAAGCTCAGGCACGTCGTTATCGTTATGTGGTGTATAACCATCCACAACGCCCAGCGTTGCTGTATAAACAAGTGACGCATACCTATTGCGCTCTTGATGTCGCCAAGATGATGGCAGCCGCGAAAAAATTTGAAGGCACCCATAATTTCGAGAGTTTTCGTGCAGCGGCCTGCCAATCCAATCAGCCTGTGCGCCATGTCAGCCATTGTCGCCTGATTCAACATGGGGCGTATTTAGTGCTTGATATTCAAGCCGATGGCTTCTTACATCATATGGTGCGCAATATTATGGGCTGCTTGCTTGAAATTGGCCAAGGCATGTATGACGTAGATCATATTGACCACATCTTTGCGGCACAAGACCGTAAAGCCGCAGGAGTGACAGCACCGCCCGATGGTCTGTATTTTATTCATGCCGACTATCCAGCGCAGTTCGATTTACCTAAAGTCGCTTTAGGACCGCATTGGCTGAATATGCCTGAATAAATCAAGCGTTTTCAAATACTGCTCTGCGCCAACATAAAAAACCTCCCGAATGGAGGTTTTTTATCGACTTTAATGCCTAACGCTGTTTACGTTTCCGATATTCAACCGGGGTTTCATTGGTCCAACGCTTAAATGCGCGGTAAAAAGTACTTGGTTCAGAGAAGCCTGTGAGATAAACAATTCGCTCCACACTTTCATTGGTATTTGCCAACAATTTCTTTGCCAAGCGACAGCGATAGTCTGAAAGAATCTGCTGAAAACTGGTATTGGCTTCACTCAATTGGGTCCGCAGACGACGTGGGGTAATATTGAGATGCGCTGCAACAGTTTCCAGCGTAGTCTCCCCACTTTCGAGCGTTGAACCTATTGCACGACGCACTTCACCCACCAGGTCATAGCGTGCCAATTCCTGCAATTTCTCAAGCGCGAGTTGCTCATGTAATTGTAATAGTTCAGGTTCTGCCTGCCATAATGGATAGGCTAAAATTGACGGATCAAAATATAGACGGGTTTCTTTTTGCCCTAAACTGACTGGACACTCAAATACGCGAAAGTACTCATCGTCTGGGGCACCTTGAGAAAAGTTAAAATCAATGTACAGCGGTTGAAACCGCCCTTCAGTAATGAATTTAAAAAACCGCAAAATGCCAGACATGGCACATTCAGAAAAATGACGATTGATGATATTTTCTGCCCAAGGCTGCTCGCCATTAGTCAAATAACAGCGGTCATCTTCAATCACCAAGCGAGCATGAAAAGCGTCACTGATTAGACGTTGATATGCTAAGGCACGCTTTAAACCTTCACCAAAGTTTTCACTACTGACAAATAGATGCTCAATCACCTGCCCTCGATATAAAGGCAAGTGTTCACCTAAATGTAAACCAATATCTGGGTCCTTGCTGACTTCCTCTGCCGCAGCCCAAAAGGCAAATTGCGCATTTAATGGGGTTCGATCATTGGCATGAACTTGTTTTAAAGCCACCCCTGCTTTTGTTAAAATTTCTTCGGTTGGTAATCCTGAACGACGAATCGCCTGATAGCCCAATCGCAGTACAACCGATGCATCCGTTAGCTGACCCACGCAATGACCTTCCTTGTATGTTATTCATTTATACCTAAAACAATAATTTAGATTAACTGCGATTGACCAAACTGACAACATCTATAGTCAAATTTTTCTGGAATTTTTTGAAACCGACAGTTCGCTTAATTTACTGCCAGCCAGCACGCAAGCACGGCTTTGATTCTTGATTTTTTCTAAAAAATTGACTATAATTTGCCCCTTTCCAATTTGATCATCAGGTAGGCTATGGCCAATAAAGAGGAACTCATTGAGTTCGAAGGCGTTGTCACCGAAACGCTTCCTAATACGATGTTCCGTGTACGTTTAGAAAACGGTCACGAAGTAATTGCTCACATTTCTGGTAAAATGCGTAAACACTATATCCGCATTTTAACTGGCGACAGTGTGAAGGTAGAAATGACCCCTTATGACCTCACTAAAGGTCGTATCACGTACCGTGCACGCTAATTAGTGAATGCAAATGAAGCCACATGATGTGGCTTTTTTGTTGCCTAAATTTTTGTATAAAACCGTTTATCCAACTCTACAACCATCGCGGCTATACTTGCCTATAATAAGAAAATCATCATCCGCATAGGATCTCCTATGAAGCTGATTTCCTTATTACTATGCAGTCTTTGCTTGTTCCTCTCCGCTTGCGCTACTACGCCCACTTCTAGTGTGCAACTGGAACAGTATTTACAACGCTATATCGGTCAATCCAGTGCCTATATTAAGCAAAACTTTGATTTACAGGCCTTAGGTTATGCTCCTGCAGAGCTGATGAAACAAGATCAGCACATGCTGTTATATAGTATTCCACGTTCAATCAATATTCCCATCCCTCAAGCGCCAAACAGTATGGGCGAAGCCCCGTTATACATTCCCAGCAACAGTACGCAGCACTATCCAACCGATCTTGCCTGTAACATCGTTTTCCAACTGAAAAATGACATTGCCATATCGGTACAGGTGAGCCAACGCACGTGCTAAAACCTTTTATACATAAAAAAACGCAGCTTAGAGCTGCGTTTTTCGTGTGGTCACACCATTATGCGAGCGCAGCAACAACCGCTTGACCCATTTCCACAGTCCCAACCTTGTTCATACCTTCAGACATAATATCCGCTGTACGTAAACCTTGATCCAGTACTTGACCTACTGCATCTTCAATGGCTTGAGCTGCCGCTTCTTCACGGAACGTGTAACGTAGCATCATTGCCACCGACAAAATGGTGGCCAATGGATTCGCAACATTTTGACCCGCGATATCTGGTGCAGAGCCATGACAAGGTTCATACATGCCTTTGCCATTTTCATCTAAAGAGGCTGAAGGCAACATACCAATCGAACCCGTCAACATCGCTGCCTCATCCGACAAAATATCGCCAAACAAGTTGCCCGTGACAATCACATCAAACTGCTTCGGCGCACGAACCAACTGCATCGCGGCATTATCGACATACATATGCGACAAATTAATTTCAGGATATTGCTGTTCTTTTAATGCAGTAACGGTTTGCTTCCAAAGCTCGGTGACTTCAAGGACGTTGGCTTTATCCACTGAACAGACTTTACCACCGCGTAATCCAGCCATCTCAAAAGCGACTTTGGCAATACGCTTAATTTCTGATTCAGAATAAACATCCGTATTAAAGCCTTGCTTCTCACCATTTTCGAGTTCACGGATACCACGTGGCTGACCAAAATAGATCCCACCTGTTAATTCACGCACGATTAAGATATCTAAACCCGCCACAATTTCAGGTTTCAAGCTTGAAGCATCCGCCAATTGCGGATAGAGAATCGCAGGACGCAAGTTCGCGAATAGATTTAGTTCGCTACGGATTTTTAATAATCCGCGTTCTGGGCGAATTGCACGCTCAATCGTATCCCATTTTGGACCACCGACAGCACCCAATAAAATCGCATCGGCTTTTTTCGCCTGTTCCGCAGTCACTGCTGGGTAGGGTTCGCCATGCGCATCAATTGCCGCGCCGCCCAGTAAACCATGCTCCCATGTTAAACCTAAATTAAATTTTGTATTGACTCGGTCAAGTACATGCTCGGCAGCTTTGACAATTTCTGGTCCAATACCATCACCCGCCAAAATCAAAATTTGTTTAGACATGAGAACTTCCATTATTTGATCAGTACACTGACTGTTTAGAGATTAATTTTTTGCTCTACAAACTCGCCCAATCCAGTTTGAGGATCATACGGTCTACAGAAGCGGCGAATTGTTTTTTGTTCTTGCTGTAAATCTACACACAATGGATCTGGCGCAGACGCATTCAATAAACTGACATGTTGTCTGGTTCGATCACGATACATTGTAAAGGTATAGCGTTGTTTGGCCTTAAATGCATGAATTACATGTAAAGTTTCAGCTCGATCAGGCGAAATTGGATAAAACCGAATGACCAATTCCTGCTGTTTTGCAGGTGCAGACAAATACAAGGCATTCGGTTGATTCAATGATTTCGCTTGTAAGCGTACCAAGCCTTTATCAATTGCATCGGTGGTCACGCGATGAGTTTTTGAATCTATGATAAAGACATCACCTAGACGCTCAAACTCACAATTATGTGTTCCTGAACAATAAATTAAAGCATTGGCATGTGTGCTTTCGGTATGTTCCACTTGTTTAATGCGGGCACTGTCCAACCATTGGCAACCACTCAGTGCACTCAACAATAATCCTGCAACTACACATCGACCGAAAACCTTCGTCATCTTTCTAGCCCAACCTTGCGTAATAAAGCATTTATCATCTTGATTATGCCTCCGATGTTAGCAAGAGTTGGGCCGTGTTGTCATGACCTAATCTGCACGCTTTAGCCCTGAATTTCTTGAAAAACCCATGGACGCGACTGTTTGGTTTTGGCTTCATAGGCACGAATATCATCTTGGGCCTGTAAAGTTAAACCAATGTCATCCAAACCATTTAATAAACAATGCTTACGGAACGGATCAACTTCAAATTTAAATGCCCCACCTGATGGTGTACGCACTTCTTGTGCTTCAAGGTCAATGGTCAACTGATAGCCTTCCGTTGCCGCACATTCTTTAAAAAGCTGATCGACAATTTCTTCGGCCAAAATTACCGGTAACATGCCATTTTTAAAGCTGTTATTAAAGAAAATGTCCGCATAGCTTGGCGCAATCACGGTACGGAAACCATACTCTTCCAATGCCCACGGCGCATGTTCACGGCTTGAACCACAACCGAAGTTGGCACGAGAAATTAAAATTGTCGCACCTTGATAACGCGGCTGATTCAATGCGAACTCAGGATTTTTAGGACGCTTAGAATTGTCTTGACCTAAAAAACCTTCGTCTAAATAGCGTAATTCATCAAATAAGTTTTCACCAAAACCAGTGCGCTTAATCGACTTCAAAAACTGTTTTGGAATAATTAAATCTGTATCGACATTGGCACGGTCTAATGGTGCAACAATACCTTGTTCAACGGTATATTTTTTCATGTCTTTGCTCCCCAGCCCGAATTAAAATGATCGTACATCAACGAAATGACCTGCAATTGCCGCTGCGGCTGCCATTGCTGGACTCACCAAATGCGTACGACCACCATTGCCCTGACGGCCTTCAAAGTTACGGTTTGAGGTTGAAGCACAATGCTCACCCGGTTGTAATTTATCCGCATTCATTGCCAAGCACATTGAGCAACCTGGTTCACGCCATTCAAAACCAGCTTCAAGGAAGACTTGATCCAAACCTTCGTCTTCGGCTTGTTTCTTGACTAAACCAGAACCTGGAACCACCATGGCTTGTTTAATAGTTGCAGCAACTTTACGACCTTTCACCACTTCTGCCGCAGCACGAATATCTTCAATACGTGAATTGGTACATGAACCAATAAACACACGATCCAATTGAATATCTGCCAATGCCTGACCGGCTTGCAAGCCCATGTATTGATACGCACGGGTCCAGTCATTGCGTTGTACATCATCTTTAGCATCTGCCAAAGTCGGTACGGCTTGAGATACTGGAATCACCATCTCTGGAGAAGTACCCCATGACACTTGTGGCTCAATTTCTTCGCCTTGTAAAACCACGACCGTGTCAAACTCGGCATCAGCATCGGAATGTAAGGTATTCCAATAGGCTACCGCAGCATCCCACTGCTCTGCTTTCGGTGCATAAGGACGGTCTTTCACATAAGCAATGGTTTTATCATCAACAGCCACCATGCCCACACGTGCACCCGCTTCAATTGCCATGTTACATACCGTCATACGTCCTTCAATCGACATGTCACGGAATACCTGACCACCGAATTCAATTGCATGACCTGTACCGCCAGCGGTCCCGATTTTTCCAATAATGGCTAAGACCACGTCTTTAGGTGTCACGCCCTGACCTAATGTCCCATCCACGCGGACTAACATGTTCTTCATTTTTTTCTGAACCAAGCATTGGGTCGCCAATACATGCTCAACTTCTGAAGTTCCAATCCCGTGTGCCAAACAGCCAAAAGCACCATGTGTCGCCGTATGCGAGTCACCACACACCACCGTCATACCCGGTAAAGTTAAACCTTGTTCTGGCCCAACCACATGGGCAATCCCTTGGCGGATATCATTGATTTTGAATTCAACAATATTGAAGGCTTCACAGTTGTCATCCAAGGTTTGTACCTGAATACGTGAAGTATCATCTTCAATCCCTGCAATCCCCTGCTCACGCTCTTTTTTTGACGTCGGCACGTTATGGTCAGGTGTTGCAACATTGGCACTTAAACGCCATGGTTGACGGCCTGCAAGCTGTAAACCTTCGAATGCCTGCGGTGAAGTCACTTCATGTAATAAATGACGGTCGATATAAAGTAAGCACGAACCATCATCACGTTGTTTTACTAAGTGGTCATCCCACAATTTGTCATATAAGGTTTTGCCTGCCATGTCGACGCGCTCCATAGAACTGGGTAATTGCTATACTTTAGGTGATTATAACGCTGAAATAATATAAATCTAATTTATCATTTTTATAGATTTAAAAACTTTTTGGAATAGATTCAACACCCAATTAAAATCGTATTATTCGATTATTTTAAAATAATTATTCGTTTTTACAGATTAAATTAAACTCATTATCATTAAGCCATACAGCGCAGCTCAAGGACATTTTTCTCATGGCACATATTTATCATTTTGTTCAGCACAATCAACGCACCTTAAAAAAAACCTTTAGCTACTACCTGATGCATATCAGTGTAGCGATGTTCGTTGGCTACTTTGTCACAGGCAGCTGGGTCATGGCAATTACCTTAAGTTTACTCGAACCCACAGTTCAGGCGATCGCGTTCTTTTTCCATGAAAAAGTCTGGGATAAAAATTCAAATCAGGCGACGAGCACACAGGACATTTCAGCCTAATCATTCAGTCCTGAGTATGCTTTCCTCTTTGCACCCTAAATCTGGGTGCTTTTTTTATTTGCTTAATGCTAAAAGTTTATAAATAATACATAACACATAAAAAAACTTTATGGATTATATCTATGAACTTGGCCGCCTTTGAAGCCTTTGTAAAAGTAATGGAAACAGGTTCGATTTCCTTAGCGGCTGACCAACTGTTTATTACCCAACCCGCGGTCACCAAACGAATTCATAGTTTAGAAGATTATTTTGGGGTTAAACTGTTTGAATCCGCAGGACGTGGGGTACAAGCTACCCATGCTGCACACTCGCTGTTGCCCAAAGTTAAAAACTGGCTAAATGAACTGGGTGATATTCATCACACCCTGAGCCATGAACAAGGACAAGTACAAGGCAAACTGAAAATCGGCACTAGCCATCATATTGGCCTGCATCACCTCCCGCATCATTTACGCAATTATGTACAACACTTTCCACAAGTCACTTTAGATGTGCATTTTGTTGATTCAGAGCAAGCCCACGAACAGGTTTTGGCTGGTGATCTAGAACTGGCCTTTCTGACGCTACCACCGCAAGGGGATGAACGCTTAAATTATGTCACCATTTGGAATGACCCTCTGGTGTTTGTGGCGGCCCCATTTCACCCTTTGGCTCAGAAGAAAAATCTAAAACTTGAAGATCTAATTGCCTATCCGAGTTTGTTGCCCTCTGCCCAAACTTATACCAGTCAAATCACCTTGGCTGAGTTTGAAAAGCAGGGCTTAAAGCCGAAAATTACCATGAGCAATAATCCGCTGGAATCAATCCGAATGTTGGTGTCAATTGGCTTAGGTTGGTCGGTGCTACCACAAACGCTGCTGAATCAGGATTTACAACAACTGGACATTCGTTTCGAAATGAACCGTCAACTGGGCATGGTTTGGCATCCTGGGCGGACACAGTCAAAAGCAGTGTTAGAACTGATTGAAATGATGAAATAAAATTCCAAAATGATAAAAAGCCATCTTTAAAGATGGCTTTTTTTATCTTTGCCATAGACCTTCGCTATAGATTTTTCGATACAACAACCTCTGAAAACAAGGCTGCAATCTCAAACTCAGGTGATTGTACCTTCGGGGTGACTTTTTCAAACTGCTCTATAGAAGTCATTTTACCGCGACCAATACGGCACGTATCTTACTCAGGCTGATTCATGCAGGTCACCCGCTTAAACCAAACTGAAAATGAAAAGATTGTTGATCTTAACAGAGCTCTTTCTTTTGATTTATTCAGTTATGCCATGGTGCAACCTATTTAAGCCCATCCCTAAATTACAACTTATTTTTGAGCATTGAATCTTCATGCAACGATTCATTCAACTGATCGACAATAATCGCCCATTCACCATCGGACTGGATTTTTTCTTCTAAAAATTGCCGCTGTGCCCCGCTCCAAAAGTCGGCCTGAGCAATATGGGTTTGTGCATTCAGTTGATGCGTCACAATAAATAGCGCGATTGCGTCTTCACTGGCATCTAAACCGAGCTGTTCAAATAAATGTGTCATTCTTGGGCGCACTTGATTCATTTTAATATCCTCCAGTGTTCTTATTCTCCCTCTTAGCATATCAACACAACAGCCGAGAAACTGTTAAATCTCTTTAATCTGTCCATAAAAAAGCATGGGCAGATTTCAATCCACCCATGCTTGTTCATCAAAATCTACTAAAAATTCTTTAGCTGATTGACCAGTCTTGAATGTCCCAGCCCTGTTCTTTGGCCAAAACTTCTAGGCGATCATCTGGATTCACCGCAATCGCATGATCGGCATATTCCAACAAGAAACGGTCATTGATGGAGTCGGAGTATGCCCAAGACTCTTTTACTTCTCGTCCATCTAGCCACAAGTCTAAACGCGCCAATTTACCTTTTTGGTAGCACGGAATATTGATCACTTTGCCCGTATATTTACCATCGATCACTTCTGCATTGGTGGCGATAATTTCGCTAATGCCAAATTCACGAAAAATCGGGGCCGTAATAAAGTCCGAAGTCGCAGTAATCCCCACCAAAGCATGTCCAGCTTCCCGATGTTTTTCAATTGCGGCAAATCCTTCAGGACGCATTTGTGGACGAATCACTTTATGCATAAAGCGTTCATGCAATTCCGTTAAATACTGATTGTCGTGCTGAGTCAGAAATTCAAAGACAAATTCATTATAGGCAATCGGGTCTAACTGCCCTGCTTTATAATCTTCATAAAATTTGTCATTCATTTGACGATGGCGGATAGGGTCGACCAGTCCTTCATTGACTAAAAACTCTCCCCAAGAATGATCTGAATCGGTATTAAGTAAGGTGTGATCGAGATCAAATAGCGCCAATTTCATGAAAATACTCGTAAAAACTGAAATTTAAGAAAAAATTTGTAAATCTATCTCCGCTAGTCGATAGAAATTCGTTAAGATCATAGCAATTTTAACATTTTAGCTTTGTTTTGGTTCGAGTTGGATAAAGAAATAACAATCCCCGAACGCGAGGCCACAATATTACACAAAATTTAGGTAGCCAAATGATCGACTCTGAAGGTTTCCGACCCAATGTCGGGATCATTTTGGCAAACGACTTTGGACAGGTTTTATGGGCAAAACGCATTGGACACAATGCTTGGCAATTTCCACAAGGAGGTATCCAATATGGAGAAACCCCTGAACAGGCACTTTATCGTGAGCTGAGAGAAGAAGTTGGCTTACTGCCCGAACACGTCGAAATCATAGCGCAAACTAAGGGTTGGCTGCGCTATCGTTTGCCACATCGATATATACGTGCGGATTCAGACCCCGTATGTATTGGTCAAAAACAAAAGTGGTTTTTACTGAAACTGACCGCTTCGGTACAGCATATTCAATTGAATTTGTCTGACCCGCCAGAATTTGACCAATGGCAATGGGTCAGTTACTGGTATCCATTAGGACAGGTGGTGAATTTCAAGCGCGATGTCTACCGTAAAGCCATGGTAGAGTTGTGCAATCAATTACCCATTAAAAAACCTTAAAAAAAATGTATAAAAATGCAGATTTTTTAAGACACTATTGCTATAAATAATACTAATTTAGACCTTTATTTTGGGAGCAGACTTTATGTCAAATATGCAACTGGATACCCTCAGACGGATTGTACA
The DNA here is from genome assembly GCF_059758585.1 of Acinetobacter sp. GQ146. Lineage (NCBI taxonomy): Bacteria > Pseudomonadati > Pseudomonadota > Gammaproteobacteria > Moraxellales > Moraxellaceae > Acinetobacter > Acinetobacter sp. GQ146. The sequence goes on from NZ_JCAXDV010000004.1 coordinate 152,724, forward strand.
AGAAATCAATGCGTCCACCAGTTTGCATGAATCACTCGACATAATGGTCAATCAAGTCGCTGAAGCGATGCATGTCGATGTCTGCTCCATCTACCTTCTCGACGAACGCAATCAACGTTATCTGCTCATGGCCTCTAAAGGTCTGAACCCCGAATCGGTCGGTCATGTATCTTTACATACTGGTGAAGGACTTGTCGGCCTTGTCGGGCAACGTGAAGAAATCGTCAACCTAGACGATGCACCGAAGCACGAAAGGTTTATGTATCTGCCAGAAACAGGGGAAGAAATTTATAACTCGTTCCTCGGTGTACCTGTGATGTACCGTCGTAAAGTGATGGGGGTATTGGTGGTACAAAATAAGGAACGACAAGATTTTAGCGAAGCCGCTGAATCTTTTCTGGTGACCTTATGTGCGCAGTTGTCGGGCGTGATTGCACATGCTCATGCCGTGGGCAATATTGATGTGTTCCGTAAGCCGAACAATCTACCAGCCTATAAAACCTTCCAAGGGGTTTCAGGTTCTGGTGGCATTGCCTTGGGTCGTGCTGTCATCTTGTATCCTCCTGCAGATTTATCCGCAGTTCCTGACCGTGAAGCCGATGACATCAGTGAAGAACTGGATTTACTGGATCGAGCGCTTACTGCAGTACGCGAAGAAATTCAGTCACTCGATGACAAAATGCAAGATGCCTTGATGGCCGAAGAACGCGCCCTGTTTAGCGTGTTCCTACGCATGCTGGATGAGAATGCCCTGCCAGCCGAAATTAAATCAGAAATTCGGGATGGTAATTGGGCACAAGGTGCTGTACGCATTGTCATCGATAATCATATTGCCCTGTTTGCGCAAATGGAAGATGACTACTTACGTGAACGCGTCGCCGATCTGAAAGATTTAGGCCGACGAATTTTAGCGTTTTTGCAAGAAGCGGATTCTAGCCATCGTGAGCTGACCGATGAAAGCATCCTGATTGGGGAAGAAATTTCCACGGCGGCCTTGGTCGAATTGCCAGTAGATAAGATTGCCGCGATTGTGACTACCGAAGGCGCCATGAATTCACATATGGTGATTGTGGCACGTGCCTTAGGCATTCCAACCGTGGTCGGGGTCACGGAACTGCCGATCAATACCCTTGATGATGCCGAAATGATTGTCGATGCCCATCAGGGACGGGTCTTTATTAACCCGCCGCGTCGTTTGCGAACCCGCTATAAAGAAATTCAGAAAGAAGAAGAGCAAATTGCCAAAGACCTGAAACAGTACGAGACCAAAGATGCCATCACTCCAGATGGTGTTGCAGTGCGCTTATACGTCAATACAGGTTTAATGATTGATGTGGTGCGTGGTGTGCAGCGCGGGGCGAAAGGTGTCGGGCTGTATCGTTCTGAAATTCCGTTTATGCTACGTGACCGCTTCCCTGGCGAAGAAGAACAACGTGCCATTTATCGCCAGCAACTCAGCCATTTCGCCAACAAGCCAGTGGTGATGCGTACCCTCGATATTGGTGCAGATAAAGACCTGCCTTACTTCTCAATTGAAGAAGAAAACTCAGCTTTAGGTTGGCGTGGCATTCGTTTTACCCTCGACCATCCTGAGATCTTTTCTTCGCAAATTCGTGCCATGCTCAAAGCCAGCATTGGCCTGAATAATTTGCATATTCTGTTACCTATGGTGACCAGTGTTAGTGAAGTCGAAGAAGCCCTGTATTTACTGGATCGTGACTGGCATGCCGTTCAAGAAGAAGAACAGGTCAAAATTAATAAACCTAAAATCGGGATTATGGTTGAAGTGCCAAGTGTGCTACTGCAAATTGAAGAGTTTGCAGAATTGGTGGACTTCTTCTCGGTCGGTTCAAATGACTTAACCCAATACTTATTAGCCGTAGACCGCAACAATCCACGGGTTGCTAACGTCTATTCGCATTACCATCCTTCTATCTTGAGAGCACTCACGCGCTTGGTACAAGAATGTCATCAGTATGACAAGCCGATTAGTATCTGTGGGGAAATGGCGGGTGATCCGCTATCTGCGGTGCTGCTCATGGCGATGGGCTTTAATACCCTCTCGATGAGTTCGAGCAATATCTTACGTGTGCGTAAAGCGATTTGTCATGTCCCGATGAGCGATGCACAAGAACTGCTGGAACGTGTGTTGAAAATGAGTAATCCGTTAATGGTGAAAAGCTGGATGGAATATTATTTTAAAACGCATGGTTTAGCGGATATGGTGAAATCGAGTACCCGAATTGTCAGTGCCTAAGTCAACAGCACAGTATTGATGAGACATGAAAAAGGGCGATAATCTTCGGAATATCGCCCTTGTTTGTGTTTGTTATAACCACGTTTTGCATTTTTCTTTCGATCTACAAACACTTGGCTTTTGTTGACCTCGTGCATGTATTTTGCTACAAAATTATGCATCACAGCTTCTGGCTGCGGCTTCTTCTTTGCCATTCTGTTTCACCTTATTCACAACAGATTTCAAGCATGCTCTGAGTAGAACATACCCTGCGATAATACGCCTTTTTGTTGCTTTTTCAAGCAATTTTTCATCCTCAGAACGTCCTACTTCGGTCTGCAAAAATGCTTCTAAATTCAGCCAGGGTCGACCGAGTAAAATTCATAATTGGCTACAAGCCTAGCGCGCTTACCGTTATAATATCAATAATTTCCACGCTCGGTGCCCGACCATGTCCAAATCAGAGGAGTTGTTAAAGCTCGATAATCAACTGTGCTTTGCGCTCTATTCGACCAATCTGGCACTGAACCAATATTATCGTAAATTACTGCAGCCACATGGGATTACTTATCCGCAGTACTTGGTTATGCTGATTTTATGGGAGCAGGATCAACTAACAGTATCTGAAATTGGCGAACGGATTTTTTTAGAGTCTTCCACCCTCACCCCCTTATTAAAACGTCTAGAAAGTTTGGGTTTGATTGAGCGTAAACGCTCAGTTGAAGATGAACGGCGCGTGCTGATTTCCCTGACAGACCAAGGCAAAGCCCTGAAACAAGCTGTATTGCCGATTCCTGAACAAATTTTGAATGCCATTCAATGTATGCCAGACCAAGTCACACAATTAAGAGAAGAGCTACATCGCTTACGTACGCAATTAAAACAGCAATAAGATAAAACACAGCAAAAAGGAGATTGAAAAGTCCGGCTTGTACATTTTACAATCATTTTATCTCCTTGCTTGGGACAGCGTCAGGCAACCAAATCCAATACATTTTCCATCATTCACATAAAAACAATCGTGCTCGACAGATATTGAGCCTTGTCTGCCCATACGAATAAAACACAACAAACCACCTGCTTTAGCATCATGGCTCTACTTTACCAAAGGGCTGAATGCACAGATCACCGTACGACAGGATCTGCTAAAGGTAAAGCACTTCCCCACCTCTTTCAACTCAATGTTTTGGCTAGGAAAAAATAATGATAAGCAGATAAAAAGGATGAACATCATGAGAAATCAAGCTTTTAGGTTAGCCAAATATCCGCAAGGAACATTGAGCACAGACATGTTTGATCTGCTTCCCTTTCCCCTCCCGCAGCTCACTCAAGGTGAGTTTTTAGTCAAACAAAGCTATATGTCCTTAGAACCAGCCTTGCAGAGCTGGCAGCACAAAACACTACTCAACCCAAGCAGCCCTGCAGTGTTTGATGATGTCTTACAGGCATATGGTGTGGGCATGGTGATTCAATCTTTGAATGCTCAATTTCCGGTTGGTGCGATGGTAGTGGGTCCGACCACATGGAGTGAGTATGTACTCGGGTGTGAGGAAATGCAGATTGTAGATTCGACCCTCCCCGCAGAAGCCGTGCTCGCGATTTTCTATTTGACTGGCCTGACGGCGTATGCGGGCTTAATCAAAATCGGACATGCTCAAAGCGGAGAAACCGTATTGATTTCTGATGCGAGCAGTAGCGTTGGGGCGCTATTGGGACAACTGGCAAAAGCCCACGGCTTAAAAGTGCTTGGCATCGCAGAATCGGCAGGTCAGTGTGCATGGCTAAAACAGCAGCTTGGATTTGATACCGCCCTCAACGAGAATGCGCCCGATTTAGCGACAGAATTAAAAGCCGCTGCCCCACATGGGATTGATCTTTTTTACCCCAATACGCAGCGCTCAAGCTTCAATCAGGTTATGCATCACATGAATCAATATGCACGGATTGTGTGGGGAACCACCCATGCTGTGCAAACTCAGCATCAGCCCAAACATGCCATAGATTGGGCCGATATACAGAGGAAAAGTCTGCATTTACAAGGCTTTGTGGTGGCTGATTATTTAGGCTACCAAGAGGAGGCCCATCGCGTGATTGCTACGTTGCTACAGCAAGGTCTAATCCAATATAAAGTCCATGTAATAGACGATCTAGAACATTTACCGCAACGCTTAATTGAGTATTTTAATCACGACCATATCGGTCAATTGATGGTGAAATTTTAATCTAGATCAGAATCTGGACTAAACCTGAATATATTTTTCTTCTACAAAAGAAAAAGCCCAACATCCTGTCGGGCTTTTCCGTATTTGTTGCTCGGTATAACATCCTGTTGCACCAAAACAATCCTTGCTTTAGAACATCTCAATCCTTGTATGTTCCGGAACATCCTGTTCCTGAATGAGATGCATGATAGGAGATTTCTAAAAAAATACCTATACGCAAAGTCCTTCATTTATTGTACGCCACAGCTTACATAATCGATCAAAAAACAATCTACACTTTGCGTTAGTTTGTCACGACAACTGCTTTTAACCAGACAAAGCACGTTGCAATAATTGTTCTACATCAATGTCTTGTAGCTCTAATATGCCCACCACGCGCCCATGAAAGGCATGGTAACGTGACTGAATAAAAGCCTTGCTGACAAAGTCTGGCGCATACTGCTGTAATAAAATAGCTTGGGCTAAAATCACCAATCGACTCACAACACTGCGTGCTATGAATTGCAATTGCTCAGGCTGTTGCTGAAATAAAGCCAGCAATTGCTGTAATTCTGCAAGCAATACTGGCTGCTCGGCTACCACAGATGCAAAGGACTGGAGTAAAACCTGCAGCGTTTCCGGCTCTCGCTGAATGGCTCGCAGTACATCCAGACACATGACATTACCTGAACCCTCCCAAATGGTATTGACTGGTGCTTCCTTAAAAATGCGCGCCATCATGCCATTATCGACATAACCATTGCCGCCAAACACTTCCATCATTTCACCAGTGAGTTCCACTGCACGCTTACAAATCCAGAACTTGGCCGCAGGGGTCATAATGCGTTTCCATGCGACAGACAAGGCATCATCTGTTTCATAACAATGGGCCAAGTAAAAACTAAGCTGTATGGCAGCTTCGGTTTCTAAAGCCAAATCTGCCAATACCGCTTGCATGAGAGGTTGTGCGGATAGGGTTTTGCCAAAAGCTTGACGCTGTCGGGTATAGGCCAAGCATTGCACCAGTGCCTGTCTCAGCATGGCGCTACTACCCACCGAACAGGTCAAACGGGTGTAATTTGCCATTTCGATAATGGTCGGAATGCCACGCCCTAGCTCTCCAATCATGATGCCCCAAGCCGCTTTAAATTCGACTTCAGAACTGGAATTACTGCGATTCCCGACTTTTTCTTTTAAGCGTTGCACTTGTACCGCATTTTTACGGCCATCTTCTAGCCAACGCGGTACAAAGAAGCAGGCCAAACCATCCTGTTCAGTTTGTGCCACCACCAAATGTGCATCACACATTGGGGCAGAGAAAAACCATTTATGCCCCGTGAGTAAATAGGCTTGCCCTCGTCCCGCAGCAGCAATCGGTTTTGCCAGCGTTTGATTAGCGCGGACATCTGACCCTCCCTGTTTTTCGGTCATGCCCATGCCCAGCCAAATCGACTTTTTCTGCGCAATTGGAATATCTCGCGGGTCATATTCGGTCGAGAGTAATTTACTCCCGATTTTCTCCCACAGCTCGGGTTCGCGTTGCAGCACAGGAATGCTACCCAACGTCATTGCGGTCGGGCACAAACTGCCACATTCTATTTGCCCTGTGAGATAGAATCGTGCTGCCCAATCTACCCAATTAGCTTTTGTATGGGGCTGTAAAAATGGATGCGCATGTACAGCATGATTTCGGTTTAATGCCATCCATTGATGCCATGCAGGATGAAACTCGACTACATCCAGACGACGACCCCGAGCATCAAAGCTATGTAATAGTGGTGTATGCCGATTGGCTTGTTCTGCATAGGCATAATATTCTGCTGAGCCTGCAATTTGCCCCAGTTCGGTTAAATGTGCCTGATCCTGACTGCCATAACGTGCCAAAATCTCCTGCAATACCGTGTCTGTAGTGAATAAGTTATAGTCTTGTTTTTCATCAAATTGATTGCTAATTTGATGGGTCATCCATGTATTCAACATCGCCATTTCACTCTTGTTCTGATTTGGATTTTCTTTCAGTATAGACAAAAATGTCCCTTGAGATGTTCAGCTTTTAGCTATGAAAAATCCTGAGATTCAAGTCCGTCGTAAGCCGCGCCAATCCAGAGCTCGACTGACCCAAGAAGCTTTGCAAGACAGTTTTGTTCGGCTTTTGCACGAGCATTCGGCAGAGAAAATAACCATTCGTGAAATTACCGATGTGGCTGGTGTAGGCTTGGGTACCTTTTATGAATATTTTTCTAAAAAGGAAGATTTGATTGCCTTGACCATTCATCAGCATGTGAAAAACAATGCTGAACAACTCAAAAGTTATGCACAAACGCGAATGCAGTTATCCACAAAATTAAGTTTTGAGGACTATTTACAGCAGATTATTCACTTTCAGCTAAAGCAGATTCAGGCGCAACAGTTTCTTTGGGCACAGACTTTTTTACTGGAACGGCAGGTTTCAAATATTGAAAGTTACCGTAAAAGTTATGCCATGATGCTGCAAATGTGGCGCAGCATTTTGTCGCCTTATATGGAAGATGAAATGCAACTCCAGCGAATCAGTTTAAATGTGCAGCGGGTGTGTTATGGCTTTGTGTCGCAGACTTTATTGGTCGAGCCTGAATTTAAGGACTGGGATGAACTTGGAAAAGACATTAGCCAAAGTTTGGAGAAGATTAATTTTTAATAAGCGAAGTAACCATCTTGAATTGGCAAAACACATCTAAATTAATGACTTATTTACAAATCGGATTTCTTCATTTATTAGCACATCAAATAAATTAAGCAATTGATATTTAATACAATATAAAAAATACATAATCATCAGCCTGATAAATTAAAATATTTTAGAAGAGTTTTACATCCACTATTTTACTTAGAATTACTACCTAATAGGGTTATTTTTAGAAATACAGTTATTATGAGGAAGATCAAATATATCTTTAAATTCAATAGAGTGAATAAATTTTTCCCCTAAATTAGTAATTATTAAAGGGGAATCGCCCCAAAATGTAGGAGCAATTAGATTTAGGTTTTTCAGTTCTTCCATATAAGTAGGTAAAAGTGGATTTTCATTTTGCAAGGCATAAACATCATTAGATTGCCATAGTGACTCTTGCCCTAATATTACAAATCTATTGAGAATATCTAAGTGATTAAAACTTAATCTATCCAAAATCGAAATGAATAATGAAATCATTTGTGGTGAAAGAGTTGTATCTACGCATCCGTTTGCATATAAATTTGAAAATAATTCAACTTTTGCTTCTTCATACTGATTCCTAGATTTTATAAGCATCCCTTCAAACAGTTCTTCTGCAGGTTTTCTATATCCTACAGAAGATCTAAAAAAGTCATCATCTCTTATTTTAAGACCTTGATTTAAATTGCTTTCTAATTTTTCTACGAAATAAATATAAGCTTTATTAGTACGTATAACTTCTCGCTGTGACATATTCCTATCTAAAGTATCAGCTATTGTTTCACCAGCTGTAGTAATTAATACCCCTATGGTATTTGGAATAATTCCTGTTGGATCAGGAATCCATACTTGAAGTATTGGAGTGGTAGCTGCTGCAGTTATTTGAGAACCTTCTTTAAACACAGCAGGTAGAATTCTTCTAATGTTCATCAAATACTTTTCCTGAGAAATTTTAGTTTTTCTACAATTCACCATACACAGCTTATATAAAATTAAATTTAATAAATTAATTATTTAAATAAATTGAGACCAAATTAAAAATAAAGTGTGCTTACTTATCATTAACTTTTTAAATACAAAATCATCATTCAATAAAAAACCGCCCTTTCGAGCGGTTTTTTATTTTTAAAAGAAAATTACTTCACATCAAAACGGTCTGCATTCATGACTTTGTTCCAAGCGGCAATAAAGTCATGCACAAATTTCTCTTGGTTATCGTCTTGCGCATACACTTCCGCATAAGAACGTAAAATCGAGTTAGAACCAAACACCAAGTCCACACGAGTCGCAGTCCATTTCACTGCGCCTGTCGCACGATCACAAATTTCATAACGGTTTTTAGCGACGGGTTTCCATGTGTTATTCATGTCGGTGAGGTTCACAAAGAAATCATTGCTTAACACACCCACACGGTCGGTAAACACACCTTCTTTTGCACCGCCATAGTTGGTGTCTAACACACGCATACCGCCAATCAATACCGTCATTTCTGGTGCGGTTAAGCCCATGAGTTGGGTATGATCTAACAACATTTCTTCAGGTTGTACCGCATAATCCTGTTTTAACCAGTTACGGTAACCATCATGTACAGGTTCTAAGTCGGCAAATGAGTATTCGTCGGTTTGTTCCTGAGTCGCATCACCACGACCTGGCGTAAATGGTACTTTGACATTTACCCCTGCGGCTTGCGCTGCTTTTTCTACCGCTGCGGTTCCCCCCAGCACAATCAGGTCGGCAATGCTGACTTTTTTCGCAAGACCAGCCTGAATTTCTTCCAGTTTGGCTAAAACTTTGGCTAAACGCTCAGGCTCATTCCCTACCCAGTCTTTCTGTGGCGATAAACGAATACGCGCGCCATTGGCACCACCACGGTAGTCCGAACCACGATAAGTTCTGGCACTGTCCCAAGCGGTGGTAATTAAATCACTGCTAGATAAACCACTATTCAGCAATTTTGCTTTCAGTTCATCAATTTCCGCTTCAGACAAGGTGTAATCCACAGTCGGAATTGGGTCTTGCCAAATCAAGTCTTCCGCAGGCACATCGGCACCCAAGTAACGCGATTTTGGCCCCATATCACGGTGCGTTAGTTTGTACCATGCACGGGCAAAGACTTCGGCTAAACGTGCAGGGTCTTTATAAAAACCTTCTGCAATTTTGCGGTATTCCGGGTCCATTTTCAGAGCCATGTCGGCATCGGTCATCATCGGATTGCGGCGAACATTCGGGTTGTGCGCATCAACAGGCTTGTCTTCCTCTTTGATGTTAATCGGTTCCCATTGTTTTGCCCCCGCAGGGCTGGTGGTTTTTTGCCACTCATAGGTAAATAAAAGATACAGGAATTCATTGTCCCATTTGGTTGGATGTGTGGTCCATGCACCTTCCAAGCCACTCACCATGGTATTAGGGCCGTTGCCTGTGCCTTCTGGATTATGCCAACCTAAGCCTTGGAATTCGACATCGGCTCCTTCCACATCTTTACCGAGGAGTTCCGCCTTACCATTACCATGCGCTTTACCCACGGTATGCCCACCGACGGTAAGTGCCACGGTTTCTTCATCATCCATACCCATACGGTCAAAGGTCACTCGCATGTCTTGTGCGGTGCGCAGTGGATCTTGTACACCATCCACACCTTCAGGGTTCACGTAGATCAAGCCCATTTGTACCGCAGCCAGTGGGTTTTCTAAAGATTTACGGTCTTGGTCACTGGCATAACGGTTGGCTGTTGGTGCCAGCCATTCCTGCTCTTCACCCCAGTAAATGTCTTTTTCAGGATGCCAGATGTCTTTACGCCCACCGCCAAAGCCAAAGGTTTTAAGACCTGCCACGTCATACGCCACAGTGCCTGCGAGAATAATTAAATCTCCCCAAGAAAGTTTGTTGCCATATTTTTTCTTGATAGGCCACAGCAAACGGCGACCTTTATCGGTGTTGACGTTATCTGGCCAACTGTTGAGGGGAGCAAAGCGCTGATTACCTGTATTGGCACCGCCACGCCCATCTTGCTTACGGTAAGAACCCGCCAAATGCCATGCGGTACGGACAAACATCCCAATATAACTGCCATAATCGGATGGCCACCAGTCTTGGCTGCTGTTAATCAGGTCTCGGAGATCTTGTTTTACGGCTTCTAAGTCGAGCGACTCGAATGCCTTGGCATAATCAAATTCGGGATCTAAAGGATTGGTTTTGGTATCGTGTTGCGAAAGGATGTCTAAATTAAGTGAATTTGGCCACCAATCATGTGTGCTGGCAGCGGAGGTATTTGCGCCATGTGAAAATGGGCACTTACCCGTCGAGGCTTGCGAATTATTGTCCATATTATCTCTCCAAACTCAAGTATGGCATTGATTATTATTGAACCGTCGTAAATAGTGTTCGACTACCAACATAGCCCTTTTTTTATACAAGCTAAAGCGGTATTTACTAATCAAAACAATCGAATTCTTCTATGCTTAGCCCAGATTCCAAGTCTATGTTTCAGTTCAACATCAAAAAAAAAATCGGCCTACAATTGAGAGGCTTTTTTAAACTATCTCGGTGTTCAAGAATCTGCTATTTTGAAGCGTCTGAATCTGTGAATGCTTAAACAATGCAACAAGATATCCAACACATCATTCAGCAAAATGACATTATTCTCTTTGATGCCATTTGTGTCATTTGTAATGCTTGGGCCCATTTTCTCATTCAACATGATCCACAGGCGCAATTTAAATTAGTGTCAGCCCAATCTACTTTGGGAGAGGAAATTCTTAAATATTATGCGCTGTCGACCACCCATTACAGCACCATGCTTGTGATTATAAATGGGCAACTATTTACCGAATCGACGGCCTTATTAAAGGTTCTGTCTCGGCTAGGACTTCCGTTCTCACTGATGAACGCGGGTTATCTGATGCCGCGAGCTTTTCGAGATTTTCTGTATCGCAAGGTTGCACTGAATCGCTATAAAATTTTTGGTAAAACCCATTTTTGTCTTATTCCATCCCCAGAAAATAAGCATCATTTTCTAGAACAGGTCATCCGTGGACAGTCAGCAAGCAAATAAAAAATCTCTGCAAATCATTCATATGAGCCTAGCCACACTGTGGATCTATCAAGGTCTTGTTCCGAAAATTCTATTCCAAGCAAACGATGAAATTCAGATCTGGCGCATGCAAGGATTCAACCCAAACACGGCTATACATTTGATGCAATACTCAGGGGTCATGGAAATCCTGTTTGGATGTCTTTTTTTATGTGGTTATAAAAGCAGGCTGTTACATCGCTTGAATATTCTCGGCATGTTGGGCTTAAGCCTTTTAATATTAGGGACCTATCCGCAATATTTTATGCAAGCCTTTAATCCCTTTGTCATGAATGTAGCAATGGCGGCGCTGTCTCTCACCGCCCTTACGCTGATCCAACAGAGGGATAGCTCTTCTCACATGCCAAGGCCGCATTAAACAATCAAGCGCTTTCCTTCACGGATGCAATAGAATGGATTCATCAATTTCGAAGTGCCTCGCATCGCGACATGTAGGTCATGCTCAGGTTGCTCACGCGCTTCATCGGTGAGTTGATAGCTGCGATAATGAATCGCCAAGGAGCATTTGGCATGTAAGTCTTTATGCGCCTGAAAGGCATCTTCAGGGTTCATATGCAAATACCGCATCAACTCACGCGGCTCATACGCCCCGATTGGCAATAGGGCAATTCGAGGAGCCCCCAAGCGTGCATGAATCTCTTTAAAATGGGCGGAATAGCCTGTATCACCGGCAAAAAAACAATGATCTCGACCATGTTTTACCGAGAAGCCGCCCCAGAGTGCCATATTCTGATCACGCATGCCCCGCCCAGAACCATGTTGCGCCGGGGTATAGACCAATTCAAGTTCATGGAATTGTGCCGACTGCCACCAGTCCAATTCAATAACATGAAAACTCTTCGGCAAATACCAGCCATTTCCTAAACCGGTATAAATCGGCATGGCAAATTTTTCATGTAACCAGTTCAAGCTAGCGAGATCCATATGGTCATAGTGATTATGACTGAGCAACACCGCATGAATGGTCGGTAATTCTTCCAGAGCAATCCCTGCTGGGCAAAAACGCTTGGGACCACGCCCTTGTTTCGGACTCACAAAATCAGCCCAAACAGGATCTGTTAATAAGTTATAAGGCCCAATTTGTAACAGTACCGTCGCATGCCCAACAAACCAGACTTGCCAGTCCTCCAGTGCCGCATTGGGACGATCATGCGGTAAAACACGGTTAGCACTGCTATTTGAAGGATCCGTGCTCTCTGCAGCGCCCCATGTGGAAGACTTTCTTTTTAACAGCCATTTAAACAGATCAAAATGGGTGAGACCTTCGGGTGCAGGCGTAGGGTTTAAAAACCGCACGCCATTAAAATGTGCAGATTCAAGATATTGAAAAGAAGGTCTACGCCAAGTATGTGACCAACATTCTTGGGTTTTAATTTGGAAATGCTGTTGTTGTAAGTTCTGCTTCATGTACTGTCATTATCTAAAAGAAATGTCACATTCAATCCAATAACACGAATGTCGAGATCGGCGTGTTTCTTATTGTAGATACTCTGTTTGCTAATTCAAGCCAAACCGTAAAATATAAACTTTAGACGTATAACTTAAAGCTGAGGCGTCCACACTCTCGCGGTGGAAGGTTCGGATAGATCACCAAATAAAAAAATAGCAGGCTTAAATCTCCCAAGCCTGCCAAGGTTGCAAACATGGTTTTAGGCAATTTTGCGTAAGTCTTGTACCAGATCCAGATGCTTTTCGGCATCAAAAGGCTGTTGCTTACTGATCATTTTTTTCAAATGGCGCATTTCTTTGGCTGCATTCACCGTGATGCCTCCCACGACAATACCGTCGCTTACTCCAAAGAGTACACAGGAACAGGCTGAACCTAAAGCTGGGTCCATGTCCCCGCGCACATACCATTCGGCTGCCTGCATATCACCCACAAACTGGTAATTAATCTCCAGTTGATCGGTCCAGAACCATGCAGGATTGGCTGCTGGATGCGTCACACCCATCACATGGCGGGCAAAAATTCCTGCTTGCAGATTGGCATTTTCCCACGTTTCCACACGGCGGTATTGACCATCGGCACGCAGTTGGGTGGCCACATCGCCCGCAGCATAAATATCCGGATGTGAGGTTTGGCAGTTTTCATTCACCTGAATGGCAAAATCTACCGCCAAGCCCGCATCAACGGCCAGTTGCGCATTCGGTACAATGCCAATCCCGTAAATCACCGCATCTGCACGCAATTCTTCACCATCGGCTAACGTAATCAGCACCTCATCACCCGCTAAGCGGCAGTCACTGATTTGGGTATTCAAACGGACATCCACACCAGCCAATCGTTGCTGTGCCAGTAAAAATTCGCTCAGAATCCGAGGAGATGAACGTCCCATCACCATCGGCCCCATTTCAATCACGGTCACCTGACAGTCTTTAAACCGTGCTGATGAAGCCAGTTCCAAACCAATTACGCCACCGCCAATTAACACAATGCGACGCTGTGTTTGCAGCACCGGAACTAAAGCTTGAGAGTCTTCCAGATTCCGTAAGGTATAGACCTGTTGACCCAAAGCATCGAAATTCGCTAAGCGACGCGCAGCACCACCTGTCGCCAATAACAGCTTGTCATAGGCCAGCAGCTCCCCATTTTTCAAGGTCACGGTTTTGGCTTCAGCGTTGATTTTGACCACGCCATTACCACGAATCACCTCAACGCCCAATTCTGCCAGCTTGGCTTCAGACAGAATTTCAATTTTGGTCTCTTCCGGTTTTAAAATCACGTCTTTAGATAAAGGCGGGCGCTCATAAGGCAGGTGGCTTTCATCCCCGACCAAAATGATTTTGCCTGGGTATTGATGGGCACGCAGTTCTAAAATTGCGCTTGCCCCTGCTTGTCCTGCACCCACAATAATAATAGTTTCAGTCTTGCTCATGTCATGATCCTTTTAATCCTGCCGATACGATACCAAAGCCCGCAATCCACTCGCTAATGTCTTCATAGCAATGTGTCGTCATCTCATACGCTCCTAATTCATGCAATGCAGCAAAGGCGGCCATCCATGAACGGACTTCCTGACCACCACGACCACCATCACGACGAATCCCGGCTTCGGTCATGGCTTCAATTGCAGCGAAGTCTGCCTTGGCAAAGGTCTCTAACAAGGCACGATCCCACTCAGGATTCAACGGCACAGCCACGGACTGATCTCCCGCAGCCAGTTTTTGCCCCACAGCAATAATTTTGGCTTGGCGATTTTGGCGTGATTCAGGCGATGGGTTACGCCCACAAATCAGAAACTCTTCAACTTCCGGTGGCACTGCACCCATTTGTGGCGTCGGTGGATCATGTGATAATCCGCCTGTGCCTAAAATCAATACCCGCTCATGCTCTAGATTTAAAGACTGAATGAACTGTCCTACGGCACGTCCCAAGGCCACCGTCCGCTTGGTAGTCGGCATAGGGGCAGCCGCGCCATTAATAAAAATCGGAATGGTTGGATAACGGTTCAACTGCCCATCACATAAAAAATGCAACGGCTGAGTTACGCCATGATCGGCCTGCATGCGATAGGAATAAGCCACATCAACGCCTTCATCTAGCACACGGCGGACCAATTGCAGCGCTGTCTCCTCTGGAACATTCAGTTCAGGATGTTCCTTGCCATAGTCCCAATCCCCTGCGGCTGTGGCGCGAATGCCCACGCAGAAACTCGGCATCAAGTCATAGAAAAACCCATTAAAATGATCTGGACCGAAGGTAATGATTAAAGTCGGATCATAGGCTTTGACTTCCGCAGCCAGCTTGCTAAAGGTTTCACGAACCAGCTGTTCTTTGCGTTGTTCCTGCGGGGATGCAAATTCCATCAATGGGCTGTGCGATGCACAAATGAGTTTAACGGCCATGTGTGACTCCAAAATAGAAACCGTCGCTTAATGACTGTGTTTCCTTAAAATATTCAAAGATTTCAATATAAAGACTGGGTCAAAAATAAACGTTGAAATGATGAAGCTGAGTCTTTCCAAGAATGCATAAATTTTCGGATTAACCTTTGGTTCGACCTACTTTTCTTTTGGGAAAAGTAGGCAAAACCATTGTCGTTCGCAAAACTCGGCAACGACCAGCACGATCTTAATGAATCGCAGAAACATTTCGTTTTGGCTCTCGTCCTGCCTCAAACAATTGCGAATGACATTTCCGCGTACCAAAGATCTTGAGATACCCATCAAACCTCATTCAATTTAAATTCGAGATTTCTTTAGGTTTAAAAGCTCTGAAGATCCCTAAATGATGAGTCATTTAGTGAATCAATCACTCATCAAAGAACCCAGCACGCGGTTGACGTAAACCACGAATACCAAGACCACATTCAGCATTGATCAACACGCCCGTCAGTGGACGGTTATTTTGACGCGATGCCAACAGCACGTATGAACCGGTCATGTCTTCAGGTTCAGGCAGAAAATTCAACGGCATACCCCGAGCAATTTTTTCAGGGTCGCGGGCATCGAGTAAACCAAGGTTCTCCTGCCCTAAAGATGCGGCACCTTTAATGTTGACGTTCATGCCTGATGGCGCAACCGCATTCACGCGCACTTTAGGTGCGAGCTCATAGGCCAGCTCTTTCATCACCCCCACACCCGCATGTTTAGAGGCGGTATAAATGGGTCCACCACCCGCAGAATAAAGCGCAGAATTTGAAAGCGTAAAAATGATCGAACCTTCAGATTTCACCAATTCATCCAGTGCCGCTTTCGCACCCAGAATCAGAGCCTTGGTGTTAATGCCCATGATTTCATCAAAGGCATGTTCCAGTTGTTCACCCGACATATTCACGATGTCGGCATAGTGGTCCCAAATGCCCGCATTGCCAATAAAGCAGTCCAGTTTGCCAAAGCGTTCCACCGTGGCCTGCACTGCTCGCACGTTGTCGGCAAAATTAGCGACATCACCCGTCACTGCCACAATACGGTCACCGAAATGAGCTTTGAGTGCATCGACCTTGGCTTGCGAGCGTTGTAGTACTGCAACCTGAGCTCCTTCTGCTAAAAAGCGCTCGACCAACGCCCAACCCAGACCCGAACCACCACCGGTAATCAGGGCAACTTCACCCTCCAGCCAGCCCATGCTTATGCTCCTTCCATACTGACGTACAAAGCACCATCTTCGATCAGCACAGGAAAAGTTTGAATTGGATCAGTGGCTGGCAGGCATAAAGCCTGACCTGTTTTCAGACAGAACCGGGCAGAATGTAATGGGCATTCCACCGTACCGTCTTCTTCCAGATAGCCTTCTGACATTGAAGCATTGCCGTGTGAACAACGGTCATTCATAGCGAAGAACTCTCCGCCATTGTTGAAGACTGCCAATGCTTCAATACCATTAACTCCACATGCCACTTTGAGCGCATCCCCTTCATCCAATTCATCGATTTGGCAGACAAAAATCTTATTCATTAGAAGAACACACTCAAGTTATGTGACGAATAGGTCACTTGATCCAATACAATTTTGCGATTAAAAATCTGCCAGCCCAACTCCGTATCCACTTTACGGATTTTGTCTAGGCGCTTACCGCAGTAGATGGTGACATCTTTTTCTTTTTGCGTGCGATACAGCAAATAAGTCAGATGCACATCATATTCACCCTCGACGTCAGTCGCTTCGACCAAAATATTCGAGACCATATGCGTGGTGCGTGATGGCGGTTCTTCGGCCCATGCCATCCCAGTTTCCAAACGTGCCACCCGACGTTCCAACAGGTGTTTATTGTCATTAAACACCCATGTGGTTGGCGGTTCGACCGAGCGACGACGGTCACGGGTTTGAGCATTGGGCGTAGTACGCAAGGTATAGGAAATATCCTCGGCCAGCACATCCAGCCATTCGCGGAATTTCCAGTCATCCAGCAACTTGGCTTCGGTATACATAAATTGGCTAATTGAATGATAAAGCTCTAGGCTGACTGCTTTCATTTCACAAGCTCCTTCTCGTAGGCTTCTGCAGCGGCTTCCACGTCTTCCCATTTTTCATGGATCAATAAATCTGCCCAACGGCGATATAAACCACGTGCGGCAGTTTCAGAGAAAATGTAGTTGGTGATGCCTGGAATACCGTCTTCACGGACTTTTTCATTGCCCATGCCCATTTCCATAATCAGTTGGTTTTGACGTGCTTTATAACCACGTAAGACTTTCTGAATTTCCACCCAGTTTTCCGAGTCATCTTGCTCAAGGAAACCTGCCGGACCAAAGGCACGTGTCGCTGAACGCTCAAAGGCATCTTTCACTTCTTGTGAGGCTTCGGCATCGGCAATACAGAATGCCCAAACTTCGGTTTTGTTTGGACCGCGTGGGTGCCAGACGCGCAAAGTCGCAGTACCGTTTAACCAAGACAAAGTTGGGAACATGGTGTTATGCCCTGCCAAACGTAAAGCTCGGATTTCCCCTAGACGTTCTTTAACTTCATCAAAGGTTTCACGGAAGTAGTTGGCCACTTCACCATCGACCCATACGTTGGCATCCGGTTTTTCAGTAAAGAAGAAACCTGAACCATGACCGCGCTGACCATATTGCAAGGCATCTTTAGCAGTTTCCCAAACTGGACGCGCCGTTTGTGCTGCACCGAGTTGTTTCGAGGCATCATCATTCGGCTTGGCACCCAAAACTTGCACCGCAGAGGCATGCGAGAACAAGGCATGGTACTGGTCGGAAGCAAACTGTTCCGCGGCAAATTTCCAGTTACACTCGATTTCCCATTTGTGTACCCCGCCAATAATTTCGGTGCCCCCCGGACGACGATCCAGCACACCATCAAGATACCAAGCGATGTCGCCCATGTATTCAATCAGATCCGGGGTGGTTTCATCCCAGCAACCAAAGATCAGACCTTTGTAGCTTTCTACTCGGTTAACTTCGACCAAGCCCCATTTTTCTTTACACGCGCCCTGCGGGAAGGCACGATCTTCTAAAGGAATGTCTTTCAGTGAACCATCGACCCCATAAGACCAGCCGTGATACGGACAGGTAAAGGCACGGGTATTGCCACAGTCGGCAAAGCTGACACGCATCGAACGATGGCGGCATTGGTTTAAAAATGCTTTGATTGAACCATCTTTTTGACGTGCCACAATGATCGGGTCTTCACCCATATAGGTATTAAAGAAATCTCCCGCTTTAGGAATTTGGCTTTCATGACACAAAAACAACCAAGTTCGTCCAAACACGCGTTCGAGTTCTAATTCGTATAAATCTGGATCGGTATAGATGGATGGCGAGATACGTCCATTTTGTGCATCGACCAAAGCGTCGATTTCACGCACATCAATTTTTCCACTCATGAAAAGCTCTCCTGCGACCAATACACGGCACAACGTAAATAGACTCAACTTTGGGGGAATCATGGTTTTTTAGGCGCTTTTAGGGAAATATTTTTTTTGTTTTAATTAATACGTTTTAGCAATTATTAAAAAAGTAATTTCTTATATTAAAATCTCAACCCTATACTCAAGATCATTTATTTTCTAAATGCTTGAATCAACTTCACGGCATAGTTGTTTATAGATTATACTTTGCTGCAGTCATGGTAAGACATTTTTTGGATTACTCAGTGGGTTATTTATATGGAACTTAGACACCTTCGCTACTTCATTACCGTTGCTGAAGAACTGAACTTTAGCAAGGCCGCATTGAAGCTTTATACCGCACAGCCCTCTTTAAGTCAGCAAATTAAAGATCTGGAAGAAGATGTCGGTGTGAAGCTGTTGCATCGAACCAAGCGCAAAGTTGAACTCACGGAAGAAGGCGCCGTTTTTCTGGAACAGGCCCGTCTGACGCTGGCTCAAGCCGACAAAGCTGTAGCGATGGCACGCCAAGTGGCGCAAGCCAAACAGCAGATGCTACGCATTGGTTTCGTGCCTGTCGCGGAAATGAAGATTTTCCCCTACGTCTTGCCGAATTTACGGGTACAAAATCCTGATTTAAAAATTGAATTGCTGAGTATGAACAATACTGAGCAAATGCGTTTGCTCAAAAAAGGTGAACTGGACATTACCTTTACCCGACATAATTTTCATAATGATGAAATTGAAAGTCAGTTTGTACTGCGTGAGCCACTATTGTTTTTGCTGCCCAAAGATCATCCTTTGGCCAAATACGAACGCATTCCTGTTAAAGCCTTGAATGGTATTGATTTTATTATCCCTGCGGCAGAACAATCACTCACTTTGCACAACACCATTTTGGAGTTTGCCAAAGCCAACAATATTGAATTTAATATTGTGCAAAAGGCCGACAACATTCTGTTCAACATTAACTCGATTGGCATGGGACTGGGATGTACCATCTTGCCGGGCTATATTGCCCCACTGACCATGAACAATACCGTGATTCGACCACTTGAAGTGGAGTTGCCTTACCTCGACCTGTATGTCAGCTACCGTAAAAATAATACCTCACAGGCCGTCGATAAATTCATGGAGTTGCTGACCCGCGTGTTTTATTTAAATATTAACCGCAATTAATTTCAGCTTGAAAAGCAATACCAGCCCCTCAATCAGCGCACCATTATTTTCTGAATAAATAGTGGTGTGCCTTTTGGGCTAACGAATAGCAGCTTTTCAGCACAAAATCGTCCTTCGTCGACAGTAATACCGACACAAATATAGCGCTGTTTTTTTGCCCCTAATTTTTACGATACGATTCAGCCACAAAATCAGATTATTTGTAGGGTTTTTCCTACAACTTAAGTCTAAACTGATACCGATCAACGCATAAATTTTTATACTGTCAGCAATGAGATAAAAACAAAAAACTCTAGGGAGTGCTTTATGCCTATGCCTACCTTGCATCGTTTAAAATCAGGAATGCAATTTCGCCCCTTCTTTTTTATTACTTTTTTACTGACGGCCCTGATTTATGTGGTGCTAAATGTTTTCACCGACTGGACATGGTCGACCAACTTACTGATCAGCTGGAATATTGCCGTGTCCAGTTATTTGATTAAAACCATGCGTACCCTTTGGTCTGTCGACCATCGGCATATTTTGCAGCAGGCACAACAACAAGATGCCAGTAAATGGATTATTTTACTGCTGGTCATGCTGACTTTGGTGATGTGCCTGATTGCCATCGTGATTGAACTGACCCATTTACCACATAATGTGCTGCTGACATTGGGCCATTTATTGCTCTCACTACTGACCATTATCAGTGCTTGGTTTTTTATGCATACCATTTTTGCCATTCATTATGCACATGACTATTATCTGGCACTGGCCGATGAACAAGATGCAGGACTAGACTTTCCCAAAACCGCCCATCCGACTTATCCCGATTTCTTATACTTTAGTTATGTGATTGGCACCTCGGCACAAACCGCGGATGTTTCGATTACTTCCCGCCCGATGCGGATCCTGAATATTCTGCATATTCTTTTGGCCTATGGTTTTAATACCTCCATTTTAGCCATCAGCATTAATGTCGCCGCAGGTTTTATCACGCTTTAATTTAATGTGACCTCGATAAACGATCCGATATAAAAAAGGGATGGCTGAACCATCCCTTTGCTACTCCAAACTATTATTTCACGCCACGTGCGCTCAAATAATCTTTAATCACGGTGTTAAATTCTTCGGCTTTTTCCACTTGTGACCAATGTCCACACTGACTGAAAATATGCGCATCCGCCAATGGCACCGTATTTAAAATGTCCCATGTCCGCGAGACGGGAATCACCACATCCTGAACGCCATGGATCAGCAGTACAGGCACTTGAATCTCTTTCATTTTTTCAAAATCGAGCGGGAACTCGAAACGGTCACGATCACGCGCACCAACCACTTCCATTAAACGGTCTGAGGCATAATCATTCTTGGCCGCTTCATAACGCACATTGACCAGCTCATCGGTAATCAGGCTCTTATCCACCACAAACATCGACAAGGTGTTTTTAATGCCTTCTACCGTTAAGACAGGGTTGGCATGGGCTTTAAGCGCTGCCGTTTGTTTGGCTCCACCCGTCCCCATCGACACAATGCCCAGCACCCGTTCTGGGTAGTCCAGTACCATTTGGAAGGCCAACCAGCCCCCAAGCGAATTACCGACCAACCAGGTTTTTTCAATGCCCAAGGCATCGAGGGTACGCACCGCGTGATCGACCCAGGCACGAATGCCATAGGCTGTCCCTTCCGCCACCACAGTTTGACCGTAGCCAATTGAATCGATGGCGATACAACGAGCCTGCTCACCAATTTGCGGCAAGTTCAGCCACCAGTTGGCCGCAGCGGACACCCCAGTACCAGATCCATGTAAAAATAAAATCGGTGTGCCTTGACCCACTTCATGGTAATGGGTTAACTCTCCTTCAGCCGTTTCAATCCATTTATCTTCCAAGCCAAAAAATGGGTCGGTGGTGTAATTCGGGATTTGGACCGTGCTCATACATACTCCTCGTACAGCCTTGGACCTATCTGATCTTCTATGTTCAAGACAGGTCAATTCGTTCATTTCGACAGGTTTTACGGTTCCATCTTACCTGTTCCAAGCGCTGCCACTGATACTTGTTTTCGATCATATACTATAAAAAAACGATAATTTAAGATGCTGTTTTAAAACAATATTTCTACTTAAAAAACCAACTCCACCTGATTATCTCGGCGCGATCCTACAGGGTATCAATAAAAAAAGAGCGACTTGTCACCAAATCGCTCGCTTGCGGCTGAAACTTAGAATTTATAACTATAGCTAGTGGCAACCCGATATTCTTTTAAGTCACTTTTCCAGTCATAGTCGGTGTCAATATACATGGCTTGCACCCCTAAACCCTTGAGTTTACCTTCCGGCACGGTGTAGTTCACAATCAGATTTAGCTCTTGTTCTTGCTGATTGGTTTTACCACCTGCCTTAGCATCATACCCTGCAAAATAGATGGCATTGGCATTCAAACCTTTTAGCCCCAAGCCTGCAAAGTCATAGGCATAAGACAGGCTCCAAGATTTTTCCTTGGCATTGGTAAAGGTCGCAACGGACCAGTTGACCAAATACGGCTGCGGTACCCAACCTGCCAAGGTCGGGAAGTTATTTTCCCCAAACATTTGTTGATAGCCCAGCCCAACTGTATGTGCGCCACAATTCAATTTCGCACCCAACGACAAGGCTTGATTGTCAATCTCACCATAAAGCTTGTCACCGGACTCAGCGTTATCAAAATAACGCGCATGGCTGCTAAGTTTAGTCTTGGCGGTTAAATTGGTGTTGTAATTGAGGCCAGCATAGTGCTGTTGATAAATATCTTTGACATCGGCATACCAATAACTCGCGCCAATCTCAGGGTTAAACTGATGATCAATCCCTGCAATATACATCCCATCCGCGGCCTTGGCGGTATTGGGATTATTGTTCGGGAACAAGCTTAAGTCCTGAAACTGATTGTCATAACGGGCATTAATGCCATCAATATACGCCAAACTCAGTTTGGTATCTTTCAGCTCTTTCGACTCTAACCATGCGCCACTGTAAGTGGTAAGTAACTGGCGCGATGGGTCAAACACCAAGACTGGCGATACTGGCAATAATTCACCGACTTTGAGTTCGGTTTGCGACACTTTGGCTTTTAAAGTGGCACCAACTTTGCCGAAATTGCTGGCTTGTTCCTGTCCATTATGTGGAAGTACCCAATCGGCATTTTTATCCCGCCCATTTAAACGAAAGGCATGTTGCACCAATAAATCAGCACCCAATTGCAAGCCACCCAGTTCGGCATAACCTGATTTGGCATCTAAGGTGATACCTTGTGACCAACTGCCCCAATTGTTTTGTGGCAGCGTTTCATACTGGCGGTCTAAATAAAAATTTCTGAGTTTAAGCTGGACTTGGCTATCGTCGATAAATTCTGCATTCGTTGCAGTTGTACCTAATGCTGCAGTTGCAACACAGATGGCTGTCCATAAAGTTTGACGACGCATGGTATTCATTCCAATAATCACATTGAGCTATGACGCCATCATGCGGAACTCGTCGAAGAGAAAAAATCCGACCACAGTCTTAAGAAAATCGACTTAAACCCGACTTCAACCACGGAATACAGTTCGCCTATTTTTGATTAAGACCTAATTGCAATAACTCACTCTTTAGCAGATTTCGCAAGATGTAATGAAAGATTGAATCTATACCGTTTTTATTCGCCAAATCTGATTTATTCTCTGAATTACTGCAATTCTTAAGTGTTTTTTTGTTTAAATTTTAAGATCATATTTTCTAAGTTAGTTGCAGAATTATAAGAAAAAGCGCTCATATCACAGATATTTTCTATATGTGCATAATGAGGTTAAATAGCTTTAAAACAAGAAGAATGCGTAATCAAAAAACAAGAAAGGTCTAATTTATTAAATACGATAGAAAATAGAAGAACTTGATAATTCAATCGCAGTATTTTAAGTAAATATCCCTACGTTTAGAACTACTCGCCATGCAATCTTTCAATGGCTAAAGCTACTGTTGTTTCATAGCTGAGTAAAATCAGCTTTGGATACGCGAAGTGCGGCAGGGATGCCGCGCGTTGCCCATCACGGCACGGATGCTGTGTATGGGCAACAAAAGACTTTTGCCGACTTTGGGTCTTTCCAAAGTCGGATCTTGCCTGCGCAAAGGCGTTTAAACTTTATAAAATAAAAATACGGCAGTGCAGGCGCTGAAACTTAAGAATTAAAAAAGAAAATGCCAGTCAATTCCTTAATTGACTGGCATTCCTATTTAGATGTTCTTACTCATTCAAGATCAGATTAAACCAAAGCAGCCTTCGCTTTAGACATGGTCAACGCCAAATCTTCAATCATGTCTTCCTGACCACCCACGGTACCACGACGTCCCAATTCCAGCAGAATTTCACGTGCAGATACCCCGTATTTGGCTTCTGCGCGTTTCGCGAATAACAGGAAGGATGAATACACGCCTGCGTAACCTAAAGTGGCGGCATCGCGGTCAGCACGAATAGGGTTCAGCATCATTGGGATCACCAAATCTTCTGCCACATCTTGTACTTTAAACAGATCCACGCCAGTTTCTATGCCCATACGATTGGCGACTGCAATGAACAATTCTAAAGGTGTGTTGCCTGCGCCCGCGCCCAAGCCCGCAGATGCCAAGTCGACACGAATCGCCCCTGCATCCACCGCAGCCACGGTATTCGCCACGCCCATCCCCAAATTATGATGACCATGGAAACCCAGTTCAATACTGCTGTCCAGTTCTTGGCGCAATAAACCGACACGATCCGTCACATCTTGCGGCAACATATAACCGGCCGAGTCTGTTACATAAATACAGTTGGCCCCATAAGAGACCATCTTTTTCGCTTCTTCTAAAAGCCGCTCAGGTGATGCCATATGTGCCAACATCAAGAAACCCACGGTATCCATCCCCAAGTGACGCGCAGCGGTAATATGCTGTTCGGAACAATCGGCTTCGGTACAATGCGTCGCCACACGAATGGTCGAGACCCCAATCTCATGGGCCATTTTTAAATGATCGACCGTCCCAATGCCCGGTAATAGTAATGCCGAAACTTTGGCATTTTTCATCCGCGGCACCACAGCTGATAAATAGTCTTCATCACTGGCCGCAGCAAAACCGTAGTTGACTGAAGCCCCTCCCAATCCATCCCCATGTGTGACTTCAATCAGCGGCACCCCGGCATCATCCAATGCCGTTGAAATCGCAATCATTTGCTCAACCGTGGTTTGATGGCGCTGAGGATGCATCCCATCACGCAAAGTCATATCATGCACAATAATCTTAGACATGGGTTGCTCCTTATACTTCAGCCGTTGCCAATAAACGTTCTGCAAACATTTCTGCTGTCCGTGCAGCTGCTGCAGTCATAATGTCGAGATTACCGGCATAGGTCGGTAAGAAATCTCCTAAGCCTTGCACTTCAAGGAAAATCGACACGCGATTGCCATCAAAGACCGGACCATTCACCAAGGTATAACCCGGTACATATTTTTGTACTTCCGTGATCATGGCCTGCACCGAAGCGGTAATGGCGGCTTGATCTGGCTCACCCTCGACCAAGCAATGCACCGTATCTCGCATCATCAATGGGGGTTCAGCAGGATTAATAATAATGATGGCCTTGCCTTGTTTCGCACCGCCGACTTTTTCAATTGCACCTGCCGTAGTACGGGTAAATTCATCAATATTTTTACGCGTTCCCGGCCCTACCGATTTGGTTGACACGGTGGCAATAATTTCACCATAGTTGACTGGTTGTACCCGAGAAATGGCCGCAACCATAGGAATCGTCGCTTGCCCCCCACAGGTCACCATATTCACATTGGGCAACTCGCCTGCATCTAAGAGTTCTTGAAGATTTACAGGGGGAACACAGAATGGACCAATCGCTGCAGGCGTCAGGTCAATCATCTGCACGCCCAGTTCATTCAACTTACGGCTGTTTTCTGCATGCACATAAGCCGACGTCGCATCAAAGGCAATTTGAATCTCATCAGCAACGACATGCGGCAATAAACCCTCGACGCCTTCAGCCGTAGTTTTTAGTCCCATGCTCGCAGCACGTGCCAAACCTTCTGAGGTTGGGTCAATCCCGACCATCCAGACGGGTTCCAGAAATTCACTCCGCTGCAATTTATACAGTAAATCTGTCCCAATATTTCCCGGACCGATTAATGCACATTTAATCTTTTTCATGCATCTACTCTCTTAAAATTCACACTTATTCCGCAGCAAAAGCAGCGACCACTGAACCAAAACCTTCAATTTCGACCTTGAACTCATCTCCCGGCTGCGCGACCACCATCGGACCTAAAGCACCAGTTAAAATAATGTCGCCTGCAAGCAATGGACGACCACGGCGCACCATTTCATCCGCCAGCCACACCGCGGCATTCAGCGGATTGGCTAAACAGGCTTTGCCCACGCCTTGTGAAACCACTTCATCCCCACGCGTCATCACCATTTTGCAATTGACCAAATCCAGTTGTTCGAGCTTCACGGGACGTGAACCCAACACAAAGGCAGCAGATGAAGCGTTGTCCGCCACGGTATCAATCAGTGAAATTTTCCAGTTTTCAATACGGCTATCGACCACTTCAATCGCAGGCAAGGCATAGGCTGTGGCACTGATAATGTCGGCATAGCTATGTTTTTCTTGAGTTAAATCTTTATTAATCACCAGCGCAATTTCTGCTTCAACTTTGGGTTGAATCAACACACCTGCGGGAATGGCTTCACCATCGCCATACGCCATGTCGGCAAACAGCATGCCAAAGTCGGGCTGATCGACCCCAAGTTGCGCCTGAACCACTTTAGATGTCAGACCAATTTTACGTCCGACTAAACGACGACCTTCGGCTAAGGCACGTTGGGTATTGACTTCCTGAACCGCATACGCAATATCGACGTCTGCTTGTTCCTCACCGAGTTGTGGGCGAATGGGTGCAATCGCAGTCTGTGTAAGCTCAGCGTTACGTAAAGCTTGTGCAACGGATTCAACAACAGCAGAATTCGACATCTAGGTTTCCTTAAACTGCAAATAACGACAGATAACGTTTTCGAGTGTGTGAACATGCAAGACAGCATCTTTCTCATACAGTGAAAGTGCCAAGGAGAATTTGATGGCTGTCCCTAACCACCGCGAAAAACGTGTATGTTTAGACCGCTTAAGCATCGGAAAAATGACCGCTTTATGCCAATACTTATTTTATTTTTTACAATAGCTAGAACCTATTAGTGCTGTGGCAGCAGTACATGTAGAAACAAGGACTTTACTTAGGTGGGACGTGATTTCCGAGAGGAATACGCTGTTCTTATTTTTCATTCTAGAGCGTCAATGGCAGCACTTAAGACCAAATGCTAAGCCCATAAAAAATCAGGAGGAACCGCACTTTGCAGCCTCCTGATTTGGATTCAACTCGCGCAGCCTTACATGGCTTGTTTAAGTTCCACATATTGCAATAGATATTGCTGCAAACTCGCAACATCATCGGCAATGGTGAGCGGTTGATATTGTTGCAAGGTGGTCGGCGTATGCACCCCATAGCTCACACCAACTCGCGGCATGGCAATATTTCTTGCCATTTCCAAATCATAGCTGGTATCACCCACCATAATCGCTTGCTCCGCATGCAGTCCTGTGACCTGCAAAATTTCCTGCAACATCAGTGGGTCAGGTTTGGAACGTGTTTCACTGGCAGCCCGTGTAGCAACAAACAACTCTTGGCTTTGGGTTTGCGCCAAGACACGATCCAATCCTTTTCGGCTTTTCCCTGTCGCCACAGCCAACAACAAACCAGCTTCACGCAATTCATTCAGCATATCCGCGACTCCGTCAAACCAAGCATCGCCTTTGGAGTTTGCGACATAGTGCTCAGCATAACACTGCAAAATCTCGCGGTGTAATTCAGGCACTTGAGGGAATAACCGCTGCGCAACTTCGGGCAAACCTAAACCAATAATACTTTTGGCATCTTCATGGCTCAGTGGTTGCGAAAATTGCTGTGCGGCAAACAATAAACTCGCCACGATCTGCCCGACTGAATCAAATAGCGTCCCATCCCAATCAAAGATAATCAGTTCTACAGGTTTGTTCATTCAAGGGTCCAATATTTACTTGTATCAAGACAATTTACACGATGCATTTGCTACGTGATGGCGACAAAGATGTCGCCGTTGAGCTGACTTGCACTTCACTTTCAAGCCATGCTTAAAGTTCATTCAGAACGTTCTATCAGCTCAACAAAAGATTTTTGTTACTTTTTATCTTTAAAAAGTCAGGATGACCAATACAGCATCATCTCCAATCAATCACAACAAAAGAGGTTATGTTTTACCCCCCTCTCCTAGAAGGAGAGGGAAAAAAGGGTTAATCCTTCTTCTGTGCTCTTAACTGCGCCACAATATTCTGCATATCTTCAGGCAAAGGCGCTTCAATCGGCGGATAGCCAGGAATATCCAAACGCATGGCGTGTAAGCACAAGCGACGCGGTTTAGGGCCGTTATACTCGGTTTCATGGCCATATTTATCATCACCCACCAACGGATGACCAATACTTAAACCATGCACACGAATTTGATGGGTACGTCCCGAAAGCGGTGACGCATACACCAAGGTGGCATGCATAAAACGCTCTGCCACATTCCACTGCGTTTTTGAATCCTTACCTTCTTTGGACACACGTACACGACGCTCGCCATTCGACAATTCATAACGGTGCAAAGGTGCATCAATCAGTTGCTTGTCTAAACTCACCACGCCTTTCACCACTGCAGCGTAGGTTTTTTTAATCTTATGTTCACGCAGCATGTCCTGTAAGGTCTTCAGCACACTGCGTTTTTTAGAAATCATCACCAACCCTGAGGTATCACGGTCAATACGGTGAATCAGTTCTAAATATTTCTTCCCTGTTGCCGCACGCAAGCCTTCAATCAGGCCATACGCCACACCGCTGCCCCCATGAACGGCAATGCCCGATGGCTTATTGACCACCATCAGTCCTTCATCTTCATATACCACACGGCTCAATAAACTCTGCGCGACTTTATCTGAAACGGGAGCCGCAGTTTCATCTTTTTGCTCATAGCGAATTGGTGCAACACGAATTTGGTCACCAATCGCCAATTTGGTTTCGGCTTTAATGCGTTTTTTATTGACGCGCACTTGGCCTTCACGAATTAAACGATAAATGCGACTTTTCGGGACACCTTTGAGTCGACTAAATAAAAAATTATCGATGCGCTGACCCGCTTGATGCTCGTCCACTTCAAACCAAGTGACACTTTGCCATTCTTGCGTAGAATTCATACAGATACTGTGACCTAAAAAAATACTAAAATTGATTAAAAACTGATCATTTAGGCTATACTTTTCACTAGAAACGTAAGCTTAGCCCATAGGCAGATGATGTAAGGTTTGCTATAGTCAGCGCACGGAAACCATCGTAAGTGAATCATCATCAACACATTTCAATTTATTCAAAACTGAAATGTCATTGAAAATATGATCATAAACTCGGAAAGGTCCCAAAAGAATTATGCCGACGCCGAAGGCTTATTATATCGGCAAAACCGCAAACTGTTGCGTTTAATTGTACCTCAGGTACATAAATCAGTTTGCCCGAAAAAATATGTCGCCAACCTCAAGTTGGTTTTTAAACGTAAACTGATACACATCAGATTAGTCGCACCCTGATATAACCTTCAGGCTACAGCGTCTGATGCATTGGATCTGCACAGTTTGTAAAGGTACGACGATAATTCCGTATCAAGACACTCTTATTTTGTAGGGATGCTCTTCGAGCAATGTGACAGTGAAAGTTACTCACATCCAATGCACCGCTTGTTCGCCAGTGAAGTGTACAGGTGACTTTAATCGTTTAAAGATTGAAGCCGTATTGCCATCATCAATACGTGAATCAAAGCTGGAGCCCACCTTAAAAGAAGGCCAGTGAAAACCCTCAGACCACAATTGGTTTATTTGAGATCTGAGTTTGATCCGTGATGTTTGATGTTCGCTACGTGAATAGCGATTTTTTGTTGTGTATCACTATAAGGTGTTACACCCATGAAACGTATGTTGATTAATGCAACACATGCAGAAGAAATCCGCGTTGCACTTGTCACTGGACAACGTCTTTACGATTTTGACTTAGAAAATCGTACCCGTGAACAAAAAAAATCCAATATCTATAAAGGTCATGTGACTCGCGTAGAACCTTCTCTAGAAGCTGTATTTGTCGAATACGGTGCAGGTCGCCAAGGTTTCTTGTCGATGCGCGAAATCGCAAACTCTTATTACAAAGCCGACCCTCGTCAAACTTCAAATATTCGTGAATTGATTACTGAAGGCACTGAGCTTTTGGTTCAAGTTGAAAAAGAAGAACGTGGCAACAAAGGTGCTGCACTTTCAACGTTTATTTCTTTGGCAGGTCGCTATTTAGTATTGATGCCAAACAATCCAAAAGGTGGTGGCATCAGCCGTCAAATTTCGGGTTCAGTTCGTGAAGAATTGAAAGAAATGTTGGCATCCCTGAATGTGCCGCGTGGCATGAGCGTAATTGTACGTACTGCAGGAATTGGCCGTTCGCAAGAAGAATTACAACTGGACTTACAACACCTACTCGACCTTTGGGCGCAAATCCAAAGCACAGCAAGTTCTGGTCCATCACCAATGTTGGTGCATCAAGAAGCGGGTGTAGTCACACGTGCGATTCGTGACTACTTACGTGACGATGTCGCAGAAATTCTGATTGACTCTGAGCAAGCCTATAACGAAGCCTATAACTTCGTAAAAGCAGTCATGCCGCGTCAAATCGACAAGTTAAAAACTTATACCTTGAATGAGCCACTCTTTGCGCATTTTGGTATTGAAAGCCAGATTCAAACGGCTTATGAGCGTGAAGTAAAATTGCCTTCTGGCGGTTCAATCGTCATCGACCAAACTGAAGCATTGGTGTCTATCGACATTAACTCTGCGAAATCGACTCGTGGACATGATGTTGAAGAAACGGCACTCAACACCAACTTAGAAGCTGCTGAAGAAATTGCACGTCAATTACGTTTACGCGATATCGGTGGTTTGGTGGTCATCGACTTCATCGATATGACCAAAGACCGCAACCAACGCATGGTTGAAGCGAAACTTCGCGAAGCAACACAAAGTGACCGTGCACGTATCCAGTTTGGTCAATTGTCTCGCTTCGGTTTAATGGAAATGAGCCGTCAACGCTTACGTCCATCTTTAGAAGAAGCCACTGGTTATGTCTGCCCACGCTGTCATGGCACAGGCATGGTGCGTGACCTACGCTCTCTTTCACTTTCAATTATGCGTAAAGTGGAAGAAATCGCGCTACGTGAGCGTCATGGTGAAGTCCAAGTTGAAGTACCCGTTGAAATTGCGGCGTTCTTATTGAATGAAAAACGCCATAGCTTGGTGTATTTAGAACAAACTTCAAATGTGCGTGTCACGGTATTACCGCATCCACACTTAGAAACACCACATTACGAAATTTCGTACAACCCAGAAGGCTTCGCGCCAACCAGCTATGAACGTACTGAAGCCACTCGTTCTAGCGAAAAAGAATTGGGCTATGAGGCTTCAGATTGGCACTTAGAAGAAGCCGAACAACCCGCCAGCGTTGCGCCTGCAGCTGAAAAACACATCAAGAAAAAGCCGCAGCAAGCAGCTCAACCAAGCACTCAAACTTCTCGCCAAGCAGCACCTGCGGCAGCATCAGGCAGCCCATGCGCATGGTTAGAAAACTTGTTTGTGCAAAAACAAGCTCAGACTGTAGACCAAGCACGCACAGCCAATAACGCTGCAGCGGCAATTGAACAAATGGTCAATGGTGGTGCTGTAAGCCGTGGTCAGTTTGGTCAGGTCACCACACCAGCTGCTGCACCAGCGCCTGTGGCAAGCAGCAACGTTTACCTCTCTGCAACACCTGCTCCACAAAAACCAGAGCAACGTGATCTCGCAGACAAAAACGTTGAAAAAGAAGAGAGAACGCAGCGTCACAACAAAAAGCGCAACAATAACAACAAGCACAGAGAGCAACGCGAGCAGCCACAAGAGCAAAACCAAGTGGTTGAAGAAGTTGTTCAGATGACGCGTCAAGAGCAACGCCAAGAACAGCGTGAGCAAAAACGTCAACGTCAACAACGTCAACAACCGCAAGAGCAACAGAGCGAAGCTCCAGTTGAACAAGCTGCAGTGCCGCGTCGTGACCGCAACAACCAGCAACGTCCAAATCGCCCAAATCGCCACCGCGACCAAAGCGTATTTAACGAACAGCCAGCTGCTGCAATCGCTGCGCCTGCGCCAGTCGTAATTGATGAGCGACAAGTGAAAGTTGACGTGATTGATGCGCCACGTCAGGACATCATGCCAACAGCACTGGTGGTCAATGTTGATCAAGCACAAAGTGAAATTGTGGCCATCAACAATACTGCCCCTGTAGTAGCTGTTGCCGCAGAACCAGTTGTCGCTGAACCGATAGAAGCCGTTCAAGCCGCTCCTGTCGCCGCTCAAACTGAAGCCAAAGCAGAAGTTCAACCAGAAGCAACAACACCTGCTGCCAAGGAAGAGCACAAGCCTCGTTCAGAAGTAAAACGTGCAAGCAACGATCCGCGCATGCGTCGTCGTCAACAACGTGAAGCTCAGGCTAAACAAGCGCAAGCACCGAAGCTCAACCCGTCACAAGTGCCAACTTTGGCGCAATACACCGTGGGTAGCTTAATTCGCTATGTCTATGGTGAAGACTGTGCCGTACTGATTGAGCAATTTGGCTTGATTCCAACCTTCAACCGCGCTTTGCAAAAGTTCACGACTGAATACGCAGCGAGCCTAAGCAGCCCTGCTACGGTAGAAGCGGAAAAGAAACCTGTCACACGTGATGTAGAAGTTGCCAAAGCAACGCCTGAAGCTGAACCTGCACCGGTGTTGGATTTGACTCCACCCAAGCCAGAGTCGGAAAAACGCGTTGCCAATGACCCGCGCGAGCGTCGTCGTTTAGCCAAACAGGCAGCTGAACAAGCATTGGCTCAAGTAAAGCAAGCTCAAGTGGAAGAAACGCCAGTTGCAGCAGAACCTGCTGTCGCTGCAGTGGTTGAAGAAGTTGCTGCTGTCGTTGAGCCTGTAGAAGTGGCTGCCGAAGTTGCCGCTACGGAAACCGTTGTTGCTGAGCCGGCTGAACAAGCTGCTGAAGTCACCGAAGCACCGATGGTCGAAAAAGCGGCTCCAGCAAAAGCCAAAGCTAAAGCTGAACCGGTACAAACGGAATTGGCCGTAGATGTTGCCGATGATGCGACAGCCGAAGAAACAGCAGCGGAAAAGGAAGAGAAAGAAAAAGCTCGTCCTCGTCGCCCTCGCGGTCGTCCACCGAAAAAAGCCAATCCAGCAACTGAGTAAGCATTTACCCAATTGCGAGAAAAAATAAAAACCTAGTCATTTCGGTGACTAGGTTTTTTTTGTTACTTTGATCAGATTAGGTTGATTGCACTAGAAAGAAACGATTAAAAGGACAACTGTACAGATTATTTCGTTCAACCTGTAAACAAAGACATCGTATTGGACACGAAAAATAAATAGGATTCTTATGAGCCAAACCACACAAAACGATCTTATTGGAATTACGGACGTCGCTGCCAAAATCCCGCAATTTATTGGAAAACTGCCTCATCTGATTACAGGTTTGAAACAGGCTTATATACGCACTGCAAACTCGCCTGCCGGCTTGGGCATTGCTTTTGAAAAGGCGGTCAAACGCAATCCTACGGGCTATGCCTTGTTATTTGAAGAGCAAAAATTTACCTACCAGCAACTGAACGACTGGGCCAACCAAATTGGTCATTATTATTTGTCGATTGGGGCAAAAAAAGGCGACGTGATTGCGGTCATGATTGAAAACCGCCCTGAACTGGTGGCCAGCGTACTGGCACTGGCAAAAATTGGCGTGACTGCTGCCTTGGTGAATACCTCTCAAGTGGGCAAAGTGCTGGCGCATAGCATCAACTTAGTCAAACCAATTGCTCTGATTGTCGGCGAAGAATGCCGCGTTGCGGTCGATGAAATTCGTCAGGATTTGGCTTTGGACGAAAATCGCTTGTACTGGTTTGCCGATCAAGCAACCCGTCAAGATGCAGGTACGACACCAGCCGGCTATCTCAACTTAGCTCATGAGATCATGACTTTCCCAACCTTTAACACCCCGACCACACACAGTGTCAAAGGCAAGGATGGCTTATTTTATATTTACACCTCTGGGACCACAGGCTTACCCAAAGCTGTAATTTTTACCCATAGCCGCTGGACGCTGGCTTACGGCACCTATGGACATGTCCTTGATCTGAATAGCAAGGATGTGATGTATGTGACTTTACCGCTGTACCATGCTACTGGGATTGTGGTGTGCTGGTGCGGTGTGATCGCAGGTAGTGCAACACTGGCGCTGCGTCGTAAATATTCCACCTCTTCCTTCTGGAAAGATGTACAGAAATTTGATGCCTCCGCCATTGGCTATGTAGGTGAACTCTGCCGTTACCTGATGGATGCGCCTCCTTCAGCGCTCGATCAGGGGCATCGGGTCAAAAAAATGATTGGCAATGGCATGCGCCCGAACATTTGGGACAAATTCAAGCAGCGTTTTGGTATTGAAGAAGTCTTAGAACTCTACGCATCCAGTGAAGGCAATGTCGGTTTTAGCAACGTATTTAATTTTGATAATACCGTCGGCTTCTCGCCTACTCCGTATGCGATTATTCAATTCGATAAAGAAAATAATGAGCCGATTCGCGATGCAAAGGGCTGGTGCCAGAAAGTCGCAAAGGGTGAAGTTGGCCTGTTGATTGGTAAAATTACCCGTCGTTCCCCTTTTGATGGCTATACCGACCCTGAAAAAAATAAATCAGTGATGCTGAAAAATGTGTTTAAACAAGGCGATGCCTATTTCAACACGGGTGATTTGGTGCGTGACATCGGCTTCCGTCATGCTCAGTTTGTCGACCGTTTAGGCGATACGTTCCGCTGGAAAGGCGAAAACGTGTCAACCACTGAAGTCGAAAACATGCTGTGCGAATATCCCAAAATTGCTGAAGCTGTGGTCTATGGCGTTGAAATTCCACATACCAATGGTCGTGCAGGCATGGCTGCCATTACCTTAGCCGATCAAGCCCAACTCAATGCCGAAGATTTGCAGGCCATGGTCAACTGCTTTAAAAAGAGCTTACCCGCTTATGCAGTTCCTGTATTTTTACGTGTGCAAAAACAAGTCGAAACGACCGGCACATTTAAATATCAGAAAAATAAACTCAAGGAACAAGCCTTTAACCCTGAAAAAACCGAAGAGCAAATTTTGGTGTTATTGCCAAACAGCAGCGCCTATTGTGATTTGAATACTGAAATCTACAGCAATATTCAAAGCTATCAATATCGTTTCTAAAACCTTAAATTGGCAATTTTTTGCATAAAATTGAGCAAAGTTGTTGTATTTATAATCAAACATCAACAACTTTGCGATTTTTCTCTTGCGCTCGTTCGAGATCTTGCTACAATACGCTCCATCAAAACGAGATGGGTCGTTAGCTCAGTTGGTAGAGCAGCGGACTTTTAATCCGTTGGTCCCGCGTTCGAGTCGCGGACGACCCACCACTTATTTTGATTCCTGATGGGTCGTTAGCTCAGTTGGTAGAGCAGCGGACTTTTAATCCGTTGGTCCCGCGTTCGAGTCGCGGACGACCCACCATCTTTAAGCTTTTCAAAAAAGCTGTCATAATGTGAAAGCATTCTAAATGGGTCGTTAGCTCAGTTGGTAGAGCAGCGGACTTTTAATCCGTTGGTCCCGCGTTCGAGTCGCGGACGACCCACCATTTATTCAAAGCTTCTCTCTTCTTCTCGCAGACCTTTGCAAGCTGCTGGCGATACCTGAGCAACTCATTGTAGAAATCGAGCAACCAATTCAAAGAATTACGGTTTTATTATTAATCTTTAATTAAATGATAAGCCTGTGATGGCATGGGATAACCCGAGTCAAAAAAATTCTGGTTTCTGGCATGTGCCCGATCTAAAGTCCGCTCCAGATCTAAGGTCAAATTGTGCTGCTCATCAACATCATAATAAAATTCTGCCCCTTCTTCTAAATGCACGATCAATTCCGAACCATCTGCATTCACTGACCAAGTATCACGTCGGTAAGTCCGAATGTTGCTGTTTTCTGCATGCTTTTCACTAAATAACTTACCGGTGTAAACAATACTTCGAAATGCGGAACCATCCGCAGCCAAAGTCAGAATATATTCAGCAGCGCCTTGAGAGCATTGCACAAAATCATCATCACAAGAAATCTGCACATGATAACGCCCAACATAGGGATTTTCGTTCTTATGCTCAGCACGCTCTTGCACGGTTGATGCTGCGTCATTCGGCATACTGGCCTGCCCTGCCAGCTCCGTCAGGCTTTTTCCTGTCTGCGGCGAGCTCACAGCAGAGGCAGCAGCCTGTACATCCTCTTGATCAGTGTACTCCCGAGCGGGTACTGTGGACTGACTACACCCCAAAAGCAAAAAGCCTGTACAGCATCCTGCCAATATTTGCCATGCCAACTTCGGACTAAGTTTAAGACTTTTCCATTTCTTCACTTGAATATACAACCCGCACTGAATCTGACCACTCACCCAAAGGGTAAAAATGTAATTGCCTCATCATCCTTAATAACAGCAATAACATTGCAAGTAATTGTATTTATTTAGCAAAAATAAAAACAATCGTAAATTTGATCACATTTTAAGTAGTCTCACTCAAGGTTCAAATCCTTGTTTACATAACTTAACCATTTTCGTGCTCTACGCTGTTTAAAAATTGAAGTACATCACCATTTATATTTTATGGGGATAGCACAAATCCCAAACTAAATTCTAAGGAGACCTGAATGGCCAATGTTGGTTTATATCGTTCAAACCGCCAAAATATGATTGCGGGTGTGATGGGCGGTATTGCTGAACGCTTTGGTTGGAACGCAAACTTATTAAGAATTATCTTCTTTTTGGTTTCCGTCATGAGTGCTGCCTTTCCGGGCATTTTAGTGTATTTGATTTTATGGCTGGTTATTCCAAAACGTGAAGATGCCGATGCACAAAAGTATCGTCAATCCATACGTACAGTGAACGAGCAACAACCCCCACTGTAAGTTTGAAAGAACCTCATTTGACCTACCGTTTTGGTCGCTACGGCTTTTTCCCCAAAGAGTCGTAGCTTTTTTTATTTACGCCGGTGATTTTTGATTTCGCAATTGAATCAGCTGCTGGTTCAATGCGGCAATCATATCCGCACGACTAATCATACCGACCAATTGCTGCTGCTCCACCACGGGAATGTAATTAAAAGACCGTTCCACAAAATACGGCACCAAATCCTGAATGGGCTGATTGGGCTGTACCGTGACCACTTTTCTGTTCATAATCTGTTTCACCTGATGCTCCCAACTCGCTTTGGGGTCTGCCGCTCGTTTAAACCATTCCACCACATCATACAGCGCCAGTGTTCCCACCAACTGCCGCGCAGCATTGACCACAGGCAAGCTCATCAAGTTAATTTGCTTAAATTTATCTAAAGCCAAATGAATGTCATCCTGTTCATTCAACATTAAAACATCTTTAGACATTAAATCTTGACAGGTCAGCTCATTCACAGCGCGGGCATTGGCAATTTGCTGGGCCTTTAAAATAATGTTCTGTAAATCATATTCACTGATATCTAACAGCTGTGGCTGGTGTTCCAGCACATTGTGAATATCTTGCGGCTGAATCGTGACTTTTTGCGTGGGCGTCGGATCATTCGAGCGTGGATTTAGCTGCGCACTTTGCGGATATGCGCGCCCGAGCATACGGTTAAACCCAACCGCGATAAGCAATAACAACAGGGAATTTAATAACACCGGATAGGCAATAAACTGATAACCCATGGCATGTACATTATCACCGCCCAAAACTGCGGTAATGGCCACAGCCCCACTCGGTGGATGCAAGGAATCCGTCGTCATCATCAGAAAAATAGACAGTGCCACTGCAATACTGAAGGCTTCGGTTAAATTCGGCAAATACAGCGCGCACGTCACCCCAATAAAACCCGCCAAAGTATTACCAATGATCATATTCCATGGCTGTGCCAAAGGACTGGCAGGTACTGCAAACAAAAGCACAGATGAAGCACCCATGGGGGCGATGTACCAAGCATTGATGCCGCCCAGCATCCACCAACTGATCAAGGATGACAATGCCAAACCTAATAGCGCGCCAACACCACAGAGTAAACGCTCCTTGAGGGGTAACACTTTAAAATTAGGCTTGAAATAGTTGAATAAATAGAGGGGCTTATTGCTCACAGCAGATCCTTTGAACTGGTTTGTTATGCAGTGGTTGCATTAGTATAAAGGTGAAACCACCATTAAATACATTTGATTTACACCTTATAAACATCATTATTTTTGATAATCTGTGTCAAACAGTCTATCTGCTCCATAAAACACGATCTCTAGAAATACGTGCCCAGAGCTTGAAGTTAATCCAATTCCGTGTCCCTTCCTTTTCGCGGTTAGAGAGTCATCATGTTCAAAATTGAAATTATTACCTTCGTTTTGTGCGTACTTGCCGCCCTATTACACGGACTCAGTGGTTTTGGCTTTCCCATGATCAGTACGGCTGCACTTGCCCTGTTTTATCCCTTACCGATTGCCGTCGCAATGGTCATTATTCCTTGTCTGATCTTAAACCTGATGATGCTACGTTCTGACCCAGAACGCTCCTTTCTACAGACACTACACCACTATCTTAAAAAGTACTGGATACTGATCATAAGTAGCCTGATTGGGAGTTTTATGGGCGTGCTATTGCTCCTCTATATCAATGAAAACTATTTAAAATTTATCATGGGGATGGTGATTCTGCTGTATGTGCTCGATCAATTAAGCACACAGCCAATTCGTATTCAGCAGTCTTTACGCAATATGCTGATCTTTGGTGGTCTTGCGGGGGTGATTGGTGGCGCAACCAATGCCATGGCTCCTTTTCTAATGATGTACCTCTTAAGCACCCAACATCAAAAAACCGATATTGTGATGATTAGCAACCTGAGCTTTTTAGCCAGCAAGCTGATCCAGCTCGGCATGCTATACCCCATTCTCTCTAGCTTCCAAACAGCACAAATTTATTTATTGGTTGCCATCACACTCTCTGCCTTAGCCTTTGTATATCTAGGCAGTAAAATTCGCGCACACCTGTCACAACAAAAATTCAGGCGCATTATTTTAACCCTGCTGGCATTACTTGGCGTGAATGCGCTCTGGCAAGCCATGATGCATTTTTAAATGCTTTTCATTACAGTGTCAGAACAATCGCTTATTTACTTCAACAAAAACAGACACTATGGTTAAAACAAACATCGACGATTAAATAATCAGAACAACTCAAAACAAGGATCCTCTATGAATGTTCCGAATCTTGAAACACCCACCAATGCGATGCCCAAAGGCTTAGTTCGCGGCTGGGGAATTATTATCATTGCTGCAATTCTGGCTTTTGTGCTGTATCAGATTCTGCCTTATGAGCAGAATGCCAACAAAGGGCTGAGTTTACTGTTTTTTATTGGTGTTTTATGGCTCACCGAAGCCATTCATATCACCATTACCGCCTTGCTGGTGCCCATTTTAGCCGTGCTCTTGGGCATGCCGAGTAAAATTGAGGGTGAAATGGTGGCAATCACCACCAGTAAAGCCCTAAGTACCTTTGCCGATCCGACCATCTTCTTATTCTTTGGTGGCTTTGCACTGGCAACCGCTTTGCATGTACAGAAACTAGATCGCAAGATTGCCATGTGGATTATCGGTCTATCTCGTGGGCATTTGGGCGTGGCTGTTCTCGCCATCTGCCTCGTCACCGCGGTGCTCTCAATGTGGATTTCCAATACCGCAACTGCCGCCATGATGTTACCGCTGGCTTTGGGACTGCTCTCGCATTTTGATGCAGAGAAAGAACATAAAACCTTTGTCTTTATTTTATTGGGCATCGCCTATTCGGCCAGTATTGGCGGCTTAGGAACCATTGTCGGTTCGCCACCAAATGCGATTGCGGCAAAAGCACTCGGCTATGATTTTGCCGACTGGATGAAAGTTGGCTTACCGATGATGCTACTGATTCTGCCTGCAATGCTCATCAGTCTTTATGTAGTGCTGCGTCCAAAACTGAATCATCGGGTCGAATTTAAAACCGAAGTGATTGCATGGAATCGTGACCGTATTCTGACCATGCTGTTATTCAGCGTGACCGCCTTGGCATGGGTTTTTGGCAAGAGTCTTTCTGAAAAATTCGGAATCAGCCAGCCCGATACATGGGTTGCGATTGCTGCGGCCTGTATGGTGGTAATTTTAGGCATTGCCACATGGAAAGACATTACCAGCAACACCGACTGGGGCGTATTAATGCTGTTTGGCGGTGGTCTCACGTTAAGTGCGGTTCTAAAAGATTCCGGCTCATCCCTAGTTTTGGGGCAAACCCTTGCGAATGTGTTTGGTGATGCTTCACCATTTCTGGTCATCATCATCGTCGCTGCCTTTATTATTTTCTTAACAGAATTTACCAGCAATACGGCATCGGCAGCGCTGTTGGTGCCTGTGTTTGCGGCCATTGCTGATCAAATGGGCTTACCAAAAGAAATTTTGGTGATTGTGATTGGGATTGGCGCTTCATGTGCCTTTATGCTGCCCGTTGCAACGCCACCGAATGCCATTGTTTTTGGTACAGGCTATATTCAGCAAAGCGAAATGATGCGGGTGGGTTTTGTACTCAATATTTTGTGTATTGCACTCGTCTCGATTTTTATTTACTTATTCTTTATTTAAGCTCAAGCACCTTCGGGTGCTTTTTTATTTGAAAATAATAAGTATTTTATTAAGATAAATTAATTCAACAATGCTTTATAAAACCAATGAAAGAAAATCAACGCGAAGAGCTTTTAAAACATTTAGCCGCTTCACTACAAGATGCAAAAAAAGAAGGTGGAGCAATTTTACTGGTCGGTGCAGGTATTTCTGTTTCCGCGGGTATTCCCCCTGCACAAAAGCTTATGCAAATTGCGATTGAAAACTTTCCTGATTACTTTATAGAAGAAGAACAATGGCTTGCTCAAGAAGATTTAAGCCAACTTCAATACAACGACATTATGACTAAGCTCTCTAATGTTAAACGTAAAGAACTATTTAAATGGTTTATTGAAGGCAACAAAGAAAAAGGAATTAAAAAAGCCAAGTTGAACTTTGCTCATATCGCAATTGCAGAGTTATTAAAACAAGGCTATTTCAGCCGAATTCTCACCGTAAATTTTGACCCACTTTTAATCCATGCCTGCTATATGGTTGGCATGTATCCTTTCCCAGCCATTTATGATTTAGGGGCTATGGGTAAAGTGAACGCCGAACTTTTACATGACCCAAGTATTGTCTACCTAAATGGTCAGCATGTTGGTTTTGTTCAGCGAAATACTAACGACCAACTGGAAGCCCACAAAGAAACACTAAGCCAAATCGTTCGTTCAACTGGTTGTTCTAAAACTTGGGTTGTTGCTGGTTATAGTGGAGAAAACGACCCTCTTATGGATGCCTTAAACGAGTTACGTCCATATAACAATTGGCTGTATTGGTTGGAATATAACAATCAAGTTTTACAGGAAGAAAGTCACCATTTCTTAGAAAATGATGAAGAATGTAAAGTCATTTATCAGTGTGATGCTGACGAAACATTCATGAATATCTCTGATTTACTTAATTGCAGTTTGGATTTTATTGAGCGACCACATAAAGAATTAGAAATGTATCTAGAGGAAATTAGATTTGAAACATCGAAAAACTCTCAACATAGATATACTGCTAAAATTAAAAAATACATAGAAATATTAGAAACTGATACAGCTATTAGCCAATTTAAACATGCTGATCAAGTAGACATGCTATTGGTTTATCTAGAAAACCTTATTGCTCACAAAATACCCTCCACTCATGAAGATAACTTAAAAAAAATAATAGAAATTTGTGAAAAAATATCGCAATTATCACCTGATCACGATGCTACATATTGGTATTGGGGCGATGCTCTATTTGCTACGGCAAAATTAGAAGGAATAGACAAAAATAAATTTCTTGAAGAAGCAGAATTAAAGTATCAGCTATCCATTGAGAAAGATATCTCAGAGGATATTAATATTAAAGCCAGAAAACTTTATGAGCTTTACAGATATAAATACTCTCTAACTAATGATGAAACTACAAAAAATGATTTGCTAAAAAAAGCTTTGGCAAGTCTAAATCTATGTACAGAATTATCCTTAGAAAAAGCCAAAGTTTACTCATTACTAAATGAACCCCAATTAGCGGTGAGTCACTTGAATAAAATTAATTATAAAAATAAGAACACTTCTATACTTGGAAGTCTTTTATCATTCTTCAACCATTCAATAGAAGATGTGATAAGTGATGAAGATTTTCATCCAATTAAGAATCATCCCGATTTTAAGCATTGGATAGAGCAAAAGCAGAGGGAAAGTATA
The DNA here is from genome assembly GCF_059758585.1 of Acinetobacter sp. GQ146. NCBI lineage: Bacteria > Pseudomonadati > Pseudomonadota > Gammaproteobacteria > Moraxellales > Moraxellaceae > Acinetobacter > Acinetobacter sp. GQ146. Next base: position 194,981 of record NZ_JCAXDV010000004.1, read on the forward strand.
AGCGCATAACCTTTGCCACTCTCTCACAAAATCCTTATACTTAGGGGCAATTTTTCTCTAATTTTTAATGGATGCACCATGAGTCGCGCCATATCGCATATTGATACATTTCAAGGCTTAATTCTTGCCTTACAAAACTACTGGGCTGAACAAGGTTGTGTGGTTTTACAACCTTACGATATGGAAATGGGAGCAGGAACATTCCACACTGCAACCTTCCTTCGTGCATTAGGGCCAGAAACATGGAACGCGGCTTATGTACAACCTTCACGTCGTCCAAAAGACGGGCGTTATGGGGAAAACCCGAACCGTTTACAGCACTACTACCAATTCCAAGTGGTGTTGAAGCCAAACCCAGATAACATCCAACAGCTTTACCTCGACTCGCTTAAAGCAATCGGGATTGACCCACTGGTTCACGACATCCGTTTTGTTGAAGACAACTGGGAATCTCCAACACTGGGTGCTTGGGGCTTAGGTTGGGAAGTGTGGTTGAACGGTATGGAAGTGACTCAGTTCACTTACTTCCAGCAAGTGGGTGGTGTTGAATGCTACCCTGTTACTGGTGAAATCACTTACGGTCTTGAGCGTTTAGCCATGTACCTACAAGGTGTAGACTCAGTTTACGATCTTGTTTGGACCAAAGGTCAATTCGGTACGGTAACGTATGGCGATGTGTTCCATCAAAATGAAGTTGAACAATCGACCTATAACTTTGAATATGCCCCAGTCGACAAACTCTTTGAATTGTTCGATTTCTACGAAGGCGAAGCCAACCGTTTAATCGAAGCTAAATTGTCTCTTCCTGCGTATGAGCAAGTGGTTAAAGCGTCGCATACCTTTAACTTACTCGATGCACGTGGCGCGATTTCAGTAACTGAACGTCAACGTTATATTTTACGTGTGCGTACTTTGGCGCGTGCGATTGCACAAAGCTATGTGGCAGCACGTGCGGAACTCGGCTTCCCAATGGCAGAGCCACACTTACGTGACGAAGTGCTTGCACAACTTAAAGCACAGGCTGAAAGCGAAGCAGCCCAAGCAGAAAAAGCAGCGGAGAACAAATAATGTCTAAACATACTGTTTTATTCGAACTTGGCTGTGAAGAACTTCCACCCAAAAGCTTAAAAACTTTACGTGATGCGTTAAAAGCTGAAACTGAAAAAGGCTTAAAAGATGCCGGCTTGGCGTTTGATACCATTGAAGCTTATGCAGCGCCACGTCGGTTGGCCCTCAAAATTGTGAATGTCGATGCGGCTCAAGCAGACACGCAAAAACGTTTTGATGGTCCTGCTGTTCAAGCAGCTTATGATGCAGAAGGCAAACCGACCAAAGCTTTAGAAGGCTTTATGCGCGGTCAAGGCATTACTGCGGATCAAGTTTCGACTTTCCAAGCCGGTAAAGTTGAAAAAGTCTGCTTCTTGAAAGATGTGAAAGGTCAAAGCCTTGACGCACTCTTGCCACAAATTTTACAAACTGCGTTGGATAACCTTCCAATTGCAAAACGTATGCGTTCTGCGGCAAGCCGTACCGAATTCGTGCGTCCTGTAAAATGGGTCGTGTTGTTGAAAGACAACGATGTGGTTGATGCGACGATTCAGGATCACAAAGCAGGTAACGTGACTTATGGTCACCGTTTCCATGCGCCTGAAGCGATTACCCTTGCCAATGCAGATGCTTACTTAGATGTGCTTCGTGCAGCGAAAGTTGTGGCAAATTTTGAAGAGCGTCAAGCCATCATCGACCAGCAAGTGAAAGCCTTGGCAGATGAAGTGAATGCGATTGCAATTGTGCCTGCGGATCTTCGTGATGAAGTCACTGCTTTGGTGGAATGGCCTGTAGCATTACGTGCCAACTTTGAAGAGCGCTTCCTTGCGGTTCCTCAAGAAGCTTTGATCACCACCATGCAGGACAACCAGAAGTATTTCTGTTTGGTCAATGCAGACAACAAGCTCCAACCTTACTTCATTACCGTTTCTAACATTGAGTCGAAAGACCCAACGCAAATTATTGAAGGGAACGAGAAAGTGGTTCGTCCACGTTTGTCGGATGCTGAATTCTTCTTCTTGCAAGATCAAAAGCAACCGCTTGCATCTCGTAAAGAAAAACTGGCGAACATGGTGTTCCAAGCGCAGTTGGGTACACTTTGGGACAAATCAACCCGTATTGCCAAATTGGCTGTTGCCCTTGCACCAATTACAGGTGCCAATGTGGCTGATGCTGAAAAAGCAGCACTGCTGGCAAAATGCGATTTAACCTCTGAGCTTGTGGGTGAATTCCCAGAACTTCAAGGTATTGCGGGCACTTACTATGCACGTCTTGAAGGCGAAAATGACGAAGTGACTGAAGCCTTAGGCGAGCAATATCTTCCGAAATTTGCGGGTGATGTATTACCGCAAACCAAGACAGGTACCACCATTGCCCTTGCAGACCGTTTAGACACGCTCACCGGTATTTTTGGTATTGGTCAAGCACCGACTGGTTCAAAAGACCCGTTTGCATTACGTCGTTCTGCAATTGGTATTTTGCGTTTAGTGACTGAAAATAACTTAGACGTTTCCATTGAAGAACTCATCAAGCTAGCTTTAGCGGCTTATGGCGATGTGGTAAAAGATCACGACAAGACTTTGGCAGATGCAGTGGCATTCTTAGAAGGTCGTTACCGTGCGAAATATGAAGACCAAGGTGTTGCGGTTGATGTAATTCAAGCGGTTCAAGCCTTGTCACCAAAATCTCCGCTTGATTTTGACAAGCGTGTAAATGCGGTAAATCACTTCCGTAACTTGGCGGAAGCGGCTGCTTTGGCTGCGGCAAACAAACGTGTTGCCAACATTCTTGCCAAAGAAGCGACACCTGAGGGTGCTGTGGTTGAAGCGAAGTTGGTTGAAGATGCTGAAAAAGCATTATTCGCAGAACTTCAAGCCATTACTCCAGTGGTTGAACCATTATTGGCTGCGAAAGACTATACCGAAGCGCTTTCTAAACTCGCTGCCCTTCGTGCGCCAATTGATGCCTTCTTTGATGGCGTAATGGTGATGGCGGATGATGCTGAATTGAAAGCTAATCGTTTACGTTTACTCGCTCAATTACGTAGCTTGTTTACAAGTGTTGCGGATATTTCAGTGTTGCAGCACTAAGCCTTAATTGGTTGTAAATTAATTAGAACCCTGCTTGAATAAGTAGGGTTTTTTAATATTTAGTGAAAAATGAATACATATTTATTTGCTTGGAATCCCAATAAGTTTCCATCTTTTAACTTAAAAGAAATGGCTTCAAAACTCCCAAACATAAAACCTATTCACAAATGGAAAACAAATAGAATAAATAACATTGGGAGTGGTGATAATTTTATTCTTATTAAATTAGGTACGAATCTTTTAGAATCTGAAAAAGGTATTATTGGAATTGGAAAAATTATCTCTTATCCCTATAAAGATATTGATTATCTTCATGAACATCAAATCGTAGACTATGTAGACTTAGAGTTTTCATATCTTCATGCAACGCCTTTTATTTCATTAAGTAATCTAAACAAAATAGATTCATCAACAACTTGGACACCACAGCAAAATGGAAATAGCATTCCAGATAGTACATATTCTCAAATATATGAAATAATCAATAAAGATCAATCAACAGTTTTATTCGAGAAAAAAATCTACTTTCCAATGATTGCTAATGAAATTGATTTAGCACTCACTAAACAATCTTCAATACATCATGATGAAATTATTCACTTATTATTAAATAAATATCAACTATCATTCGAAAAAATTGCTCATAACACTCATCAATCCAGCTCGTTTATTGCACAAAATATGATGGATTGTTTTTTAGCAGAATTGAACAAAGAATCTGATCTTGTTTCAGAATGGACAAAAAAATATTTACGAACTTTAATCAAATTTAATGGTCGTGAAATTACAAACTACTCTTTGGCTTTAAATACAACTCAAGATGAAATTATTGAAGAAAATAATCTCACATATACAGAAGGTTCTATTAAACAAATTACCGTCAATGCCTATGAGCGTAATCCTAAAGCAAGACAAGCTTGCTTAAATCATTTTGGCTATTCCTGCAAAGGTTGTGGTTTTAATTTTGAAAAAACTTATGGTGAAATTGGAAAAAATTTTATTCATGTACATCACATCAAACCTCTTTCAGAAATTAAAGAAGAATATAAGCTTGATCCCATTTCCGAATTGATACCTGTTTGTGCAAATTGCCACGCCATTATCCATAGAAAAAATCCACCTATATCAATTGAAAAATTAAAAGAGATCTTACATAACTCTCAAAAAACATAGTCAATACTTTATCTATTCCCTATACTCAAACCAACAACACTCAACAAGAAAGAACGTTATATGAAATTAAAAACACTTTTACTTACGGGCTTCACTTGCGCAGCACTTACAGCATGTACCTCATCTCCTAAAATTCCACAACTGGAAACAGGTGTACTGCAAGAAGTTCAAAACCTAGATGTCTATCCAAACACCACAGATAACAAAGCCAAACTGACCAAATTTGTCGACAAATGCGTCATTGAATTTACGGGGAATTTAGACGGCAACAAAGTCATTGAACAATGGTCATTTAGAGGTAATACCCTCATTACTGGCGGCACAGCAACTTTTGCCAAAGATGGCACCAGCCAAGCTCATAATTTCGACCTCAATAATGCCGAAGTCCAACAAAACTTTATCAAGTTACGCAAAAACTTTGCCAAAGAAGCCGTTGCACAATGTAACTAAGCTTCAGCCTAGACTTTGCGTCCATGTCACGCAAAGTCTAGCCAAAGCGCCACATCTTCAACTCTCTCCACCTCTTTAATCTTCGCCCCTGTTGTTACAAATGCCATGCCGAAATGCATCAACATCACAGCGTCTATACAGGAACAAGCTCCAATTCGCGGCTATCGCTACAATTGCGTGGGTATTGTTAAACTACACGACTAAACTGTAGAGGTTTCATCTCAAATCGAAAAAACACCGATTGATCTGTTTATGATGGCTCACATTCAGCACTCCCATGACATGGGGTGAAGTCACAGAGGAAGATCCAACATGAACATGATGAAAACCGCATTAATGAGTACCGCATTTTTGGCTTCAGCTTCGGTCTTTGCCAATAGCTCCATCCATGCTCAAGCCAATGCCACTACCGAGGTGCAAGGCTCTACTCACGGCGTACTCCACAATATTCATGAAGGTGTCAAAAGTTCTACCCAAAAAGTGGGGCATGGTTTAAGCACAGCAACAGAAAATGTCGGACAGGGCATTCAACAGACATCCAGCCAAGTCGGACAGGGCTTAAGCACAGCATCGGAACGGGTCGAACAAGGCCTTGAAAAAGGTGCTAAACAGAGTAAATCTGCCAGTAAAGCCGCATGGCACAACACCAAACAGTTCAGTGCCAAGCAGACACAAAATGCACGTCAAACCCTACATAAAGCCAAAGACTCTAGCGCAGACCAAGCCAAACGTAGTCAGCAATATGTGGGGCAAAAAATCCAACAAGGCAAAGCAACCACTGAACGAACTTGGGACAAAACCAAAACAGCATTGACCACCCCGACACAGGCAGAAGTCAACGCACAAGTGGGCGTACAGACACCGATTAGCAAAACCCAGATTGGGGTGACGGGTCAAGGCTCAATCCATAACCAAAATAATTAGTTTAATCCGTTTTCATGGCCACATTTTTAACTCAAGCTGTGCGCTACAGCGCACTGAAAAATCTTGACGGATGCATGGATACAGCAGAATATTATGTATCCATTCAGTCGTGTCACACTATTAAAAGCACATTTGCCTGATGTGTTTTTGCCACATAGATGTCGAGCAATAGAGGAATATGTTGATGCACTTTGTAAAAACAGCATTGTTATCCAGCGCGGTCATTGCCGCCATGATGTTATCTGCGCATGCCGCAGAAAGCAGCAAGAAAAATGACTATGGCGACAACCCGAATATTTTTGAAGTTTTGGGGCAAAAAACCTTGGATACAGCTCAAGATGCTGCCAATGCCGTAGACCGTACCACCATGGATGGTATTGCCAAAGTCCGACCTAAAGTCGCAGAAACATGGCAAGGCACCAAAGCCTATAGTGAAGAGCAAGCTGAAATTGCCAAAGAAAACTCGCAAAAAGCCGCGGCCAGTGTCAATAAAAAATGGCATGAAGCCAAAGCCAACGTTTTAGGGGATCCGAATAGCCCGCCTGCCCCTATTGAATCACATCCTTTAAGTGCTCCCCCTCAAAATAACTAAGGGTTTTCGCGACTGAGGAAAAAGCGTTGCACTAAATACAACGCTTTTGGAGGCTTAAGCCACCCGACGAATCGGCTGACCTTGTTGATATGCTAAGGTATTTTCCAGCATTTGCTGCACAATACGTTGCCGAGCATCGACACTTCCCCAAGCACTATGCGGGGTAATAATTAAATTCGGGATATCGGCTGCCAGCAAGATATTGCCATCTTTCGGTGGCTCTACGCTCAATACATCGGTTGCCGCACCTGCAATTTGCCCTGTACGCAAAGCCTGCGCCAAAGCGGCTTCATCGACAATGCCCCCACGCGCGCAATTGATTAAAAAAGCACTCGGTTTCATCGCTGCGAATTCGGTAGTACTGATTAAATCACGGGTGGAATCGGTCAATGGGCAATGCAGGCTGAGAAAATCGACCTGAGGCAATAATTCAGCCAAAGGCAAGCGACCTTCACGCTGTGGACGATCTGCCAAACCTGCCACTAACACCCGCATATCAAAAGCCTGTGCCAACTTGGCCACTGCCTGCCCTAACTCACCATAACCGACAATGCCCAAAGTTTTACCCGCCAGTTCCACAATTGGAAAATCCAGCAGACAAAACTGTGACGATGTGTTCCATTGCCCCTGCTTCACTGCCGCATCATATTTTAATAGTGAAGTTGCCAATGCCAGCATCAAGGCAAGGGTATGCTGTGCTACGGCAGACGTACCATAGCCCTGACAGTTACACACCACAATGCCTTGTGCTTGGGCTTGGTGCAAATCCACATTGTTGGTGCCTGTCGCAGAAATCAGGATGAGTTTTAATTGTGGGCATTGCTGCATGATCTGTGCACTAATCTGCACTTTATTGGTAATGATGACCTCGGCATTCTGCACACGTGTCAGTACCAGTTCTGGGCTTGTGGCAGCATAACACTGGAGTTCGCTAAACACGGCTGTTAAGGCGGTTAAATCTAAATCCTGTTGATCTAAAGATGCTACATCCAAAAATACCGCGTTCATCCTGCCCTCCTCGATTTATTGGCAATGCCCTGTAGGGACTTTATTAAAAGCCAAAGCCGATTCAGGTGCAAGTGTGCTGGAATAAAAAGAAAAATCCACTATTTTGTGGATTCTTTTATACACTCATGCACGGAAACGCGAATTTGTTGATACACATAAATCGCCAGAATCAAAACCAGCTGCAAGCCACTGGCCAGCATAATCGCTGCCAGATTAAACGCTTGAAAAAACAGATAGATGAAACTCAGAATTAGTGTCGTCGATACAAGCACAGCAGGTATAAATAGCCTATTCATACAGCCAAACCTTGAGTGAGAAATGAAAAAAGAGTGGATATTTTTTATCCACTCTTTTGATCTTAATCCAATTTACTGAAAAATCAAGCCTTCAGAATTCAAGAAGTTTCATCCAATTACGACTCGTCTTCAGGCTGCGTCATAAACTTGGCAGTGTCAGGCGTATCTTCGACAAAGTCGTTACCGCCATATTCATCACTACTCAAATTAAACTGCTTATAACTCAATAAGTAATGATCACTATATTTTTTCAAAACCAAGGGATGCATGCCCGCTGAAAGTTCATCCTGCTCTTTAAACAGCTTCATGACATGACGGTCATTCATGGCAATCACATAGCGTTCATCATTCAGACTGATTTGAACCAAGCCTGTGCCTTTGGCAAAAATTGGAATCAGGAATTTATGATTCAGGTTAATGGCATTTTGTGCATAGCTTTCAATTTTTTGGCTAATCACGTTAAACACCAAGCCATGCCCAAAGCTATCCAATAACTGGCTGTTATTTTCCTGCGGTAAATTCACCTGAATCCCGAGCTTTAACAAGTCCTGCTCACTGACCTGACGGTTGCTGAGTAACTGGCGAATAATGCTTTGTTTTAATTTGGCATCAAAAAACTGGCTGTCCAACTGCATGTCATTGTTTCTGAGAATTTTCCCCAGTGAACGACGATGATGTGGCAACAGAGTTTCAATCACTTTACGATAATAAAACTTGCTGCCTTTTTTTACCTGACGAATTTTTTGATAGAAATACACGCTATCAAATTCACGGGTTAAAAAGTCATTTAACAGCTCAGAACTGGCCAACACGGCAATTGCATCATGCCCAGTAAATGGCAAATTCAAGGTTTTGATTTCAGGAATGACCTGCTCCAGCAGCACATAGTGCGCACGGTCTTCCTCGCAATATGGGTCATAGACCACAATATATTCACAGTCCGTGGCAATATCTTGCGGTTGCACCTGCATATTGGCATTCAATTCAGCATGGTAGAACATGTTATAGCGACTATCTTCCACCACCTCTGGGTCAATCGAATATTGTGGTACCAAAGACACCACACGTTTCAAGCCCAATAACTTTGAATACTTAATCGCGGCATAGCCCCCCATAGAACCGCCATAACCAATGCGCTTTTGAAATGGGGCAATCAGGCTCTCAATCGCTTGTAAGAGGTTATGCATGGACTCGGCAGGAAACCACGACTTTTCCTTAGGCATAATGCCAATAACATTAAAATCGAATTTTGCCAGTGACTTTTCAGCGTTAATCGAAAGCCCTTTGGCACGGGTAATTAAATCACCAAAAGAAAAAACCAACTCGTCTGACGAACCTTTTAAAAAAATAGCGCGAATCTGTTCATCTTCAAAAATAATGTGTTTATCCATGTCCACACCGAAACAAATCGGCCCTAATTTTTGGTATCAATAAAATTCATAGTGCAGCTGCTTATCATGCTGTCTATGTAGGAGAACGTCTTGACTGTCATCTTCATCACAATCAATAACTTTATAAATCTACGGCATCACACCGTTGCAGCATTTTAACGTATGCGTCTGCAGATGTATGTATTAGAAAAACAAGTCCTGTTAAAGCTTGCTTACATTCATCTACAAGGACTATGTTATTTTATAGATGCACAGCAGATAAAAAAGCGCAAAATATGACACAATCACTTCATCCTGCCGCACAGCAAGGCTTTAGTTCTGGCGCCGAACTCTATCAACAGGTTCGTCCAAGTTATCCGCAACAGATCGTAACTTGGCTACAAGAACAGCTCCACCTCAGTGCACAGTCTCACGTGATTGACCTCGGTTCAGGTACTGGAAAATTTATTCCTTATTTGCAGCAAGTCACCTCCCATATTGTGGCGGTGGAACCGATTGCAGAAATGTTAGCGCAATTGCAACAACGCTACCCGGATATTCCAACCTTACAAGCCAGCAGCGAGCAACTTCCCTTAACCGCTGAAAGTATGGATGCGGTGCTCTGTGCGCAATCTTTTCACTGGTTTGCCACGATTGAAAGCCTCAACGAAATCCATCAAATTTTAAAACCGAATGGACAACTGGGCTTGGTCTGGAATCAGCGTGATATTGAGGTGGATTGGGTGAAAGCATTGGCAGATCTGCTCGAACCCCTCGAAGGCGATACGCCACGCTTTCATCATGGCACATGGAAACAGGTATTTGAGCAACAATTTTTATTCCAACTCGATCAGGTTAAAACCTATCGGCATTGGCATACGGGGCGGGTAGAAGATGTGGTCTCGGGGCGTTTACTTTCGACCAGTTTTATTGCCGCTTTACCCCAAGCCCAACAACAGCAATTAAAAACTCAGTTTGAGCAGATTGTGGCCAGCTATACAGGAAAGTCTGCGCAAGATGAAATTGCTTTTCCTTATGTCACCTATGCCTATAATTTTAAGAAAACAACATAGATTTCACTTTAGGACAATTCAAAATGAGCCAAATGAAAGCATATTTACTCCCCTTATTATTCAGCTCGTTATTGTTTACCGCATGCAGTAAAAATAATGAAGTGGATGCTCCAGATCCTTCTGAAGATCGCATGATGCAAGAATTAAGTTCTTCCCCAATCCAAGAGTTTCCGCAAACGGCCAATGATCAACATGACATTAGCCTGTTACGGGATTTTGACCGTCGCTTCAGTGATATGAGCGATGAAATGGAAGATGAATTAATCAAAATGCGCGACAATGGTAGTCTTAGCGATGAATTTGCCCGTAGCCGCAAACAGGACAATATCCAATCGGCACTGACCATGCTCAAAGATCTGGATTTAAAAACCGAGCAAGGGCGCTATATTCAAGGGCTGATGGCACAGTACTGGGAAAACCAAGCCAAACTTTTGAACAACAGCAGTAAACCTGCGCAGGATCTTCCAAACTCAACCCCAGATAATATTAAAGGGCTGAGAGAATTCCTGCATGCACAAGAACAACTGGATCATTGGGAAACGCAATACGCACCTGCGGAACAACCCAAATCGTAAATGCTCGACGCAGATGACATCATCATGATTTAAAAAAAGACAAGCGAGGTTAACCCGCTTGTCTTTCAGCATGATCCCCTAAACGCTTAAGGGCGTTCACTATACTGTGGTAACGCATCACAAATGCTGTCCCACTCGGCCTTTGAATCCACAAAAATATGCATGGTCGGTTTTTGCTGCAAAGGGGTATCTAGGGTACCAATTCTTAAACGGTAATAATCTGGTGTAGCCGTTTTAATGCTCATAATCGGTGAACCACACTCACTGCAAAAACAGCGCTGAGTCGTGGCAGTCGACTGGTAAGATTTTAAAAATTGCTCACCCTGTAGCACCTGAAAATCTGACTTTTTAATTGGCGCATTGGTAGCAAACGCAGTCCCATTGGCTTTACGACAGCGTTGGCAATGGCATTGCACCACATCACCAATTTCACCGCGAACTTGGTAACGAATGGCTCCACATAAACAGCTTCCCGCATAATTGTGTTGTGACATCAGTTCAGCCCTGTGCATAAAAGAGCTTTAAAACTAACATGTCTAACTCAGGCAAGACACCTGTTTTTCAATGCTGCGACAGATATTCGTGTACCCCTTCACCTGCTGCACGTCCCGTCGCAAAACAGGCTGTGAGCAAATAGCCCCCAGTGGGCGCATCCCAGTCCAGCATTTCACCACAACAAAAAATCTGCGGTTGCTGTTGAAGTTGCAATTGTGCATTTAGCGCGTCACGTTTGACCCCACCGGCACAACTAATCGCTTCTTCAATCGGGCGAAAGCCTGTTAAGGGAATCTGCAACTGCTTAATCTGCTGTGCCAATTTTTCAGGGTCATGCCAGTCTGCTTTCGGCACCAACTCACGCACTAAACTGGCTTTGGCCGAATCTAAGCCTGCTTTACGCCAGAGATTACTTAAGGACTGTTTTTTGCTTGGCTGCAGTTTTTGCAGCAATTGGGCATGGCTTAGTTCAGGTAACAAATCCAGCTGCAATTGCATGACAGACTGCTGTCTTAAGGCTCTCCCCAGCTTATAGATGAGTCCACTCTCCAAGCCATAATGGGTAATTACGATATCGCCCTGACTCTTTTCCGCCGGATTGACCCAAGCCTCGACCCGTTTTAAGGGTTGCCCAAACACGGGCTGCATAAAGCTCGACCATGGGCGCTCCACCCCAGCATTACTGGCTTGAAATGGATTTAATTGGTCTGCTGCTAACCAACTTTGCCACTGACCATCACTGCCCAGTTCTGGCCAAGAGATGGCACCACATGCCAGAACAATAGCATCAAAGTATTCACTCAATTCACGTTGCTGCAGCAAATCTTTGATCTGCAAGCGATTCGACTGAATCCCTGTGCAACTGTGCCGATAATGAAATTGCACGCCCTGAGTGCCTAAACGCTTTAACCAAGCTCTTAACAACGGTGCAGCTTTCATTTCAACAGGGAAAATACGTCCAGATGAGCCTACATAAGATTCAATACCCAAGCCCTGCATCCAGTTTTGAATCCAGCTGGCATCCCAACGGCGAATCCATTGCGCTAGCCAATCTGCTTGATCATAGCGCTGAATAAATTGTTCTAATGGCTCTGCATGGGAAATATTTAACCCCGTCTTGCCTGCCATTAAAAACTTACGGGCAGCAGAAGGCTTTTGCTCATAAATATGAATATCATAATTGAATTGACTCAGAACTTCTGCGGCCATCAAACCCGCAGGACCTGCACCAATAATGGCGATTCGCTTGCTCATGGCTTATGAATCACTTTGCGGGTGGGTCGCAGCTTGTTTCGGCATATTCACACCAGCCAAAGGCTGAAAATCATCAAAGCGCGTGGTGTAATGTTCAGGCTTTTGAATCAGCAATTGCTGACACAATTCTCCACGCTCTAAATATTTAATTTCAAAATGCGTTCGGGCTGAGTCAGAAGCAACCACTTCTTTGACATAGGGTAACTTCCAGACCTGTTGTAACTGCTGCTCCGCTTCCGCTATGTATTCTGGAATATTGCTGGCCAATGTAATTTGCCCACCCACCTGTAAACGAGACAGTAAAAACTCGAAAAACGGCATATTTAACCAGCGCTGTGCGGGATTATGCGGTTCTGGATTTGGATAGAGGATGAAAAACTGCTGGACCTGAGCAGGTGCTAAAGCATGCACAACCCAGGGTAAGGCATCCGCATGAATGGGGGTTAAATTCGGCTGCCCTTCTAATTGATGCTGCTTTTGCATGGCTAAGAACTTTTCACGCGTACGTTCGACAGCAATCAATCTGCTTTCAGGATGTTCACGCGTAAAGAGCAAGGCATGTTTACCTTTGCCTGCACCAATTTCCACACAAATCGGGTCTGAATCAATCATGATAAAATCACGAGGGGCATGCATGTGCTGTGCTTGAAATTGACGAATTGGCATAATCAGATCAAACTTAAGAAAATCTGCGCCAGTCTAACACTTGTGCAAAGTTTTGACCAAATCTTGCAACCGATTTACAGGAGCCAATCATGCCCAAGACCTTTGCTTGCCCACGTTGTGGCGAACCTTCTACTTGGGAAGGGAATCCTCATCGACCATTCTGCTCGGAACGCTGCAAATTGATTGATTTAGGTGCATGGGCCAATGACGAATATAAATTGCCTACAGAAGATGCACCGCAAGCGGCAAACTCTGAAGAATAGCTTTTTATTTTTACAATTCATAATAACGACATACAAATCATTAATCATTTTATACATGATTATTATTTGCACAGGTGCCTTTTAGGCACCATAATAATAAGAATCATTATATTTTTAACTTTTTAAACTTCTTTTTCCCTATTCGAGATTTCCCATGAGAGAATTGACCTTAAAAATATTCTTTTATCTTTCTATTGTCTTTACCGTCTTGAGTTTAATTTTGACTATTTACGCACAAGATATGATGTTCTTTGGAATCACTATTCTTCTTACTATAGCAACGATTTTATTAGGTTTGGAAAGCAAACAGTTTTCAGCTAATCCATTTAGAAAATAAAGCTACCTCTAATTTTTAATTTTAACCACTTACTCACTAGGCTTCGGACTTAGACAGAATCTGTATGGAAGGATGAAGCAACTATCCATTGTTGATAATTTCTATAGCTTTTTCAAAAAACATTAATATAATGCTGAAACTTTCCGCATATTTAATCACAAATCGTTAAATATGCATCGTTTTTTGGATTTGGGAAATCTTCCGATGAGAGAAATTGCTTTAAAAATCTTTTTTTATCTTTCTATTGTTTTGACATTGTGCGCTACGGGATTGGGACTTTTTACTCAAGACATGATGATCATTGGCATAGCTATCCTACTAGCTGTTGCAGCACTTTTGCTTGGCTTAGAGAAAAAACAATATAAAACCGATCCGTTTCGTAGCTAAAGTTGTATATTTCTCCCAAAATGGGCGCTTTTAGCGCCCATTTTTATTGCAACATCAACCTTCCCGACCACAGCAGAACAGCAAACAACACTAACCTGCTTTACCCGCGACAAATGGATTGTGCTGTTTTTCAAAGCCAATCGTGCTGAGCGGTCCATGACCGGAAATAAATTGCGTTTCATCAGGTAAGCTAAAACATTCACGCTTGATTGAATCAATCAACTGTTGATGATTACCGCGCGGAAAATCTGTTCGACCTATCGAGCCTTTAAATAAAACATCGCCTGTCCACAACAAGGCGTTTTCCGCATTGTAGAACATCACGTGTCCTGGGGTATGACCCGGGGCAAAACGAACTTCGAAACTTTGCTGACCAAGCTGTAAGGTTTCCCCACCTTCCAACCATTGGGTTACTTCGACCTTTTCTGGAATCGGAAAACCGTAACGTGCCGAAACGTCTTGCAGCATATCTAACCAGAATTGGTCTTCTTTATGCGGACCAACCACAGGGACATTCCAGATCCGACTCAAGGCACCGACCGCACCAGCATGGTCTAAATGTCCATGCGTCAGCCATAAGGCTTTAACTTTTAACCCTAATGCCTCTACTTCTGCCTGCAATTTTTCAGGTTCACCACCTGCATCAATTAAAACCGCTTCTTTACTTTCAGAATCCCAGACAATGGAACAATTCTGTGCAAAAGCAGTTACAGGTACAATTTTTACTTGAAGCATCGTCGCAGGTCTCACTTAAGAATAGGCTAATGTTTGACGTAAGCCATCAAGATTAGCTTGCAATAAACTGAAGAGCAATTTTAGATGATCTTCCCGCGTATTCAATGCCGGAATATAGGCGTACTGTTCACCGCCCTGCGACAAGAATAACTCGGCATTTTCAATCGCCAATTCTTCTAAAGTTTCCAGACAATCAGCAGAAAAGGCCGGACTCATAATCTGCACCGACTTTACCCCCTGTTCAGCCCACTCTTGTAGCAATTGATCTGTGTAAGGTTTGACCCATTCCTGTTTACCAAACCGTGACTGGAAACTAATCGCCCATTGATCCTCACTTAAATTCAGCGCTTGAGCCAATAATTGCGCGGTAATACGACAACGATCAGCATAAGGATCGCCCTTATCGGCATAAGGCTGCGGAATACCATGAAAGGACATCAACAGTTTTTCCGCCTGTCCATGTACCGCCCTATAATCTTGAACACTTTGCGCTAAAGACTGAATATACAAAGGGTGCTGATAGTAATCCCGCACAATTGAAATGCCCGGCAAGTTACGTTGCTTCTGCATCCACTGTGCCAAAAGATCGTATAACGGTGCCGTTGATGTGGCTGAATATTGCGGGAATAACGGCAACAGAATCAGATGGTCTTGGGGCGTTTTTTCTAGGCTGGCAAGCACACTAGATAATCCTGGCTGACCATAGGTCATGGCAGGCACCACATTCAATTCAAATTCGGGATAGTGTTCAGATAAGGCTTGTCGAATCTGCTCGACCTGCGCCAATAAAATCTCACGCATCGGAGAATCTTTTGACCATACGCTGGCATAGGCATGCGCTACCCGTTTTGGTCGAAACGGCAAAATAAACAAACGCAAAATGATTTGCCACAACGGCTTGGGAATCTCAATCACGCGTTGATCCGACAGGAACTGCTTCAGAAACCGTCTCACTGCTGGAGCAGTTGGTGCATCGGGCGTTCCTAAATTGGCTAAAATAACGGTAATTTTTGCTTTTTCCGCAGGCATTATGCGACCTTCATATCCAACTCAACCCACCCACTTTAACAACTTTTGAGTTAAATTAAATATGAATTAATACAATTATTTCGATAGAGAAACACGATGATCGGCAAGCAGATAAGTTTCAATGATGTTATGTCCTTTCTGCGTCAGCTTCCATAACATGCGTTGACGGTCATCACGCCCTGCAGGACTGATCCACTCATTTTGGCGCATCTGCATTTTAATGTTATGCAAGGCTCGAATATTGATTTGAGCACGAGCAACAGCATGTGCACGTGGCATTTCCTGTCGCGCATCGTCCAAACCAATTTCATTCAAATATTCATTCATACGTTTAGAAAAATATTCTTCAGGCGTTGGATTGACAAAAGTACTGCCCAGTACTGCCAATAAGTCAGACCATGTCAGAGTTTTCTGAATTTTCAGCTCTTTAAAATTACCGTCCTGATAGGCATGTATGCGATATTCAAAACCAAAGGCTTCATTCATCGCCACTTTCGGTAAAGTCAAAAATGGATCTGCCTCTCGCGTCCCCAAATCGCGTTCGAGCTGGTTGATTTTGGCTTTTAGACGGTCAATTTCATCATGTAAGGCTTGTGTATTTTGCGGACGCACCCAACCCGTTGCTGGAGATCGTTCGAGCATATGAGTCATGTTTAAACGCACGGCCATTTCTAAGTCACGCAAAGTGCGGTAAGTAAAGACCTGATCTGCCTCTTGTTGTAGCAGCTTACGGAATTCATTAAATTTTTCTTTTAATTCTGGTTTCTGATCGTGCAAGACTGGATCACGTGATGCTGGATCTTCATGCATAAACACAATAATCGGTTTTTGTTTGGTCACAGCATAAATATATTCAAGATGCATATACCCCACACCGGACACCGATTGTTCACCATATTGGCTACCAAGAAGAACAATCACATAGTCACAATCATCAATTTGACGACGCGCAAATGCTGTACTCAAAGGTGTTCGTTGTTCTAATCCCCATGAGAAAAATCCCATACCGACCAAAGTTTGAGATAAAACCATGCGCTCTGGTTGCATGTCCGCACCAGATGTTGAAATAAATACTTGATAACGCTTATCGATCATTGGTTATCCTCATCCTTTCCTTTCATACCGCAGTTACAGCCATGCAGTATGACGACCCCAATTATTAGTATGAATGCATAAGTTCAAGACAGATTATTGTTCTACATCTATTTTGTTACGATATCCGCAATACTCCAACTCAAGTCCGCTTGAATCAAGTGTTGCAAAATCGGTTCTAGATGTGTGGCATTATTTCCACTGACATAACATTCTATGCGCAGCAAACCATCATTCCGTCTTTGTTCAAATAATAACTCATTTTTTAATAAAATACGGCTAGTTTGACGCGCAACGGCATATCCTGAGTCAATTAATGTCATTTTTTGCCCAAAAATTGATTCGATTGCTGGTTTTAAGAACGGATAATGGGTACACCCGAGCACCAAATAGTCTGCGCCCTGATCGACCACAGGCTGCAAAAGTAGTTCTAAGGTCATTAAACAGGCAGCACTCATTTGCTGACCACTTTCGACAAAAGGGACCAAATCCAGACAAGTGACAGGCAATACCGTGACCTGTGAAGGAATTGCAAAACGCTGAACCACATCATGAATCAGCTTGCCTCGAAAAGTCGCTGGCGTTGCCAGTACTGCGACGGTTTTACTTTGGCTTTGCAATACAGCGGGTTTTAATGCCGGCACCAAACCAATAATCGGGAAATTTTCTCCATAGTGTTCGCGCAAATAATCCAGACTAAAGGCTGAGGCGGTATTACAAGCCACCACCGCAACTTTACAACCTTGGCGATAGAGCCATTCGATCGCGCGTGCCGTCAGCTCACGAATTTCCTGATCATCGCGCGGACCGTAGGGCACATTGGCCGTGTCGGCAAAATAGAGAATCCGTTCATTGGGTAAATAGCGAGCGATTTCCTGCGCCACCGACAATCCACCAATACCCGAATCAAAAATGCCAATCGGGGCATCCAACTGCGCTTTTGGCATTGGATTGATTAAGGGATAAATCGGATGAATCGCTGTCATAACACACTATTCACAGGTTTGGATGGGAGATAAAACAAGCTTAAACCTCAAGTGCCTAATTGCAAGTGAAAATCACCGCTTTGTAGCGTTAAGATGGTATCACCCTGCTCATTTTCAAGCAGTGTGCCCATTTCAATTAAATGAAAAAAAGCCGAACGCTGAATTAAGGCATTAATTCCCCAACGTACATGCACATAAGGACGCAGTTCACCGGCATATTCACGCATAAAAATAGGATGTGCCGCATCAACAATAATCACATCATCATGTGTGGTCTGCAGTTGAATATAGCGTTTATCCTCAATGACCACGGAGTCAACTTGATTGACGAACAAGGGTTCATCTTCTACCTCAATCTCAATTTGCTCGGTGGGGGTCTTTAAATAAAAGCGCCCCTCTTCTTTCCAAAGCACGCTTGAAAACAGGTTCAGTAAGGACTGACGCTTAATCAATTGACCTTCGTGCCACCATTCTCCATTGGCTAAAACCTTTAAATCCATTCTGCCACAATGCTTTGGCTGCCATTGCTCCAAAGGGGGGATTGACCTTTTGTGACCGCCCTGTGCACTTTTTAAGTCTTGTGCAATACTCATTAAGTTTTTATCATCAATTTTCGCTGAATTATTCGTCGGGCTACTGGAATTAGTTTGATTTACCATGAATTAATGCCTACTTGACGTAAAAATATTATGATTCAGCCAATTGGCTAGACCGCGGTTTAAAACTATACTAGCCCACAATATAAAAGGCATGCTATTACAGTTGTGCCGAATATTTAAGAACACTCATGGCAGCACTGTAAAGAGTCATACAGTTGCCACCTTTAAGTAATATGAGGAGTCCTACATGGAACACATCGAACGTGAATCGATGGAGTTTGACGTCGTTATCGTAGGCGCAGGCCCTGCAGGTCTTTCTGCTGCGATCAAAATTCGTCAACTTGCGATTGAAAACAATTTATCTGATTTATCCGTTTGTGTGGTAGAAAAGGGCTCCGAAGTCGGTGCGCATATTCTTTCAGGTGCTGTACTCGAGCCACGTGCAATCAATGAACTCTTCCCGAACTGGAAAGAAGAAGGTGCGCCTTTAAATGTTCCTGTAACGGAAGATAAAACCTATTTCTTGATGTCGCCTGAAAAAGCGCAAGAAGCGCCACATTGGATGGTGCCAAAAACCATGCACAATGATGGCAACTACGTGATTTCATTAGGCAACGTGGTACGTTGGTTAGGTCAAAAGGCCGAAGAACTTGAAGTTTCAATTTTCCCGGGCTTTGCCGCAGCTGAAGTACTTTACCATGCAGATGGCACGGTTAAAGGTATTCAAACTGGTGACATGGGCATTGGTAAAGATGGCGAGCCGACGCACAACTTTACTCCAGGTTATGAACTACATGCCAAATACACCATTTTTGCTGAAGGCTGTCGTGGTCACTTAGGTAAGCGTCTCATTGCCAAATTCGATTTGGACAAAGATGCCGATCCACAGCACTACGGTGTCGGGATTAAAGAACTTTGGGAAATTGATCCTGCAAAACACAAACCAGGTTTGGTGATGCATGGTGCAGGCTGGCCTTTAAGTGAAACAGGTTCATCTGGCGGTTGGTGGCTATACCACGCAGAAAATAACCAAGTGACTTTGGGGATGATTGTCGATTTATCTTACGAAAATCCACACATGTACCCATTTGCAGAAATGCAACGCTGGAAAACCCATCCACTGGTGAAACAGTATTTAGAAGGTGGTAAGCGTATTTCTTACGGTGCACGTGCCGTGGTGAAAGGTGGTTTCAACTCACTACCGAAGTTTACCTTCCCAGGTGGTTCTTTAATTGGTGATGATGCAGGCTTCCTCAACTTCGCTAAAATTAAAGGCTCACACACCGCGATGAAATCAGGCATGTTGTGTGGTGAAGCCGTATTTGAAGCGATTCAAGCCGGTGTTGCCAAAGGTGGTGATCTCGCGATTGCTCGTGTCACTGAAGGTGAAGACTTCTTCGCGAAAGAACTCACGGCTTACACCGAGAAATTCAACAACAGCTGGTTAAAAGAAGAGTTATACAACGCGCGTAACTTTGGTCCAGCCATGCACAAGTTTGGTCAATGGATGGGTGGTGCATTCAACTTTATCGACCAAAACGTCTTTAAAGTACCGTTCACCTTACATGACCTCGTGCCTGACTTCAGTGCATTAAAAACGGTCGATGCGGCAAGCTTTAAACCAAACTATCCAAAACCAGATGGCAAATTAACCTTTGACCGTTTGTCGTCAGTCTTCGTTTCAAACACCGTGCATGAAGAAAACCAGCCTGCGCATTTGAAACTGACCGATGCCTCTATTCCAGTGAATGTGAACTTACCAAAATGGGATGAGCCTGCACAGCGCTACTGCCCTGCCGGTGTTTACGAAATCATGGAAAATAATGACGGTTCAAAACGTTTCCAAATTAATGCGGCAAACTGTGTTCACTGTAAAACGTGTGACATTAAAGATCCATCGCAAAACATCACTTGGGTAACACCAGAAGGTGGTGGTGGTCCGAATTACCCGAACATGTAATATCAGCACATTGTGTCGAGTTTTATTCGGCACTGCTGTTGCATAAAAAAATCCCCTCAAATGAGGGGATTTTTTATCGGTAAAACTTAATGGCTAATTAGCCTTTTTTCACCAAATAATGAAATTCTTTATTGCCATTTTCATCTAAACGTTCTTCTTGCAACAGTAACTCGTGTCCCAAATGCAGACAAAATTTAGGAATATCCCAAGAGGTTGAATTGTCCGTTGCAAATACCTCAACCACATCCCCAGATTTTGATTTACGGATGGCTTGATGCAGCATCATCACAGGTTCTGGACAACGCAAACCACGGGTATTTAATTGTAAGGTCGGGGTAACAGAGGATTCAGACATCAGGACACTCTAGGCTTAGAAACAGGGCTATTCTAACATAAACTCAGCACAGCACAGCAGCGGCTGCTTAAGCAGCCAAATGATGCTAAAAATGCCAATTTCAGCACCAGACTCAAGATCCGAAAATGACGATAACATTCATATTTTGCTATATTTTTTGCATAGACATCTGCATTTTCTAAGGTATGATGAAAATAATTTTTTTCATATATAGAGCCTTTAGGAAAGATCATGCACGATGAATCAAGCCCGTCGTGGGGCATGCGTGGCTTAAGAAAGTGGTTAGGAACTGCACCGGAAACTCGCGACGAACTGTTAAAATTAGTACAAGATTCTCGTCGTTTTTTAGAACCCGATACTGTTGCCATGCTTGAAGGCGTGCTTGACCTGCCTGCAACCAAAATCCGTGAAGTCATGACGCCGCGTACCGCGATGATTAGCCTGCAAGAAGATGATGAATTACTGGATATTTTGCATGTGCTGATTGAATCTGCACACTCGCGCTTTCCGGTATTTTCATCCGATCAGCCCGATAATGTGGTCGGGATTTTACTGGCCAAAGACTTATTGCCTTTCCTCACGGAAAAAGCCAGCAAAGTCGATATTCGGGTACTGATGCGTCAGCCGCTGTTTGTGCCTGAAAGTGCTCGCTCTGACCAAGTCTTACGTATGTTGAAAAACACGCAAACCCATATTGCTGTCGTGATTGATGAATATGGGACAACCTCTGGTTTGGTCACCCTTGAAGATATTCTTGAAGAGATTGTCGGAGAGATTGAAGATGAGCACGATATGGTCGATGAAGAAGCTCAATACATCGTACCGGATGATGATCCGAAGACAGCCAATACCTGGTTGGTGCAGGCACTTACACCAATTGAACATTTTAATAATCTTTTAGATGCTGATTTTCCTGACGATGAAGTAGAAACTATGGGCGGTTTATTGCTTCAAGAAATTGGTTTAGTGAGCGATCTACAAGGTCAAGTGATTGAAATTGGCGATTGGGAATTTACCATTGTAGAAGCAGATGCACGTACTATTCATCTGATTCGAGCTGTACTTAAATGAGAACTTATTTTCAGGCGCTGTTAAATTCTTCACAACAACAAAAACAGCTCCCCGTCATTTTACCTTTCATGATTTCCCTCAGTGCTGGTGCCATTCTAAGCTTTGCCTTGGCACCTTATTACTACTGGTGGATTGCACTCCTCTCCCCGGCCTTACTGTATGCCTGCTTACATCAACGTTCTGCAAAACAGGCGTTTTTCATTGGCTGGGGCTATGGTTTCGGATTGTGGTTTGTTGGCGCATTTTGGCTTTACACCTCCATCCATGTCTATGGCGATACCAGTGCTGTACTCAGTGTCATTATGATTGCGATCATGGCACTGGCGATGGGCCTTTTTACCGCACTACAAACCTGGATTTATCGCAGATTTTTCCCCGAAACACCACTGACCTTTGCGCCACTTTGGGTGTTGTTTGAATGGGCAAAAACTTGGGTATTTACAGGTTTCCCATGGTTATTCGTCGGTTATGCCTTTACCGAACGTTTCCTCGATGGTTATGCACCTCTTTTTGGCGTGTTTGGGGTATCCTTTGTGGTGATTCTCTTGGCCTGTGCCTTGGTCGAGATGCTCCATAAAAAATTCTTTTGGCTCATTCCCGCGGTGCTTTTACTGTTCGGAGCATGGGGAGCAGCTCAACTACAATTTGTACAACCGAAAGCAGAAAAGCCTCTCACGGTGTCCCTCGTTCAGGGCAATATCCCGCAAGACCTGAAATGGCTAACGGAATACCAGACCCAAACCTTGATGATTTATGCTGAACTCACTCGAACTGAATGGGGACGGGATTTAATTGTCTGGCCGGAGTCGTCTATTCCGATGTTCCAAACCGATATCCAACCGTTCTTGGATGCCATGAAAGCTCAAGCGCAAAAAACAGGAACCTCTTGGGTCACTGGCATTCCGTATTGGGATCTAAAGGCTTCGGCACAACAAGATAGTCCTATGTTCTATAACAGTATTATGGCGCTCGGGGATCATGCCGACGGGTTGTATAAAAAGCAACGCTTGGTTCCATTTGGCGAATATATTCCGCTGTCTGGCATGCTGAGTTGGGTACTGCCAGCCTTACAAAACGATCCTTCGGTGAGCGGTTTTTCACGTGGTGCTGCCGATCAAAAGCCCTTACAGATTAAGCAACATAACTTAGCTGCGGCCATTTGTTATGAAGTGGCTTATCCAAATCTGACCCGACGCAATGCCAGCAATAGTGATTTCTTAGTCACCGTTTCGAATGATGCCTGGTTTACTGGTACGGCGGGGCCTTGGCAGCATTTACAAATGGTGCAAATGCGTGCCAAAGAAAATGGTCGCTGGTTTATTCGTGCCACCAATACCGGTGTAACGGCCTTCATTGACCATCACGGCCATATCGTGCGCCAAGCTCCGCTGGATCAAAAAGCAGTGTTACGCGGCGATTTACCAGCGATGCAAGGTCAAACCCTGTATACCCGCCTGAGTGACTGGCCAATTCTTGGATTCTCAGCGCTCTTATTAATCATTGGCTGGATTTTCCGACCACGCAAAGTCGATATTTCCTTTAAATCTCGACGCTAAGACATAAAAAAGGGAGATCAATATCTCCCTTTTTTTCAACACATATATTTCACTGGCACTGCTCAACGCTAAAATAGAACCGTGACTTGGGTTGCCAAATAAGCTGCCAGACTCGACAAAAATAGCATGGGAATATAACGGTACAATTTGAATACCACTTGCTCAGTGTGTGACAGACCTCTGCATTGCCATAGTGTGGCCTTGAGTGCCTTTAAAAAACAGACCACGCTCCAAGCCGTCACAATACTTAGGCTGACAAAGCCCACCATAATCTGACTGCTTCCTTCGGTATGCTGCCACAAGGTCAATGCACCTTGTATCATGGGCAAAACAGTCAGAATTAACACAACCGATTTCAGCATTGCCCAATGAAATTGGGTAATTTGATCTGATATCACGAATGCTTTCATTCTATTCTCCCCCACAACAATTTTTTGTTATGTAAATCATTATGCAAGGATTTTTTTAAATAAAAAGACTATTTATCTTCATAGTTGACTATTTTTGTAAGCATTACAGTTAGGAATAATTCTTATTATAACTCTCAAAAACCAATTATTATCTATATGTATTATTTTTCAATATCTTATATTATAAAACCTAAACAAGAAAGATTATCACTTTATCTATAATTGAATATTTCATAACATAAAGTGATAATCTCAAAACTGGATTTAATCTCTTTTTAATTAAGGCTGATAATAAATATCCGCATCGGTACCTTCACCACCTTCTTTACCATCAGCACCAAAGGAATATAAATCAAAGGCACGACCTTCAGCCCCTGGGCTGATATATTGAATATCGTTTTCCCAACTGTCTTTTGGATAGCCGCCTTTGACATAGCCACCTTGCATCCAGTTTTTGGCAGAAGCGGGTTGGTTCACCAAAGCATCTAAACCGCCATCCTGCATCGATGGGTATTTGCTATTGTCCAATTTATATTGATCTAAAGCCCCTGCCACCCCTTTTAGGGTAATCGCAGTCGTATCGACCTTGGCCTTTTCACCACGCCCCATCACATTGGGAACAATCAGGGCAGCCAACACGCCCAAAATGACAATCACCACCATCACTTCAATTAAAGTAAAACCCGATTGTTTGATTTGATATTTATTCACTTGCATGCAACAACTCTCTTGGAAATCTTTTTCTCTTTAAATCATGTTATTCATGTTCACAATTGGCAGCATCACCGCAATCACAATCACCAAAACGATACTGGCCATCAGCACCAGCATTAACGGCTCTAACAAAGCCAACAAGGTCGAAATCAGCGTGGTAACCTCTCGATCCTGCATATGTGATGCCCGTGCCAACATCCGATCCAGCTCACCGGAAGCTTCCCCACTTTTGATCATTTGTACCATCATCGGGGGGAAATAACCACTGCGCTCTAATTGGGTCGCCAGATTGCCGCCTTCGGTGACTTTTTCCGCTGCCAAGTTCACGGCATCCCGTATCACCCAATTATTACTCACCGCTGCACCGATCTTTAAAGCATCGACCAAAGGTACGCCCGACTGAGTCAAAATAGACAAGGTACTGGCAAAACGTGCCGCATTAATACCACGCGATAATTTACCAAATAATGGCAGTTTGAGTGCTAAACGATCAAAAGCATAATGCCCTGCGGTACTTTTTAAAAACCGCAATAGCACCCCCATGCCGAACACACTGACCACCAATAAAAAGGGCCAAGCCATACGAATAAACTCACTGGCTTTCATGAGTGCCACAGTAATCCATGGCAATGCATCTTTATTTTGGTCAAAGGTTTTTACGATATCGGGTACCACATAGGTCATCAGCCCCATCACAATCGCAAAGGACATCAGCATTAAAATGATCGGATAGATCATCGCGCCTTGAATCTTCTTTTGCATGGCAAAGCGGTTTTCGGTGTAATCCGCCAATTGATCCAAAATCAGATCCAGATGTCCCGAACGTTCACCCGCAGCAATAGTGGCACGGTACAGTTCAGGAAAACGCCCCGATTGCTGTAAGGCATTGGCCAAGGAATGCCCTTCCAAGACTTTGGAACGCACCGACAGTACCAACTGCTGTACATGGGTTTTTTCACTTTGTTTGGCAACGGCGCGTAATGCTTCTTCTAAAGGAATGGCGGCTGCCACCAAAACGGACAACTGGCGGGTAAACAACGCCAAATCATAGGCTGTAATTCCTTTTTGGAACCAACGCCCGCCTTGCTGCTGATCTTTCTGCTCCACAGGATCGACAGCAACAGGAATTAAAGCTTGCTCACGTAATTGTTGACGGATTTGACGGGCAGAATCGCCTTCTAGTACCCCTTTTTGCTGCTTCCCTGAAGCATCGATGGCCGTAAATTGATATGCAGGCATTGTAATGCTCTAATTTTCCAAAATTTCCTTCAGCGCAGTTGCGTCTGACCACTAAAATCATTCATATTCTTGAATATAAATTTTATTCGCTCACTCTAACATAACTCTAGACTTCACACGACGACTATTCAGCTGGAACATTTGACCTGTTTATGCCAAATTCTGTACCGCCTTCATCGCCTCTTTATCGTATTCGTGTTGCCGTTCCAGCACATGTCTATGACTGTTTTGACTACCAAATTAGCGCTGCAGATTATGCACGTGCTCAGGTTGGGGCACGGGTTGCCGTTCCCTTCGGACCACGCAATCTCATCGGGGTGATTACAGAAAAGCTAGCACTCGATGCCCCCAGCAACCCCAAATTCAAATTAAAGCCAATTCAAGCCCTGTTAGATGATGAGGCCATTTTAGATCACAAAGTTTTAACTTTATTGACATGGGCGGCTCAGTATTACCAATTTCCGATTGGTGAGGTAATTCAAAGCGCATTACCGACCCTGTTACGCCAAGGTAAACCTTACGACCTGTTGGCACATATGTGGCGTTTGCTGGATCTGAATGCTGAGGAAAAAATCAAGCGTTCGGAGAAACAGCAGCATGCTTATAAAATTTTAAAGCTGCATCCTGCAGGCACCTCGGAAAATATTCTGAATTTGGCCGGCATTGAAACTGCCACTTTAAAAGCCTTAGAAAAGAAAGGAATTTGTGAAAGCTATTTAGACCAAAAAGACTTTAGCCCACAAGTCATGAGCTTGGCTCAAATGCCCTTGACTGCCAATCCCGATCAGAAACATGCGATTCAGCAGGTACTCAAATCGTTGTCGTCTTATCATGCTTTTTTACTGGATGGTTTGACGGGCAGTGGCAAGACTGAGGTCTATCTGCAAATTATGCAAGAGGTGCTGAAACAAGGTAAACAAGTCTTGGTCTTGGTGCCGGAAATTGGTTTGACACCACAAACCATCAGTCGTTTTCAGTCCCGTTTTCACTGTCATATTGCCTTGCTGCATTCAGGTCTCACCGACAGCAAGCGTTTACAAGCGTGGCAGAGTGCGCAAATGGGCAAGGCGTCGATTATTCTGGGAACCCGTTCCGCCATTTATACCCCGCTGCCGAATCTGGGATTAATTATTCTGGATGAAGAACATGACTTATCTTTTAAGCAACAAGAAGGCTTCCGTTATCATGCCCGTGATGTGGCGCTGTATCGTGCCCATTTAGAAAACTGTCCGATTATCTTGGGGTCAGCCACGCCAAGCATGGAAAGTTATGCCTTGGTCAATCTCAACAAACTGACCTGTTTAGAGTTAAACCAACGCGCAGGTACAGCCTTATTACCGAAACTGCATATTCTCGATCTGAAAGTTGGCCGTAAGCAGCATGGTTTTAGCCAGTTCCTCTTGGATGAAATGCATAAACGTCTGGCAAAAAAAGAACAAGTGCTGATCTTTTTAAATCGTCGTGGCTATGCCCCTGTGCTGATTTGCGAAAGCTGTGCCTGGCAAGCCAAATGCCCGCACTGCGATGCCAATTTTACCTTGCATACCCAACCTTACCAGCACTTGCATTGCCATCACTGCGGCACCATTCACCGCATGCCCGATCATTGTCCGCAATGTCATCATACCGAACTAAAACCGATTGGCATGGGCACCGCCAAAGTGGAAGAACACTTAAATGAACTCTTCCCCGAAGTTGATGTAATTCGGGTTGACCGCGATTCAACCAGTCGGGTCGGCAGTTGGCAAAAAATTTATGAGCGGATTCAAAAAAGTGAGCCTGTCATTTTATTGGGTACACAAATGCTGGCCAAAGGTCATCATTTTCCCTATGTATCTTTGGTGGCTATTTTAGATATTGATGCAGGTTTACTTAGTGTCGATTTTCGTGCCCCAGAACGCACAGCACAGTTAATCGTGCAAGTTGCAGGGCGTGCAGGACGCGGCGAGAGAAAAGGCGATGTCTATTTGCAAACGCTGCGTCCAGAGCATCCATTGTTGCATACCTTGGTTGATGGTGATTATCGCCAATTTGCTCGTCAGACCTTAAAAGAACGACAGCAAGCGCTGTTCCCGCCCTACCGCTATGCTGCACTGATTCGCTGTGAATCGAAAAGTCAGGAACACAATCAGCAGTATCTCGGTGAATATGCACAGCAGTTACGTGAGATTTCAGCACAAAGTATTGAAATCTGGGGACCAATTCCAGCACCGATGGAGCGTAAAGCAGGTCGTTACCAAGCGCATATGGTGTTATTGTCTCAAGATCGTGCACGCTTACACTATTACTTACGGTCTTGGTGGCAAAATATGTTGCAACATAAGCCTGCCAGCATGAAACTGAGTCTGGATATTGACCCACAAGAATTGAGTTGAATGCACACTCAACTGTTACTTTCAGTATAGAACCCATTTTTCAGGACAGAGGCATGTCGTTATTGTTGCAAATCACGCTTTTTCTCGGTGCAGCCCTGCTGGTGGTGCCGCTCCTAAAACGCTTGGGGATTGCTACAGTCTTAGGCTATCTCATCACGGGCATTGTTTTGGGACCACATGTGCTAAATATTGCCAATGATCCTGAAGCGATTCACAAATTAGCTGAATTTGGCGTGATTTTCCTGATGTTTTTAATTGGGTTGGAGTTGCGACCACAGCGGCTCTGGACGATGCGTCAGTCTATTTTTGTGATGGGCAGTGTACAAGTGGGCATTACGGCCCTTGTGATTGGCACCATTCTATTTTTGGTATTAAAACAAGGCATCGCGACCAGTCTGGTGATTGGAAGCGCACTGTCACTGTCATCAACCGCATTTGTATTACAACTGTTGACCGAAAAGCAGCAACTGAATACCAGTTATGGACAACAATCTTTCTCAATTTTATTGTTCCAAGATATTGCCGCGATTCCGCTGATTGCAGTGATTCCCCTACTCGCGGGCAATGAATCCACCCATTATGGCATCGCCTACTTTGCAGCAATCGTGGCAGCATTTACCGGACTATTTTTGTTTAGTCGCTTTTTAATTCGACCTTTTTTTCGCTTTATCGTGAAAACTGGTGCACATGAGTTAATTACAGCGATCAGTTTATTCATTGTTCTCGCTGTGGTGTTACTGATGGATCTGCTGAATATCAGCACCACATTAGGTGCATTCTTAACGGGAGTATTACTGGCGGATTCTGAGTTTCGGCATGAACTGGAAGCCAGTATTGCGCCTTTTAAAGGACTGTTACTGGGACTGTTCTTTATAACCGTAGGGATGCTGACCCCAATTCAGCTTTTATGGCAACAACCGCTATTTATCTTGGCGGGTGCACTACTCTTGCTGTTGACTAAATTCACCCTTTTAACGGCCATTGCCCGTTATTTCCAGTTGTCTTGGCCCAACAGCTTGCTACTGGCTAGTTGTTTAGCACAGGGTGGAGAGTTTGCTTTTGTCATATTCAGCGTGGCACAAACTGAACAACTGCTCACAGAAGCGATTATCGCGCCTATCACCTTAATGGTGATTATCTCGATGATCCTCACCCCAGTTCTATACTGGATTATTCGCCAAGGAATTGTGCCCCATCTTACGCCTGTCACAGTACCCGCTTATGATGAAATTTTGGATCAGCAACCGGCCATGATCATTGCAGGTTTTGGTCGTTTTGGACAAACCATTGCACGGGTGGCCCATCTGCAACACCAAAAGTTTACGGCCATCGACAGCAATCTGGAAAAAGTTGATTTTGTGCGGAACTATGGGGGACATTTGTATTATGGTGATGCCACCCATCCTGACATTTTAAGAGCCGCGGGAATTGAACAGGCCAAAGTCTTTGTTCTCGCCATTGATGATATTGAAGACTCGATGAATGTGGCACGCCATATCTGCCTGAATTACCCTACGTTACAGTTATTAGTCAGAGCACGAGACCGACATCATGTACACTTATTACGTGACTTAGGTGTGAAGCATATTTGGCGAGAAACCTATTTATCTTCGCTTGGCATGGCGTATCGTGCCTTGTGTGATTTGGGTGTCAGTGACAGCGATGCCAAGAAAAGTATTGAGCTCTTTCGCGATTATGATGAACAGCTCCTGGCACAGCAACAACGCGTCTATACCGACGAACAGAAGGTATATGAATCGCATCGCAATGCCCTAGCTGAACTGGAACATTTATTTGAGCGCGATGCAGAAATTCGTGCGGTCGAAACAGGCGTCGATTTACAGCGCGGTTTAGATTCTACCCGAATAGATGTGACACGAGATGAAGCAAAATGACTTGTGTTTTACAATATCGCCACCATTAAAGCAGGGTTTTGGAGAAAATTATGTCTGATATACGTCAACGCTTTTATATTGAAGATTGCCCTGTGCGTGGTGAAGTCGTTCATTTAGAAGAAACCTTACAAACCATTCTAGCTCAACGCGACTACCCACAAGCCGTGCAAATTTTACTGGGCGAAATGCTCAGTGCGACCGCCTTGTTGGCCAGCACGCTAAAAATTAAAGGGCGTATCAGCTTACAAATTCAAGCCTCTGGAACATTTAAATGGGCCATGGCGGAATGCAACCATTTAGGTGAAGTCCGCGCCTTGGCGGATTATGAAGAAGATCCGCGTTTTCAAGCTGCAAGCGACAGCAGCACAGTGCTGAAAGCTTTGCTGAGCCCAGTGTTGTTTATTAACATTGAGCCTGAGTTTGGCGAGCGCTATCAAGGGATTGTACCCCTAGACCAACCGACACTCTCTGGTTGCTTGATGCAGTATTACGACCTCTCGGCACAAATTCCGACTCGTATTGTGTTAGCGAGTACCGCACAGCGCTCAGGTGGTTTACTGATTCAACTGTTACCACGTATCAATGAAGAAGAACAGCAGCGCGTAGATGAAGATTTATGGCCGCGTTTGACCATGCTGACGGAAACGCTCAAAGTTGATGAGCTGACCGAATTAGATGCCAATGAAATTCTGTATCGCTTGTATAACGAAGAAGATGTCCGCTTGCCTGAAGTAGAGCAATTACAGTTTGGCTGTACCTGTTCTAAAGAACGTTGTGCCAATGCCCTGCAACAAATTGGGGTCGAGGCTGTACGTGAAACCCTAGAGCATCAAAATCCAATTACCATGGATTGCCAATTCTGTAATACGCAATATCAATTCACCGCAGAAGAAGCACTGGCATTATTTGGCGAGCATCTCAGCTAAATTCACCGCCATCCCTGCCTGTTGGAACATGTCTACATGCACCAATAGGCAGATCTGTGCTGCCGAATGAATTCTTCGGTTGCAACCACAACAAAAAATAACTCCCCATCCTATAGTCCTCCCCTAAGTTTTCGGCTCTTGGACTAAAATCGTATATATTTCAACTCCGCAAACACTCTATAAAAGACTGCGACCAAGACAACAAAAATACTGTTTACTGCGTCCTATCATGACAATAAATCCATAATTTTAATATGTGATTCATACCACTTCGACTTATACAATGAGGTATTCCTTCATGGGAACAACGTTTCTTTCCCGCACGGTTTTGATGTCTACCCTTCTTTGCAGCCTGCACACCTTTGCCGCAACCGACCCATTGCTCGGGAAATGGAAAACCGTGGATGATCGTACAGGACATTCACTGGCCGATGTCGTGATCAGCAAAGATCCGCAGGGGAATTATCAAGCGCAAGTAACCGAAATTCGCGCTATTGCAGGTAAGGACAAGCTAACCACTTGCCAAAAATGCCCAGGAAGTTTTAAAAATCAGCCCGTTCTGGGTTTAACCATTTTATCGGGACTGAAGAAAAACCCAGAACATCGGGATCAATATATCGAGGGACGTTTTCTGGACCCCGTTTCAGGACATTTATATGTTTCAGAAGCGCGTCTAGGACAGCAAAATAAATATCTACAAATTCGTGGTCAGGTCGCAGGCTCGGCCAATGTACGGCATATGACATGGATTAAAGTGCCTTAATGCACACCCGATTTCTGTTATAAAAAAGCCCGATTCGGGCTTTTTTTATGAATCTGGCATATGACATACACCAGAAGGTGCAGGTTTCAGTTCGTTAAATTGCATTGCATTTGCATAAATCAATATAAGTCATTCAATATTCTCAGAATAAGGAAAAATCTGTGCTGCCTAAAAGGCACATCGCCATTGCACCGTCATGATTTGAAACAAATATCAACAGTTCTACACTACTTCCCTGCTTCAGAAAGACATAATAATATTGGTGAAAATATCATCAATACTACTATGCTCATATGCCTAAGAATTATTACGAGATCCTTGGGGTAACACGCGAAGCTTCCCCCGACCAAATAAAAAAAGCATATCGAAAGTTGGCACGTAAGTACCATCCCGATATCAGTAAAGAGAGTGATGCCGAAGCCAAAATGCAAGAAGTCAATGTGGCTTACGATACGCTCAGTAACGAGGAAAAGAAGAAAGAATACGACTTCATTCTGGATCATCCCGAAGGTTTCGCCAACTTTGGCGGGCAAGCGGGTCAATCTGGATTTGATGGTGCCCAATATTATCGGCAGGGGTTTGGTCAGGGAAGCAGTTCAGACTTCTCGGGCTTTGAAGATTTGTTTGGTCGCTTTGGCACAGGCTTTGGAGGAAGTAACTATCAGTACAAGCAAAGACAGCAGTCCTTTCGTGGTGAAGACCAGCATGCACGGATTGAAGTCGATTTAGATGTGGCATTTCATGGCACCTCACAGCAAATCACCATGCAAATTCCGAGCATTAATGCCTATGGTGAACCTGAGGTACAACGCAAAACCCTGCAAGTCAAAATTCCCAAAGGCATGAAAGAAGGACAACAGATTCGTTTATCGGGTCAAGGACAAACAGGCATCCGTGGCGGAGAAAACGGGGATTTGTATATTGAAATTTATTACAAGGATACCGCACAGTTTCGGGTCGAAGGTGCAGACATTTACTACACCGTTCCAGTGAGTCCTTGGGAAGCTGCGCTTGGCCAGCAAATTGAATTGCTGACTCCAGCAGGGAGCAAAGTGCAGGTGAACTTACCCAAAAATGCCCATACGGGACAACAATTACGCTTAAAGAATCAAGGGATTCCCAATAAAACACCAGGACACTTATTTTTAATTCTTAACATTGTGAATCCACCTGCTCAAACCGAGCAAGAACAGCAAGCCTACCAAGCTTTTGCTCAAGCTTTTCAGCAGTTTAAGCCTCGACAACTTTAAGGAGAACGCTATGACAACAATTCATTATCGTGAAATTATTTGCGACGGTTATAGCACCGCAGAAATCGTCGATGAACATCGTAGTTTCGATTTAAAACATTTTGCCGAAGCCTGTGGTCAAAGCCCTGAATGGGTGTTACAACTTTTAGAATACGACATTTTACCGTCTCGCCCAGAAGATCGAATTCATCAATTCTTTGGTGAAGATGTTTCACGTGCGCGTAAAGCCTACCGCTTACAACGGGATTTTGATGCCAGTTTTTCGGCGGTCGCCATGATGCTGGATTTAATTGATGAAGTCCAACAACTACGGCGCCAAGTTCGGCATTCCCATATTCAACAATCATAAACCTGTCATACAACCCATTTTTTGATTAATCATCAAGCAATGGGTTGTTTTCTTTCAGCACTAACAGAAGAGTAAAACGGTTGCCATGAAAACAAAAGAATGTAACAAGAAAGTCAAACTCATGTTTCCCGAACATCGTGAGATTATTCCGCAATTGCGACAAGAAAATCCGCATTTTGCAAGAATTTTTGAAGAACATGCAGATCTCGATCAGGAGATTTGCCAACGAGAGCTGAATCCCGTTTTTCGCATCAATGATGATATTGAAGCCTTAAAACGGAAAAAACTGCGCCTCAAGGACGAAATTTATCGTCTGCTCCAGCACCATGCCAATACTCAAGTTCAGGATGTATTCAAATAGGCGAAGATGATGCATACGAGCGGGAACAATAATTAAAAGCTCATCAAAAACAAAAAATTAAACTCTCTTTATAGACGCAGCATAAAAGAAGAAGATGTCATTATCATGACATCTTCTGTCTTTGAGCAGGCTTATTTTAACTTCGTCAGTTTTTCTACTTCTTTGATCGTGACTTTAACCCCCTGTTTAATCGGCTCGTAATCCAAGAACCACAATAGCCCCACATGCTGGTCTTGATGTTGTTGTGCCAGCATATCAATCACACTTTTCTCGCCTCGCCCCACCAAATGCCGGCGATAAAAATACAAAATGAGCCACACCGTGGTAATCAGCATCACCACCAACATAATCCAAAACCCAATCGGAGATTTCAGCCCAGGAATAAACTCAAAGTTCATGCCATAAATGCCAGTCAACAAAGTAAGGGGCGCAAAAATAGCGGTAATAATGGCGAGAATGCGCATATTTTCATTGGTCTGGTTGGCAATTGCCGAAAAATGAAGTTCTATCGCAGCCTGTACTGCACTGCGCAAACGCGTAGTATGTTTTTGAATCCGTTCCACATGGCTTACCAGATCATCGGTCCGTACCAACACCAGATCACGCTTTTCAGAACGTTTTTTCGGCTTTAAATGGGCAAAGTTTTCGACGATCTCATCGCGCAATTCCTGCAATACTTCAATTTGTTCTTCACACAAATTTTCAATCTGCTGAAACGCCATATTTTCTTGTAGCAATTGGTTCCACTTGGTAAAGCGTCGGTGACCTTGTAACAACTCCTGCTGCCAATATTCTACCCGTCGGGTCAAAGGTACCCGCAAGTCCAAATAACCGTCGACCATGGCATTTAGGAGACGTAATGCTAAGTCGAGCGGGCTTTGCGAGAGTTTTCTTGGCTTGTTTTGCTCGTCTTGTGAGCGTGCAGAAATCGCATTTATTCGCTCGATATATTGCTCGATGACACGATTCCCCCGTTCACGCACGGTAATCAGGACTTGAGCGGTCATAATGAAACTGATGGGTGTGGTGGATAATCCAAAAAATCGCTCATGCTGCTCGAGTGCTTGCTCTCCGATTTGAATTTTGTCATCGGGCGTAATCAGTTTACGGAAAATCAAGACGTCATAATCTTCCATCGCATCAAAAGCACACGGATGTTCTAAATTCAGAATATCCTTTAAATGGAATTCATTTAAGCTCACACCCGATAATTCATAGATTTGTGCTTGCCAGTGTTCAGCATGATTCACTACATCTTCACGGGTACTGTCGATCCAAATAAATTCGGGCTCAATATCTTCACGGAGCTGCTGCTGGACATACAAATGTGCTTCGGTCGGATGTTGATAAAAATAATAACTTTGCATCGATCCCATCACTCTATGCTGGTGCTGTTGACTGTTTTAATAGGCTTGAGTGTACTGCATATTTTTTAACTTATTCATCTTTATCGCAATTTCACCACAAACTTTCCCGCATTGATCGACAAGCAATCTTCCTCATTTTTTGACATAAAAAAAGCCCACTTCAATGAGCGGGCTTTTTTAAGTCAGTTTAATTCAAGATTAAACTTGCTCAATATCTTTCATCGTTAACTTGATACGACCACGGTTGTCGACATCTGCAACTTGTACTTTCACTTCCTGACCTTCAGATAATACGTCTGCAACATTAGCAATACGTTCATTTGAAATTTGAGAAATGTGAAGTAAACCATCAGTACCCGGAAGAATGTTCACGAATGCACCGAATTCAACGATACGAATCACTTTACCAGTGTAAATTGTACCTGGTTCAACTTCAGCTGTAAGCGCTTGGATTTTCGCAATCGCCGCTTGTGCAGCAGCTTTGGTTTCACCAAAGACGCGTACTGTACCGTTGTCTTCAATATCAATTGCCGCTTTAGTTTCTTCAGTGATTGCACGGATAGTTGCACCACCCTTACCAATCACGTCACGAATCTTATCTGGGTTGATGTTGATGACTTGGAACGTAGGCGCATGCATTGAAATCTCTGGACGCGCACGTGAAATCACTTGGTTCATAGCATTCAAGATATGCATACGACCTGCATACGCTTGGTTTAACGCAACTTCCATGATCTCTTCAGTAATGCCTTCGATCTTGATGTCCATTTGCAGTGCAGTAATACCGTTGGCAGAACCTGCTACTTTAAAGTCCATGTCGCCAAGGTGGTCTTCGTCACCCAAGATGTCAGAAAGAACTGCGAAACGCTCGCCTTCTTTCACTAGACCCATTGCGATACCCGCAACAGGTGCTTTCAATGGAACACCAGCATCCATAAGGGATAATGAAGCACCACATACAGAAGCCATAGAAGATGAACCGTTTGATTCAGTAATGTCAGATACAATACGAATCACGTACGGGAAGCGGTCAGCCGCTGGAAGAACAGCCTGTACGCCACGACGTGCCAAACGACCGTGACCAATTTCACGACGTTTAGGACCAGATTCACGACCTGTCTCACCTACAGAGTATGCAGGGAAGTTGTAGTGCAACATGAAGTTGTCAGTTTTAGTACCTGAAAGCGTGTCAACCATGAGTGCATCACGCGTGTTACCCAAAGTTGTAGTTACCAACGCCTGAGTTTCACCACGCGTGAACAATGCTGAACCGTGTGCACGACCTAACACACCCACTTGTACGTCTAATGCACGTACAGTTTTCGTGTCACGACCATCAATACGTGGCTTACCAGAAAGGATGTTGTCACGTACCGTACGGTATTTCAAATCTTCGAACAATTCGTTCAAGTCATCCGCAATACCTGTTTCATCATTTTCAGGAACGAACTGAGCAACCGCTTCCGCTTGAATCGCGTCTAATGCTGCATAACGGTCTTGCTTAACAGCAATCGTGTACGCTTCAGAAATTTTCGCTTCAAACGCTTCTTTTAATTTAGTACGAAGCTCTTCATTTTTCGTTGGTGCAGTCCAAGTAGACTCAGTTGCACCCGCAGCAGCAGCAAACTCTTTAATCGCTTGTACAGCAATTTGCATTTCGTCATGACCGAAAAGCACTGCACCGAGCATTTGGTCTTCAGAAAGTTCTTTTGCTTCTGATTCAACCATCAATACTGCTGATTCTGTACCTGCAACCACAAGGTCAAGGTCAGATTGTGCCATTTGTTCAAAGTTCGGGTTAAGAACATATTCACCGTTGATTAAACCAACACGCGCAGCACCAATTGGACCACGGAACGGTGTACCTGCAATAGCCAATGCCGCAGAAGTACCGAGCATTGCCGCAATATCAGCATCCATAGTTTTGTCAGAAGACACAACAGTGGCTGTTACTTGAATTTCGTTGTAATAGCCTTCTGGGAACAACGGACGGATTGGACGGTCGATTAAGCGTGAAATCAAAGTTTCAGCTTCTGAAGCACGACCTTCACGTTTGCCATAACCACCTGGGATACGACCCGCAGCATATTGTTTTTCTTGGTAGTTCACAGTGAGTGGGAAAAAGTCTTGACCCGCTTTCGCTGTTGGTTGAGCAACAACGGCAACCAATACCGTTACACCACCCATCGTGATTAAAACTGTGTTTGCTTGACGAGCAACACGACCAGTTTCTAGTACTACATTGTACTGACCGTATTGGAATTCTTTACGAACGATATTAAACATCGACATATATTTTTCTTTCCTGATTTTATTCTAGTGGAGACCCCTAAGGTTTGGCATTCACAACCTAAAGTTTGTGCAAATGACAAAGCTTAGAAGCCGACCTCACTAGAAACACTATTTTTAAACGCAAAGAAGGAGCGAAACATTCGCCCCTTCCCCTTTATCTAGACGAAGCTAGATATTCTTTAGTTTTCAGCAATACAGCATTCAACATGCAATAATCCGAAAATAAAAGTTTCAATCGAATTAACGACGTAAACCTAAAGCACCGATCAAAGCAACATAACGGCCATGATCTTTACCATTTAGGTAGTCAAGTAACTTACGACGTTGGTTAACCATACGGATAAGACCGCGACGGCTATGGTGGTCGTGTTTGTGCTCTTTGAAGTGACCTTGTAAGTCATTGATTTGAGCAGTTAAAAGAGCTACTTGAACTTCTGGTGAACCAGTGTCGTTTTCAGCACGAGCAAATTTAGCGATGATTTCTGCGCGATCTGCGTTTGTTAAAGCCATTCGATTTCTCCGAGATGCTTAAAAAAGTTACATTTGATACGAATCAATCGATTGCTCAATTGACTGCCGTGCATCACTACAGCAAGAGCGTTATTTTAAGGGAAAATGCCGATGATTGCAAAATATGCGCACTATTTAAATTTACTAAACAAAAATAATGCATGAATAAATCACATCTGGCTCCGTAAATTGTCAAATATCATGAAAATAAGCGCACAACATGAAATACTGAATAGATAATCATAATTTACATTCTATTGGATACCGTTGCCGATATTTCAACAAGCAAGCCAGCGTATTGCATCAGCCCTTCCGTCTTTAGCCAGAATTCACGATGCAAGAATTAAGCTTGTCGCAGTTTCGAGATACAGTTTAAAACTCAAGATCAGATTTGCTCGGCAACGGTGGAGAGCATGAAATAATATGCAAATTGAACAAAATAATGTGCTCAGATTCGCAATTTCCAACTTTAAACATTAATTGCATCAAATTTAAATAAGATGTATTTGTGATACATTTTGCCAACCATTATTGCGATCAAGTTCCAAAAGAAAAATGCCCAAGCATAACTTGGGCATTTCTCATTGCGCTGTAGTTCTTATATTTATTGTTATTTTTATTTTAGTTATTGCGCATAATGCGCTTATTGTGACAACAGTCCTTGTTTCCACCAAGATGTCCTTATGTGTAATATTTTGCCACAACAAAGCAAAAAGCATAGAGGTGTTTTACCTAACTCAATGTACGCTTTAACTTACATGAGCGGGCTAAATGGTCTGGCGGATTCTGATCGGAATATTGGACTAAATATAAAAGTACAGGCAATAAAAAAGCCCTGTAGTCTCTCCCAAAACTACAAGGCTTAGCGGCTGTAAGTTTCCTCATTCACCTACTTCACTGTAAGTTCGCTGTCATATCCTGACTTTGTTATTATCCTTTTGCGATTATGGCTCAACGTTCCGTGTTGTGCTCTTTATGTGAACTCATCTTCTCAGAAACCGAATAAAAGCTCTATGCGCAAATATCTCGAATCAATGTAAGCTTTTTCGTACAAGAACACCGATTATTTAGCACAGATTAATAATCCAAAAGACCCTTTATTTTTTCTAAAACACCACTCATGCGCGTTGTTCTTTTCGACAAGGCTTGGATTAATGCCTGAGGATCTACCAACAGGCTCACAACGGTTTTAGCCCGAGTAATGGCGGTATACAGTAGCTCTTGGCTTAACAAGTTTTGTGCTTGAGCATCGAGTACCACAGCCGTATGGGTAAATTCAGAACCTTGGGATTTATGAATGGTCAGTGCAAAAGCCGTTTCGATACTTTTCGGTAAGCGCGTTGCTAAAACCCATTTCTCTAAACTCGGGAAGTAGACTTCAAACTGTGCTTGTCCCTGACGTTGCCGTTTGAAACAAATCCCGATATCCCCATTCGACACGCCCAACTGATAATCGTTATAAGTCATCATCACGGGACGACCCACATACCAATCCCCTTGCTTGGTGGTATAGCGACTTAAGGCACTGAGTAAACGCTGCTCAATCTGCTGATTCAATTGTTTTAAGCCCAAAGCGCCATGACGGATTGCAGCCAAAATCCGATAGTCATCAAAGACCTGAATCACGTGCTGAATAGAAGCTTCAGGATCTTCCGCAGTTAAATGTGTTTTTAAGGCTTCAACATAGTGATGATAGCCTAGCATTAACTTATCGTAATAAGTCTCTGGATTAGTAAGATCCGCACTTAAATATTCCAGTTGCAACACATTCGGCATTTGCGCTTTCAATGGCACAGCGCGAATTTCAGTCGGTTCAACCACCTGTTGATGAAATTGTTGTAATAATGCTGCGGTAGATGCTGATTCTGGCGGTTGCTGAATAAAACGGGCCATCTGTCCAATCAAGGCCTGACCATCAAAGCGCCGACTGGTCTGTAAATTGACCCTATTGTGTTGCAATGCCTGAACTTGCTGTAAATCCGCCAATACCGCGCCCACGTCCACCGAAGCTAGCTGATTCGCATCCCCCAATAAAATCAGACGGGCTTGACTCGGCACGGCAGCGAACAACATGCTGGCCAGATTAAGATCTAGCATTGAAGCCTCATCCACCACAATAATGTCATAAGGCAAAGGCTGTTCGGCATGATAACGAGGACGGGCAGAATGCCCCAGCCCCAATAACCGATGTAAAGTGACTGGATTTAATTGTTTCAGCGCTGGCGTGACCAAAGGTTGCAATTTTTCATCATTCAATGCCTTTTGCAGGGCTTCTTTCATGCGCTGCGCAGCCTTACCTGTCGGTGCAGCCATCGCAATACGCAAATTGGGTAAAGACTGGTTTAACACGGCAATTATCCGCGCTAGGGTATAAGTCTTTCCTGTACCGGGCCCACCCGTAATAATATTCAGGGCGTGCTGACAGACCATCTGCAGTGCCTGCTGCTGATGCGGGTCACTGAGTAACGTGGCATAAGCCTGTGCATCGACGGTTGGCACCACTTGCTGCTGCAAGCGTGCGACATGCCGCGCCAAACCATCTTCCAGCTTCCAATAGCGATACAGATATAAATACTGTGAGTCATAAATGAAGGGCGCGACGCCAGGCGCGACTTGCTCGGCACTAACCGCCAAGTTAGCTAAGATTTGCGATGTATCGGCCTGAATTGGTACACAACTGTTGCCCTGTAACATCGCTGCCAGCACAGACTGGATCAGCGTATCGGCCTGTAGATTTGGGCTTGCACAAAAAGGGGGCTGTTGGATCGATTGGCTCCATTGTGCAATCCAGTCGGGAGTTAATTGCAATGCCTGCTTGTTTTCCACACAGTTATCCTCAAAGTTATCCACAATCTAATTCATTGTTTTTTAATACAAGCTCAGCGCAACTATGCACTTTTATGCACCGCTACTTCAGCAAAATAGCCCAATATTGCATCCAAACGCAGAATAAACTCGGCCTCTGGGCACCAAGTATTAACCCCTAGCCCTGCTACGCCTTGCATACCACGTAAATACAAATAACTGGCTCCACCTAAATGTTGCTCAATCGCATAACCTTCAAACTGGACTTGCAAATAGCGATGCAGGGCCACCAAGTACAGTCCGGCCTGCAACCAATAACTGGCATGCGACATGCTGTCCTGTATTTGGGTTGGATGATAGTCCTGCACATCGGCTCCCAAGAAGTTACTTTTATAATCGGCAATGTGGTAGCGTTCGCCATCAAAATAGACCAAGTCGATAGAGCCCGTTAAGTATCGTGCTGAATTTGCAGCATTCAGCTCCGGCATCACAATGCCATATTCTGCAAATAAATCTTGAATGCGTTTAATCGCCAATACATGGTTAGAAAGAGACAGGTAAAAAGGGAATTCCGCCAGATGTGCTTCTGCCGAAAGGTGCTTTAAGCAAAACTGCTGATGCAAAGGCGTCGATACCACCTGAGCCAGCCATTCCTGCATCCAGGTCAACAACTGCTCCTCATCCACAGACTGAAACTCTTGCTGATATTTGTCACACAAGTTCTGCCATAGACTCGGATAGTCATTTTTAAAACGACGGCGAATTTCAGTTTTCCAGTCCTGTTGCTGCTGAAAATCAATGTGCTCAAAAATTTCATGCAGGAAATTTCCCGCCAAGGTGCCCATCGGAAATTGACGCTGAATCCAGGGAATTGGTTGAGAAATCGCTACATCTTCAATAATCGGCTCTACATCTAGATGAAACTCATCCGCTGCACTTTGTGTGACTTCACGCTGCTGTGCCAAAGCATCCAACACCTGTTGACGAGTTAAATGCTGCGCCAAGGCACTGAAACTGGTTTTGCCTCGAGGATAAAAGCGTTGGGTCGGGAATTCGGCTGCAAAGAGTTCCGGAATTTGCGATTGCTGCTGGGGTTTTAATGCACTCGGACATGCACTCAACACCGCTTCATCCCCACTATAAGGATGCTGAAAGACCTGTTCCGCCTGCCCGCGCCAAAATGCCAAGCCAGTTGCGGATTTTCCTGCATGATCTTGCAGCATGGCATAAACCCGATGACTGGCACGGGTGAGTGCCACATACCACAAACGATGCTGCTCGGCTTCAGCCCGTGCATTATGCTGTTGGATCGCCACCTCATCCAATAAATGCTTGTCATTGATGGCAATCACCCGTTGCAGCTCGGTTTGCCCCGTTAACGGGTGAACCAAGGCTTGGGTAGAAAAATTCAGGGTCTTGTTCATTTCACTGAACTTTTTATCGGCCCCCAATAAAAAGACTATTTTAAACTCCAGCCCTTTGGACTGGTGAATGGTCATCAACTGTACGCCTGCCTCGTTAGACAGCTTCCGTTCTAGCTCCCATTCCCGCTCACTCGGGCTTTGAATCTGTTTTAAATACCAGTGATATAAAGCCTGAGGCCCCTGAAAATGCTCACTATGCTGACTCAACAATTCAGTTAAATGCCTTAAATTAACCACACAGCGCTCATTGTCACGACTTTGGCTCGCAACCACATTCGACCAGGCCTTAAACACATTTAAGGCATACTGCCAAGCTGGTAAAAAGCCGGTGTTAAACCACATTTCCCGAATGTAATCAAAATCTTCAATAAACTGGCTTAAACCCGCAGGCTGCTGTTCCAATTGAATTAACTGACTCAGTTGGAAATTCAGCATCCGGGTCAGCAAAGCCCGTTTCACTTTGCCTTCATCATAGGGATGCATAATCGCAGTCAAAATTGCTGCCACATCCTTGGCGATGACACTGTCAAATACACTGCGTTTGGATGGACGATTGACCCGAATGCCCAAGCGTTCTAATTCATACTGGACTTTATCGAGTCCATCATGGCTTTTGGATAAAATGGCAATATCATTTTCATCGACGGCGCGCTGGCCTGTGGCTTCTGCCAAGTACAGTTGCTGTTGAATTCCCTGATTGAGCAAATCCCGGATTTTCCACGCCACCTGAATAAATTCATCGTTCTTGTCTTGCAGCATTAGCCAACGTAAAGGTTGATGATTTTGACCCTGTGCATCCACCAAAGCAGGGTGTGGTCGTGAACCCGCCTCTACTGTGGTATATTGCACCTCTTCACCAAACTCCGTTTGTCGTTGAAACAGGGCATCCACCACCGTCACCAACTCCGCCACAGAACGATGGTTATATTTAAGACTATATAAATGTCCCTGCTTGGCAAGTACATCGGCTCGAGCCTTGTTATAGGTCAGCATATCTCCGCCACGAAAGCCATAAATGGCCTGTTTCGGATCACCCACCATAATCATGCAGCCTTGGGCACAATGCTGTGCATCACGCCAAATCCTCGCCAACATATTGTCTTGGTCTTGGTTGGTATCCTGAAATTCATCAACCAGAATCAGCGGATAACGCGCCTGCACAAAGCGCGCAAAGCGGCGGCCCTGCGTATCTTGCAGCGCCTCAGCCAAAGTGCGGATTTGCTGCGCAAAGGTGGTTTCGCCCTTTTGCTGCAATACCTGCGGCAAGCGTTTTTTGACTTCGGAAGCCAAATAAAACTGTAAATAGCTATCTAAAGTGTCTAGATCAAATGTGAGCTGCTCCAGACTTTGAATAAAATGAGCCAGAACAACAAGCAGTGGATGTTGTTGAAAACCTTGCAACACATCCTCTGGACATTTATTCAGTGCTTTTTTAGTGACTAAATCGGTGAGGTTTTTTAAGGTGTCGGCATATAAAGGCGCAAATAAGGCATAGACGCCTTGTTGGGTTAAGGCCGTGAGCAACTCAGGGAGTTTAAGGGTCAATAGCTGTTCTAACTTGCCGTCATCACGCCATTTTTTCGCCAAGATCTTAAAATGAACACCATCGGCGGCATAGTAGTCGGCCAAGCTACTAAGCAGACTCCAATCCTGTGCCAACAAATGTTCAAGCTGGGTGCTAAAGCCCGCCAAATCTACCTTGGGCGCATCCACAACCTGAAAATGCGCAGAAGCAAAATTCAAACTGTTTTCCACCACGCCCACATAAGCATCTTGCGATTTTAATTTTTTATTCAGCAGCAGATAGTCCAGAATCTTTTGGGGCTGCTGCTGAATCCACTCACGCAACACATCATGAATAAGCTGTCGGGTATATTGCTGAGCATCGTCGGTAATTTCGGCACGTTCAATTTTGCCACTTTCAAATGCAAACTCGCGCAGCAGTTTCTGGCTAAAACTATCCAATGTACCGACAAACAGCTCATCCAGTTGATCAATGACCAGTTTCAAGCGTTCCCGTGCATAGTCCACACGCGGAGCATAATCCTGCAACACTTTTTGATAGAGCGGATCACTTTCCTGCGTGATTTTCTGTTGCAGTTCGGCTTGCGTCAGGCTCTGGCACGTTTCAAAAAATCGTAAAGTTTCAACCAAACGACTGCGAATTCGCCCCTTTAATTCGGCTGCGGCAGCACGGGTAAAGGTGGTGGCAATCACCTGATTGGGTAAATATTCCCCCAAAAATATCCGCACCATTAAACTGGATAAAGTAAAGGTTTTTCCAGTGCCTGCCGAAGCTTCAATCCAGTGTAAGCCTTTAAACTGCATATCCACGATCGGATGATAAGAAATCGTGGCAGCTCTCGGAGTCGTCGTCATCTGCATTATTCCTCAATCACCTGCTGGTATTCAAAAATCGGGGCATACAAGCGCTCGGAAAAACGCTGGCAGGCCTGAGCCAATAAGGCACTAGCATCTTGCTGCTGTAAAATAAATTGCCAATCTCGATGATGCTGACTGGCTTCATTGTCGAGCACTGAAAACCCCGCAAAGCGACCATCATCTTGCCAAGCTTTCAGCAGGCTGTCCCAGTCTTTCAATTGTAATTTACCCTGATCATCTGGCTCCCACTCATGGGTTTTGCCTTTTTCCGCCACCTGAAACAACAAAGCTGCCGGTAACACCACAGGTTCCGTCTGCGCTTGTTGCCACAACTCAAACCAAGCCGCTAACCATGCCTTGGCCTGATTGGATGAAACCCCTTGGCACAGGATGGTCTGATCGCTAAAGACCACTATCCGAGCCAAGTCCTGTCCGGCATCCGCTAAATTTTCATGCGCCAGCCAGAGTAAATACTCCAACCATAGCTGTACCCGACGTTTAGCACG
Source organism: Acinetobacter sp. GQ146 (assembly GCF_059758585.1). Classification (NCBI taxonomy): domain Bacteria; kingdom Pseudomonadati; phylum Pseudomonadota; class Gammaproteobacteria; order Moraxellales; family Moraxellaceae; genus Acinetobacter; species Acinetobacter sp. GQ146. The sequence continues at coordinate 239,932 of NZ_JCAXDV010000004.1, forward strand.
TGCACTGGAGGCTTCTAAACTGACCCACTTCTGGGTGTGCTGTGCAGGCAGGGTAATTTGAAACTGTAATGTGGGAGTCATGTTCCAAAGCTGCTGTGTCACCGCTGTGACGGCATCGGCATAGCGCGCGAGACGGGCGCGTAACTGTTGTTGCTCATTGATACTGACTTGCCAAGCCGCCTGCTGCATTTTTCCCACAGGTAGCTGATCTAATAACAATTCTGGCTGAAGATTTTGTCCCTGTTGTTGTAAAAAGTGTCGTACCGCATAGCGGCCTAGGCCATCAAGCACCAATGGCTCGACTTCATCGGGCAGATTTTCGGCCTTCAAATTTTCCACCCCGAGAGTTCTTAAATACAGTCGTGCCGGGAAACAAACATCCTGAATCCACTGCTGACTTTGAATGCTTATAAAATCACCAACTTCGGTCAAATACGGGGTATCTTGCCAAGCCTGACGCTGCCCTTGGGGTTGTACAATCTGCTGTGCCACCCGAAACCAATGATCCTGAAAACGCATGGGTTTCGTGTGTATAAATCCAGTCCAGTCAAAGGGTTGTAAGGGATGAATATGGTACAGCGAATGCAGTTGTGCAGGAATTTCCAAGCCCTGTACCTGAATGAGCTCTGCCTCTGCCTCTGCCGAACGTTGGGTAATGAATGCCAAATGCTGTACCAGTTCCTGCAAAGCAGTTGAAGGTTCGCGCACTTCCCCATCATTGACATCAAATCCATTGTAAAACAGCCACAGGCTTTGCTGTGCCAGCAGTAATCCATCTAAAAAAGCACCTTGATCATCTTCCAATCGAGAACGATCCCCCAGTTGGGGTTTAAGCAAATCCATCAGGTCAAAAGGTAAATGCTGGTTACGGCTAGGGAATTTGCCGCTATCCAGATTCAGCATCACAATCAGCTGATAAGGGATTGGGCGAATTTGTCCCAACTGACTAAAGGTAATCTGTCCCGTCGGTTCCGCTTGATCCAGTTGTGCATCCAAAGTCGCCTGAATTTCATCTAGCACATAGGTTAATGGCAGAGTGAGCTGATCCAGACCATATTGATCCTGCCCTTCATAAAAGTTGGAGAGGGTCAGCATTCGCATCTGTTTTTTAATAATTTGCGCAACGCTGGCTAAAGCTTCGACCCCTGCTTGCTCAAACTCCGCCACTTCCTGTAGCAAGACTTTGAGCCAATGTTCGACTTGCTTCGGTTGTTCAGATTGCTCATGTTGCAGTAGCCAATCGCGTCGCGCGTCCAAGTCCTGATAAATCTGCAACAGCTTGGCAATCAATTCAAAATCGCTCGGCATGACTTCGGCAAAACTGAGTGTATCTGCAAACAGTGTATGTTCAGGAATCGCAATGCCCAAGGTCAATCGGTCTAAGGCAAACTTAAAACTAAAGCGATAGTCGGTATCGCCCTCGGTCAAGCTGAGTGCCAAATGCCCGGCATCCAGTCCTCGTTTAAAGCCAGCCTGCTGCAGAAGCTCCAGCATACGTTCTACGGCACTCATCTCTAGAGCATAGCATTGCTGAGTAGCCGCCAAACCCAGCCAGTCGGCAAAATCATCCAGACGGAAACGCCCTTGGACCAGTTGCATACGCCCCAGCACGGCCCGCCATGCATTAGTCGCATCCAGTTGGGTGACCCCTGCAATTTTCACTGGCAAATAGATCGTGTCTTGGCTTAAGCGCCCTGCTACGGCTGTGGCGGCTTCTGTTTCACGCTCACGTACTGGTGGCGCAAAAACACTGCGGATGAGCGGCTCTAATTCTTTCAGGTTTGGACTTAATACCAAAATATCACTCGGCCGACGTGGCTGCTGCTTGCTGCCCTGCGCCAACCATGCCGTCAGTTGATCTTTCAGTACTTCCAGTTGACGTAAACTGGAATGACAGACATGAATTTGAATGGACTCATCCTCGGCATCCAAAACAAATTGATTGGCTTTAGGCTCAACCAAATACAGAATGTCCGATTGCAGCTTGCCCAATAGGCTGGCGGGATACTCATCCACAAAGACATCTGCCCAAACCCCATCTTCCCCCGAAGAAAGCCCTGACAGCAACGAGAAGTGATCGCGGGCTTGCTTGCCAAAACGCGTTAATAACGGATGACGGGATTCTCGCACTTCCGCATTGAAATGTAGGGTGAAATCCTGAAAGAACTGTTGAATCTCTGCATCGGTGGCCTGCGGATGCTTGGCAATAAAGCGCTCTTTGACCCTTAAGTCATAGCGCGCTTTCCAGTTCGGATCGACGCTATCGGCCCAGTATTCCTGCGACGGGTTATAGTGCAGCAGATAAATATCAATGTACTGCCCCAGACGCTGTAAAAACTGCAACTGACTCGGGGGCAAATCCAATAAGGTAAATACCACCAAGGGCTGCGGCAGCTTTTTCAGGGCTGCACTATTCGGCGCATCGACACTGCCCAAAGCCTGCCAGAAGGCAGCATCAATCTGCTGCATATCGAGAAAATCTTGATGAAACACCACCTGCCATAACCAGCGCTGCCAAGCTTCCAGCTCATGTGCCTGATTTAAAGTAAACGCTGAGATTTCATTATTGGTCTGAAAGAACATCTGCTCAATCGGCAAAGCCTGATTCTCCCCCCAACGCTGCAACCAGTTACTTGGGCAGGAACATTGATTGATTGGGCAGTTTTTTTGACAGTGCCCACGATATTCCATGTAGTGACTAAATAATCTGGACACCTGTTCGGCCACCCAGTACAACATACTTTGTTTTTTGAGTTGTTTTGCAAGGCCCTGTTGTAATTGGTCGGCACTGGCATAAATGCGTTGCACAATCGAATACAGCGGATGCTCGCTGCTTAAATTACACTGTTCCGGTTCGATATAACAGAGCAGCGCCTGATAAACCCGCCATTTAATAATAATGCGTGGAATATTGGCTTTACGTACTTGTTCCTTGTCTTGATCCAGTACCCATTGATAAGCCGTCCACTGAAATGCACGAATCCGGTGATGGAATTGGGTATTGGCACTAATGCCTTTTTGTTCAGCCAACTGCTGGGTTAACCACGCTTCGACTGCGGGCGAAGGCACAATAAAATGCTGGGTTTTTAAGACCTGTAGCGCATGTGCAGATTGTGATTTTACCGTTTTCAACATGGCCTGTAGCAAAACATCGATGCGTTGACTCTGAATCACATGAATGGCCATGAATAAATATTCTCCAACGATAAATAAATGAGGCTCTACAAAAGCATAAAGATTATTGACTATACTTAGTGTACTGTCTATGTCACGGTATAGCAGTGTCACGATTTAAAAAAGACTTTGAAAATCGTAGCTTAAAGATGCTTCAATATAAAAATGGATACAAGGTTTAAAGTACAGAATGAAAATAGACAATCTTCCCGACTCAATTGACGCCAACCTAAATCTAGAGCAAGTGCGCGCTGAATGTCTCGAGCTGGTGCAAAAACGTGCTTATGTATCAGCCGGTGCAGCCGTGATTCCTATGCCTTTTTTTGATGTGGTGATTGATGTTGGGATTTTGTCACAACTAATTCCTGAAATTAACGCGCGCTTTGGTCTTGCCCCCGAACAAATCAGTGTATTTGATTTAGAAACCAAACAAATCCACTGGCAGGAACTGCGTAAACGCGGCTTTGAGTTTTCTGGTTTGGTGGTGGCGCGAACGGCTGTAAAAAACTCCCTGCACAATATCGCCTCAAAAATGATTACCAAACAGGTCAGTAAATATATTCCCTTAGGTGGTCAACTGGTCGCGGCAAGCCTTGGCTATTTGGTCATGAAAAAAGTCGCCGAAGCCCATGTAGAGGACTGCTATAAGTTAGCCAAATCGATTCAACAAAAACAAAATTTACAAACTGCCGTCTAGCACCCGAGCTTTCGATGGCGTTATTGCCGCACTCCCCCTCAAAGCCATTTAATTGGCTTTGAGCTGTTTCAAAATACTTCTGAGTATGTCCAGTCTCGCGCCATATTTATCATCATTGGCCACAATGTACCAAGGTGCATGTTCGGTATTGGTCCGTTCAAACATATCGGCCGCAGCCTTTAAATAGTCATCCCATTTTTCACGATTACGCCAATCTTCTGGGGTAATTTTAAAGCGCTTATGCGGGGTTTCTTCGCGCTCTTTAAAACGGGCATACTGTTCGTCTTTGCTAATCGACAACCAAATTTTCACCACCACCGTATTGCTATCGCTCAGGTCTTTTTCAAACCGGTTAATCTCATCATAGGCACGCTGCCACTCAACTTCGCTGGCAAAGCCTTCCACCCGCTCAACCAGCACACGCCCATACCAAGTGCGGTCAAAAATGGTGATATTTTGATTGGGTAAAATCTTGCTCCAAAACCGCCATAAATACGGATGGCGCAATTCATATTTTTCTGGCGCGGCAATACTGTGAATATCATATTCACGTGGGTCTAAGCATTTGACAATCCGCTTGATGGCTCCACCTTTCCCCGCAGCATCCATCCCCTCTAAAGCAATAATCACATTACGCTCGCCAAAGCGTAAGGCATCGGCAACCTTGCGGGTAAGCCGATCGAGCTCAGTTTTGTATTCGGCTTTGTCAATTTTGACCGTTGGCGGTTGTTCCAATATGGCGGGAACCTCAGCCTGTTTCCATTTGTGCTGGGCCGACCGGACATGATCCGGACAATGCTGCATGGCTCTTAATACATGCAACGCAAACTGTTGATCGCGCAATTGTTCATCTTCACAATCAATAATCAACCAGTCTTCGGTAAAACGCTGACGTAACTTTTGTAAACGGTCATACTGCTTTTTATTGCGCCAATTTAAACCATGCAATTTGTGCCAGTGCATTTCACTGGCATCCATATCATCCAGACGTCTTTGCAATGATTTCCACGACAAGTCAAACCAAATTTTAATCACATCCACATGGTTATTTTTAAGATCCTGCTCATAGGCACGCATGTTCTCCAGATATTCATCATAAAGTGTTTCGTCCAGAGGCTGCGACACATGCAGCGCAGTACTGAGCAGATCTCCATACCAGTTTCCAAACATCACCACGATTTGCCCTTCTGCTGGAATAAAGCGAGCATAGGGTTGCCAAAAAGTTTGTGTGTTATTAAACATAATCGGGGCATCCGCTTTTACCCGTAAATAACGCGGATCCATCCATTCGCGTAATTGCTTGACTGACTCGCCCTTACCTGCCAGCTCTATACCACTGACCAACACCAACAAGCTTTTCGCATTGGGCTGATCTTTCGTATCTTTTAAAGCGTATTGAGCATCAATTAAATCGAGTGACAGTTGGCTTTCATCTACCAAGGCTGGTTCTTGTGGTTGTTTTGCCATTTTTGTTTCGCCATAAATTAAAGGATATGATTTTGGTCTTTTAAAGCTGAGGTTTTGTTTCAGTATAAAACAAGCAGAACGCGCATTTTGACGAATCTTTGTATAATTTCATGACAAATTGGCTGATTTTCAGACCTTATTCGATCATTTTGTCATGGCGAGAACTTGCAACAAGCACTAAGATTTGCACAAGTTTCAAATTGAGATAGCCCATGTCTAAACTTGCCGTACTAGATGACTTATTAGCACAGTACGATCAATTGCAATATCACCACAATCCTGAGCTATTTCAACGCCTGCAAGATGTGCAAATGTGGCAGAAACAACGCATGCAACGCACTCATCAGCAGCACTTTGCGGTCAAGAGCCATCAATTGATGGCGGAATACTTTCTAAATCGCTTGTACGGCGGTTCAGATTTTGATGCTTTGGCCAAACAAATTGCACGTTTAATGAAGTATGCACATAAAGCCGAAAAGCTGATTCCAGAAAATGCCATTAAAACGGGTACCGCAGGGGTTGAGTTGGCCATTCTGGCGGTGCAGTTGGATGAACAGGTCGCAAAACAACTGTTAGCAGACTACGCGCCCAATACCCCACTGACCGATGAAATGATGCGTCTCAGCTATTTGAAACTGGATCAGGGGCAAGCACGCTTACACCAATTGGAATTGCTCGATCAGCTGGGAGCTAATCTGGATAAATACATGCGCTCATTTATGGTGTATACCGCCTTTAAAATGTGTAAAGGGGTCGCCTATAAACACCATTTCGAGGTGATGTATGAGTTTATGCAAGATGGCTTCTTGGCCATGAAACCACTCAAATCGGCAGAACAGTTTGTCAAAGCTTTTACTGCGATTGAGCGGCAAATTGTGGCTAATGTGCATGCAGGCGATCTACATCCTTTTCGGTAAAGGCTGCAGACTGAGCAGATAAAATCATCGATCAGCATACTGAGTCTGTGCTTTTTTCTGTATATTATTCATAACAATTGCATGATGATTACTGTACATCGGCTGAGAATCTGTCATCATGCTTGCACTGCAACATTAACCCTATTTTTATGTTAGGAGTGACTTGAATGTCTAATGAAAATCAAACGCCTACCCCTACACCTGAGTCGGCTCAACAAACAGACAAAGTCAGCCCATTCCTAAACAGCCCGCTCCCTGAAGGTGTTCCTCAAGGGCAGCAACAATCATTACAACAACAAATTACGGATACACCCGTCAATGGTACTGTACCAAAATACAACCTGCCGCGTGGTGCCAATACTGGCAATGTCGGTGCAACTACCCACTTCGGTTACCAGACGGTAAACAGTGAAGAAAAAGCCCAGAAAGTTGCGGAAGTCTTCCACTCGGTAGCCAGCAAATACGACATCATGAATGACCTGATGTCATTTGGTATTCACCGTTTATGGAAACGCTTTGCCATTAACATGTCGGGTGTGCGTCGTGGTCAACACGTATTAGACATTGCCGGTGGTACAGGTGACTTGGCTAAAGTCTTTAGCCGTGAAGTCGGTCCTACAGGTCATGTGGTACTTTCTGATATTAACGAATCGATGCTGAACGTGGGTCGTGACCGTTTAATGGATGCTGGTTGTACCAATGTCGACTTTGTCTTGGCAAATGCCGAAACTTTAGAACCTTTTGCCGACAACAGTTTTGATTTGCTCACCATCAGTTTTGGTTTACGTAACGTGACTGATAAAGATGCGGCACTGGCAGCCATGTACCGTGTGCTTAAGCCAGGTGGTCGCCTATTGGTCTTAGAGTTCTCTAAACCAGTATTTGAGCCATTCTCAAAACTCTACGACCTGTATTCATTTACCGCACTGCCAATCATGGGCAAAATCATTGCCAATGACTCGGAAAGTTATAAATATTTAGCTGAATCGATTCGTATGCACCCAGACCAAAGAACCCTAAAAGGCATGATGGAGCAGGCTGGCTTCCAGAACTGTGACTACCATAACCTGACTGGTGGCATCGTAGCTGTACACCGTGGTTTTAAACTCTAAACTAAGGTTAAGGTTAAGCTATGTGGTCGATTCTGGCACTTGGTGCAGTTGAACGCTTGATTCACCATGTGATTGATCTGGATGCGATTACCCGTATTCAGCTCAATCAGTTACAAGGCAAAATGTTGCGTGTGGTGCTCGATGCACCACAACTCTCTGTGGATGTGTTCTTTGATCAAGACAAAGTCCGTCTGGAACCGAGTGTGACCGGTCAGGCTGAGCGCCCGTCTATTTTTGAACAGCGCCCGTTTGATCCACAACACACCACTATACCTGCAACGGCAACCTTGCATGTCTCTAATGTGGTCGAACTGCTCAAGCTGTTTTTGGCAGAAGATGTCGGCACCATTCCAGTACAGGGTGATTACCATTTACTGCAAGACATTCAACGTATTCTGCAACAGGCCGAACCTGATTTAGCAGCGCATCTCAGCCCGTGGATTGGACCCGCCTTAGCCCATGAGCTGGGTAAAATTCAGCTTGCGCCCAAACATCTCAAACGCTCTTTACAAAGCCATTTATTCTTTGCCGAAGATGCCCTCAAAGAAGATTCAGGTCTGTTTGCTGCGCGTTGGCAAATGGATGACCTGCAACAAGACACCCGTCTTTTGAATCAGAACCTTGACCGTGCAGAAGCCAAAATTCAGCAGCTGCAACGTCAAATTGATGCCCTTCCAGACTCTCTTTAAACTTAGGTAAGACACTTTATGATTCCGCATGTTTCACGTTTACTCGAACTTTGGCGCATCGCTGCGCACTATAGACTCGACACGTTGTTTCCTGCGGAAGAACTACCTGAGAAAGCGCGTCATGCTTTGGCAATTATTCGCATGCACCCTGCGGCATGGTCGAGTAAAGAACGTAAAAACCCGCTGAAACTCAAGCAAGCGCTTGAAGATATGGGGCCGTTGGCGATTAAGCTGGGGCAGTTGCTCTCGACCCGTCGTGACTTGATTCCACCCGAAGTGCTGACACAACTGGTGTTATTGCAAGACCGCGTCAAGCCCTTTGGCTCCGATGTTGCCAAAAGCCGTATTCAGCAATCCCTCAAAGCCGATGTGAATACCTTATTCAGCCGCTTTGATGAGCAGCCGCTTGCCGCTGCATCGATTGCGCAAGTGCATACCGCAGCCTTGCACGATGGCCGTGAAGTGGTGGTCAAAGTCACCCGTCCCGACATTCGCAGCCAAATTCTGCAAGACTTTGAAATTCTGGAATGGCTCGGGGCTACCCTAGAAAAACGCCTCGAAGCGGCACGTGCCCTGCATCTGTCCGAAATTATTCAGGATTACCGCCAAATTATCCTGAATGAGTTGGATCTGACTTTAGAAGCAGACAACACGCGTCGCATGCGCCATTACTTTACCGGTTCAAGCATGATGTACGTGCCTGAAGTGTATATGGACAGCAAAGAAGTGATGGTGGCGGAACGCATCACCGGTGTACCGATTTCCGACACAGCGACCTTTGACCGCATGGGCATGGATCGTAAAGATTTGGCCGAAAAAGGCTTAACCATCTTTTTCACCCAAGTATTCCGCGACAACTTCTTCCATGCGGACATGCATCCGGGCAATGTATTTGTCGAAACCATCAATCCAAGCAATCCACGCTTTATTGCACTGGACTGCGCGATTATGGGCGAGCTGTCTAAACACGACCAAATGACCGTGGCGCGTATGTTACTGGCCGTGATGAACAGCGACTTTATGCAACTGATTCAGATTGTGCATCAGGCGGGCTGGATTCCACCGGGCACCGATCAAGATGCGCTCGCGCGTGAAATGCGCCGCACAGTTGGACCGATGGTCTCAAAACCAATGCATGAATTGGACTTTGCTGGCATCCTGATTCAAGTCATGGATATTGCACGTCGTTTCCATTTAGAAATTCCGCCACAGCTGATGCTGCTGCTGAAAACGTTAGTGCATGTCGAAGGCTTAGGAACAGATCTTTACCCTGAATTGGACATTTGGAGCTTGGCAAAACCCATCCTGACGGATTGGATCAAAGCCCAGATGAACCCGCAGAAAAACCTCAAAGAGCTCGGGCAAAAAATCCCGGATTTGTTGTTAGGTGCACAGGATTTTCCAACTCTGTTGGTGGATAGCTTGAATGGTCTGAAAAATCAGTCAGCTTGGAATGCCAAACAGCTGAATGAACTGCAAAGCTTGCGCCTGCAAATGGAACATCAGCAAAAACGCAGTTGGATTTTTGGTAGCCTGATGGCGATTTTCCTGTCGATTGCAATTATTGCCCCGTGGTACATCTCGATTATTCTGATTGTCTGTGCCAGCCTGTTGTCGGTTTGGCGTCTGTTTAAATAATTTTGACGATACATACTGCTGTGGATAGCCCAAGAGTTATCCACAGCCTTGTGCATTTTTAGCCCAACTCATTAAAGTGACTCTAAAGTCACCTAAAGTTTTTCCACGCCATTGAGCCCGCAAGCAGAACTTTTAAACTAAGTGCACATTTGTATATTTATAATTGCACTATGATTCAAATTCTTGAAAAGCGCTCTCCCGCCTTGAACATTCGTGCTGGTCATCTCGCTCGCCAACTCATTCAACAACAAGGTTTTCACGCCCAACAGGTCGATATTATACCGGGTGCTGCTGGTGGCCCCAAAGGCATCGGTTTAACTGGACTCGATCAAGCGATATTTGGAGATTTTCTACCCCAAGCCAAACAACGTCGTTTTTTAATCGGCTCTTCGGTGGGTGCATGGCGTTTTGCAGGGATTCTAGCACAGGGTGAAAAGCTTGGTCCTGAACAACTGGCTGAGCTGTATATTCACCTGCCTTTTCATAAAAAAATGAAAATTGCCGAAATCGAAAAAATATCACGCGACATGCTCGCGGGAATTTTAAATCAGCAGACCCAAAAACTAGTGGATCATCCCGATTATCACTTAACCATTATTGCGGCTAAAGCTGCACACCTATTTCAGAGTGATCAACGCCTTGCCCTCTATGGTTCTTTACTCGGCATTATTGGCAGCAATGCCATTTCCCGTCAGCATTTAAAGCATTTCATGCAACGCGTGATTTGCCAGCCACACGATTTCCCGCAATTCAAAATCAAAGACGATAGTTTTACCACGCATTATCTCAACTTCAACTCAGACAATGTGGCCGACTGGCTGATGGCTTCAGGCTCTATTCCGGGTGTGACTCCTGCGGTGAAAAATATCCATGATGCACCGCAAGGAGCCTATCGGGATGGCGGCTTGATTGACTATCACATTGACCTGCCCTTTGAAAGTCAAGGCATCGTGCTCTATCCGCATTTTACCGACAGCATTACCCCAGGCTGGTTCGACAAGATGTTTAAATCACGGAAATCTAACCCTGAAAATCAAGCCCGCACCTTGCTCATTTCGCCCTCGCAGGACTATCTGGCCAGTTTACCCCTAGGCCGTTTACCTGATCGTAAAGATTTCGTGCTGAAAGGCATGGAGCCACAACGTCGTATCCAGCTCTGGAAACAATGTGTCGCGGAAAGCCAACGTCTGGGGGATGAGTTTTTAGAGTTGGTTGAAAAGCAGCGCTTTGCCGAAGTGATGCAACCCCTTTAACTCGCTGAATGATCTATGGCTCTGCCCAACGCAATTGTGGGTCGAGCCGTAACGGCTGGCTAAATTGATGAAAGATAATTAACACAAATCCAGCCCGATCACCTACACTATAGCCTGCTGCTTTTCACAGCAATTTAAATATTCTTTTAGCTCAACTGATTTTGGTGAAGTCCCTATGAACAATGCGCTCTGGCTCGATGAAGTAAAATTTAACGATCAAGGTTTAGTCCCTGCCATTGCTCAGCATCATCAAACAGGACGAGTGCTGATGGTCGCATGGATGAACCGTGAAGCGTTGGCACTCACTGCCGAAAAAAATCAGGCGGTGTATTTTTCTCGTTCACGCAATAAACTCTGGCATAAAGGTGAAGAATCTGGGCACTTTCAAACTGTGCATGAAATTCGCTTAGACTGCGATGCCGATGTGATTGTGCTGCAAATTGAACAACATGGTGGTATCGCCTGCCACACGGGTCGTGAGTCTTGTTTCTACCGTAAACTCACCCCGCAAGGCTGGGAAATTGTCGATGCTCAACTCAAAGATCCAAGCCAGATTTATGCCAATGAAAAATCGACCAACCCGCATACCCTCGCCATGAATGCTTCTAAGGCACAGGCTGAGCAAGTCGAAGTGCTGTCTTACCTCGGCCAGATGATGGCAGAGCGTAAAGCTGCAGATCCAGACTCTTCTTATGTGGCCAAACTGTATCACAAGGGTTTAAATAAAATTCTTGAGAAGGTTGGTGAAGAAAGTGTTGAAAGCATTCTCGCAGCCAAAGAATTCCAACTGGCAGCCAATGAAGACAATAAAAACGATCTAATCTATGAAGTGGCAGATCTCTGGTTCCATACCATTGTGATGCTGGGTCACTTCGATTTAGACCCGCAATTGGTCTTGAATGAATTGGCACGTCGCCAAGGGCTGTCTGGCTTGATCGAAAAAGCCAACCGTAGCCACTAAAGTAGACTTTGCCTGTGTCAAACACCTCAAAAAAACCGAGCGCCACCTATGAGCAGGCCACTGCCATTGATAACGCTCGTCTGGGGCAATCCTTTAAGGTGATTGCCTATGCAGGCACAGGGAAAACCACGACGCTGCAAATGATCAGTGATGCCATGCCGCAACGACGTGGCATGTATCTCGCGTTTAACAAAGCCATCGCCAGTGAAGCCCAGCAAAAGTTCCATACCAATGTGGATTGTCGTACCTTCCACTCGCTGGCCTTTCGTAGTGTTCCACGTGGAATCACCGACAAACTGCGCCTGCCGCGTTTAAGTCCGAGTTTTATTGCCAAAGAATATCGCTTAGAGCCGATTACCTTAAGGCGCATGATGGGCGGACGTTATGAAAAATACGTGCTAATGCCAAGTCGTCTGGCCAGTCTGGTCGCCAATGCAGTGAGTTACTTCTGCTCCACCAGTTCGCAATATCCTGCACCACGACATCTGCAAGCCCCAAACTGGTTGCATCCCGATGATATCGAGAGCCTGCAGAAACACCTTTATCCCGCGGTGGAACGACGCTGGTTAGAATCCATTGACCCGAATCATCAAGCCGGAATTGGGCATGACATTTATTTAAAACTTTGGGCACTGTCTGAACCGAATATTCCTGCCGATTATGTGCTGTTTGATGAAGCACAGGATGCTGATCCGTTAATGCTCGGTATTTTGTTGCGACAAAAAAGCACCCAAGTGATTTATGTTGGTGATGCGCATCAGCAGATTTATGCATGGCGCGGGGCGGTCAATGCCATGCAGCAGTTGCCACTGCCTGAATCACGACTGACCACCTCGTTTCGCTTTGGCGAAAGTATTGCGCAGAATGCCAATGCCATCTTGGGGGCATTAAATGAAAAAGTCCCGTTGCTGGGTAATCCACTACTGAATTCCAAAGTGGTAAATAAACCACATACCAAAATGCGGGATGCGATTTTATGCCGAACCAATGCCCGTGCCATGGAGCTTCTGCTTTCAGGCTTAGTGCATGGTGAAAAAGTCAGTCTACAAGCCGATCATGTCAAACTGAATCGTTTTGTGGATGCCGCCAGCATGCTGAAACAAGGTAAACGTGTGACGGATGTGCCCGAACTGGCATGGTTCAATTCTTGGCATGATGTGCATGAATATTGCGAAACCAACGAAGGCAGTGACATCAAACCTTTGGTGAAACTGGTGGATGATCATGGCACCGATCCGCTCAAACGGGCCTTAGCCAAAATCACACCGATCGATCAGGCTGACTATATTATTTCTACGGCGCACAAAGCCAAAGGGCTAGAATGGGATCGCGTGCATATCGAAGATGACTACCAGTTTAAAGTCAATGAGCACGACCATAAAATTAGTGACGAAGAGTTAAGATTACTGTATGTCGCCTGCACTCGTGCTAAAGTAAGTCTAAATATTCATCATATTTACGACTTGATGCAACAATTAAAAAATAGGATGCCTATCTCGTTGCGCCAAGCTGTAGGCTAGTCGTTTGACGCATGCGGGGCTTCTATGAAAATCGAATCGTTACAGCTCAAACACACCAATCATTTTGCCAACCTACACATTCAGTTTCGATATCATGATCAACCCATCACCCTGATTTTGGGTGATCATGCCACGGGCAAAACCAGCATCCTCAAACATGCTTACCAAGCCCTAACTTGGTTCTCTGCGCGCTATAAAGATTTACGCAGTGCAGGGGTTGTCATGCTGGATCAAGACATCATGCACAGCCGCCTCCAATCCAAAGTGCAGATTTGCGTCGAAATTCCGACCGAGATTGGCACACTGGCTGAATCTGAAACCGCTCAGACCGAAGCTTTAAATCTTTGCAGTTGGCAATTGTATAAGACCCTGAATCAGCAAGGTATTGGATTAAGTAAAGCCGAGACTGCGCAACTCGAACAATTGGTGCAACTGTATCATCGGGCACTCCAGCAAGACCCGATGCAAGGTCTACCTTTAATTGCCTACTACCCTGCGGAAAGATTCGTCAACGAAATCAATTTGCTCAGTAAAAACAACCCGATCATTTTTCAAACGGGACATGCCTATGAAGTCGCGGCGATCCCCTTTACCACCTTTAGCCGCTTCTTTGAATGGTTTCGCGAAATTAGTGATTTGGAAAATGCCCAAACTGCGCAATTGTTTCAGCAATTGATGCGCGAAAAACTGCATTTAGGTCCACATCTACAGTCTGAAAATGTACCGAATACCCTGTTTCAAGCACATGCCCAACTACATGCACCCTGCTTAAAAGCACTCAAAGACAGCCTCAAATTAATTTTGCCTGAATTGCACGATATCTTTATTCAATACCAACCAAAACTACAACTCATGGTGAACTATCAAGGCAGAACCATGCAATTTCAGCAATTATCGAGCAACCAGAAAAACTGGATTGCCCTGATTGGCGATATTGTGCGTCGGCTGTGTTTACTGAATCCCTTAAGCCTTTACCCCTGTCTAGAAGGTGATGGCATCCTCTTTATCGATGCGATTGATGCGCAACTTGATCAACAGCAATGTTGTGAAATTTTGCATCGGCTTCATCAAGCGTTTCCACGTCTGCAAATTATTGCGACCGGCAATCGGACTGCCCTGTTAGAAAATGCCGAGGCTTATCAATGTCTGCAACTCAGTCCACAAGGGGTTCAAGAGATTATCTTGCAGCCGCGACAACAACAATTTGAGCAAATTTATGCCGAACTGAGCCAACTGTCTTTAGCATCTGCAACTGAACAACTCTCGGATGAGCCCCCACTGTCTGTGGCTCAGCACATGTATCTGCAAATTCAGCAACTTTCTCCCGAAGCACAGGCCGAATTACAACAGCTCTGGCTGCAAGCCAAGGATAGTTCTTTTAAAGATTCCTCGACCTAATTGCTGACTTCCTCCGCAGTCATGCACGAAGTTTTAAGCGCAAACTTCCCTGCAACGCGTATAATCTGATGGGTGTGCGCAAAAAGGTTTGATGTTGTTTTATTCATGTAATAAGATCAGATTTATTCGGCTTTTTTATAGTAAAATTTTGTTTTGCTATAGTTTTGCAAGTTGCGCAACACAACTTGTTTTTCGTTATTTATTTTCTTTACGGCTTTCAAGATCGAGTATTTTTGGATATCTCTTTGCTGTCCTGTAATCCTTGAAAGATAAGATTCACCCTTAGGTTTCGACCTATCACGACAATGGATACAAGTGTGCTACCAATTATTATCTTGTTACCGTTAGTACTTGGCACAACCCTTGTCTCGTGGCTGAAGAAATTCTCGCGCGGGGTAACGGCTTTCGGGGCTATCGGAGTCAGTTTAAGCAGTTTAATTTTGTTACTGACTCAAGCAAAGCAGGTCTTTCATGGCGAAACCATTACCCAAAGTTGGTCTTGGCTACCACAACTGGGCATTGATCTCAGTTTTCGTTTAGACGCCTTAGGACTCCTTTTCTCTTTGCTGATTACCGGTATCGGTACCCTCATTTTTATT
Source organism: Acinetobacter sp. GQ146 (assembly GCF_059758585.1). Classification (NCBI taxonomy): domain Bacteria; kingdom Pseudomonadati; phylum Pseudomonadota; class Gammaproteobacteria; order Moraxellales; family Moraxellaceae; genus Acinetobacter; species Acinetobacter sp. GQ146. Next base: position 255,357 of record NZ_JCAXDV010000004.1, read on the forward strand.
TACGCCTATTATTATCTTAGCCCTAAAAACTCACTCAGCAAACTTTATCTATTGCTGATGCTGTTTATGGCGGCCATGTTAGGGATTTCTCTCTCCAATAATTTAATTTTACTGTTAATTTTTTGGGAATTGACCAGTATTTCATCGTTCTTGCTGGTGGGTTACTGGAGCAACTATGAAGTTGCCCAACGCGGTTCACGCATGGCACTGACCATTACAGGTATGGGTGGCTTAGCGATGCTGGGGGGCTTCATTTTATTGGGGCAAATTACGGGCACTTATCAAATTGACCAGATTCTGACCATGTCAGAACGCATTCAAAGTCATGCCTTATTTGTTCCAACCCTGTTGCTGATTCTATTAGGTGCCTTTACCAAAAGTGCGCAATTCCCCTTCCATTTTTGGCTACCGAATGCCATGGCTGCTCCAACTCCGGTTTCAGCCTATCTGCACTCTGCCACGATGGTCAAAGCTGGCATTTTCCTGCTGGCACGCTTACTGCCAATTTTTGCAGGTGCTGCGCTTTATCACAATATTGTCACATTTGTCGGCCTATTCACCTTGTGTATGGCTGCATTTTTCGCCATTTTCAAAGAAGACCTCAAAGGTCTTTTGGCCTATTCCACCATCAGTCATCTGGGTCTGATTGTGTGTTTATTGGGGATTGGCTCTCCTTTGGCCGTAGCCGCTGCGATTTTCCATATCATCAATCATGCCACCTTTAAAGCGGCACTGTTTATGATTGCGGGTATCGTCGATCATGAAACGGGCACCAGAGACTTACGCAAACTCAGTGGGGTCTGGCAACTCCTCCCCTTCACTGCCACGCTCACCATGATTACGGCCGCATCGATGGCAGGTGTGCCCTTTACCAATGGTTTCTTGTCTAAAGAAATGTTCTTTACCGAACTGTTGGCCAACCTCAGTGGTCCTGTGCTGATTGTCGCGGCAATTGTGGCAACCTTTGCAGGTATTTTTGCGGTCGCGTATTCCGTGCGCTTGGTACATGGTGTGTTCTTTGATGGTGCTTTGGGTGAACAAGTGCCCAATAAAGAGGGACATGAACCTCCAATTGGCATGCGTGCTCCAGCCATTTTATTGGCGACCCTATGTATTCTGGTGGGGATCTTCCCTGCATTAACGGTTGAACATATCGTCAATAGCACTGCACGTGCCAGTACACAACTCAATAACTTTACAGGCGCGCATCTGGCGATTTGGCACGGCTTTAATCTGCCCCTCGTCATGAGTATTATTGCCCTTGTCGGCGGTCTGGCTTTTTATTTTGCGCTGGCCAAAAATCGTAAAATTCGCGCGATTGATTTAGACCCTGCTTTGGGACAGTTCCAAGGTAGACTCCTGTTTGAGTCTTTCCTGAAACAATTATTGCTAAATGCCCGCAAGATTAAACGGAAAACTGAAACAGGCTCCTTACAAACCTATCTGATCTGGATTGTGGTGCTGAGCATTGCATTAGTTGCAGCCCCCCTACTGGGACAAGGACTCACCACAGGCAGCCGTGAACTCACGCATGCCCCGATGCTCGCAATCGTGCTGTGGCTGCTGTTGTTCTCTGCTTGCTGGATGATGCTCTGGTTCCACCACGAACGGATTAAGGCCGTCCTGATTAGCGGTGCAATTGGTTTAGTCGTGACAATGGTCTTCGTGACCTTATCTGCGCCTGATTTGGCATTAACCCAAATCACGGTAGATGTTGTGACAACCGTCTTATTACTGATGAGCTTATCGCTCTTACCTCAACTCACTCCGTACGAGTCGAGTCAGGCACGACGCTGGCGTGATGCGATTATTGCCATTGTGGCGGGTGTCGGGATTGGCTGGATTACTTGGCTGATTCTGACCCGAGATCATAATTCGATTTCATGGTTCTTCTTACAGCAGTCCATTCCATTGGGCGGTGGCTCCAACGTGGTTAACGTCATTTTGGTCGACTTCCGTGGTTTCGATACCTTTGGTGAAATCACCGTGCTCGGGATTGCGGGGATTGGAACCTTGTGTTTAATGGATGGTATGCGTACGCATGGCACCACTATGACGCAGGGCTTAACTTACCGTTTTAATCCCTCCCCTTTAATGCTACGGATTACCTCTTCGTGGATTTTGCCGCTGGCACTGGTGATCAGCCTGTACATATTCCTGCGTGGTCACAACTATCCTGGTGGGGGCTTTATTGCCGGCTTAATCACAGCCTTGGCTTTAATCATTCAGTACATCGCCTTAGGTCAAGACCAAGCAGAACAGTTGTTAAAAGCTAAATCGGGACGTCTCTATGAAATCTGGATTGGTACCGGTTTAAGTATTGCAGGAATCACGGCCATTGCAGCTTGGTACTGGGGACGTCCATTCCTGACCAGTGCACATATTTATGTGTCACCACCAATATTAGGTGAAATGCATTTGGCTTCTGCCGCTGCCTTTGATGTCGGGGTGTATATCACCGTGGTTGGGGCGACCATGCTGATGATTTCTGTCCTCGGTGACTCCCGTCATTCCAGCATGTCTGGTCCATTACCGAAGGGGAAATAATATGATTAGTCTAGAATTTCTTATTGCCTCTGCGATTGGACTGCTGATTGCAACAGGCATTTATTTGATCCTGCGTGCTCGTACTTTTCCTGTGGTGCTCGGTCTTGCCATGATTGGCTATGCGGTCAATGTGTTCCTGTTTGCGATGGGACGCTTACAGGTCAATGCCCCAGCGGTGTTGACCGAAACCACAAAATCGACCGACCCATTACCCCAAGCCTTGGTGCTCACTGCCATTGTTATTGGCTTTGCAACGACCGCCTTTATTGTACAACTGGCCTTACGAAGCCGTTATGAATCAGGGACAGACCACGTTGACTCCAAAGAAGAAATTAGTCTTGTCGACCCGCGCGAGGATGAGCCTTAATGCATAACTTCCTCCAATTTTGGGCCGAACATACACCAATTTTTAGCATTATCATTCCTGCCTTTACAGGGTTTTTACTGGTACTTTTAGGCAATCCTGGTTCAGGCTCCTTGGCTTACGATTGGCGCCAACCATGGCGTCGGGGCATCAGTTTAATTTCTGTGATTTTGGGGCTCATCACCGCCATCAGTTATCTTATGTTGGCGCATCATGGACAAATCAGCAGTTATAACCTGAGTGAATGGACCGCCCCGTTCGGTATTGTTTTGGTCCTAGACCAACTCTCTGCCTTCATGCTGGTATTAACCTATGCCCTCGCAGTCCCAGTACTCTGGTTTGCCAGTCGTGAATGGGATACCCGAGGTCGTTATTTCCATGCCATGTTCCATTTTCTGCTCATGGGACTCTGTGGGGCGTTCTTAACCGGCGATTTATTCAACCTGTTTGTGTTCTTTGAAATTCTGTTGTTGGCCTCTTATGTATTGCTCTTACATGGGCAAGGCAAAGCACGCTTTCAACTGGGGATCCATTACGTCACCATTAACCTGTTGGCTTCTGCACTGTTCCTGATTGGGCTGGGCATGATCTATGGCAGTGTCGGCAGTTTAAATATGGCCGATGTGGCTCGTCTTATTCCGAGCCTACAACCCGATCAGCACAAATTAGCAGTCGCTGGAGGGCTATTGCTGTTCGTGGTGTTTGGTATTAAAGCCGCTATGTTGCCTGTGGGCTTTTGGTTACCTAAGACTTATGCCGTCGCCACAACTCCAGTTGCCGCAATTTTTACCATTATGACCAAAGTCGGGATTTATGCGATTTTAAGGGTAAATGGGACGGTCTTTGATGATGCCTTGAGCCAATCTATCCTGCAAAACTGGTTATTACCGATCGGTTTAATTACCTCACTCTATGGTGTAATTGGCGCGATTGGAGCAGAACGCTTACGTCGTTTTGTCGGTTTTATGGTGCTGTCTTCAATTGGCACCCTATTAATCGCCATTTCACTTGGCAACAGCCAAGCATGGTCAGCAACGCTATATTACTTGGTACACAGCACCCTGATTGCAGCCGTATTTTATCTGCTTTGTGGCTGGATCACCTCGCAACGTGGTGTCTATAAAGATTATCTGAAAGTTGCGCCACAAATGAAGCAGCATCATGTGCTCTCAATTTGCTACTTCCTGATTGCCTTAATGATGGCAGGTCTCCCGCCATTTAGCGGTTTCTTAGGAAAAGTTTTCATTTTACAAGCGACGGCCAACGCTCCTTACCAAGGGTTGATTATTGCAATCATCTTGATTGTGAGCTTATTAAGCATTATCGCTTTTACCCGTGTAGGCTTTATTTTGTTCTGGCGTGCCAGCAAACCTGAAGAACTGGCACATACTGAAGCTGACTTTATTGCTTATCAAGCCACCCCAGAGCGAGCGCCTGCGCGGAATGATGCTGCGATTTACATATTATTGGCAGGCTTAATCGTCTATATGGTTGCGGCAAGTCCGATTCAGAAGTACACACTTAATACCGCGGTGCAAATGCAAAATAATGCCTTGTATGAGGCCGCTGTATTGAAAAAGGATGAACTGAATCAAGTCATCAGTGTGCAACCATTTGACCCTGAAAATTTGCCAGAAACCAAATATGGTGGTGAAACGCAAGATCCGAATGCTCATCTGATTCCGTATGCAATCAGTGAAAAAACTTTGTCAGGTGAACATATTTCACCGTACAAGTTACGTCAGATTCAGGAACAGCAAACCCAAGAGATGTTGATTCCCGATGATGCTCAACTTAAACCAGTGGAGCCATAACGATGCAAAAAACCTCTGTTCTTAATCGATGGTTACCTCATCCTTTTGTTTCGGTACTGGTTGCCATTACCTGGATTATGTTGGCACAGAGTCTAGAAGCCACCACATTGCTGATGGCGACTATACTGGCGATAGTGATTCCACGCATGGTTCAGCCTTTTATCCAGAAAACACCCAATATTAATTGGGTTGCCGCTGTAAAGCTGTGTTTTGTGGTGCTATGGGACATCATCATTTCCAATATACGGATTGCCAAACTGGTTTTAGGCCCAATGGATCGCCTGCATCCCAAATGGTATCGCGTACCGCTAGAAACCCAGCATGACGAGGTTAATAGCTTATTGGCGATGATCATTACCACCACCCCAGGTACCGTTTCTGCGGGTATTGATCAGGATCGGGGTGATATTTTAGTCCATGCTTTAAGTAGCGATGATGCTGAGGCAGATATCCAAGACATTAAAACCCGCTACGAAAAGCCCTTGCTCGAGATCTTCCACGTCCAATCAGGAGATGCCTCATGACCATTTTGCCTTATGCTTTAGGGATTTGTATGGTGGCAATTACACTCTCGATGCTCATGTGCTTGATTCGCTTGATTTTTGGCCCCTCAATTGTGGATCGCCTCTTGGCACTCGATACTCTGTTTCTGAATGCGACCTGCTTAATCGTCGTCTTAGGAATTTATTGGAGTACCACATCTTTATTTGAAGGTGCATTACTGGTTGCCATGCTTGGTTTCGTTTCCACAGTGGCTTTGGCGCGTTACTTTACCTCTGGCCATGTCATCGATTAAGGAGACCATAATATGCAACTTATGATGGAAATTTTGGTTTCTATATTTTTACTGATTGGTGCCTTCTTCATGCTGGTCGGTGGCATTGGCATGATTCGTCTGCCTGATTTGTTTATGCGCTTACATGCTCCGACCAAATCCAGCACTTTAGGCTTGGGGAGCTTTCTGATTGCCGCCATGATTTTCTTTGGCTTTCAGGGACATATCGGTTTCGCAGAACTTCTGCTTACGCTCTTAGCCTTTATTACTGCCCCTGTTTCAGCCAACTTGATGGCCCAGGCGGCCATTCATCTCCGCTTACGCTCTATGAGTGGTGATGTACCTGAAGCGTTAAATCGACCTTTACCTTGGCAACGGCAACGTCGTCGTGACTAAGTTTACCGCAATAAAAAAGCCACCCGAAGGTGGCTTTTTTATTCTGCTCAATTTAGAAAACCAAGCTTATTCATCATCTTGTTTCGCATCTGCAGGTAAATCTTTTACCGCTTCAGCGATCAGACCAAACATATAGTTACCATAGGCATTGGTCTTGTCATAATGGAAACGCAAACGCGGCGTAATACGTGTCTTAATACGACGACTCAACTCATGGCGCAAGAAACCCGATGCTTTGTTTAAGACATCGAGGGTTTCTTTATTGGCCACGGCACTTTGTTCATCGCCAAGTTCACGTCCCATCACGGTAACATAGACTTCTGCATAGCCTAAATCTGGGCTGACCTTCACCGCAGAGATGGTCACAAGACCACCTAAGCGTGGATCTTTCAGCTCTTGGCGGATTAATTCAGACAACTCACGTTGTACTGTATCTGCCATTCGCTTAAGACGCTGACTACCCGCCATTAAAGACTCCGTTTAATCAGTTGAACATCATAGACTTCGATCTTATCTTTGACTTTGATGTCTTTATAACCTTTCACCGCAAGACCACATTCCATACCCGCACGAACTTCTTCAACCACTTCTTTATAGCGACGAAGAGATTCAAGCTCACCTTGGAATACCACCACGTCATCACGTAATACGCGAATCGGTTTATTACGGTGTAACATGCCTTCAAGAACCATACAGCCTGCTGCTGCACCAAACTTGCTTGAGTGGAACACTTCACGTACTTCAGCCACACCCAAAATCGTTTCACGATGTTCTGGTGCAAGCTTACCACTCATGGCATCTTTCACATCATCAATCAATTGATAGATCACGCTATAGTAACGAATGTCGATACCGTCGGCATCAGCTTTTTGACGCGCAGTGTTGTCTGCACGGACGTTAAAGCCAAGCAATACAGCTTCAGAAGATTCAGCCAATGTTACGTCAGACTCAGTGATTGCACCTACGCCTGAACCAATAATACGAACTTTTACTTCATCGGTTGCAAGTTCAGCAAGCGCAACATGCAAGGCTTCCAAAGTACCACGTACGTCAGTTTTCAACACTACGTTGACAATCGGCACATCTTTCTTGCCCATTGACGCCATGATGTTTTCTAAACGCATTGCACTTTGACGCTCAAGACGTTTTTGACGTTCACGATCCATACGCGCATCGGCCACTTCACGTGCTTTCTTCTCGTCATTTACAACAAGAACTTCGTCACCTGCCATTGGCGCTTCTGGAAGACCCAAGATTTCAACAGGAATCGAAGGACCAGCAGACTTGATACGTTGACCGTTTTCATCTGCCATCGCACGAACGCGACCATAAGATGAACCTGCAAGTACAAGATCGCCAACTTTCAGAGTACCGTTTTGTACCAAGATAGAAGTAACTGCACCACGACCTTTGTCTACACGCGCTTCAATCACCACACCTTGTGCTGCACCTTCTTCAGATGCTTTCAACTCAAGTAATTCAGCTTGGATTGAAATAATATCGAGAAGCTCATCAATACCTTGACCAGAATGCGCTGATACCATTGCCACTGGAACATCACCACCCCATTGTTCAGGTACGATTTCTTTCACAGTCAATTCATTCAATACGCGATCTGGATCAGCAGATTCTTTATCCATCTTGTTGATTGCAACAATGATTGGCGTACCTGCTGCACGTGCATGGTCAATCGCTTCCGCAGTTTGTGGCATAACACCATCATCCGCAGCAACAACCAACACCACGATATCAGTCGCTTTCGCACCACGTGAACGCATTGCAGTAAATGCCGCATGTCCAGGCGTATCTAGGAAAGTGATGATACCTTTGTCTGTAGTGACGTGGTAAGCACCGATATGCTGGGTAATACCACCGGCTTCACCCGCAGCCACTTTCGAGCGGCGAATACGATCCAGTAATGAGGTTTTACCATGGTCAACGTGACCCATGATGGTCACAACTGGTGGACGAGTCGTTTGCTCACCACGTGCTTCTTCAGCCGCTTCAAGCAAGTTATCTTCTGCTTGTGTATCAGAAACCAAGACAGGGTTATGTCCCATTTCTTCAACCACAAGTGCAGCCACTTCTTGCTCAATTGCTTGGTTCTGAGTAACTAGCTCACCCATTTTCATGAGTGATTTAATAACTTCACGAACTTTAACTGCCATTTTCGCAGCCAAGTCAGCAACGACGATGGTTTCACCGATTTCTACATCATAAACCTGTTTTTTAACCGGTTTTTCGAAACCATGTTTATTCGCTTGGCTTGATTTTAAACCACGCTTGTGTGAGTTATCACGGAAAGATTGCTCTTCACCACGACGACCACCTTTCTTTGATGAACGTGTATTGGTCGTGCTTGTACCACGCTTTATTTCACGGTCTTCTTTAGCGAAAGAATCTTCGTAGGCTTGACCCACAAGACCTGCTGCAAGAGGAGAGTCATCAATCACACGGATTGTCGGTGTCGCATCGTCAGCAGAATATTTTGAAGCCATCTGACGCATCTGTTCAAGCGTACGTTGTTGTGCTTCTTCAGCTGCTTTACGGCGCGCTGCTTCTTCAGTTGCTTTAAGTTGTGCTGCTTGAGCCTCACGCGCTTTTTTCTGCTCAGGCGTCTCAATCACTTTAACTTGAGCTTTTACAATCGGCTTATTGGTTGACTTACGCTTTACCACCACCGCAGCTTTCGCTGTTTCTTGCTTTGTGGTTTCTTGCTTCGCAGCAGCACGCATCGCCTCTAAATTCGCAGCTGCTTTGTTTGCTACTGGAGTTTCAGCTTTTGGTTCAACCATAGCTTGCACGTTTGCACGCGCTTGTTGCTCAGCTTGTGCTTTTGCCAAAGCTTCTGCTTTGATTTGTTCAGGATCTGGCTTAGTAAATGTATGTTTCTTGCGAACTTCTACATTAATGGTTTTCGCCTTACCTGAGGTACTTGCCACTTTGGCAGTACCTGTAGTTTTACGTTTCAACGTGATTTGTCCTGCTTGCCCAGCGTCCTGACCATGAACTTTCTTCAAGTGGTTAACGAGGGTGTCTTGTTGTTCAGTGGAAATAAGGTCGTCAGCTTTACGTTGCGGTAAACCTGCATCACGAACCTGCTCTAGGAGCTTGTCTACAGGACGTCCTACGCTGAGTGCTAACTCTTGAATCGACTTGTCCGTCATATATTACCTCCTAGTTAAACCATGATTCGCGCGCTTTCATAATCAATTGACCCGCTTGCTCAGCCCCTAAACCTTCGATATCAGAAATATCGTCAGTCGCTTGGTCTGCCAAATCATCAACTGTCACTACTCCGCGTGCAGCCAATGCATACGCGATTTCTTGTGTCATTCCTTCCATTGCAAGAAGTTCAGCACTTGGATCTTGGATATTTTCTTGTTGCTGTAAAGCATCTGCCAACGCCACTTCTTTGGCACGGCTTTGCAATATTTCAACAGTTTCCGCATCCAACTCGATTTCGTCAAAGGTCTCAGCTGGAACATAAGCAATTTCTTCAAGTGAAGTAAAGCCCATGTCTACCAAAGCCATCGCCAAATCTTCTTCAATATCTAAACGTGAAACAAACAAGTCTAGGTATTGTTGAGCTTCGTTTTGCTGACGTGCATGATACTCTTCTTCAAGCATCATGTTCAGTTTATAACCCGTTAATTCAGAAGCTAAACGAACGTTTTGACCTTGTGAACCAATCGCACGAGCCAATTGATCGCTCGTAGCGAAAATAATGTCCGCAGTACGCTCTTCTTCATCGATCACGATACCCGACACATCTGCTGGCTCTAAAGCACTTGCAATATACTGCGCTGGATCGTCTGACCATACCACCACATCAATACGTTCACCATTCAGTTCCTGTTGAACCGCTTGGATACGTGTACCACGCATACCAATACAAGCACCTACAGGATCAATACGGTGATCATTGGTTTTCACTGCAATTTTAGCACGAACACCGGGTTGACGAGCAGCAGCTTTAATTTCAATGATTTCTTCAGAAATTTCAGGAATTTCCTTTTTCATCAAAGCCATGAGCATTTCAGGACGTGCACGCGACAATAAGAGTTGTGCACCACGACCTTCACGATTAACGTTAAATAAAATCGCATTGACACGTTGTTTTGGACGCAAAATTTCTTTTGCAATCATTTCTTCACGTGCCAGATAGGCTTCAGCATTGTCACCTAAGTCAATAATGAAACCATCTTTGGTTTGCTTTTTCACTTCACCGTAGATCAGCTCACCAACTTTAGACTCATAAGCATCAGCCACTAAAGCACGCTCTGCTTCACGAATCTTTTGTACAATCACTTGCTTGGCAATTTGTGCTGCAATACGACCGAAATCAATTGATTCCACTTCAAGTTCGCGAATATCACCAATTGACCATTTTGCAGGATCGACATCAGAAATTGCATCCTGACATGCAGGCATTTCATGATCTTCATCCGCAACCACTTCCCATTGACGGAATGTACGATAGTCACCAGTTTTACGATCAATTTCTACACGCAGACGCGCTTCTTCAGAATTCGTGCCTTCATAAAATTTCTTTTTCGTCGCTGCAACCAGAGCTTGTTCAAGCGCTTCGAAAATTGCTTCGCGACTTACACCTTTTTCATTACTAACCGTTTCAACGACGGTAAGGATTTCGCGTGCCATAAGTCACCTATTTGTTCAGATTCTTATAAAATAAATTAATCTTGGTAGACCAGATTTGCTTTGTCGATATTACTACTATCAATTTCAAGTACTTGTTGCTTTTCAACTTCAACCTGAATGATTTCATTCTCCAGATCTACTGCAACCAATTTGGCTTGAAACTTACGACGATTATCTACAGCACTGATCAGACGTAATGCGACTTGTTGACCGATATATGCCGGCATCTGTTCCAACTGGAAAAATGGTCGATCCCACCCTGGAGAAGACACTTCAAGTGCATATTCGCCGGAAATTGGATCATGAACATCAAGCATGGCACCCACTTGCTGAGTAACACGCACGCAATCTTGTACACCAACACCACGGCCAAGCTCAACCTCGCCGTCTTCATTGATCATTGGTTCTACATTTTCATCAACAACTTTGTCAATATAGATACGTAATAATGAACGTTTGCCTTGTGGGATAAATTCAATCCCCCAAAGATCTACATCACAAGCTTGCACTGCAGGAGCGATTAAATCTTGGAGTGCTTGGGTTTTATTTGATAACTTCATTTACTCTCGTCATTCTTGTGCGATTCAATAGTCTTGAAGACCGATGAGACAGACCTACTATAGTGAAGCATGACTATTTGACCAATTGATGTCGACACTACACGATAGCCAATAAAAAAGGGCGTAATCGCCCCTATTATTACACAGAAAACTAAAGTCCACTGTGCAAAAAGGCCCACCTTGTTGTGAGCCTCTTTTAGAAACTTGGTAGCGGGAGCTGGATTTGAACCAACGACCTTCGGGTTATGAGCCCGACGAGCTACCAGACTGCTCCATCCCGCATCAACGTGCAAAAATTATATACAAATATGAAATATTTTTCAATCTAAATACTTCGTACTCGCACTGATTTAGTTGCACCTAAATCAAAATGGTAGCGGGAGCTGGATTTGAACCAACGACCTTCGGGTTATGAGCCCGACGAGCTACCAGACTGCTCCATCCCGCAACAAAACGCAAAATTTCTTAATTTAACAATTTAAATTACTTATTTTAGTTTGCTTCTAAAACAAGGTTGATTGGTAGCGGGAGCTGGATTTGAACCAACGACCTTCGGGTTATGAGCCCGACGAGCTACCAGACTGCTCCATCCCGCATCAACAGATTTGCTGCATACACCAACTTAATTTTCTGGATTCATAAGTTGGTGCGGAAGGGGGGACTTGAACCCCCACGCCCGAAAGCACTACCACCTCAAGGTAGCGTGTCTACCAATTCCACCACCACCGCAGCTGTGACGCATTCTAGTAGCATCGTCACAAAAAAGAAAGGATTAATTCTAATTATTCGCTCGTTTTAGGTGCAGCTGGCGAAGTTTCACCCGAATTGGTTGTTGCTGGCGCTGTGGTTTGTACAGATTTTAAACTATACGCTTCTGTGGTTTGCTGTTTGGCAAATACGGCGAGCGTTAAACTGGTAATAAAGAATAAAGCCGTCAAGATCGCGGTTAAACGTGTCAAGAAGTTGCCTGAACCCGATGCGCCAAACACAGTTGCAGCACCGCCACCACCAAAAGAGGCACCAGCATCCGCACCTTTACCATGCTGTACGAGAATCAAGCCGATCATTAATACAGCAAGAATAATATGTACCACCAGCACAAAAGTATGCATGATGAACTCCTCAATGATTATTTAAGCGCAAACGCCTGAGCAATTTGATAAAAAGATGCAGCATTCAAAGATGCTCCACCCACTAAGGCGCCATTAATATCTGGACAGGCCGCTAACTCTACTGCATTTTCTGGTTTAACACTACCACCGTACAAAATCGGCATAGTGTCACCAAATGAAGTTAACTGTTTCAAACCTTCACGAATTTTGGCATGCATATTTTGTGCATCCGCAGGTGAAGCGGTTTTGCCTGTGCCTATCGCCCAAATCGGTTCATAGGCAATAACGATGTTTTGCCACTGTTCAGCACTAATACTAGCCGCAATATCACAAATCTGTTGCAGTACCACCTGATCCGCCTGACCATTTTCACGCTGTTCCAGACTTTCACCAACACAATAGATAACAGTTAGGCCTTCGGCTAAGGCATGTTTGACTTTTTCACGAATGACTTGCGGATTATCGCCAAAAAATTCACGACGTTCTGAATGACCAATTAAGACATGTTCAATCGCACTGTCTTTTAATAAAGTGGCACTCACCTCGCCCGTAAATGCCCCAGTCCCCGCCATACGCGATACATCTTGCGCAACAACAGCAACTGGTCTACTCGCTTGCTGTAACTCACTCTGTACAAAACTTAGCGCGATTGAAATCGGAGCCACCGCTAAATGACATTGTGCTGCGGTAATTTCATTCTTGTTCAATAATTCTTTAAATTCATTTATAAGTTGTTTGGCATTGGCCTGCATTGGATTCATTTTCCAATTACCCACAACCCAAGGCGTGATCGTCGAATCCGACATACTTAACCCATTCACAAAACAATTGATTTAAACGGCGACATTCTACACGGAATTCCCGATTTTGAAGATAATTTTCTTGACGGTTTGGTATGAACTTTACTTTTTTATATTTTTTTCAGTCAGTAAAATAGTAAAAAATCTCGGTTTGATTAGACTGGTTCATGCTTTTCTACAATACTTAGTCAGACACAACATTTTAAGATATGGTATTTTTATACAACAAAAGTATAATTTTACGATACCAATTATAAACAATTTAATTGAAGTAGGCATATTGCGAATGACAGCACTACAAGGTTCTCCACGTTTTACCGGTTTTATTCGCCGTTTGGTCGAAGATGGGCTCATTTCTACAGAAAATATGCAGGCTGCAATCGTCAGTGCAAAAAAATCCAATCAAGATATTGTTCCTTATCTGCTTGAGCATCAAAAGCTTAAGCCCATCACCATAGCGGAAAAAATTTCTGAAGAATTCGGCGAACCTCTATTTGACCTGTCAACTTATGATTCTTCTCATATTCTTCGGGATGTCATTGAAGACAAACTGATTACCAAATTCAAAATTTTACCGATTTTCAAGCGCGGTCATCTACTTTTCGTCGCAACCAGTAATCCCACCCATATTGATGCCATGGATGCGATTCGTTTCAACAGCAAGTTAAATATTGAAGCGGTGATTGTTGAACACGATAAACTCGAAAAAATTATCGAACAAAATTTCACTGAAGATACCACTTTTCATTTTGATGAAGACTTCGATATTGATATTCAAGAAACCAATATCGAGAAGAATGAAGACAATGATGACCCTCAAGAAGATGAAGCCCCGATTGTCAAATATATCAATAAATTATTAATCGATGCGATTCGCATGGGGGCATCGGACTTACATTTTGAACCTTATGAAAAAGTTTATCGGGTACGTTATCGTGTGGATGGGGTATTACGTCAAATTGCCACCCCTCCTCTGCAATTGGCCAATCGTCTTGCTTCGCGTCTAAAAGTCATGTCACAGATGGACATTGCGGAAAAGCGAGTTCCTCAAGATGGACGCATTAAACTTAAAATATCAAAAAATAAAGCGATTGATTTCCGTGTCAACTCACTGCCGACACTGTTTGGAGAAAAAATTGTACTGCGTATTCTCGACCCCTCGAGTGCAATGCTCGGCATTGATGCCTTAGGTTATGAGCCAGAACAAAAAGCCTTGTTTATGGAAGCACTCGAAAAACCTCAAGGCATGTTACTGATCACAGGCCCGACGGGTTCGGGTAAAACCGTTTCCCTGTATACCGGTTTAAATATTCTAAATAAAGAAGATACCAATATTTCCACCGCCGAAGATCCCGTCGAAATTAACTTGGAAGGGATTAATCAGGTCAACGTGAATAATAAAGTCGGACTGACCTTTGCCGCCGCTTTAAAATCATTCTTACGTCAAGATCCAGATATTGTCATGGTCGGTGAGATTCGCGACCTGGAAACTGCTGAGATTGCGATCAAAGCCGCACAAACGGGTCATATGGTGATGTCGACCCTACACACGAACAGTGCACCAGAAACATTAACTCGCCTAAGAAATATGGGCGTCCCTTCCTTTAATATTGCAACCTCTGTAAACTTGGTGATTGCACAACGTCTGGCTAGACGACTCTGTTCACAATGTAAAACACCGATTGAAATACCCAAAAACAGTTTGTTAGAAATGGGCTTTATCGAACAGGATATACAACATCCAGATTTCCAACTCTACCAACCAGTGGGGTGTTCTGAATGTCGCGAAGGCTATAAAGGGCGTGTGGGGATTTATGAGGTAATGAAAGTTACACCTGAAATATCCAAGATTATTATGGAAGATGGCAATGCAATTCAAATTGCAGAAGCATCGGCAAAATCGGGGTTTAATAATCTTCGTAGTTCAGGCTTAAAGAAGGTCATGCAAGGGGTCACTTCACTGCAAGAAGTCAATCGTGTGACCAGCGAATAAAGTAAGTATTTAAAATAAGGATAAATGCATGGCTGTCAAAAAAGCACAGATGATGCCAACCTTCAGTTATGAAGGAGTTGACCGCAAAGGGGCAAAAATTAAGGGGGAATTGCCTGCACGTAATATGGCTTTAGCCAAAGTCACATTACGCAAGCAAGGTGTGACCATTAAAACCATTCGGGAAAAACGCAAGAATATTCTCGAAGGGCTACTCAAGAAAAAGGTCGGCACGCTCGATATTACCATTTTCACCCGTCAGCTCGCCACGATGATGAAAGCCGGTGTTCCTTTAGTACAAAGCTTTGAAATTGTGGCTGAAGGTTTAGAAAATCCAGCCATGCGTGAAGTGGTTTTGGGCATCAAAGGTGAAGTCGAAGGCGGTAATACGTTTGCAGGGGCTTTACGCAAATATCCGCAGTATTTTGATAATTTATTCTGTTCTTTGGTTGAATCTGGTGAACAATCTGGTGCCTTAGAGACCATGCTGGATCGTGTCGCCATCTATAAAGAAAAAAGCGAACTGCTAAAACAGAAAATCAAAAAGGCCATGAAATATCCGATTGCGGTTATTGTGGTTGCCGTGATCGTAACCATTATTCTGATGGTCAAAGTTGTGCCTGTATTCCAAGACTTATTTACTTCCTTTGGTGCAGATCTGCCTGCATTTACCAAAATGGTGGTAAATATGTCGGAATGGATGCAAAAATACTGGTTTATTCTAATTATCGCGATCGGAATTTTAATCTCTGCATTTCTAGAAGCAAAAAAACGTAGCAAAAAGTTTCGAGACTTCTTAGACAAGGCAGCCTTAAAATTGCCTATTTTTGGTGACTTGGTCTACAAAGCGATCATTGCACGCTATAGCCGTACTTTAGCCACGACCTTTGCTGCGGGTGTGCCATTAATTGATGCACTCGAGTCTACTGCAGGTGCTACCAATAATGTGGTCTATGAACAAGCCGTGCTCAAAATCCGTGAAGATGTAGCAACTGGTCAACAGCTGCAATTTGCCATGCGACTCACCGATAAATTCCCTGCCATGGCGGTGCAAATGGTCGCCATTGGAGAGGAGTCTGGGGCACTAGACGCCATGCTGGATAAAGTCGCAACCCACTACGAAAATGAAGTCGATAATGCCGTAGATGGTTTAACCTCAATGATGGAACCTTTAATTATGGCAATTCTAGGTGTCCTCGTCGGTGGTCTCGTGATTGCGATGTATCTCCCAATCTTCCAAATGGGCTCTGTGGTTTAATGCAAGATTTAATCAATATTTTTATTCAAAACCCAACTGCCCTATATGCTGCGGTTGGGCTTTTTAGTTTATGCATTGGTAGTTTTTTAAATGTCGTGATCTACCGCACACCAAAAATGATGGAACAAGAGTGGCGCCAAGACTGCCAACTCCTGCTTCATCCGGAACAAGCGATTATTGATGAGGAAAAGCTAAGCCTAAGCAAGCCCGCATCAACCTGCCCGAAATGTAACACAGCAATTCGCTGGTATCAG
The DNA here is from genome assembly GCF_059758585.1 of Acinetobacter sp. GQ146. Classification (NCBI taxonomy): domain Bacteria; kingdom Pseudomonadati; phylum Pseudomonadota; class Gammaproteobacteria; order Moraxellales; family Moraxellaceae; genus Acinetobacter; species Acinetobacter sp. GQ146. The sequence goes on from NZ_JCAXDV010000004.1 coordinate 271,889, forward strand.
AACATTCCTGTCATCAGCTGGTTGGTTTTACGTGGTCAATGTGGTACTTGTCATAACCCAATTAGCATCCGCTATCCTTTGGTTGAATTACTCACTGCCATTTGCGCCTTAACAGTCGTTGCAGTTTATGGTCCAACCATTCAGATGTTGTTTGGCTTAATCTTCACTTACACCCTAATCGCGCTCACCTTTATTGATTTTGATACCCAACTTTTACCCGATCGCTACACGCTTCCACTTGCAGCGCTTGGACTAGGGATCAATAGCTATGCGATTTATGTCTCTCCCACGACGGCAATTTGGGGCTATCTGATTGGCTTTCTATGTCTATGGATTGTCTATTACCTGTTTAAAATCATTACAGGCAAAGAAGGCATGGGTTACGGTGATTTTAAATTACTGGCGGCTTTAGGTGCGTGGATGGGGCCTTTAATGCTGCCATTAATAGTCCTGTTATCCTCGTTGGTAGGTGCCATTATTGGGATTATTTTGCTCAAAGTGCGCAAGGAAAACCAACCTTTTGCATTTGGTCCCTATATTGCCATTGCAGGTTGGATCGCATTTCTTTGGGGCGAACAAATTATGAAAGTTTATCTTGGACAATAGGTATGCAAAAGCCTTTCATTCTTGGTCTTACAGGTGGTATTGGCAGTGGAAAATCTGCCGCCAGCCACTGGTTTGAAGCACAAGGCATTCAGGTGGTGGATGCCGATATTGTAGCTCGTGAAGTCGTCGAGCCTGGCCAACCTGCCCTACATGCGATTCAAACAGCCTTTGGTGACTGGGTACTGGATAAAACGGGTGCCTTAAATCGTAAAGCCTTACGCGAACATATCTTTCAGCATGCTGAAGCGCGTAAAGTTTTAGAAGGCATCACCCATCCTGCCATTCGCCAATCCATCATCCAACAATTACAGCGTGCAAGCAGCCCCTATGTAATTTTAGTGTCTCCCCTACTCTTAGAAACCAATCAACATCAACTCACGGATCGTGTGTTACTGATTGATGCCAGTGAAGATTTGCAGATTGAACGCGCCAGCCAGCGGGATCGACAAAACATTCAACAGATTCAAAAAATTATTCAAGCGCAAATGCCACGCAAGCAGAAACAAGAACTTGCACATGATATCGTGCTGAATGACGGGCATTTATCGCATCTATATGCACATCTTGAACCTTTACATCAGCAATATTTAGACCTAGCTCAGCAAAAGCAGTCGAATTAACGTGACTTCTTTTTTTGTTGCTCTAATTGGCTGCTTAAACTGTCTTTACGTAACCAACGCCAAGGCTGTAATGCACCGACGCCCATCCCCAATAAACCGCAGATAATGGCAAAACTTAAAGGCTCATGCAGCAAAGGGACCGCTAAAATTGCAGCAATAAAAGGTGCTAAAGTCACAATACTGCCAGCCTTAAATGCTCCTAAGCGCTTAATTGCTTCTACATAGGTCAGCGTTGCCACAATCACCACAAAGATACCGTGAAATAGCGTTTGCATCAGCAAATGCATCGGTTCGGGCTGATCGAGATGTTTGGGTAAAAATAATAAATAGATCGGCAGATAAATGATCGCTGACCAAATGGCGACACTGGCCATGGAATGCCAAGCAGAAAGTTTCCATTGCCGCAATAAAACTGTGAAAATCCCCCACCACATCGCACTCAGTACAAACAACAAATCACCAAAACCAAAGGCAACGCCTGTTTCCTGATACATCAAATAAGACATTGAAGCAATTGCAGTCAGCATAATGGCCAGGCTCAGCCAGGTATGCCGATCAAAAGGTTGTTTAAACAGTAGATAGGCCGCGATGGCAGTACACAGGGGTAAACAGCCATTCAGGAAAATTGCCGCATGTGCTGCGGGCACATAATGAAATGCACTATAGGAGGTCAAACAATACGCCACACCACCAATCAGCGCTAAAATCACGGGTTGCTTGTGCCATAAAAATGCCGTGTCTTTTTTATAAATTAAGATCGGCATTAAGATACAGAACGCCAAAGCAAAACGCAGTGCGGTAATATCCCAAGCACTAATATGCCACTGAGCACTTAAACGGGAGCTCAGTGTAAAACCGCCCCAAATGCACATCGTAATGGCAACAAATAAATAGCCTTGGGAGCGGTGAGAAATCATGCTTTAAACAATATTTTTTAGTAATAACAGCAAATTAAACGCTTTGACGTTGGCGACAAGCTTCATACAATGCCATGCCTGTTGCGACACTGACATTTAAACTTTGCAAGTTGCCCGACATTGGAATATAGACAGTCTGATCACATTGGGACTGGGTAACTGGACGTAAACCTGTATCTTCCGCCCCCATCACCACGCACACCGCGGTGCCTGTAAAATCGAACTGTTGCAATGGCAGTGCTTTTTCATCGAGCATAGTACCAACCACACGTACATTAAACTGCTCTTTAATTTGCCCTAGCGTACGTGCCAGATTCGTCACCTGAATAAACTTGACTTTTTCCGCCCCACCGGCAGCCACTTTACGTGCAGTCGGCGTTAAGCTGGCAGAACGATCGCGCGGGACAATCACTGCTTCAACACCCATCGCTGCTGCGGTACGAATACAGGCACCCAAATTATGCGGATCGGTCACTTGGTCTAAACCAAGCAACAAACAATTTGGCGACTGTTTCAGTAAATCTTCTAAATCTTTTTCATTTAAAGTCGGATGCGGACGAACTGCCGCCACGACGCCTTGATGAAAAGGCAGACCAGCCAACTTTTCTAGACTGTCTCGACTGGCCTTCTGTACACTAATCCCAAAAGGTTCAGCCAATTGTAAAATCTTCTGCAGGCGTTGATCGTCGCGACCTTTTAAGGTGAACAAAGTCAGGACACGTTCAGGCTCCAATTCTAACAGCGACTCTACCGAATGAACGCCATAATAATATTCAGGTTTTGCCATGAACGACCTCGAGCAAACACAAAGACAGGGAGAAAAGAAAACAGAAAATCCTGCAAAGTTGCCTTTACAGGATTTTGTCATGGGCAGTAGTTTAACCGATTTTGATTAAAATAGCTGTGTAAATCGATCCGAGACTTAGCCTTCTAAATGGCAAACATAGTCCAGAACTTCATCCGTTTCAATTTTAAAACGGCTATTGCCAGGCACATAAAACGACTGCCCTGCACGGAACAACTCGCTTTCTTCGCTATCGGCAATTTTAACGCGGCACTCACCCGAAATAATTTCCATACGCTCAGGCACATGCGTTTCAAACGTTAACGCTTGTTCAGTCGGAAGAATAACGCCGAGTGTTTTTTTAGTTCCATCTTCAAATTGAACCGTGTGGCTAATGCATAGACCACCAAAGTAAACGTTTGATTTTTTGATAACTGATACATGATCAAACTGAGCTGACATGCGTATTCTCCAGATGATGCGCATAAATATCTTAATGATTGATGTAGTTTAAATAGGCAATAACAACTAATCAATCGGTGTTTGTCTGCAAAAGGCATTTTTCGTAGAAAATCTACAGTCACACTTTAACCACTCTGCATTTTGCGGAAAAGTTTAAAAGATCATCTGGAAAGATACAAATCACTTTGCGGTTAAAACTTTACTATGCAATTGAAGAATTTACGCTAATATACATCTAAACACAGTTTCAGCTTCGCCTGATGCTTGTGAGAATTAAAAAACTTGACTATCTTACAGAAACCAAACTTTTCGCAGCTTGGACGCGTTTATGCTGACACATTTAACTCTCATCAATTTTGCCTTAGCTGATCACTTAGCCATTGATATTGATCAAGGTTTTAATGTTTTAACAGGCGAAACTGGTGCAGGAAAATCTTTATTACTAGATGCCCTTTCGGCCTGTTTAGGTGAACGCACCGATACCAATTACGTACGCTATGGTGCAGACAAAGCTGACATCACGGCTGTGTTTAGTTATCAAACACAAAGTCCTGAAGCGAACTGGTTACAACAGCACGAGCTGGATGATGACTCTGGTGAAATTCATTTAAGACGCGTGATCTTTGCCACAGGGCGTAGCAAAGCCTGGATTAATGGTCGTCCAAGCAGCCTGTCTGAGCTGAAAGAACTGGGACGCCTCTTGGTACAGCTCTACAGCCAGCACAGTCAGCAACAACTTTTAGAGCCGCCTTATCCAAAACACTGGCTTGACCGCTACAGCAATTTTGCTCAACCTGCCCAGCAGGTCAAAGACGCGTATTCACATTGGCAACAAACCATTCGTCAGCATCAGGCTGCGCTGGATGCTCAAGCAACACGTAAGCAAAGAATTGAAACGCTTGAATTACAGCTTGAAGAATTAGAAGAAGTGGTGCAACTCGAATATAAAGACATTGAACAAGAATTCGATCGTCTCAGTCACCATGAGCACATCATGCAAGACTGTAGTTATGCCCTAAATGCCCTAGACGATGCAGAACAAAATATTAATCAAGAACTCTCAGGACTGATTCGACGTCTAGAATCTCATGCAGGACGTAGTGAGCAGCTGGCAGAAATTCATACCTCTCTTCTGAATGCACAAAGTGAACTGGATGATGCCACTGGCAATTTACGTCAGTTTATTGATCGCCAAAGCTACGATCCCGAACGTATGGAAGAATTAAATACGCAGCTCGAGGTATTCCACCGTTTTGCCCGCAAATACCGTACTCAGCCCGAATTACTCAAAGAAGAACACCAAAGCTGGCAAAGCGAGTTAGAGCAGTTACTTGCACTCGAAGATCCAGAAACCCTCGCTGAGCAAGTCGAACAGGCACATCAGGACTTTTTGAATAAGGCCCAGCATTTAGATGACATTCGACGTGAAGCAGCAGCACCGTTAGCCAAACAATTAACGGAACAAGTCAAACTATTGGCACTGCCAGAAGCGCATTTTGAGTTTAAATTTGAACCGCTTGAGCACGCTTCTGCCGATGGTCTGAGCTTTATTCAACTGTTGTTCACCGCAAATAAAGGGATTCCTGCCCAACCCTTGGCTCGCGTGGCCTCGGGCGGTGAATTGTCACGTATAGCCTTGGTCATGCAAGTGATGAATGCCGAGAAAACCGAAGCTGAAGTGCTGGTCTTTGATGAAATTGATGTCGGGATAAGTGGAGGCACGGCAGAAATCGTGGGGCGCTTACTGGCAGATTTGGCACAACATGTACAAATTCTTTGTATCACCCATCAGGCACAGGTCGCGGCTCAATCGGATCAGCATTTACTGGTGAAAAAACAGCAAACCGATCCGGCCAGCAGCACCATCATTTCTCTAGAAGAACAACAACGTATTCTAGAGCTGGCACGCATGACCGGTGGCGTGGAAATTAGTGAAACCACACTGCAACATGCCAAACAACTACGCCAATTAAAATTTCAAACGGCGTAAATTTAGTGCCAAAGCCGTAAAAAAAGATTGGTGAATACTACAAAGTCTTGTAAGTTGAAAGGATACAGACTTGCTCATCGTAGAGATGAATTTTTAAGGAGAAATGCTTAGGTGACCAAACAATATCTCACGCATCGTTGCCTGATTGCCCCGCCAGAAATGAAAGATGAGTTTTTTGCTCATACCGTCATTTATTTGGCTCGACATGATGATGAAGGTGCGCAAGGCATTATTATCAATCGACCTTCTGGCATTTCCGTAAAAGAATTACTTAATGATCTAGAAATTGATGCGGATAATGTGCATCCACATGATGTGTTACAGGGCGGTCCTTTACGTCCCGAAGCAGGTTTTGTCTTACATACCGGGCAACCAACTTGGCACTCCTCGATTGCAGTGGGTGAAAATGTCTGCATTACCACTTCTAAAGATATTCTCGATGCCATTGCCCATAATGAAGGAGTGGGACGCTATCAAATTGCCCTAGGTTATGCCAGCTGGGCGAAGCATCAACTTGAAGAAGAAATTGCCAAAGGCGATTGGCTGATTTGTGATGCCGACATGGACCTGATTTTTAATCTGCCTTATGGCGATCGTTGGGATGCGGCCTATAAAAAAATGGGCGTGGATCGTACTTGGTTATCTTCAGAGATCGGTCATGCCTGATTTGTCTCAACCGCAATTGATTATGGCGTTTGACTTTGGCACCCAAAAAATGGGCATGGCGGTCGGGCAATCGATGATTGCCAGTGCCAATCCACTGGCGTTATTCCCAATGAAAGATGGCATTCCACATTGGGATAATCTACTTAAATTGGTCAAACAACACCAACCGAACTTATTTCTGGTTGGTTTGCCGTTAAACATGGATGACAGCGAGTCGGAACTTTCGACCCGTGCACGAAAATTTGCCCGTCGCTTACGCCATCAAACCAATATTGAAACCTTAATGGTCGATGAACGCCTGACCACCCGTGAAGCCCGCGATGAGTTAGATCATTATCAGGCTCAAGGTCGTGCAAAAAAACTGACTGCCGACAGTTTGGCAGCTGCTTTATTGATAGAAAGCTGGTATCGCCATCCTGAAGGCGTTCAGCCTTAAAGCCTTTGATGGAAAAGGAACTTTTCAACTTTTCCATCGCTCCTACTGCTGGGTTTGAATATGAATGGTTGCAGTGCGACCCGCAACAAAAGCCAATTGGTTTTTCGGCATTTCATCCAGCACAATTTTGACGGGTACCCGCTGTGCGAGGCGCACCCAAGTAAAGGTTGGGTTTACATTTGCCAATAAAGTCGAACTACTCGAACGTTCACGGTCTTCAATCCCTGATGCAACCCCCTGCACATGACCTTTAATGATCTGATCATCACCCATCAATTGCACCGTGGCAGGATCACCAATTTGAATATGGTTCAATTTGGTTTCTTCAAAATAGCCCACCACATAAAGTTGCTGGCGATTCAGCAAGGCCGCAACCGCATCCCCGGTTTTGACATAATTGCCGACTTGTAAACCAAAATTTGACAGCGTTCCATCTGCAGGAGCCACAACTTCAGAACGCGCCAAATTGAGTTGCGCTAAATGTAGATTACTGTTCGCCACTTCAATCAAGGCCTTTTGCTGCACAATATTGGCTTGGGCTTGCTCAATCGCCGCCAACATTTGCTCATGCTCGGCATGGGACTGATCACGTGCTGCAAACATCTGATCCTGTTCTTGTTTCGAAATTGCACCATCCATTAAATTGGCATAACGGCTGGCATTTTTATCGGCCAAATGAGCATTGGCTTCGGACTTCACCAAGTTAGCTTTGGCTTGAGCTAAGGCCGCCTCAGCTTCCGCCAGTCCCGCATGGGCTTTGGCTAAATCAGATTTCGCCTGCTCCACATCTAGCGCCTGACGTGCCACATCAATTTTAAACAGAACCTGCCCTTTCTTCACGGTTTGGTTGTCTTCAACCAAGACTTGCGTGACTAAGCCCGAAACATCCGAAGAAACTTGCATGACATCGCCTCTGACCCGCCCATCACGTGTCCAAGGTGCTGAATTATAGTAATTCCACAAATGCACCACCACGTAGATCGCGGCCAATAGCATGACCACGGTCACGATCGGTCGGATGACCTTACGCGTATCTAAGGTATTCATCTCAGTTTCCTCTTTCCTAATTCAATCATCTGTACGGCCTAAACACCCCAAAACACCAAAGACACTTCATGGATGCCCATCAACACAAGCAGATACAGGCAGAGATTGAAGACACCCGGCAACGCAATCCAACCTTTATCTATCCACGAATCAGTCAAAATGGACACCCATTTAAACAGCAGATAAGCACAAACTGCCTGTATTAAAAAAACAGGAATATAGATGCCATAGGCATTCAACTCACCCATCTCAGACTCCTTTTTCTGCTGCATCCTCTACATGCACAGAGGCTTGTTCATGAAAAATACTGCTGCGGATATTGTTGAGATTCATTCTGACCCGTGTACAGAGTTCAGCATTTGGTTCATCCCTCAACTGCTGCTCGACTTGCAACAGTGCAGCAAACACGTGTTGTTTCAACACCTCAGGTAAGAGTCGTTGTTTCTCTTGTGCCAGAAAGGCCTGTTCCAGACGATGTTGTAACGCAACCAATGCTTGTTGCAGATTTCGACTAATATTCGGGTTCTGCACAAATTCAGCCAGACGGCTCAGGTTGATGGCCGCACTGGTTTCAATCAGGGCCAGATTCATCGCCTGCTTGATCGGTTCAGACTGTACCAGCTTGGTGTTCAGCACACCGATGCGATCTAACATACTGCGTAAATGAATGCGAAACTGCACCCCATATGGCATAAATAAGGCTTCACGCATCGCACGGTAATGCAAAGACAAAATACGACTGGCACTGGTTTCGGGTGACATGGCGCGAATAAAATAAATCGCCAAGATCGAAATAATCGGACCCACGACACCGGCCATTGCCGTATCAATCAACAGTACGGCATCGGTGCTATAACGGTTTTGTAAATTCAAACTCATGATGAAATTGATCAACATGGGCAAAGCCAAACCCATTAATGGTGGATTTGGAAACATACTCAGCAAATATAAGGACAGTGGCGCCAGGACAAAGGCCAACTGCCAGAACTCGTGGACCTCGGGCATAATGACAAAGGCATAGAGCATGGTTATGATTGCCGCGTAGACCGAGCCACGAATAAACAAGCGCAATGCAGGCACCGGATTGTCTAAGCCAGACAAAATACACACACTGACTGCTGTCAGCTGCACCATCATATAGCCCGCATGCCAACCACTATAAATCCACAGCAAAAATGAAGTGATGGTCGCAATGACCGCCGCCACCGCACTGCGCACCGCCACCCCATGATCGCGATGTAAACTCGGATAAGACGTGGTCAAGGTCACAATTTGCTCGGGAATGCGCTTGTCGCCTCGCTGAATCAAATCCCACAGGCACTTGATGGTCACCACATTTTCCATAAAGTGGCGAATATCCATTTTGAAGGCATTCAAAATAATCTGTTGTTCAGTCGATGCCAATTGCGCTAGCGCGGCAAAATCCTGCTCAAAATTTTCAGGCAATTGCTTTAATTGTTCCGCAGCTACCTGCTGTTGTGACTGTAAAAATTGCAGTACATGTTGATGTAGCGTGGGTAAAACCTGCCGATAACGGCGATCGATCTGATCCAGCTGGGCGATGCGTTCCGACATCGCCACCAAGTTAGCCACGGTCATGCTCACCTGATGCAATAATTCTTGCAGTGACTTGGTCATGCCCTGTAAGGCGCTGCGTTCATAATTCAAATGTACTGCCAAGGCATGAATATCAGACGTATCCCGGGTGATAGCTGCCAGCAGTTGGGTATAGCTGCTGCTATGCTCGGGATCGGTCAAAATACGACGGAACACCTGTCGCGTATCATCCAGCGTTTTTTGCACCCGTTTCTGCAGCAAACTGCCTAAATGTACAGGAAACAGCGTACTAGAGACCACGGCACTACACAGTACCGCCACTGAAATCTCTAAGATACGTCCTAAAGCCATATCAAACACACTATGCGTGCTGATGCTGTTGATCGAGCTACACACCACCATGACCGTGGTATAACCCGCCAACATAAAGACATAACTGCGCGGCGTGCGGTCTAATAACGAAATATACAGGCATAGCCCAACCCATCCCGCCAGAACCACGGTAAAGAAGATTGGCAGATCAATAAATTGAGGGGTCAGTACGATTGCCACAATTCCGCCAATCAGCGTCCCGAGAATGCGATAAACCGCCTTAGACGACACCATCCCTGCATAAGGATGCGCCACAATAATTACGGTGCCTGCTGCCCACATCGGATAGGTCAAATCGAGGGAAAATGCGATAAACAGCGCCAATAACATCGCAATAAAGGTTTTCATCGCAAAAACCAAATCCATGCGACTCGGGCGAAAAGCCAATATCGGTTTAATTAATAACATCGTCCCATCCTTTAGACGAAATCAGACGGATTACCAGTTTCAAAGTCACACCAATGCCGACAATATCAATATGCAAGATCTGCCCATCCCGCGAAAATTGCGGTAACAGGAATATTTATGTAAATGAGGGTGCAGATCTTGACGTGGGAGAAACGTCATTTCTGCTATTCATGCGTAAATTTTGCGCTGCAAAATTTACAGTGAGAAATTTAATGCTGCTATTTTGCGAATAACCACAGCAAAAGTCAAATAAAATATCTTATTATGATAATTTAATTAAATTAATATCTAATTTTTAAGTTTTCATCAGTCAAATTATCGATAAACAGCTTGCTTTGACTCACTCGTCGATTTATTACAAAAGCCCTGCAAGCCCCAGCACAATTTGTTATAACATTACTTTAAATGTCTTTTTATTTTTGACGTTGTGGCTTGTTATGACACTTTCTAGTTTTGGTAAAATTCTCACCGTTTTAGACCTGTTTTCAGTGTCTCGCCCAATCATTAATGTCGATATCATTAGTGAAGAACTTGGCCTTTCTAAACCAACCAGCTATCGCTATTTAAAAGAATTGGTTTCTGCCGAACTCTTACACCGCCTGAGTGGCACTTCTGGGGACTATACCCTGGGCTCAAAAATTGCCGTTTTAGATTATATTTCGCGTAAATCCGATCCACTGGTACAAATCAGTATTCCCTTTATGAAAGAGATTGTGGAACGTACAGAATTTTGCTGTCTGTTGACCCACCTCAATCATGATTCCTGTATCGATGTGCATCATGAGGTATTTAAAGATCTCACGTTATTATCTTATGGGCGGGGCTGTCCACGACCTGTTTATGTGGGTTCATCGCCTAAAACCATTATTTCGCACTTACCCAAACAGGGAATTTTGGATTATTACCACCGTTTTGCCACGCAACTTGCCGAAGTGAGTTTTGCCAGTGACGAGCAAGAATTTTTAACGAAAATGAAGAAAATTAAGAAACAGGGTTATTATTTTTCCAATGGAGAAGTCGATCCGAATGTTTCTGGTTTATCTGTTCCGATTAAATTCTCGAGTAAAGAAGCACCAATGACATTGACCTTATTGGGTTCTAAAAATCGTTTCGAATTCGTAGACTTACAAAAACTCATTGCAATTTTGCAAAGCAATGCCGCGCTCATTGAACAAAAATTCATGGGCTTATCCGATCACAATAGCGTTTAAACTGAAGTTGGCTGTATACAAGAATTGAACAAAGTTATAGGGTCAATTTTATTGAATTAAGAAACATATTCTCATACTATGATTATAGTTCTTCAGCGGCTTTATGTTTCCATGACATAAAAGACGCCCAACTCTCCCTCAGAAGTTGCAGTTGCTGTAGTTAAAAAGCTCAAGCCCCGTCTTGGGCTTTTTAATGCCTGTTAGATTGCTACGAAAATTCAGACATAAAAAAACTCCATGACTGGAGTTCTTTCTATTTCAACCCTTAAGGCTGCTTCAAATATGGCCATGCGGCTTTTAAATAAATAAACATCGACCATAGGGTCAGTATCACTGCGGTATAGAGCAGCAGATAAGCCAGCGTTTCTAAAGGTTGCCAATTCAACAAGAACACTGAAATTGCAATCATTTGAAAGGCAGTTTTATATTTACCCACGGTAGACACTGCCACATTGGTTCGCGCCCCTAGCTCAGCCATCCACTCTCTTAACGCAGATACGGTGATTTCACGCGAAATAATCACAATCGCTGCAAAAGCCATGGAAATTGAAGGCTGCCATTGCACCAATACAATTAACGCAGCAGCCACCATGAGTTTATCCGCAACAGGATCGAGAAAACGACCAAACGCCGAGGTCTGGTTTAAGGTTCTGGCCAGATAGCCATCAAACCAATCTGTCACTGCCGCAAGCACAAAAATCGCAGTCAAAATAATATGCCGCGTCATGCCGCCATCATGCCCAGCCACACCAATCGCTGGTGGCCAGTAAGCAATCAATAAAAATACAGGAATCAAGGCGATACGCGCCAAGGTCAAGATATTTGGAATATTCAGGATTCGACCTGCTGTCATAGACACCGCCAACTTTTCCCCTTATGTGCGATGAAATAATTCGCCAGTTTGAGCGAATTGGCACACCGTAATTAGGGCTCACTTTATACGAATTGCTGGAACGTGTCACTAGGCAAACACGGTCACTGTTTGTCTCGAAATGGCAATCAGTCGATTTTCGGCATCCCATAAATGTGCATATTCGGTGGCATAGCCCTCAGCCGCATAATCTGTAAAGACTTTATATTTAAACCAATCATGCAAATTTTGCTGTAACGGATTCACATAGGTCACGTGCCAAGTTAGCGAACTGGCTGGTGCCAAAGTCTTAAACAGCGGCAACACTCCGGGTGGCCAAATATCAAATAAAGTCATTAAATCAGCAACATTTAAAGCTCGATTCTCATGCTGTACAGGGTCAAAACGACACCAGCCACCGAAGTCACTTTGCTCACTGGCGCTACAAGGGATCTGCCCTTCGGCCCAGCGTACATCAAATTGTTGATAGCATTCTGGAAAATGTTCATGCTGCATGCTGTGTAGGGTTTCAGGCTCGGGATAATCAGGCGCTGTACGTTCCTGACGGACATGAATTTCTGATGCACGGGCTGCACCAAAACTGGCAATCAAAATACTTTGCACCGCATTGTCCTGCCATAGCCGCACTTCAATGCTGGTGACCGACTTGCCTTGCCGTAGAATTTCCGCAGTCAACCTTGCCGCCCCTTGTTGCACTGGACCCACAAAGGTCACACTGCTACTGAGTAAGCGTTTACTCGGATCGGCAATACTGCTCACGGCTTTGTGCATCATCAGCCCCGCAACCACTCCCCCATAGACCGTCCGTCCTTGTAGCCATCTGGTGGGAATCTCAATCCAATCATTCTGCTCAATGGCCTGATACACAGCTAACAGCGACATATTGTTCTCATTTTTTATCCCGTGGACAATATTGTTCACCAAGTTCCAGCATTTGTGAATGATCAGTGACTACTGCGTCAATGAGTGTTTTTGCTAATTATCCGTGTTATTCATGCAAGATTTTATAAATGGTACGTGCCATGACCTCCCCCAATCCTGGGACTAAAGTCAGCTCATTTTCTGAAGCTTTCAGTACACCTTGAATCCCGCCAAAATGGGTCAATAAATCCCGACGGCGTTTAGGTCCCAACCCCGGAATGACTTCCAAAATAGAGGATCCACGTTTTTTATCACGCTTGGCACGATGCTTGGTAATGGCAAATCGATGCGCTTCATCCCGCACTTGCTGAATCAAATGCAAGGCTTTGTGGTCTTCGGGCAACTGGATCTTAGTGCCATCGGTAAAATGTAGGGTTTCCAGCCCGGGCTTACGTCCTTCCCCTTTCGAGACCCCAACCATAAACGCATCCAGCTCTAAATCCTGCATCACTTGCATCGCCATATGCAATTGCCCTTTACCACCATCAATCAACAATAAATCAGGCAACATATGCTTTTTATAGCGACGAGTTAAAGCTTGACGCATGGCGGCATAATCATCACCTTCGGTAATATCTTGAATGGAGAACTGACGGTAATCACGTTTGCGTGCTCCCCCCGCATCGAACACCACACAAGAAGCCACGGTTTCTTCCCCCATGGTATGTGAAATGTCAAAGCATTCAATCCGATCTACCGGGCGACCCACCACCTGTTCCAATTGATGAAAACGCTCATTCAGTTCCAGATGATTCGCCAACTTGCCTTTAATCGCATGCTGCACATTCATCTGGGCCAGCTCTAACCATTCTGCACGCGTTTCTCGTACCTTCTGTTTAATCTGGATTTTTTGTTCAAAATGCTGCTGTAAAGCTTGCTCCAATTCTTTGCGATTGGGAATTTCCACATTCACAATCAATTCATTCGGCACTTCATCCGCCACCTGAAAATAGAAGTTCGCCATAAACTCAGACAACATCTCGCCCAAATCATCCCCCAACATATCTGGGAAATAAGCTTTTCCACCCAGCATTTTGCCATTGCGTACATGCATGATTTGCACACAGGTCACACCTGCCTGATAGGCAATCGCCAGAATGTCGGCCTCACCTTTAATTTTATAAATCGCCTGCTGCGCCTGCACATCACGTAATAACGCCATTCGGTCACGGTAAAACACCGCTTTTTCAAATTCGAGAGCTTCGGCAGCCGCTTCCATTTTCTGAATCAACTCCTGATTCAGTTCTTTAGTATCGCCTTTTAAAAAGCGGATCGAATTGTTGACATCTTCCTGATAATCTTCGGGACTGATTAAGCCCACACAGGGGGCGGAACAGCGCTTGATTTGATACTGCAAACATGGACGCTTGCGCTGCGAAAAATAGCTATTTTCACACTGGCGCACATTAAACAGTTTTTGCAGCACCAACAGCGTATCACGTGCATTATAGGCACTCGGATAGGGACCAAAAAACTTGCCGACCTGATGCTTACCCTTACCGCGACCACTGGCAATGCGTGGATACGGCTGGTCTGCCGAGATAAAAATATAGACATAAGATTTATCATCGCGCAGCATAATATTGTATGGCGGACGATGCAGCTTAATCAGGTTTTGCTCAAGCAATAGTGCTTCGGTTTCGGAACGCACCACCAAGGTTTCAATGTCATAAATCCGCGCCACCAAAGCCTGTGTTTTCGGATGCTCAAGGGTTTTGACAAAATAACTCGACACCCGATTTTTCAGATTTTTGGCTTTGCCCACATACAGCAATTCGCCATCTTTGCCCAACATCCGATACACCCCCGGCAAGGTGGTCATATGGGCGAGAATCTTTTCAATATGTTCGCGGGCGTTTTCGTTCACAGTGTCTTGAAACCTTGAAGAGTTATGGGTGGATGTGGAGTGCATCAGCCAATTTTCAAGCCAGTGGCTTAAATGGCTTTAGGCTGGATCAATCGCAATTTGAGCCAAACTTAAAAGGCTTATAGCACACTGTCTTGCAGCCGTGCTGATGACTGAGCAGCTGGCACCACCTGACCATATAAATCCATATGGGTATCACCCCAGGTTTTTAGGGCCATTAAAATCTCACGCAGACTTGCACCCAAAGGCGTTAAACTATATTCCACTTTCGGCGGCACTTGCGGATACACTTCGCGGTGGATCAGGCCGTCTTGTTCCAGTTCTCGCAGCTGATTGGTCAGCATGCGCTGTGTCACATTCGGAATCCGTTTACGAATTTCTCCAAAACGTAAAGTATGCTCGGTCAGTAAATGCCATAAAATAATACTTTTCCATTTCCCGTCTAAAATGCCAATTGCCGCTTCGACTGCGCAGCCTGGACTGCAATTAAATCGGGAATGCTTTGTTTTGGTCATGTTCATAGTATCCTTTTATACACTATATGCAGAATTTAACCGTATACACGCAATTTAAAACTACATTAAGATTTTCATCATAAACCCAATTTGAGATTAAAAATATGAAAGCTGTGGGCTATTTACAGGCAGGTGGTGCCGAACAATTACAAGACATTCAGCTACCAACCCCAACCCCGAAAAACCGAGAGGTTTTGGTGGCAGTCAAAGCTATTTCAGTCAATCCTGTGGATTGTAAAATCCGGACTCGTGTTTCACCTGAGCAGGGACAATATAAAGTCTTAGGCTGGGATGCCGCAGGTGAAGTGGTCGATGTCGGCCCGGAAGTGGAACATTTTAAAGTCGGAGATCAAGTTTGGTATGCGGGCGACCTCACCAAAGCCGGCACCAATGCCGAGTTTCATGTGGTGGATGAACGGATTATCAGTCTAAAACCACAAAATCTGAGTTATGCCGAAGCAGCGGCACTCCCGCTTACCTCCATTACGGCATGGGAGATGTTGTTTGACCGCCTGCAAGTGCAACAGCATGATCACCCGCAAGAGTCGATTCTGATTATTGGCGGTGCAGGAGGTGTCGGCTCGATGGCCATTCAACTGCTCAAAGCCAAGACCCAGCTCAAAGTGATTGCTACAGCCTCGCGCCCTGAAACGCAGGCTTGGGTCACACAGTTAGGAGCAGACGTCGTTCTGGATCATCGCCAGTCTTTAGCTGAACAAATTCAGGCACAGGGATTAACCGCGCCTCGTTACGTCTTTTCCACTACGCATACCGGCAGTTATCTCACCCAAATTGCCGAACTGATTGCCCCGCAAGGACAGTTTGGATTGATTGATGATCCTGAACATCTCGACATTAACCTGTTTAAACGTAAATCCATTGCTGTGCATTGGGAATTTATGTTCACCCGCTCCATGTTCCAAACGGCAGACATGTCGGCACAAGCGCATTTACTGCAACAGGTCGCGCAACTGATTGAAACAGGAAAAATCAAAACCACCTTGAATCAGGTCATGGGCAGCATCAATGCCGAAAATATTCGTCAGGCACACCAAGCCATTGAGTCTGAACGTACCCAAGGCAAATTGGTACTCGAAGGCTTCTAAAACAATAAAGCCCCATGCTCATTAACATGGGGCTTTATCGATGTGTTTATTGTGTTTTTAGACAGATTGCTGAGCTTGATGCAAAGCTTGAGTAAAGCCCTGTTTATCTTTGGGCGAAATCAAGATAAATTTGGCTTGACCCTGTTTTATATAATCAATGCGCAGACGATCTAAAGACAGCGCAGGCGATGCAACCGAGTTATTGCTGGGACTCACCTTTGTAATTGCGGACAAGGGAATTTTCCAAGTCAAAAACAAGCAGCTAATCAGCAATTGCCCTGACGCTATCCGATACTGGGTATTGAGAATTGGCCACCACAACACGGCAATGGTCAACACATAGGTAACGGTATGAATCGGATACTGTGCCATGGTGCCTTTGGCATACATGGTCAATAACAGCTGGATTAACAAGCCGGTCATGGCAATAATAAAACCTAAAATCCACCAATCTTTTTTTGAACGAAATTTTTGCATATTGCCCCCTATTTGGCTTTTATCTTACACAAAATTTGGGATCATGTAAGATCATAGCGTACTGAATCCCTGCATAAAAAAACGCCCCAAAGGGCGTTCTCAAAACATTAATTCTTAAAAAACATAAGGGCGGACAAAAATCAGGAAGAAAATCCCCAGCATCAGGAACCATTTTAAAAAATAGTACACTTGACGATTGCTTTTCTTTAAGGCTTTGGCTTTTAAACGCAACTGATAGACATAGCCAAATACCTTGTTTAATCCACCTGTCTGGTCGCCTGTTTCATTCGGTGAACTGGCAGCGGTCATGACATTTTTACCAAACCAATGATTGAACTTTTGCATCAGACGCGCTTTTAACGGACGCTCAACATCAGCAAAGAAAATAATCCGGTTCTGATCCGTTTTATTTTCCGCATAGTGAATATAGGTTTCATCAAACACCACACTTTCACCATCACGCCATGAATAACGCTGTCCATCCACATCAATAAAGCAGCGATCATCATTCGGGGTAATTAAACCCAGATGATAACGGAGCGAACCTGCATACGGGTCACGATGACGAACCAAGCGGCTATCGGGTGCCAATTCGGTAAACATGGCGGCTTTAATGCTAGGCAAGGTCTTTAATAATGCTGTGGTTTTTGGGCAGAGTTCGGCTGCAGAAGGGTGCGCTGAGTCATACCATTTCAGATAAAAACGCTTCCAGCCAGTTTTGAAAAATGAGTTAAAACCAAGATCATCATAACTACTGGATGCCTTAATGCCGCCACGCTCATACAAGGCTCTGGCTTCATCGCGAATCATTTCCCAATTTTCATCTAAAACTTGCAAATCTTTAAAATATTGCGTTTCCACATAAGGTTGATTCGGCACCTTGGAAAACAGGTACATTAAAAAGTTAATTGGAGCCAATAAGGTTGAATGGTCAAAAAATTGACGGTAAAAAGAATGACGCACTTTACCGCGATTTTGGATATACAACGCTGAAATCACAAAAATCGCCAAGATAATCCACTTAATCATACAGCACTCTTTTCATTGCTTCTGATGACCACACTGTGCAGCATGATCATGGGGCTAGACACTAATTTTGGCGAAATACTAGCAAATTTGAATAGAAATTTCATGTCGACCGATTGGCGCGCGCTTTGACTCAGGCTCCCGCATCCAAAAAACACACAGCGAAACTTGCATGCCTATTGGCGATCTTTTCAGGCGAAACCCCACCATAAATACGGTTCAAATTTACTGGAAAATTCCAAAATACAATTGACTTTTTTGACACAGCTTGCATAGTGGTGAAGGCATATTTCAGCAATCTAAAACGACACAACAATTTTAATCACAGTATAATTTTTTCATAAAAAACAGAAGCATCTTATTTAACGGTTTCAATAGGAAATTTTTTCTCAAGAATAATTGCTGTAAATGAAATTAAAATTGATGACCATTGCGTCACTGCTTGATACAACTTGTTATGTTCTTTTTGGATATAGTTATCGTAAGATTAGCGAAGCATTCATGTGCGCAAAACAAGCGAACACGCTTCAAAACATCAACTTAGAAGTCCTCCAAAATAAAGGAGATCAGGCATGATCCACGCTGGCAATGCCATTACCGTCCAAATGCTTTCGGACGGAATTGCAGAATTCCGCTTTGACTTACAAGGTGAGTCGGTCAACAAATTTAACCGTGCAACGATTGAAGATTTTAAAGCTGCTATTGCTGCTGTAAAAGCAGACAGTTCAGTAAAAGGCTTGGTCGTTACTTCAGGTAAATCAACTTTCATCGTTGGTGCAGACATCACAGAGTTTGGTGAAAACTTCGCACAAGGTGAAAAAGCGATTATCGACTGGGCAATGCCAGTACATGACATCTTCAACAGCTTTGAAGATTTAGACATTCCTAAAGTTGCTGCCATCAATGGCATGGCATTGGGCGGTGGTTTTGAAATGTGTTTGGTCTGTGACTACCGTGTCATGTCTGAACAAGCACAAGTGGGCTTACCAGAAATCAAACTCGGGATCTTCCCTGGTTTCGGTGGTACGGTACGTTTAAGCCGCGTGATTGGTATCGACAATGCGGTTGAATGGATGGCGATGGCTGCGCCGAAAAAACCTGCTGCTGCGCTGAAAGATGGTGCTGTAGATGCGGTGGTGGCTGCGGACAAATTGCAAGACGCGGCAATTGACTTGGTTAAACAAGCCCTTGCTGGTCGCGTAGACTGGAAAGCCAAACGTCAAGAAAAACTTGACCCAGTCAAGTTAAACCAACTTGAACAAATGATGGCGTTCAATACGGCGAAAGGTGCGGTGCTTGCAAAAGCTAACCCAGCGCAATACCCAGCGCCAAAACTCATGCTGGATTCATTACAAGCAGGTGCAAGCCTTCCACGTAATGACGCATTAAAAGCTGAAGCTGAAGGCTTTGCCAAAGCTGCGGTAACGCCACAAGCTGGCGCATTGATTGGTTTATTCATCAATGATCAAGTGGTGAAGAAAACTTCTAAGAAATATGAAAAAGGTGCGCATCCTGTAAACCAAGCGGCAGTTCTTGGCGCTGGTATCATGGGTGGTGGTATTGCTTACCAAGCGGCAAGCAAAGGCACACCAATCATCATGAAAGACATTGGTAATCCACAACTTGCTTTGGGTATGAAAGAAGCCAATGGCTTACTGACTAAACAAGTTGAACGCAAGAAAATGAAGCCTGCTCAAATGGGTGAAACACTTGCGCGCATCCGTCCAACTTTAAGCTATGACGAGTTTAAAGAAGTGGACATCGTGATTGAAGCTGTGACTGAGAACCCGAAAGTGAAGGGTATCGTACTGGCTGAAACTGAGAAAAATGTTCGTGAAAATACGATCATTGCTTCAAATACGTCTACGATTTCAATTACACGTTTGGCTGAAAACCTACAACGTCCTGAAAACTTCGTCGGTATGCACTTCTTTAACCCAGTACACATGATGCCGTTGGTTGAAGTGATCCGTGGTGAGAAGACTTCGGCTGAAGCGATTGCGACCACTGTGGTTCTTGCTCAGAAAATGGGTAAAACCCCAATCGTAGTCAACGACTGCCCAGGCTTCTTGGTTAACCGCGTATTGTTCCCTTACTTCGGTGCATTTGACCTTCTATTGAAAGACGGTGCTGACTTCCAACAAGTCGACAAAGTCATGGAAAAATTCGGCTGGCCTATGGGTCCTGCTTACCTCATCGACGTTGTTGGTATCGACACGGGCGTTCACGGTGCAGAAGTGATGGCGGACGGTTTCCCTGACCGCATGAAGCCAGATTTCAAAGGCGCGACTTTAACCATGTACGAAAACAAGCGTTTGGGTCAAAAGAACGATGTTGGTTTCTACAAGTATGAACTCGACAAGAAAGGCAAAAAAGCCAAAACTGTCGATCCAGTGGCTTATGAACTTGTGGCTTCTGTTGCAACCACTGAAAAGCACGAATTTGATGCACAAGAAATCATTGACCGCATGATGCTAGCTTTCTGTAACGAAACTGTTCGTTGCTTAGAAGACAACATTGTTGCAACGGCTTCTGAAGCAGACATGGCGATGATTATGGGTGTAGGCTTCCCTCCATTCCGTGGTGGTCCATGCCGTTACATCGACCAAACTGGTGTGGCTGAATACGTTGCACTTTGCGACAAATATGCCCACTTAGGTAAAGCTTATGAAGCGCCACAAATGTTGCGTGACATGGCTGCTAACAACAAAAAATTCTACGGTTAAGGAGCAACGTGAATGGCTACTTTAAATCCACGTGACGTTGTCATCGTTGATGGCGTACGTTCAGCAATGGGTAAAACCAAAAACGGTATGTTCCGCAATGTACGTGCTGACAGCTTATCGGCTGAATTGGTTCGTGCACTCGTTGCTCGTAACCAGTTTGATGTCAATGAAGTTGAAGATGTAATTTGGGGCTGTGTGAACCAAACGCTAGAGCAAGGGATGAACATTGCTCGTAACATTGGTTTATTGGCTGACCTTCCAAAAACTGTTGCAGGTCAAACGGTTAACCGCCTGTGTGGTTCTTCGATGCAAGCACTGCACACCGCGGCTGCACAGATTGCCACCAATCAAGGTGACATCTTCATCATTGGTGGTGTAGAGCACATGGGTCACGTCGGCATGATGCACGGCATCGACCTGAATCCAGAAGCGTCTAAACACTATGCTAAAGCATCGAACATGATGGGCTTAACCGCTGAAATGTTAGGTCGCATGAATGGCATTACCCGTGAAGAACAAGATGCGTTTGGTGTTGAATCTCACCGCCGTGCTTGGGCTGCGACTCAAGAAGGTCGTTTCAAAAATGAAATCGTGGGTGTTGAAGGTCACGATGCCAATGGCTTTAAAATTTTGTGTGACATCGACGAAGTCATTCGTCCAGATGCCAACTTAGAAGCATTCAAAGCATTACGTCCAGTATTCGACCCTAAAGGTGGTTCGGTTACTGCGGCAACGTCTTCTGCACTTTCTGATGGTGCATCTGCAATGTTGCTCATGTCTGCTGAACGTGCACAAGCTTTAGGTCTTAAGCCACGCGCTGTAATTCGCTCTATGGCGGTTGCAGGTTGTGATGCAGCAATTATGGGTTACGGTCCAGTACCTGCAACGCAAAAAGCACTTAAACGTGCAGGTCTAACTATGGCGGATATCCAAACCATCGAGTTAAACGAAGCGTTTGCTGCTCAAGGCTTATCTGTGATGAAAGGCTTAGGCGTGTATGACAAGCAAGACATGATTAACTTGAATGGTGGTGCGATTGCGTTGGGTCACCCATTGGGTTGTTCTGGTGCACGTATTACCACGACCTTGTTGAACGTAATGGAACAACAAGATACACAAATTGGTCTTGCGACCATGTGTATCGGTCTTGGTCAAGGTATCGCGACCATTATCGAACGTGTTTAATGTTTAGTTAAATACTGAGATAAAAAGAAACCCCGCTTATTGCGGGGTTTCTTTTATTGTATTGCACTACAAACACAAGATGGATCTGTACAGACCTTATTTAAATCATCATTTTTAATTTTAAAACCTGCCTGAGTTATCTCATATTGAGCATTAATCAATAATTGATCATCAATCAGAGTGTTGATAGGAGTTTGTGTTTCCAAATCATAGATTTGTGTAAAGTCTGCCTTTTTACCAGTTAATTCTTTATAACCAATAGCATACAGAATTAATTGTTTTTGAATAATCTCTTGTTTTAAAAGACGATCTATTACATTCCCTGAATCTAATTTAGATTTAAAATCGACAATATAAATTTTTTCGTTATACGCATCATCTTTCTGAATAACTAGATCAATACGCCCACTAACAATAAGACCTTCTGCTAAATCAAAAACAATATCTTTTTCTGCAAATTCAATTTTTTCAAAATTATTATAGTTTTGATCATAATAATCATGAAGAATATTCAATGCTCTCAGTCTCATAGCCTCTTTTGTCTTAGGAATAGCATATGGGAAATTAATATGTTTTTCTAAAATAGTAGATATTTCTTCTTTAGTTGGTTTGATTCCCTCAATAGCCTTTTTATGGATTTCCATCAAACTATCATGTAAGGATTTACCAAAGCCAATTCTAGCTTCTAAAGGCTCTTTAAACCCATAACATGTATAATATTTAAATGCATAAGGACACTTGAAATAAGACTCTAAAATAGAGAAGTTTAAGATCATAGCATCCAACTCAAGTCGATCTTTCAACTCAGCTTGTTCTCTAGCTTTAAAATCATAAGTGATAGTAGAAAAAATGTACTGATTTTGTCTTAATAACTGAATAAAAGTGGATGGTTTTTTATCCTGATTACTTGATTCAGATGGAGAGCATGAGACAAATAAGAATTTTTTAGATCTTGTAATAGCTACATAAAGAAGTCTTAACTCATCTTCTAATGTTCCTTCATATCTTTCATAATTTTTAATAACACTAGTATCAATTAAATGAGATACTTTGACTCCACCAGCTTTTTTACTCGGAAAATAATTGGTATTTAAACGTGGCATAAACACAACTGGCCACTCTAGCCCCTTAGACTGATGAATAGAAGTAATTGTGACAGCATTAATTGCTATATTTGTTTTATTTAACCATCCTTCCGGATAGATATCTTTCGCTGTATATTTAAGAAAATTTAAGAAACCTTTGAGTTTAAACACTGGATCATCTTTAAAATTAATTGTCTCAAAATCTTGAATTATTTGAGAAAACATTCCCAGGTTATAAAATGCTACTTCCCCTTTAGGGATGTTATTTACTTTATATTCACCAAAACTACTTTCTTTTAGATCTATATTTTCTCTAAAATTTTTAAATATTCTTTGTAAATTAAAATATTCATACCAATCACCTGATTTAGGTTCACTTTTTATTAATTCAGCAATCCCATATTTAATTTTATCCAAGTCTAAATAAGGGCATAATTTTATCCAATCTTTTTCAAGCTCTTGTATTACTGTCGTATCATTCGGATTTAAAAGAGCTTCAAAAATTTTAACACAACATATCACTTCTTCTTGTTCAAATAGCTGATTTACTCCAGTTACAACAAATGGTATTCCAGCCTCATTTAAAGTATTAGCAATCTCTGTTGCTGGCTTCCACTTTCTTAATAATATACAGATATCGCCATAATCTATTCCTCTAGATTCACTATCAGATTTATCTTTAAATTCACATCCTATTAATGATTGTATATTTTTTATTAAATATTGATTCTCATTTTTTCTACTTGAAAACTCATTTATTTGAAGATCACCCTCCTCATAAAATTGATGACTAGAATGAATCATATTTTTAGACAATCGATTTTCTATTTTATCAGTCACTATTGATGCTAATCCCAATATGCCTTGAGAACTTCTAAAATTATCGTCCAAACAAATTGTTAAAACTTCACCATATTTTTCATACTTCTCTTTAAATTCTAAAATATTTGCAACATTGCTTCCACGCCACTGATATATAGTTTGATCGTCATCACCTACAACACATATGTTTGCACCTAAGCTACATATATTTTCAATAATCATTTCTTGTAAGTGATTTACATCTTGATATTCATCTACAATAAGGTATTTAATTTTATCTCTGATTTTTCTTCTTACGTCTTCTTTCCCTAATTCTTTATAAAAGCTTGTAAGTATCATTCCAAAATCTAAATAATTATTTTCCGTTAATACTCTCTCATAATCTTTTACTACTTCTAATAAATTTTCATCAATAACAGCATTTTCAACAAAATCTGCTTCTCGGAACATCGATATCATCGATAAAAAAATACTGGTATCTGTGAAGATCTTCAAAGGTCTTTCCCCTTTAGAAGTAGTGCATTTGAGTCTATTAATACCTATTTTATGAAAATTTTTATCAACAAAAATTTTAAGTTTTATATCATCTAATATTTCGTATTTCTGGAATCCATAAACTTCATCTTTCAAAAAGTGTAGACACCAAGAATGTATAGTTCCAATATAAAGTTCAGCCATTCCTTGTATAGAACCTAATTGATCTCTTGATAACTTAAGTACTCTATTTTTTAGTTCGGCAGCTGCTTTCTCCGTATATGTAAAAGCTACTATCTCTGAGGGGCTTGTATTATTTCGTAATAAATTTACTATACGCTGAGCTATAGTTTGTGTCTTTCCCGAACCTGCTACTGCAATAATATGTAAATGTTTATTTATATCTATAGTTTCAATAGCTTCCGTCTGAGCTTTTGTGAAATTCATCTAATTTTCCTTCAGTAAATAATTCTAAATTTTTTCGTATTTCTAATGCAATTGCTTTCGCTAATAATGGTGGTACAGCATTACCTACTAATGTGTATTGCGGGGTTTCCTGCTTTCTCAGAATCCCACCTGTCGTTCTTTTTCCCAAAAACTCAAAACTGTCATCAAATGACTGTAATCTCGCTAATTCACGAACTGTCAGGATTCTATTTTTTGAGTAATGCACCATATCATCAGGTAGAGTGAGAACTGTAGGTGATGGCTCATTCGGTAGCATACGACGGCAATTATGTTTACGAGTCTTGTAACGCTCTTGTTGCTCTTCAGATAAATTATTATAGATTTTTTTAAAGTCATCACCTGGTGAAAGCAAATTGAACCGTTCTATAACAAGTGCTGTATGCTTACTTGTTTCATGATTCGTTAATTTAGTACTCACAATAGATTCACCTTTTGAATTTGGTGTGCACCCAGCTCTTAAATCTATTTGATAATCAGACTTTGCTTTACATTTATATTTTTCTACTTTTGAACCTATTTCTATGTTCGCTAAATCTGAAAGCGCTTCTTTAGCAGAAATTTTTTGAGATTTTAATGGCTCAGGATGTGTAAGCTGAATATCAATATCGTCACGTGTACCAAGAAAGATTACACGCTTTCTTCTCTGCGGAACCCCATAATCACTTGCATCCAAAGTTTTCACTAATACTTTTTTATAGCCAATTTCTGAGAACTCTTTTAAGAGCACTTTTGTAACCAATTGATTTTCATAAATTGTAGAGTGACCTTCGTATATCGAAAACTTTGCAGATAGAATACCTGCGACATTTTCCATCACAAAATACTTTGGCTGCACTTGCTTTAAAATACTGATATAACTACGGACAAGCTGATTCCTCAAATCGTCTGGATTCCTCTTTCCTGCCATACTAAAACCTTGGCAAGGCGGACCTCCACAAACTACATCAATATTGGAAAACTCTTTTCCTAAAAACTCTTTTAATTTTTCTTCTTCCGCTAAATCTTGAACATCCCCACAAAAATAATTCAGTTCATAACCTAACTGGTCTCTATGACGGTGTTGATATGTCAATGCAGCTTGAGGACTTCTGTCAGATGCAAAAGGGATGTCAAAACCAGCTTGCAGAAAACCTTCAGCCATTCCCCCTGCACCAGAAAACAAATCTAAGACCTTATAACGCTTCATAGAAAAAATTTATAAAATAACCCTGTCCAATTCTATCGAATATAACCTAGGTTATATATATGTTAAAAAAATATAATGCTAATCAAATATCAGCTGTGCCAACAAAATAGTAAATATGTTGCTTTATCCGATTCCACATTTTACCAGCAAGCTGTAATTTAAAAACCCTTTACAATCATTTGCATCTTTTAATGATAGTCTTAACCACAATAAAAATCTGCTTTATAAATTTTTCATAATTCGGAGTGACGGATGTTTTCATCACCAGTAAAAACCCTCATTGGTGTAGGTGTTATCGCCACACTTTTCACAGGCTGTGCCACCAAAACCCTGATGACCAAAGATACTAAAACCTATACCCGTTCCAACAAAGTTACCTTAGTCGAAGACCAAGTGGTGGCTTTTGGCAAGCCCGCCCAAGCACTGACTACCCTCCCAGCCAATAGCTTGGTCATCGCAGGGCAAAAGAATAGTTACATCTTGACCCAAGGCGGAGCACAGTTTGTCACGCTGATTAGTAAACTGGAGCCGAAAAATATTCAAATGACCAAAGAACTCAGTTTCTATTCAGAAAAAAATGATGGTCATTTCACAGGGACACTACCGCTGTCATATATCAAACTCAAAGAAGACATCAGTAAAAAAGATCTGGAATTCTTTATCGAAAATGGTGCAAAAGAGTGTTCGACCTCTAGCGATGAACGCATGCAAGCGCAGCGGTTCTGTTTCGACGTGGCTTTGGCAGGTGTGGTCTACCCTGCGGCAAATAATCTCAATACCTTAAAACCCCTGAGTAAGCCGTATCAGGTCAGTATTTATACCTATCAAGAACAAAGTTACCAGTCGAAGTCTAGCTTGAATCCATTTGAAAAGCTGGTGCTGTTGCCTTTTGCGGTTGCAATTGATGTGGTCAGCCTACCTTTTCAGGCAGCTGAGAAAATTTTTGACTGATGCCGCATCCAGCAGTCCATGCCTATCTGCTTGGACTGCGATGTTTTGGCTAGCTTTAAGCCAATAACTCTTCCATCAACCAAGCCATATATTTTTCCTTGTCCATAAAATCGGGGGCATTGCCCGTATCTAGGCTGAAATACTGACGGTTAAATTCAATCACGATTTGTTCGGTATGATGCCAATCTTCGATTAAGCGGAAATACTGGCTAAAAAAATAACGATTTTTACCCCAGTTACTCAAACTTTCTAGTTTTGGGTAGGCTTTATTTTCTAAAAATTCGGCATAAACCTGTTGAATATCATCAAAGACCTGAATGGTTTTCATTGCTGTACCTGCTTTAAATCTGATGCGTCGGAATGTTCAACAGCACTAACTTAACGCAGTTATTTGAAAGCTGGATGACAAAGCACGATTATGTTTAGTCATGCTTCTGTTCAAGCGCTTGCTGATTTTGTTGCTGTATTTTTTGCAGCTGCGCATTCAGGTCTAAGACTTGTTGGTACAAGGCATTAAACTGTTTCAACGGCGCATCTTCATAAAACATAAAGGTGTTGTTTTTGTTCTGCCAGCGGTTATTTTTCAGCACCAGAAAAATCTGGTCGGCTTTTTCCAGAATCTGTTTTTCGATTTCAAACAGCGCGAGTGCTTCATTTTGCTTTTTACTTTCGCGTAAATTCTCTGCCAGCTGATTGCGATAACGCGCTTGAATCGGCAGTTGTTTGGCTTGTTCCAGCGCATTTTGTTGTGCTTGCTCAATGGTGACTTGATACTCGGTCGCCAAGGCATGCGCTTGCTGCAACATTAAATCGGTTTCTTGATAATCCTGTTTTTTATCTTTGCTTAAACGCTCAATATTTAAAAACTCATCCCAGTGAATGGCTTTTAATTCACGTAAGTAGGCATTGCGCGCTTCGGCACTTTGAATCATCTGGCTCAAAACAAAGTTGGCCATGACCTGATAATCCCCCTGCAAGCGGGCATCGGTAACATCCACCTCAATCGGTTTGTCCCAGTCTTTGGCCTGCGCATAAATCAAGTCGGTTTTTTCATATAACACTTGTTGATATTGTTGCAGTTGCGCTTCTTCTTGTTGTTGGGCATGGTATTGATAAAATAATCCACCAAATACAGCAGCAGTCGCTAAACCTAAAATCAGAAAGATACGTGGCATAATTTGCTCCGACACCGCTTTGCTTCTATCATAGCAAATATCACCACATGGTGAAAATTTAAGCAAAAAATCTTCTCACAACATCAGCTTAGTGCAGATCAATACAGCCACTTATGACACGCTATTTTACAGTTGCGACTTGAGGTCGTTGCGGGGGATGGACTGGAATCGTGGGCAAAAAATTGTAAGCCATTTGCCCTATGCTAATTTGCTCACACACAATCGGCACATTTTCAACATTCCGATCCATACCAAACGGTTGCAGCATAATATACAAACCTTGGGTCGGGTCTGCGGACTGCAAACCTGTGCCAATATTCAGTACATGCTCGCGTAATAGCGGTGGCAAACTCTCCAAATCAGGTCTGGCCGCAACCGGCAATCTATCTAAATGATGCACAAGAGTCGGATCGACCACAAAAGACTGAGCATCACCTTATAACTGAATAATACGATGCTGAAGTACTCTGCGAATATTTTCATGGAATTGAGAAGGAATGACACCTGTTACTTCACGTCATTCCGACTCGGCCATCATTTTAAAGGTGGGCAAACGGACCACTTCACCATGGGCTTGCAGATGGTCTGAAATCACGGAAATAATGAAGGCAACCACAACAAGAGACGCTATCCCTGTCAGCCATGTGATCAAATGGTGGGCACATCGGCAGCAGCTTCAGCTCTTGTAGTTTTTTCATTGTCATGCCGTGTTATGGTCAGATAAACAGTTTAATCTCGATGCAATCGAGCCCACAATTGAACTCAGTCAGGTTGGCTTTTTTGTATGGAATGACTTTAAATTGCAAAACCTAACCCCAACATTGGCTTAATTGCTTTTTTATTTTGAGAATTTTCATGCGTGTTGATATCTGGTCAGATGTAGTGTGTCCATTTTGCTATATCGGAAAAAAACGTTTAGAAGCTGCGGCAAAACAGGCTGGTGTTGAGCTTGAAGTGCATTGGCACAGTTTTGAACTCGACCCAGAAGCCCCGCCCCGCCAAGAAATTTCCAACTCAGAGCGTTTAGCGCAAAAATATGGCCGCACTTTAGAAGAAGTGGAAGAACTGCAACGCAATATTGCGGCAATGGCTGCTGAAGAAGGCATTGAATTTAACTGGGAAAATGCCAATTCTGGCAATACCTTTAATGCCCATCGTATTATCCATTTGGCGCAAAGCAAAGGTCTGGGCTCAGAAGCCAAAGAAGCCTTCTTTTATAGCTATATGACCCAAGGTTTAGCAATCGGTGAACGTGAAACCCTTGAAGATGTGGCAGCACGTATTGGACTCAACCCAGTCGAAGTCGATGATGTCTTAAATTCAGACGAATATGCAGACTTTGTTAAATTCGATCAGGAAGTAGCACGTGATCAACTCAAAGTGACCGGCGTACCTTTCTTTGTGTTTGACCAACGGATTGCCTTAGCCGGCGCCCAACCGCGCGAAGTGTTCTTACAAGTACTCGACAAAGCACTCGAACCGACGGATACGGCTGAAGCGGACCAGTGCAATGTCGAAGGTTCTTGTGATGCACCGCAACAAGACCCTAAAGCATAAGCGCATTGTAAAGCTTTAAAAGATGTGCTGATTAACCTCCTGACCTATGTGTGAGGAGGTTTTTTATTGCTCGGTATTTTTAATCCGCAGATGAACCCATTCACTCCAGAGTGCTGACCAAATGCATACCGAATACACCATGACTCCATCAGTAAAAACAGTTTCCGCCTAAAAGTAATATGCTTGCTACACATGAAACTAACAGGATTTACATCGCGTTGGGCTAGGCTAAAACCTCATTTGAATACCCAACTGATGAGGTCAATATGAACATGCAAGCAATACATCACCTTAATGCATCAAATTCGTCCGAACACGCTGCAACACCCACTCAATCTTCCTTACAACACTCACGATTCAAACCCGCAATTCAGGGGGTAATTTTAGGCGCAATCGCAGGACGTTTTATACCCAAAATCAGCCCATTTTCAGGAGCCATTATTGGTCTAATTTCGGCAAAAATCTATCAAAAAAGACAGGCACAGTGCCGTTAAACTGTTTATTTTTCATCATTTTTTCCATCCAGCTCAGATTGTCTTAACCGCCAAGGCAATCTTAGAGCAAAAACTCTACAATATTGATTTATAACAATAAAATAACTTAACAGTCATTTTTTCTGGGCCACATCACCCTCCAAATCTGCTTATTTTTTGATACTATTCACCTGTATTTATTTGTTCCTATCCGTTTTGGATATTCTCTCTGTAATCAAGGTGATTTTTATGAAGATCATGAAATCTATTTTGGCTGTTGCTGTGGTTGCTTTTTCTGCTGAAGTTTCAGCACAAGTGGTGTTTATTCCGAACTTCCCTGAACCAGATCAAGTGCAAACCCAAACGGCTCAACCAGCAAGCACTGAACACGTGGCTCAAGACCAAACTGCAACACCGAAAAATGCGGCTTAAGTGTTTAGACGGCATAAAAAAACAGCCCTTTCTCGGGCTGTTTTTTTTATCTAAAAAGCATCCTCGCTCGCTCGAATAGACTCTGCAATGCGTCCCGACAAGGCCCATGTATCCATCCCTGTCAGCAACTTAAAACTACCGTAATCAATATTTTTCATTAAAAATTTTAAATAAATGTCATATTCCAATAAAAATGCGTCAAACATGACAAAAATTTTCATGCTTTTTTCCAATAAATCCATATAATCGAATCATCTAGGTCGTTGAATGAAGAGTTTAATTTCATGCATATGCAAGATATTCAGGCGCTGATTCAAGGTAAGGTTCTACCGCAAGCCATCAATTTAGATGAATTGATTGCGATGGCAGAACAGTATCCGCAACACACCTCTACGGAATATAAATTACTGGAACTCGCGACCAATATTGTCTTGGCCAGTTATTTAGAACAGGCTCAACAGCATCTTTAAAGACGTCATATGAATGTTTTAGAAAAAGCCCAATTGGCCAAGGAAATACAAGGTCTGATTCATGGCTTAGATCAACGATCTTTGTCCTTTTATGAAATCGCCAAATCTAAAAGTCGTCTGAAAGAAATATTCTTGTATTGTGATGAGCCCATCTTTAGAAAACAAATTCTCAATTTTAAAAGCCTAATGCAGCCTGAGCGCACCGCACAGGAGTTTGCACAGCAATCTTTATATGTACAAAGTTTTAGGGGTGTATTTCGTTCCGAGCAAGCCTTAGAGCATGCCCTAGAACAAAGCCCTGAGATGGGTTGGGGAATTTTATATCAAGCCGACTTAGGCTTCCAATTTTGGTATATCCCTGCTCCGCATCGTACTGCACTTCTCAGTGATTGGGAGGGGCTGGAGCATAATTATGCTTGGATGCAAGAACAACAAGAACTGTATCATGGGCTTAAAACCGATGCTGAATTGCATTTAGAAGCCCTTGAAGCCCCTAAAGGGTTTAAAGCAAGTAAGAAACTCCGTGCGACGGCAACGCGTACGCAACCTCAACCATCCTTTTCTTCTGCCCGCGTAGCCGATTCGACCATGTCCACCAGTGCCATTCATTTTGAACCATTATCTCTTCAGCAACACGCTACAGCCCATCATACGGCAGAACCGAAACCAAGCTTCAATGACACATTCAGCGATGTAGAGTCAAACTTGCAGCCAACATCGGAACCGAGCAAGAAAGTTGCCGTCACACCTGCCAACATTCGCGCCCTGTTTACACCAACCGAAACAGCTCAAATTCTGCCGCAAATGCTTGAATTAGGAAGCTGGAAATGTGGCTTAAAAGCCCTCGAGTTCCCGCAAGCACAAGAATATGCGCTATGTAGCCTCAGCCTAGAAAATGTACCTGAGCTGTTTACAAGTTTGGACATGATTGTTCCAGCTTCGCAATTAGAACAATTGGCGAATCAGCCAGTCTATTTGGCCGAGCAAATCAATGCCCAAGGGCAGTTTATGAAATATTTGGCAATTTTAGGCGCTGAAGATCAACTGCAGGCTATTCGTTTTGCCAATATTGTCAGCCAGCATTATGCCTATCAAGTCACCGCGTTAAAATTGCTGGAAACGGATCATGCCTTAAAATGCTGTAAGAATACGACCCAGTTATTTGAGTTATATAGCGAACAGGCACAATTGCTATGGAATACGGAACAAGCGCTTCCCTTTATTCCAGCCAACTGTTTGCAAAAGCATAAATTAATTGCGTTTGAAGAAACCTCTGCCAGCTATACCACGCCACTTATTCTGCTAAAAGAACGACAAAAAATTCGGGTCATTCATGGTCAGCAACGCTTGCAGTTATCGCGCCAAGAAACCGCCTACCCTTATATCCTGCTGGATCGTAATCAAGGGATTTCATGGCAGCTGATTCAACGGGTGGTTCAGACATTGCCCCAGCCAATTTCAGCCACAAAACTGCATGAGGCACTCCAAATTTATATTGACAGTTAATTTATTTTATTTTGTAGCAAAAGCTTGATTTTCATCCCTAAAATTTACCAAACTGGAGAGGTAAATTTAGAATAAAAGATCTTGATAATGCCTACAATGAGAAGAACTTTTACCCAGCCACTTATGTTGATGGTTGCCTTGGGGATAGGCCAGACCTCAGGCTGGGCAAATACGACCGAAACTTCAGAATTATCCTCTACCGCGCCACCCTATTTGATCGAACAAGCACCCGAACAAGAGGATGGTGTACTTTATACCATCCCGCGTTGGATTGACGCCACGCCAACCATGCTTCCCGAACAGTCAGATGAGCAAGTGGTTCCCTCTACGACCCTGACCGAAAATCAGACCTGGCTTGACCGTAAGCAAAAGCAGATTCGTAATTGGGCAGATGATACTTCGCAAAGTATTGATGGCTGGTTTGGAGACAAGGAAACCGATACCCCGGCCTCAGCGACCTTAAGGGTGCTGATTGATAACCGCTGGAATAAATACGATGAATACGATGTTAAACCCCGTATTCGCGGAAAAATCAGCTTGCCAAATTTAGAGAAAAAACTCAGCTTGGTCTTTGGTGATGACTCATTAGATAACGAATTATCCAATAATGTCGCGATTACCAATGAGAATCCTCCAAGTCCTGATAATGACAAAGCTTATGACCGTCGCCAGAACCGCGATGCCAATAGCTCCTTTGCATTACGTTGGTCAGATATCACCAAGCGACTCCCTTTTGATACTGACTTTGATGTGGGTTTACGTTCTGGTGATGATATTTATTTGCGCTTAAAAGCACAAAAAGACTGGACCTTGGATAATGACTTCTTCTTTCATGCGGAACAAATCTATCGGTATGGATTAGACAGTGAAAATTATTTAAGAACCAACTTGGAACTGACGCATGCACGTCCAGATGAGGCATTTATTAGTGATCAATTCAGCCTAACTTATGCCGATGAGCAAAAGGACGACTTAAACTGGGACAACTATATGTTCCGCCAACACCAGTTTTTTCAGGGTAATCGTTTTAACTATGGTTTGTATACAGGCGGATACTTAGATGATTCCGACCTGCGTCTGAACAGTTGGGGACCCTTTGTTTCTTGGCGTCAACCGTTATGGCGTGAATGGTTCTATGTACAAACCGATATTAACTATTTTAACGA
The DNA here is from genome assembly GCF_059758585.1 of Acinetobacter sp. GQ146. Taxonomy (NCBI): domain Bacteria; kingdom Pseudomonadati; phylum Pseudomonadota; class Gammaproteobacteria; order Moraxellales; family Moraxellaceae; genus Acinetobacter; species Acinetobacter sp. GQ146. Next base: position 305,424 of record NZ_JCAXDV010000004.1, read on the forward strand.
CCAGCGTGCCGACCACAGTCATTATTTAAGCACTTTATTGCGTCTTGAGGCACTGTTCTAAAAAGACCTGTGGATAAGTGGGGTGTTATCCACATCAGCACGCAATAAAAAAGGCAACTGATTATCTCGGTTGCCTTTTTTGCATCTAGCGTTCGCTTAGTTTAATAACAACTGATTAATACGTTTCACATATTCAGCCGGATTTTCAGGTAATCCCCCTTCCGCAATCACGGCCTGATCAAAAATCACATTGGCCAGATCTTCAAAATGCGATGTACCATCCAGTTTTTTCACCAATGGATGTTCAGGGTTAATTTCCAGAATTGGTTTGCTTTCAGGCACCGCTTGACCTGCTTGCTTTAACATCCGGATCAATTGTGGTGAAAGTTCACCTTCGCCAGTCACTAAACATGCCGGAGAATCCACTAAACGTGTCGTCACACGTACTTCTTTGGTTTTAGCCTTCAATGCATCAGACAACTTATCCACCACAGGCTTAAACTGTTCAACTGCGGCTTCAAGTGCTTTCTTTTCTTCGGCATCTTGCAAATCGCCCAGATCAACCGCACCTTTAGAAACGTTCTGTAATGGTGTCCCCTCAAACTCTTGAACGAAGTTCATCGCCCATTCATCCACGCGGTCCGCCATTAACAAGACTTCAATGCCTTTTTTCTTAAACAGCTCCAATTGCGGTGAGTTTTTCGCAGCATTCAGACTTTCCGCAGTCACATAATAAATGGCTTTCTGCCCATCTTTCATACGTGCTTTGTAGTCAGCTAAAGAAGTATTAATCTCGTCATTGCTCGAAGTCGCATAACGCAACAACTTCAAGATACGCTCACGGTTACCAAAATCTTCACCCAAGCCTTCTTTTAAGACCGAACCAAATTCCGTGTAGAAAGTTTTGAACTTCTCTTGGTCTTTCTCATCTTCCGATTTCGCCAAACTATCCAGTAATGTCAAAATACGACGTGCATTGCCTTCGCGAATAGTGCGTACATCGCGGCTTTCTTGTAACAGTTCACGACTGACGTTCAGCGGTAAGTCTGCACTGTCTACCACACCTTGCACAAAGCGCAGATAGTTCGGAATGAGATTATCCGCATCATCCATAATAAAGACACGCTTCACATAGAGCTTAATGCCAGCTTTGGCTTCACGTGTAAAAATATCATGCGGTGCTTTGCTCGGGATGTATAGCAGTTGGGTATATTCGGTACTGCCTTCAACGCGATTGTGAGACCATGCCAATGGCGCATCAAAATCATGGCTTAAGTTTTTGTAAAACTCGATATATTGTTCTTCGGTCACGTCATTTTTACTGCGTGTCCATAAAGCACTGGCAGAGTTAATCGCTTCCCACTCATCCGTTTTGACCATCTGACCGCCTTTCGGGGTTTCCCCTTCGGTAACTTCTTCTTCCTGCCAAACTTCTTTCTGCATTTCAATTGGCAGGCTAATATGGTCTGAGTATTTATTGATGATTTGCTTAACTTTGTAGCTTTCTAAATAGTCCAAAGCATCTTCACGCAAGTGCAAGATAATATCGGTACCACGAGTCGCCTTGGTAATTTGCTCAACCTCAAAGTCACCTGTACCAGCACTGATCCAACGTACCGCTTCATTTTCAGCTGTACCCGCGTGACGGGATTCCACCGTGATCTTGTCTGCAACAATAAAACCAGAATAGAAACCAACCCCAAATTGACCAATCAATTGTGCATCGGCTTTTTGATCACCCGTCAATTTCGACATAAAGTCTTTGGTTCCCGACTTGGCAATCGTCCCAAGATTATCAATCGCTTCTTGTTGAGTCAGACCAATCCCGTTATCGGAAATGGTCAAGGTTTTGTTTTCTTTATCCAAAATCACGCGTACATGTAAATTTGGATCATTTTCGTAAAACTCAGGATGATTAATCCCTTCAAAGCGTAATTTATCGCAGGCATCCGATGCATTTGAAATTAATTCACGCAAAAAGATTTCGGGATTTGAATAAAGTGAATGTGTGACCAAATGTAGTAATTGTGCCACTTCAGCCTGAAAGCTATGTTTTTGTGTATTGTGTTCGCTCATACAGTGTTCCTCAAATTCATTCACACAGTGTTTTTATCAGATGCTTTATGAATTGGAGTGCAAGGATGATTTTTCAATACTGATTGATGATTTTTTCAACAATTATGTGTTTAATATGGTCCACGTTGATATATCTGCTGCAAATATAAATCTAGCCGTTGTTGGCGCATGGCATACACATCACTTAAACAGCGTGAATTGTCGCGACACTGATCGCGTAAACGTAACCATTTCACCTGTTCATCCTGAATCATTGAGCGTGTCCCCATCGGCACCAAACGTTTTAAAATGTGATAGGTCGTTGCCATTTTAACATCGGCATCATTAAGACTAGGCTGAGTACAAATCTGATGTTCGGTCAATGTTTCCGCACGCGAACAGTCAAAACTGGCTGCAAATGAACTTAAAGGGGTTAACCCAACAACAAGTAAAATTATTCTTAAAATTGACATAGGCGTTCTAAACTTTATTTTTACTATTCAATTTAAACAAAATCATAAGCTTAAAATGTAATATTTTGCGTGTGCTTGGTGAATGATTGTTGTCTTAGCTACAAAAAAATCAGGTAGAAAAAAACCCCATCAAATGATGAGGTTTTAGCGCTGTTATTATTATTCTTATTTTTATTGCTTAGAATTTATAGCTATAACCGATGGTATAAACCACTGGATCAATATTTAAATCAAACTTAGTGTCATCGATTAAAGTTACTTCAGGGCTTAAATCTGCATAGCGTACATCTAGATATACGCCCCAGTTTTTCGCATCGGCTGGTTGGTAATTAAAACCAACTTGACCTGCAAAACCGTAATCGGTTTTTACATCTTTTACTACGCCTTCTTCATCCCAAGCAATAAATGCAGTACCACCAACACCAATATAAGGGGTGAAGCGAGTAGAATTCTTAAAGTTGTATTTTGCAGTAATTGTTGGCGGTAAATGCTTCAACTTAGCAACTTTATCACCGTTAAGAAGCACATCGTGATTAAACGGTGTTGCTAATAACAATTCAGTTGAAATAGCAGATTCACCAAAGAAATATTCAATCGAAGGCGTAAAGCCAAACTCATGATCAGCTTCAACCACTGCACCTGGCGCTAATGTTGTATCTGAAGTTGGAGAGAGTAATGATGCCCCTACTTTTGCTTGCCAACCACCTGCCATTGCAGATGCAGAAATCCCCATTAAAGCAATAAGAGCAACTTGTTTTAACATATTAAAGCAACCTCTATAATAAAAATCTTAACGCTTAATTAATATTAAACAAGACTGTTATTAATATGCAACACTTATTAATTAACATAAATGCAATTTATTTTTAAATACATGATTATTATAAACATTTATTTTAAATAGACTAATAAGGTTGGTTTTAAATACCAACCCTATTAATCAAGTTTTTTATTATATTCAGAGTGCAGCACTCAGGTTTAAATATTAAAATATATTTTAAATATATCTATAATTAATCTACATAAATAATAGATTAAAATACTCGGGATTTTTATTATAAAACCATCGCAGCAATCCAGCCAAAGACCAGTAATGGAATATTAAAGTGGATAAATGTTGGCACCACACTATCCCGCATATGATCATGCTGACCATCCATATTTAAGCCCGAGGTTGGTCCTAAAGTGGAATCTGAGGCCGGTGAACCCGCATCACCTAATGCTGCTGCAGTCCCAATAATGGCAATCGTTGCCGCAGGGCTAAACCCAAATTGAATACACAGGGGAACATAAATAATCGCGAGAATCGGCACCGTAGAAAAAGAAGAACCAATACCTAGGGTAATTAATAAACCAATTACAAGCATTAAAAATGCCGCCAAAGCTTTACTATTCCCGATCCATTCTACCGATGCTGCAACCAAGGCTGGGACCTGATTGGTGGCTTCAATGACGGCAGCAAAACCTTGCGCTGCAATCATGATAAAGCCAATTAATGCCATCATCCGCATACCACTGATGATCACATCATCGGCTTCTTTCCACTTGAAAATGCCTGCGCAGCTTAAAATAGCAACCCCAACCAAACCCGCTAAAATCATCGAATCGGAATAGAGTTGCACCGCTAATGTCGCGATCACCGCAAAAGCTGCCATCCATAAAGTAAATTGGGCAATTTTCGGTTTTCCATCTTGGCTTTGATTAACATCGGCTGAAATTCGATGAATGGTATTTCCGACTTCTAAATCTTCATAGATACGCGGTTTACGATAGCTAAAAAACAAGGCCACCAATAAACCTAAAAACATGCCCGATACTGGAATAATCATGGCATGCGGAATCTGCTCATTGCTAATGGCAAAACCATAAGGCTTACCAAAGGTATTGATGTTATGTGCCAAAATATCATTTAAGAAAATCGCACCAAAGCCAACAGGCAAACACATATAGGTTGCGACTAGACCAAAGGTCAGCAAACATGCCACAGCACGTCGGTCAAGTTTGAGATGGTTAAAGACACTTAATAACGGTGGAATCAAAACTGGGATAAAGGCGATATGCACGGGAATTAAGTTCTGCGAAAATACTGCAGCTAAAGCCACGGTAAAAAAGATGACATATTTCACCTTCTTTTGCGTAGTGTGATCCGCTTCATTTTTAACGGTTTTAATCAGTTTATAGGCCAATAAATCGGGTAAACCTGAACGGGCAAGTGCCAAAGCAAAGGCGCCTAAAATACCATAAGCCAAAGCAATTTTTGCTCCACCGCCTAAACCATTATTAAAGGCATCTAAAGTTCCTTGCAGCCCCAAACCAGCAGATAAACCTCCAGTGACGGCACCAATAATCAGTGCAAATACCACTGGCACACGAGCTAAAGACAGTCCGAACATGACTGTAATAGCAGCAATAATCGCGAACATAACAAACAAGCATGATAAAAAAGAAGCATTTTAACAGAGTTAAAACTGAAAAATGCCTCTGTTTATCATCTGCATTTTTTGATTGCAGTAACCGTATCCGCTTTATTTAATCAAGATGTATTTGCTGCTGAATAAACCTTTGAATATGCTGTGCCACTTGCTCGGGCTGACTTAGAATTGCCCAGTGATTCGCGTCTAAATCAACCCTTTGAAATTTCTGAGTCCATTTGGGCATTTCATCAATCAATGCTGGACTGACAAAATTATCTTTTTTTAAAACAATTGCTTGTACTGCACACTGTGCAAAACGCTGCCGCGGTTTACTCAACCTTGGAATAAAGTTGGCGCGATACAACCCCACACCATACTGCCCATCTTGGGCAATATGTCCATTCAGCGGTAGATTCTGGGTCTGCTCTAAATGTTGCAAGAACTGCCCCCAGTGTTTCGGTTTAAAAAAGCGCCAAAGCGTAGGGGCGATCAGCGGCAAATGAAAAGCCATGATATACCAAGACTTGGATAACTGTTTTAAAAACTGTCGTGGCTGCTTTTGCAGTTGTTCCCGCATCCAATACGCGGCATGATCTAAACATGGACCTGAAATACTGCTAAAAGATAAAATCCGTTGTCCAAAATCGATATCCGTCACCGATTCCCAAGATTGAATGGATCCCCAGTCATGCGCAGCCAAATGAAAATCACGCTCTGCTAAGACGGCATCGACCACAGCTTGTAAGTCTTGTGAAAGTTGTGACAAAGCATAGGCTTGAATCGTCTTGGGTGTGGAAGACTGTCCCGCCCCGCGTACATCATAGGTCACGATATAAAACTGATCGACCAAGTGCTGAATAACTCGCTCCCATACCTCCTGATTATCAGGATAACCATGTACAAGAACTAATGCGGGATGCTCAACATTGCCCCATGTTTTGACATATAAACGTTGCTGATCGGAACTGGTTACCCACTGCGTTTGCACTTGCATAGCTTTTTTCCTTTTTTGTTTTATCGTATTTTTTCTAGATTCAGACGAACTAACGGCTGTAGATTTGCATTTTTAAGGACTACGGTTAAGATGAAATCATCCCCCTAAAAGAACTATTTTATACGATGAGTATTCTCAAAAAATTACAAAATTTTCCAACACTCACCAAATTCATGCTCAATCGTTATGCCCCCTACCGCGGTGCAGGGATCCAAGTCGACCGTTTAGACTTGGCGAATTACCATATTCGGGTCAAAATGCCTTTGACACGTAAAAATCAAAACATCGTCGGTGTACATTTTGGTGGCAGTTTGTATTCCATGGTAGATCCATTCTACATGTTGTTGCTGATGCATCACCTTGGCTCAAAATACATCGTGTGGGACAAAGCAGCCAAGATCCAGTTTTTATCGCCTGGCCGTGGAACAGTCTATACAGATATTCGACTTGATGCGGCTGAGATCCAACACATTAAATCCTTGACGGAAGATTATTCCCCCATTAATCGTGTTTATCTGTTAAATATTTATGATGATGCGGGAGTTCGTATTGCTGAAGTAGAGAAAACGGTCTATATCCGTCGTAAAAAACCCAAATCTGATCGTGCATAAAAAAAGGCACATACCGTGCCTTTTCGCCTCATCCGCCCATCTTAGCGGTTGTTGTTCTCGATTGCTGCCCCAGCACCACCACCGATTGCACCACCAATTGCAGCACCTGTACTACCACCAAAAATAGATTTGCCGATAACCGAGCCAATACCCGCACCTACGCCACTATAGGTCGCATTTCGAGTCGAGCCATTTTGTGATTTACTGCCCACAGCAGCCCCTGCACCCGCGCCTAAAGCAGCCCCAGTACTGCCACCGATGTTGCTTCCTACACCACCACCAACAGCCCCGCCTAATGCAGCTGCGCCAATACGCTGTTCTGATGCAGACATATTGCTACACCCAGTGAACAAAAATGTAGAAACCGTGGCAATGGCTGCCAAATTCAATAATTTTTTCATGAGCGTCTCTCCATTTCCCATTTTCATGAGGAATACCATACAACAGCAATGAGGATTGAAGATGGAGTTTTATATAAAAATCCTCGTAAAATTACGAGGATTTTGTAATAAGAAAGATGTTGAAGTACAGAATATTTATTGCTCTTTAATCACCATCACATCTTTGGTGGTCTTGCCATCACTCTGGATCACTGCGTGGGTCGCGCTCTTGCTATGTTCAGGATTTTTCACTTGATCAATTTTCAAATTTTTCTGAACAGGTTCTTGCCCTTGTTTAAATTCTATTCCTGAAGCATCTAGATGCTTAGCTTCTGCAATCACCTCACCCTCTCGCATCACTTTGGAATCTACTTCAATTTTTGAAGTCGGTACAATGACACTGCCTTTTTGTAGCATCGGTGCTTTCATTTTTTCATCAGAAAATTCAGCTTTGTCATCCACAATCACCACATCACGTGCAACCACATCTTTGCCTTTATTGCTCACTTCAAAAATGGTGGCATTCACAGTTCTCACAGGCTCTTTGCCTGGCATGCTGCGAATGATTTGAGTTTTCACAATCGGCACGACAGCTTTATCTTCAATCACAATCGTGTTAGGCATCGGTGCCGCCCATACTGAACTGCAAACCAGCGTTCCTAACATACAAGACATTAATTTATTGTTAACTTTCATATTTTTAATACCTTTGTTTATCATTGATTTTTGCTTTACGTTTAAGCATAGAACCTTACCATTTTGCTAATGTGATTTTTTATAGTTGTTCTGCGTCATAATGTAAAAAAGCCACCCGAAGGTGGCTTTTTATCAGAATTTAAGGACTAATTACAGACCATTAAACTCATCATTAAATGCTTGGCTCAGTGCTTGGTCAACATCAGAGAAGTCATTGTGAAGCTCAAGCTCTGCAGCTTCTGCTTCTTGGCGACGACGTTCTAAATGGTAAGCCAAACCAGTACCTGCAGGAATCAAACGACCTACAACGACGTTCTCTTTCAAGCCACGTAAATCATCTTCTTTACCTGTTACAGCCGCTTCAGTTAACACACGTGTGGTTTCCTGGAACGATGCAGCAGAGATGAACGAGTCAGTAGAAAGTGACGCTTTGGTAATACCCATCAACTGGCGTTCAAACTTCGCTGGGAACTTGTTCTGAGCAAGTACAGCTTGGTTTTCACCGACAACACGGATGTAATCCACTTGTTCGCCTTTGATGAAGCTGGTATCGCCACCGTCAGTGATGTCTACTTTACGTAACATCTGACGGACAATCACTTCAATGTGCTTGTCGTTAATTTTTACACCTTGGAGACGGTAAACGTCTTGAACTTCGTTCACGATGTAGTTGGTTAATGCAACTTCACCTTTCAGGCGTAAAATGTCATGTGGGTTTTGTGGACCATCAGAAATGGTTTCACCACGGTTCACATGCTCACCTTCAAACACGTTGATTTGACGCCATTTTGGAATCAACTCTTCGTAGATTTCAGAACCATCATCTGGAGTAATTACCAGACGGTTCTTACCTTTGGTCTCTTTACCAAAGCTCACGATACCTGACACTTCTGCCAAGATTGCATGCTCTTTCGGCTTACGTGCTTCGAACAAGTCCGCAACACGTGGAAGACCACCGGTAATATCACGAGTACGTGAAGATTCTTGTGGTACACGACCAATAACGTCACCCACACCAATAGTTTCGCCATCACGGACAGAAAGAATGGTGTTTTGTGGCAAGAAGTAGAACTGTTCGCCGCCATCAGCAGTATCTAATACCACTGCAGGACGTAAATCTTTACCAGAAGCAGGACGTGCTGTTACAGGCAAGATTTCAACAGTCGTCATACCTGTTGCATCATCAGTTTTCGATGTTGCTGTAACACCATCAGCGATTTGGCTGAAACGGATTTTACCTGCAACTTCAGTCACGAGTGGATGTGTATGCGGATCCCAAGTCGCTACGATACCACCAGCTTCTACAGCTTCGCCATCTTTCAACAAGATTGACGCACCGTATGGCAGTTTATAACGCTCACGCTCACGACCTAAGTCATCAGCAATACCAATTTCACCTGAACGAGAAACAGAGACCAAGTGACCTTTTGCATGCTGTACAGTTTTCACGTTATGGAAACGTACAGTACCTTTGTTACGGACTTGTACACTGTTCGCAGCAGAAGTTCGGCTTGCAGCACCACCCACGTGGAAGGTACGCATCGTTAACTGTGTACCCGGCTCACCAATTGATTGAGCAGCCATTACACCCACAGATTCACCTGGGTTCACCAAGTGACCACGTGCCAAGTCACGACCGTAACATTTCGCACATACGCCAAAGGTAGATTCACAGTTTACAACTGAACGTACTTTAACTTCATCGACACCCGCTTCTTCAAGGAAGTTCGCAAGTTTTTCATCAATTAAAGTGTTACGTGGAAGAAGAACTTCGTCAGAACCTGCTTTCTTCACGTCTTCAGCAACTACACGACCTAATACTCGAGTACCTAAGTTCTCGATCACGTCACCGCCCTGAATGAACGGAGTCATAACCAGACCGCCCAACGTACCACAATCTGGCTCAGTAATTACCAAGTCTTGCGCGACGTCAACAAGACGACGTGTTAAGTAACCAGAGTTCGCAGTTTTCAATGCAGTATCGGCCAAACCTTTACGCGCACCGTGCGTTGAAATAAAGTACTGAAGTACCGTTAAGCCTTCACGGAAGTTCGCCTTAATTGGCGTTTCAATGATCGAGCCATCTGGTTTTGCCATCAAACCACGCATACCTGCAAGCTGACGAATCTGCGCCGCACTACCACGGGCACCAGAGTCAGACATCATGTAGATACTGTTGAATGATTTTTGCTTCTCGTCTTCACCCTGTTTGTTTTTCACAGTGGTGTAAGACAAGTTGTCCATCATTGCTTTTGCAACTTGGTCGTTGGTACGTGCCCAGATATCGACTACTTTGTTGTAGCGCTCACCCGCGGTTACGAAACCTTGTTCAAACTGTTGTTCAATTTCACGAACTTCAGTTTCAGCTTTTTCAATAATTGAATATTTCGCTGGTGGAATAACCATGTCTTCCATACCCACCGATACGCCTGAACGTGTCGCTTGACGGAAACCAAGGTACATCAATTGGTCAGCAAAGATAACGGTATCTTTCAAACCTAATTTACGGTAGCAAGAGTTAATTAACTTCGAGATGTTTTTCTTGGTCATCTCAACGTTAATTTGTTGGAAATCCATACCTTCAGGTACAACTTCCCAAAGCAAGCAGCGACCTGGTGTCGTATCTACAACAATGGTTTGCTGTTCACGGTTACCGTTTTCATCAATCACAGTTTGGTGTACACGCGCTTTAACACGAGCGTGTAATGCCACTTGACCTGTTGCTAATGCGCGGTTTACTTCGTGAGTATCCGCAAACACCATGCCTTCACCTTTGGCATTGATTGCATCACGCGTGATGTAATACAAGCCCAATACCACGTCCTGAGATGGAACGATGATTGGTTCACCGTTTGCAGGTGACAAGATGTTGTTGGTCGACATCATTAACGCACGCGCTTCTAATTGCGCTTCTAGTGTTAATGGTACGTGTACCGCCATTTGGTCACCGTCGAAGTCGGCGTTAAACGCAGCACAAACGAGCGGATGTAAACGGATTGCTTTACCTTCAATTAGGATCGGTTCAAACGCTTGAAGACCCAAACGGTGAAGTGTTGGTGCACGGTTCAACATGACTGGATGTTGACGAATCACCGATGCTAGAACGTCCCAAACTTCCGGCGTCTCACGCTCAACCATTTTCTTCGCAGCTTTAATGGTTGTTGCCTGACCTGATGCTTGTAATTTCGCGAAAATAAATGGCTTGAATAATTCAAGTGCCATTTTCTTCGGAAGACCACATTGGTGTAAACGAAGGTTAGGACCTACGGTAATTACCGAACGACCAGAGTAGTCAACACGCTTACCAAGTAAGTTTTGACGGAAACGACCTTGCTTACCTTTGATCATATCTGCCAAAGATTTCAATGGACGCTTGTTCGAACCCGTAATTGCACGACCACGACGACCGTTATCCAGCAACGCATCTACAGACTCTTGTAACATACGTTTTTCGTTACGTACGATGATGTCTGGCGCAGCAAGGTCAAGAAGACGCTTCAAACGGTTGTTACGGTTAATCACACGACGGTAAAGATCGTTCAAGTCAGAAGTCGCGAAACGACCACCTTCAAGAGGAACCAACGGACGAAGATCTGGTGGAAGTACTGGAAGTACGTTCATCACCATCCATTCAGGCTTGTTGTTCGACTCTTTGAATGCTTCCATCAATTTCAAGCGCTTAGACGCTTTTTTCAACTTCGTTTCAGAAGTTGTTTGTGGAATTTCTTCACGAAGACGAGAAATCTCAGCTTCAAGATCGATGTCTTTTAACAAGTCTTGAACCGCTTCTGCACCCATTTTCGCAGTGAATTCATCACCGTGTTCTTCTAACGCATTGAAGTATTCTTCATCGTTAAGAAGTTGGTATTTCTCAAATGGAGTCATACCTGGGTCAGTAACTACATAAGATTCGAAATACAATACGCGTTCGATATCACGTAACGTCATATCAAGAAGCAAACCGATACGGCTTGGTAATGATTTCAAGAACCAGATGTGTGCAACTGGAGAAGCCAATTCGATGTGACCCATACGCTCACGACGAACTTTCGCAGTTGTTACTTCAACGCCACATTTTTCACAAATGACGCCTTTGTATTTCATACGCTTGTATTTACCACACAAGCATTCGTAATCTTTGACTGGACCAAAAATTTTGGCACAGAATAAACCATCACGTTCTGGCTTGAACGTACGATAGTTAATTGTCTCAGGCTTTTTCACTTCACCGTGAGACCATGACTTAATCATTTCTGGTGACGCAAGACCAATACGGATGCGATCAAACTCTACAGGAGCATGACCGTCTGAGTCCGTCTTTTTGCGCATGATATCGAGCAAGTCTTTCAATTTTTTTCTCCGTGTGTCGAGGAGATTTTCACTTCTCGACTGGGTCACAAATATTGTTTTTTAACTGAGTAATCCTCCCTCAATCCCTTCTTGTTCTAAGGAGGGAAGCTCCTACCCTTTTGAGTGGGAACTCCCCCTTTCTCAAAGGGGCTGGGGGGATTAAATGGAACTAATTAGTCACCATTTTTCAGTTCAATGTTGATACCTAAAGAACGGATCTCTTTGGTCAATACGTTGAACGACTCAGGCATACCTGGGTCCATGTAATGGTTACCATCTACAATGTTCTTATAGATACGGGTACGACCTTCAACGTCATCCGACTTCACAGTAAGCATTTCTTGAAGCGTGTAAGCTGCACCGTAAGCCTCAAGTGCCCAGACCTCCATCTCACCGAAACGCTGACCACCGAACTGAGCTTTACCACCCAATGGTTGTTGCGTTACTAATGAGTAAGAACCAGTAGAACGTGCATGCATCTTGTCGTCAACCAAGTGGTTCAACTTGAGCATGTACATATAACCTACAGTTACAGGACGATCGAAACGCTCACCTGTACGTCCATCATAAAGAACTGTTTGACCAGAACGTGGAATTTCAGCAAGTTCAAGTAACTCTTTGATTTGGCTTTCTTCAGCACCATCAAATACTGGCGTAGCCAAAGGCACACCAGCGCGCAAGTTACCTGCCAAGGTTAAGATTTCATCATCAGTTAAGCTGTCTAGATCTTCTTGCTGACCGCCCACTTTGTTGTAGATCTTGTCAAGGAAGATACGTAATTCAGCAATTTCACGTTGTTGTTTGAGCATCTTATCGATTTGATCGCCCAAACCTTTCGCTGCCATACCCAAGTGAGTTTCAAGAATCTGACCCACGTTCATACGCGACGGTACGCCCAACGGGTTCAATACGATATCAACTGGCACACCATTGGCATCATGCGGCATGTCTTCAACAGGCAAGATGTTAGATACAACACCCTTGTTACCGTGACGACCCGCCATCTTATCACCAGGCTGGATACGACGTTTAACTGCGAGGTAAACCTTCACAACTTTCAATACGCCAGTTGTCAGTTCATCACCTGTAGAAAGTTTGCGTTTTTTCTCAGCAAATTTCTCATCAATTTCAAAGCTCTTCTCTTTCAAGAACACTTGAATTTGCGTTAAACGCTCAGCAATAGCTTCGTCAGTCGGTTGAATTTCAAGTAAGTCAACTAACTCTAGGCCAGACAACATATCTTCAGAAAGTTTGTCGCCACGCTTAGTGCCGCCACCGCCATTAGACTCTTGACCGGTCAACAAGCGAACAATACGTTCACGTGCTGCTTCTTCGAAGATTTTGTATTCTTCTTTCAAGTCTTTACGGTAAGCATCTAATTGAGCTTTCTCAATCGCAAGTGCACGTTCATCTTTCTCTAAGCCATCACGCGTGAAGACTTGAACATCGATCACCGTACCTTTAGTGCCAGACGGAACACGTAAAGAAGAGTCTTTTACATCCGCCGCTTTTTCACCGAAGATTGCACGAAGCAATTTTTCTTCAGGTGTTAATTGAGTTTCGCCTTTAGGAGTGACTTTACCAACAAGGATGTCACCTGCAGCAACTTCAGCACCGATATAAACAATACCTGATTCATCCAGTTTAGAAAGTGCAGCTTCACCTACGTTCGGGATATCGGCTGTAATTTCTTCTGCACCCAACTTCGTATCACGTGCGACACATGATAATTCTTGGATGTGAATCGAGGTTAAACGGTCTTCTTGAAGCACACGCTCAGAAAGCAAGATCGAGTCTTCGTAGTTATAACCATTCCACGTCATGAACGCCACGCGCATGTTTTGACCAAGCGCAAGTTCACCGCCATCTGTTGATGGACCGTCAGCCAATACGTCACCACGAGCAACTTTATCGCCCATACGCACGACAACGTTTTGGTTGATACATGTATTTTGGTTAGAACGCGTGTACTTGATCAGGTTGTAGATATCTACACCTGCTTCACCTGCCACCATCTCTTCTTCGTTCACACGAATTACGATACGAGAAGCATCGACGTACTCAATCGCACCACCACGGTTTGCGATAACACACACACCCGAGTCACGCGCTACGTTCGCTTCCATACCTGTACCCACTAATGGCTTGTCAGCCAATAATGTCGGAACAGCCTGACGTTGCATGTTCGAACCCATTAATGCACGGTTCGCGTCATCGTGTTCAAGGAACGGAATCAATGATGCAGCAACAGATACAACCTGTTGAGCAGATACGTCCATATGCGTCACTTTTTCAGGCGGCATACGTACGAAATCACCCTGGTGACGTACAGAAACGAATTCTTCAGTCAAATGATTGTCTGCATCTACTGCAGAGTCGGCTTGCGCAATAACCGTGCCTACTTCTTCAATCGCAGATAGGTATTCAACTTCGTCTGTTACACGACCATCAACCACTTTACGGTATGGTGTTTCCAAGAAACCGAAATTGTTACATTTCGCATAAACAGAAAGCGAGTTGATCAAACCAATGTTTGGACCTTCAGGCGTTTCAATTGGACATACACGACCATAGTGAGTTTGGTGTACGTCACGTACCTCAAAGCCTGCACGTTCACGCGTCAAACCACCAGGACCAAGTGCCGATACACGACGTTTGTGTGTAATCTCAGACAATGGGTTGTTTTGATCCATGAACTGAGATAACTGGCTTGAACCAAAGAATTCTTTGATGGCAGCAGCAACTGGTTTCGCATTGATCAAATCTTGCGGAGACAAGTTATCTGTTTCAGCTTGGCTTAAACGCTCTTTTACAGCACGTTCAACACGTACCAAACCAACACGGAATTGGTTTTCAGTCATTTCACCAACTGAACGCACACGACGGTTACCTAAGTGGTCGATATCGTCCACTTCGCCTTTACCGTTACGGATCTCAACCAATGTTTTTAATACATCAGTGATATCATCGTTCGACAGAATACCTTCAACTTCACGCGACTTCTGGTCAGTACCCACTTCATAAGGACGACCTAAACGACGGTTGAACTTCATACGACCCACTGGCGATAAGTCATAACGCTCAGAAGAGAAGAACAAGTTGTTGAATAAGTTTTCAGCCGCTTCTTTTGTCGGTGGCTCGCCTGGACGCATTACTTTGTAGATTTCAACAAGTGCTTCTTCACGACCTGTTGTGGTATCTGCACGTAACGTATCCGCGATGAATGAACCACGATCAATGTCATTCGTGAATAGAATGTTGAACTGTTTCACGCCGCCTTCAGCCAATTTCACCATGATTTCATGGCTTAACAGTGTATTGGCAGAAATGACTTCGCCATCACGTAAAGTGATGTCTTCAGCAGTGATACGTTCGTACAAGTATTCATCTGGTACAGGAAGCTTGGTTAAGCCAGCTGCTTCCATTTGACGAACATGACGTGCGTTAATACGTTTACCTTGTTCAACAATCACTTTACCGTCATTGTCGGCAATGTCGAATTGCGCCATTTCGCCACGTAGACGTTCTGGAACAAGGTCAATTTGGTAGCTACCCATGTCTAAGTAGACAGGTACTTTCTCGTAGAACAAGTCTAGAATTTGTTCATTGCTATAATCCAATGCACGAAGTACCACAGTCGCAAGTAATTTACGACGACGGTCAATACGTACATAGACTAAGTCTTTCGCGTCAAATTCAAAATCTAACCATGAACCACGGTAAGGAATAATACGTGCTGAATAAAGCACTTTACCGCTTGAGTGAGTTTTACCCTTGTCATGGTCAAAGAACACGCCTGGTGAACGATGTAACTGAGATACGATTACACGCTCAGTACCATTGATCACGAAAGTCCCGTTTTCTGTCATGAGTGGCATTTCACCCATGTAGACTTCTTGCTCGCGTACGTCTTTGATTGATTTCGTTTCACGATCTTTAATGATCAAACGAATTTTTACGCGCATTGGTGCCGCATAAGTTGAGCCACGAAGAATACATTCGCGCACATCAAACTCAGGTTTACCAAGACTATACTCAACAAATTCTAAAGCAGCATTGCCAGAATAACTTTCTATAGGAAAAACTGAACGAAATGCGGCTTGGAGACCGATATCTTCGCGGTTTTTTGGAGTTTTACCATCTTGAAGGAATGTTCTGTACGAGTCGACCTGGATCGACAGCAAGTACGGAGCATCCATTACTTGGGGCAATTTACCAAAATTCTTACGGATCCGTTTCTTTTCGGTATATGAGTATGCCATCTGGAGTCCTCGGAAAGTAAACTAAACCCGCCTGCAGAACGGGTTTAGAAGGAATTACGCAGGCCGATATGGCCACCACTGTTTACAAATGCTGCAATTTTTAGTGGTATTAAAACGCTTAACAATATTTTTTGAATAGAAAAATATTGGTAAGCGTTTAATATTTGTCTTTATTGTTTAAATTTGATGATTTTTAAATCAAACAAATTAAAGTCGAGCCGATTATTGTAACGCAAAAAGGCTGATGACCCAAGAGCCATCAGCCAATTTGTGGAGCCGATTATAAAAAATCGACTCCTCTTAAGATTACTTAAGAGTAACTGTAGCACCAGCTTCTTCAAGTTTCTTCTTAAGTTCTTCGCCTTCTTCTTTAGACACGCCTTCTTTAAGAACTGCAGGAGCGCCTTCAACCATATCTTTAGCTTCTTTAAGACCAAGGCCAGTAGCTTCACGAACTGCTTTAATTACAGCAACTTTGTTAGCACCGAAAGAAGTCAACTCAACGTTGAATTCAGTTTGTTCTTCAGCAGCAGCAGCAGCGCCAGGAGCAGCAGCAACAGCTACAGCAGCAGCAGATACGTTAAATTTTTCTTCGAAAGCAGAAATTAATTCAACAAGTTCAAGAACTGTTTTTTCAGCAACTGCGTTTAAGATTTCTTCGTTTGTTAAAGCCATGAGAATAACTCCAAATGGATATTGAATGGTGTGGAAATAGGATTAAGCCGCTTCTGACTCGTTTTTCTCTTTGAGCGCTGTAATAAGGCGACCCAATTTCGAAATAGGAGCTTGAAGAACAGATGCAAGCATAGTAAGCGCTTTTTCTTGGTTCGGAAGATTTGCGATAACGCTAACTTCAGCACCTTGGTAAACTTTGCCGTCAAATGCTGCAGCTTTAAGTTCAAATGCTTTGTTAGTTTTTGCAAATTCTTCGAACAAGCGTGCAGCTGCACCCATGTCATCTTCAGAAGTTGAGAAACCGAGAATGGTTGGGCCAACAAGGTCATCATTCAAGATATCAAATTGAGTATCCTGAAGAGCGCGTTTAGCTAAAGTATTACGCACGATACGTGTAGTAACACCCAACTTACGAGCTTCAACACGAAGTTGTGTCAATTGCTCTACGCTTGAACCTTGATAGTTAGCCACAACAACAGAAAACGCTTTAGAAGCAACTTCGCTTACTTCTGCAACGATCTGTTTTTTGTCTTCGATAAGAAGAGCCATTGTAAAACCTCCTAACGGTGATTTATGTACCTGCTTAGGTACACCCCAATTCGTAAGTTCTTTCAAACTTACACGCGGAGGAGGAATAAATCACACCACCGCGTCTACTCAGGCTGGACTATTAAGAAAAGAGCATAAAACTCATTTCGCCCGAGGTCTTTGACGCTGATAAACATACATTTATCAATTCAAAGTTTGCCTAAGTTCGCAAAATACGACAGAGCGTTTCTTGCGTAAAAATCAAAGCAGTGCTTTGATTTTTACTCAGGGCTTTAAAATTCTGTCTAAGTAAAAACTTAGTTAGAAACGTTGTTTACATCAACAACAAGACCAGGACCCATAGTTGAGCTCAAAGTGATCTTTTTGATGTATACACCTTTAGAAGTTGCAGGCTTTAAGCGTTTCAAGTCTGCAATCAAAGTTTCAACGTTTTGACGAACAGCTTCAGCAGAGAAATCTACTTGACCGATCGCAGCATGGATGATACCAGCTTTGTCTACGCGGTAACGTGCTTGACCAGCTTTTGCATTTTTAACTGCACCAGCTACGTCAGGAGTTACAGTACCCACCTTCGGGTTTGGCATCAAACCACGTGGACCAAGGATCGTACCTAATTTACCTACAACGCGCATTGCATCTGGAGCAGCAATTACTACGTCAAAGTCAAGGTTACCCGCTTGAATACTTTCAGCAAGATCATCAAAACCAACGATGTCAGCGCCTTCAGCTTTAGCCGCTTCTGCAGCCGCGCCTTGAGCAAACACAGCAACACGTACAGTTTTACCAGTACCTGCAGGAAGTGTAGTCGCACCACGAACAACTTGGTCAGATTTACGAGGGTCAACACCTAGGTTTACCGCAACATCCAAAGATTCTTTGAATTTCGCAGCAGGAAGACCAGCAAGAACAGCTACTGCTTCTTCTAAAGTGTAAACTTTGTTTGCTTCAATAGCAGCAGCAATGGCTTTTTGACGTTTAGTTAACTTTGCCATGTCTTATAGCTCCACTTCCAAGCCCATAGAACGTGCAGAACCAGCGATGGTACGAACACGAGCGTCTAAATCAGCACCAGTTAAATCTGGCTCTTTAGTAGTCGCGATTTCTTCTAACTGAGCACGAGTCAACTTACCAACTTTAGTTTTGTTAGGTACAGATGAACCCTTTTGGATACCAGCAGCTTTCTTAAGAAGAATAGATGCAGGTGGAGTTTTCATGATGAATGTGAACGACTTGTCGTTGTACACAGTAATCACTACTGGAATTGGAAGACCTGGTTCAACTTTTTGTGTCGCAGCATTGAATTCTTTACAGAATGCCATGATGTTAACACCACGTTGACCTAGTGCAGGACCAATCGGTGGAGATGGATTTGCTTTACCAGCTGGAACTTGCAGCTTGATATAGCCGTCAATCTTCTTAGCCATTTCAATTACCTCTGGGTACGAACGCCTTTTAAAGCTCCCCAATATTTCATGTAGTGAAAATCACTACAACAACAATGCCCGATTCAAAAAATCGGGCGTTTTTAACCAATTCAGATTAAATTGTTTTTTCGACTTGACGAAATTCCAATTCAACTTGTGTTGGTCGATTAAATACATTAATCGTCAACGTTAAACGTGACTTATCGTACAGAACTTCTTCCACCACGCCTTTAAAGTCGGTGAATGGACCGTCAATTACGAGTAATTCTTCGCCTGGTTCAAACATCGTCTTCGGACGAGGTGCTTCACCAGTATTGCGTACGCGAGCAAGAATCGCATCTGCTTCACGTTGTGTAATTGGTGCAGGCTTTTCTGCCGTACCACCAATAAAACCTAAAACTTTTGGACATTCTTTAACAATGTGCCAAGTTTCATCATTCATTTCCATTTCGACCAATACATAGCCAGGAAAGAATTTACGTTCAGACTTACGTTTCTTACCATCCTTCATTTCCACTACTTCTTCAGTAGGAACGAGGACTTCACCAAAGCTATCGGCTACAGCGCTACGCTGGATTCGATCATTAAGTGAACGCATCACTTGTTTTTCATAGCCTGAATAGGCATGAATAATGTACCAACGTTTCATAGCTCTCTTACCCGATAATAAACTTCATTAACCAGCCTAAAATGTAATCAAAGCACCACAGTAAAATGGATGCAACAAGGACTACTGCAAGCACCTGCCAAGATGTGGTCATGGTTTCTTGCTTGGTTGGCCATGTGACACGACGTAACTCAATACGCGCATCTTTTAGCAAACGAACAAAGCCTTTGCCTTGATGGGTGGCGTATAATAAACCTAAAGCCACTACGATACAAGACAAAATTACACCAACACGCACCCAAATATCATTTGCTGCTGCCCAGTAGGCTGGCAAGTGTTGATTAACCATGGTTGCACCAATGAGCAAAATCAATGCAATAATCCATAGTACAACATCTAATGGAGAGCCAGAACTAACAACTTCAGCTGAATTATTTCTTTGAGGGATTGGCGCGTCGCTTAATGCGTCACGCGATTTATCATTCGACATTTTTTTACTCGTCGTAGAATTCGCGATTTATTATATGACTAGTTTAGCCAGCATCAAGCTCTTTTACTAAAAAAGTGGCAGGCTAGGAGGGACTCGAACCCCCAACATTCGGTTTTGGAGACCGACGCTCTACCAATTGAACTACTAGCCTGCAGAGTAAGTCGAGAATCGAAATTCTCGACTTAAAACTTATGTACCT